>NZ_JBJKFJ010000016.1:0-130085 GCF_050473265.1 Pseudomonas pichavaramensis | reverse complement strand
TTCAGACGCTTATCGATGCCGAGCAACAGCCCCTGCTCGTCGCTGTCCAGCGCTGCCGCATTGCCGTTGCCATCCAGATTCATGCGACCACCGAGCAGCTCGAACCATACGCCCTGCCCTTCGCTGCGCTCGGTGCTGCGCGCGCGCTGCAATACGGCGCTGCGTACCTGGCTGGCACTGTCGAGCAGAACGGTTCGGGCACTGGCGTGCACTTCGCCCGACAGGGCATCCATCGCGGCAAACGCCTGACGCTCGCTCATGTTGAGCACCTGATCGAAGACCGCCTTACCCGCTCCCTGCGTAAAGACCCCCGTCGCCGTCGAGCGCTGGTTGCGGCTCATGCCAGCCAGGGCAAAGGTCTGCCCGAGGGCGTTATCCAGGCTACTGGTCAGGGTGAGGGCATTACCAACCTGCCCCAGCACAAAGCTCAGGTAGGCGTAGTCAAAGTCGATGTTCAGCCTCTGCGTGCCTTGAACGTCGAGGGTTCCGGCCTCAAGGATGGTGTAGGTAGTACCGGCGGCGTAGTTGGAGCCGCTGCCAGCGACCGGCATCACGTGAACGATGGCACCATCCTCGATGGTGGCGGTACCTGTCACATTCACCAGGTCATTATTGACACCGGCGACATTGCCACCGTCATTCAGCTCCACCTCCAACGTCGAGCCCGCACCCAGGCTGAAGTCGCTGTTCACATTCAACGTGCCGATGGAGTTACCCGCCGCCACCGTACCGCCAGAAGATACGTTGAGAGCGCCCAGCGAGCCCGAACCACCAAGCCTGCCGCCCGTCACGTTCACGGTGCCGCCAAGCGCATTGTTCACGCTCAGCAGACCGCCACTGAGAATGGTTGTTCCTGCATAGGTAGAGCTGTTTCCGCTCAGGACCAGTTCGCCATCGCCTTCCTTGGTCAACACGCCCACACCCGAGAGGGCCCCAGCATAAGTGCCATTCATACCCTGATCGAACGTCAGCGCGGCGTTGTTCACAATGTCGCCCTGCAGAGTTGTCGTGTCACCGATCAATGTGCCCGCCGAAATGGTCGTGCCGCCGGTGTAGCTGTTGGCTCCGCTGAGAGTGAGCGTGCCAGCGCCGTCCTTGGTGAAGGCGCCAGTTCCGGAAAGCGCCCCACTTGCCGTGGCCGCCACACCATTGGCGACGGAAATCGTGCCGTTGTCAGCACCGATCAGCACATTATTCTCCACCGTGGTATCAGCGGTTACGGCAAGCGCCCCTCCGTTGAGGGTCAGCAGACTGTCCGATGTACCCAGCGCACCGCCGCTATCGATCGAAAGCGTACCCGCCAATACCGTCCATGGCGTCGTCTCCGCGGTCGAACCGACGAGCGCCATGGTACCGGCACCGATCTTCTCGAAGGCCTCAAAGCCCCTGAAGTCGCCGCTGACGCTGTCGAATCCCGAGACGTCAAACTCGCCAGTCACACCAATCGTCAACGTGTCGTGCTCCCCGTTCGCGACAACCGCGCCGCCCCGGGAGCCGCCGAGCACGATCAGTTGGTTGGTGCCGCCGGTGAATTCGATGGCGTTGGCCTCGGTTCCATCGGCGCCGACGCCGCCGCTAACGCTGCCAGCAACAGTAACTGTCAGGTTAGAACCCTGGATGCCAACGCCGCCGGCGCCACCGACGCCATCATCACCCAAGGAGGCGCCACCATCGCCACCATCGCCACCGGTGACACTGCCAGTAGCGGTGACTTCGATGGTTCCGCCATTGAGCGCAAGCAAACCGGCACCACCCGCGCCACCCGCACTAGCGTTCGTGTTGTTGATGTTCTCGCCGCCGTCACCACCGGCACCGCCGCTGACAGTGCCGGAAATCTGAACGCTGCCGCCGGCCTCGAGAACCACGCCGTTGCCGCCGTTGCCGCCGTTGCCCGCCCTGCCGCTGAGGACCGGGGTCCCACCCGAATCACCGCTGGCGCCGCCGTTGCCACCGCTGCCACCGGTGACGCTGCCCTCGATGCTGGCTGCTGCAGCCTGCGTGAATATCAAGCCGTCACCACCATTAGCTCCGGCGCCACCACGCCCCAAGAGGATACCGACCGCCGCATCGCCCCCGCGACCGCCATTGCCTCCGCCCCCCCCGGCTACCGTGGAATCAATGACGAGTGACACCCCTGCACCTTGGACGAGTAGGCCGAGCCCGCCGCCGCCGCCGCCGCCACCATCGTGACCCGCTTGGGAGTTATTGCCGCCGCGACCGCCATTGCCGCCGGCGCCGCCATCACCGCCCTGCACGGTGACCCCGGACAATGTGGCTGGATCGCTGTCCGTGGACACAAAGCCGTAGCCGCCTACGCCGCCGCCACCACCGCCGCCGCTGGAAAGGCCTGTGTTGGCGGTCAACGAGCCACCGTTTCCACCGTTTCCGCCCGCCCCGCCCGTTACGGTCGATGGAAGATCATTGA
Source organism: Pseudomonas pichavaramensis (assembly GCF_050473265.1). Taxonomy (NCBI): domain Bacteria; kingdom Pseudomonadati; phylum Pseudomonadota; class Gammaproteobacteria; order Pseudomonadales; family Pseudomonadaceae; genus Pseudomonas; species Pseudomonas pichavaramensis. Next base: position 127,660 of record NZ_JBJKFJ010000016.1, on the reverse strand, counting down.
GAAGACCCACACCGCCCACGGCACCCGCACCACCACCACCGCCGCCGCCCGCACGGATGTTGTCGTCGCCCCCGTCACCACCATCTCCGCCGTTGGCGCCATCCGAAGCCCCGCCTGCGCCGCCGGCCCCACCAGCGCCATCGTCCACACCACCGTGTTCAGCGCCCGCACCGCCAGCGCCAGCCGCACCGATCCCGGCGCCACCACCACCGCCACCGCCAGCAGTGGAAGAGCCCAAGCTCCCTTGGCTGCCATCTCCACCGGGCTCAGTTAGGCTCGACGCTCCGCCTGAGCCACCACCAAAATTGTCACGCCCACCGCCCTGGCCGCCAACAGCAGGATCCTGCGCATAAGCGGACATCGACACCGCGCTCCCCAGGGCTACCATCGAGATCACGGCAGCATGTAAAGCGCTATAGCGCCAGCTCCACTTTTTAAAAGGCGTGACATCGCAACGAGATGAAACATGTCCTGCAAGGGCGATGGTTGATTGAGATGAGGCACTTTTTCTTTTGCCTTTGGCTAACTCCCCCGCCACTACCCATACCTGGCGAGCAGCACTCCAGACAATCTTATACATCCTGTTCATTGCGAAAACCTTTTGCTTTTATCAAATTGAGCCAGCACGCATCGCTTTCTCAGGGCACAGAAAATCGCGCAAACGCAATAAGCGCTTACTGAGAAGTAACGAAAAACGTGACACTAACACAAGATGGGAAAAGCTTATGTTTCACCGTGTAACATGGCAGAACCCTAATCAATCAAATCTTTTACATATCAATTAAACCATGAGACTAACACTCTATACCCCATAAACATCATATTCACCTAAAGAACAAAAACCCAATGACATACAGCCATTAATAACAGGCATTTAACTATTAATTAACAGGCAAAGTATGCATCACATGCAGGCTTCAGCATTGACTCATTGGGCTACAGCATCTGCAGTGTTTGGAAACCGACAAGCAGTTATGTTTACTTGGGGAGAGTCTGAAACAGTTGCCATTCTCGCACACGCGGAAATCCAGAGCCCCACCGCTCCCACTTCAACAGGAGCAACGGAGAGGAATTTCTTCAGCTTTCCTGACGGCATTACTCAGATGCCTTCACTTTCAATTGTACATATAAACGATCAGCGCCTGCCCTTAAAGGCGCCCCAGGCACACCACATCAAATCCTAAAGTTTCAATGATGTACGTGTACCGCTTCGGAAAACAGATAACCGACATTGCGTACGGTCTTGATCGGAATGGCATAATTACCGGTCGTAAAACGTCGGCGAATGCGGGTGATATGGATATCCAGGCTTCTGCTTTCCGGCGGGTAGTTAGGGACACCCATGGCAGCATACAGTTGTTGCCGGGTAACTGGCTTTCCGGCCAGGGATATCAATCTATCCAATATATCCCGCTCGGATTTAGACAACTCATGCGCCTCACCGTCTGGCGTAATCAGTAGCCATTTGGCTGCCTGGAACTGCCAGGGGGTGGGTACTGCTTTTTCAACGCTGTTGTGTCGCTTACAGCGTTGCATCACTGCCAGCAACTCTCTGATATCAACTGGCTTGGGCAAATAGTAATCGGCCCCCGAGGACAGACCGTTGACGCGATGCTCAACATCGCCCAAGGCCGACATCATGATGATCTCGATACGCCTTGTTTGCTTGAGGCGACTGGCGATCTGCAAGCCGCCCTCGCCGGGAAGATTGACATCCAGCAGCAGCATGTCGACCTCGAAACGGCTCATGATTGCATCCATCTGCGTTGCCGAACCGGCCTCCATGACCTCCATTCCGATACTCTCCAGCACGGCCCGTATGGGGGCACGGAAGTGTGCCTCATCGTCGACGATCAATACACGCAACTGTTGCATCTGGCCGCTCCCTCAGCAGGTAATGTCACGGAAAAAATGGTCCCCTGCCGGCGCTCGACACTCACCGTACCACCGTGCAGCTCAACAATCCGCTTGACAAAGAAAAGCCCCAGCCCTGATCCCTGCGGCTGTGTTTCCGACGACACTCGATAGTATTTATCAAAGATCCGTTGGCGTTCCTGTTCCGCAACGCCCTGGCCGTCGTCAAATACTTCCACCGTTATCGGGGCGGCACTATTCTGCGGCGGGGATAGCAGCCGAATTTCAGTATTCTCGTGTTTGCGTGCAAATTTCCGGGCGTTGCTTATCAGGCTTGAAAACAAAATCGACACCAGGTAGCGATCCCCCTGTATGTGCAGCGCCGCGGGAGCATGCGCATCGACAAAACGAACACCGTACTCATCACTCAAACCCCTTAATAGTTCGATCAGATCGAGCGATGTCATGAACAATTCATTGTCTTCAATAACAGTCGAAATCCGCTCATCACTGAGGCAGCCATCAACCAGATCATTCAGGCGCAAGGAGGTTTGCTGTATTCGCTCCAAACTTTCTTTTATGAAGGGTGCTGGCGGGTTTTCGATCATCACCACCGCATCGGCATTGGCTTTGATAATACTCAATGGAGTTTTGAACTCATGCGACAACATGGCCATGAAATCTTTTTGTTCGCGCAAGGCAATACGCGCGACATCATGAGCAGCTGTAACTTCCTGCAGCTGAAATTTTAACTGCTCACGCAGGCGATCGAAGACAATGACAACAATGCCGACCATTACACCTATACTGATAACGACCCCCAGCATGAAGATCAGGTAAGCGGTCTGAAAATCCGACTGACTCATGCTCGGCTGACCCAGTATGAAGAAAACCCTGATCACGCAAAGTAGAGTCGCCGTCGCAAAAACGATTGCCAGGCCGCGCCGAGATAGCCGTACTTGATCTTTCCATAATACCCAGCTGCTCATAAAGGTAAGACAGCCTATAGCTATTGAGCTTATGAAAACGCGTTTACTCAGATCCTCGCTATCCAGAAAAATAATAATCAGCGGGTAGAACAGAAGTATGACGGTCATTGGCCAGCGCCATTCCATGGCAAAATCGCAGAGCTGCCGCACTGCCTGATAATAGAAGGCGCCTGCAAGAAGATAGACAGCATTGGACAGCAGAATCGATATCATCGGGTCAATGATGCCGCGGGCCAGGAGAAGCATAGGTGTGACCGCCTGACTGGCGCCGGCAATAACCGCTTGTTTGAGACCGGGAACTCCCGGCAACAACCAATAGAGTAAATAAAGCGCTACAGCTGACACACAGGAAGTGACAGTCATCATCAAAAGTATGGTGTTGAAATCGAGCGCCACGCAGAAGTCCTACCTTCTAATCAATTACCGACCCAATCACTATATTGCCCTGCCCTGAGCAATGCGTTTAGGGCCAGAGGCCCCACTTGCGAGAGCCATGGATGGCATGTCTCATACGCCACTGATGATGCCGGGCCGCATACACCCCGACTCCAGCACCCATTGTGGCCAGGTGAAAAAAGCCCGAGCGTATCACCCTTATTGAATTGACGCCGCAACGTAATGTCGTATGGCCATGACTGCCAGCCAAAGCCGGCCGCTATCGTTCACGTTGTAGCGTTTTTTATTTCAGCGTTGGGTTACGTCGTTTGGTATCGATCAGCTGGAAAGCGCAGTTTTCATGTCAATGCATCGCGCTCATAAATCAGACACAACTCTTGCCCAAGCTCCGATCAGCTCGGGCGTTGCGGGCCAAGAATCGCTCGCTTATCTGAGTCAGACTCGGTTTTAGGAACCAGAAGAAGTGCCTGATAAACGGGACGTCCGAATAGCTCATTGGCACTGCTTGCCCTTTCATTCGTATCCAGCAACGTCTCGCTCAGTGAGAGTATTTGCCAGAAAGGGACTGCAATATTTAGATACCAGTTGGCACGAGCCTGGACCATCTTGGTATTGGCATCAACGCCAATAATCGCACCTGAAGGTTTCTCACCAAGGTGCTCTGAGCATCGATAGAACGAATACAGCAAACAGCAAAAAGCCAGCTTTAACGCTGGCTTCTTGTTTACTCTGACGGCCTGGTAGTGAGGGCTTTCAAGCGCCAGATCACTCCCACTCGATGGTCGCTGGCGGCTTGCTCGACACGTCGTAGGTGACACGGGAGATGCCTTCGATTTCGTTGATGATGCGGCCACTGACGGTCTCCAGCAGCTCGTACGGCAGGTGCGCCCAGCGAGCGGTCATGAAGTCCACGGTTTCCACAGCGCGCAGAGCGACGACCCAGGCGTAGCGACGACCATCACCGACCACGCCGACCGATTTCACCGGCTGGAACACCACGAACGCCTGGCTGGTCTTGTGGTACCAGTCGGCCTTGCGCAGCTCTTCGATGAAGATGTGGTCGGCACGACGCAGCAGGTCGGCGTATTCCTTCTTCACTTCGCCGAGGATGCGCACGCCCAGGCCCGGCCCCGGGAACGGGTGGCGGTAAACCATGTCATAGGGCAGGCCCAGTTCCAGGCCGATCTTGCGCACTTCGTCCTTGAACAGCTCACGCAGCGGCTCGACCAGCTTGAGGTTCATTTCCTCCGGCAGACCGCCGACGTTGTGGTGGCTCTTGATCACGTGGGCCTTGCCGCTCTTGGCGCCAGCCGACTCGATCACGTCCGGGTAGATGGTGCCCTGGGCGAGGAACTTGATGTTGTCCAGCTTGCTGGCCTCGGCATCGAACACGTCGATGAAGGTGCGGCCGATGATCTTGCGTTTCTTCTCCGGGTCGGCTTCGCCGGCCAGGTTACCGAGGAACTGTTCTTCGGCGTTGGCGCGGATCACCTTGACGCCCATGTTCTCGGCGAACATGGCCATCACCTGATCACCCTCGTGCAGGCGCAGCAGGCCGTTGTCGACGAACACGCAGGTCAGCTGGTCGCCGATGGCCTTGTGCAACAGCGCAGCAACCACCGAGGAGTCCACGCCGCCGGACAGGCCGAGCAGGACGTTGGCATCGCCAACCTGGGCGCGTACCGCAGCAACGGCGTCATCAACGATGTTGGCCGGGGTCCACAGGGCTTCGCAGCCGCTGACTTCCAGGACGAAGCGCGACAGGATGCGACCGCCCTGCTTGGTGTGAGTCACTTCCGGGTGGAACTGTACGCCGTAGTAGTGGCGGGTGTCGTCGCACATGGCGGCGATCGGGCAGCTCGGGGTGCTGGCCAGTACGTGGAAGCCTTCCGGCAGGCGGGTGACCTTGTCACCGTGGCTCATCCACACATCCAGACCGAGTACGCCGTCGGCGTCGACATGGTCTTCGATGCCGGCGAGCAGCTCGCTCTTGCCGACCACGTCAACGCGGGCGTAACCGAACTCACGCAGGTCGGAGCCTTCTACCTTGCCGCCGAGCTGCTCGGCCATGGTCTGCATACCGTAGCAGATGCCCAGCACCGGCACATTCAGATCGAACACCGCCTGCGGGGCGCGCGGGCTGTTGGCTTCGTGCACCGACTCCGGGCCACCGGCGAGGATGATGCCACGCGGGGCGAAAGCGCGGATGTCCTCGTCGCTCATGTCCCAGGGGTGCAGTTCGCAATAGACGCCGATCTCGCGCACGCGACGGGCGATCAGTTGGGTGTACTGGGAACCGAAGTCCAGAATCAGGATGCGGTGGGCGTGAATGTCTTGGGCCATGGCCGTCTCTCGTAGGTATTCACAAATGACACGGGGCTGATAAGCCAGCCCCGTGTTGATTCAATGCAATGGACCTTAGCCCACGCGGTAGTTCGGGGCTTCCTTGGTGATCTGCACGTCGTGGACATGCGACTCGGCCATGCCGGCACCGGTGATGCGGACGAACTCCGGCTTGGTGCGCATTTCCTCGACGGTGGCGCAGCCGGTGTAGCCCATGGAGGCACGCAGGCCGCCCATCAGCTGGTGAACGATGGCGGCCATGGCGCCCTTGTACGGTACGCGACCTTCGATGCCTTCCGGCACCAGCTTCTCGGCACCGGCCGAGGAGTCCTGGAAGTAACGGTCGCTGGAACCTTGCGCCTGCGCCATTGCACCCAGCGAGCCCATGCCGCGGTAGGCCTTGTAGGAGCGGCCCTGGAACAGCTCGACTTCACCCGGCGCTTCTTCGGTACCAGCCAGCATGGAGCCGATCATCACGGCCGAAGCACCGGCGACGATGGCCTTGGACAGGTCACCGGAGAAGCGGATGCCGCCGTCGGCGATCAGCGGTACGCCAGTGCCGGCCAGGGCAGCGGCCACGTTGGCTACGGCAGAAATCTGCGGTACGCCGACGCCAGCAACGATGCGAGTGGTGCAGATAGAGCCCGGGCCGATACCGACCTTGACGCCGTCAGCACCCGCTTCGGCCAGTGCCTTGGCCGCTGCGCCAGTGGCGATGTTGCCACCGATGACCTGAACTTCCGGGAAGTTCTGCTTGACCCAGCGTACGCGATCGATCACGCCCTTGGAGTGGCCGTGTGCGGTGTCGACGATGATCACGTCTACGCCGGCGTTGACCAGTGCCGCGACGCGGTCACCGGTGTCGGCGCCAGTGCCGACGGCTGCGCCAACGCGCAGGCGACCCTGGTCATCCTTGCTGGCCAGCGGGTAAGCCTTGGCTTTCTCGATGTCCTTGACGGTCATCATGCCTTTGAGGTTGAAGGCGTCGTCGACGATCAGGACCTTCTCGATGCGGTGCTTGTGCAGCAGCTCGCGAACGGTTTCCTTGTCGGCGCCTTCCTTGACGGTGACCAGGCGCTCTTTCGGCGTCATCACGTCACGCACCAGGGCGTCCAGACGGTTTTCGAAGCGCACGTCGCGGGAGGTGACGATGCCGACCAGGTCGCCGCCGGACAGTACCGGAACACCGGAGATGTTGTTCTGGCGGGTCAGCTCGAACAGGTCGCGCACGGTCGCGTCAGCTTCGATGGTGATCGGGTCCTTGACCACGCCGGCCTCGAATTTCTTGACCTTGCGCACCTCGGCAGCCTGCTGCTCGATGGTCATGTTCTTGTGAATGATGCCGATGCCACCTTCCTGAGCCATGGCAATGGCCAGGCGCGCTTCGGTAACGGTATCCATTGCGGCGGACAGCAGCGGGATATTCAGTTCGATGCCGCGGGTCAGGCGGGTCTTCAGGCTGACGTCCTTGGGCAGTACCTCGGAGTATCCGGGGATAAGCAGGACGTCGTCGAAAGTGAGTGCTTCTTGGCTGATGCGCAGCATGGCGGGCTCCCGAGCGGGAAAATAAGAAGCGCGGCATTATACCCAGGCACCGCGAAGCACTCAATGCAAAGTGTGACTCTAGGCAGAGACTGTAAAGAGATCATAAAATAATGATTCTCAAAAACATCCGCACCTGAGTAACAAATGATTCCTCCCCGCCTTTCCCTGAGCCGCACCAGTGCCGCTCTGCTCAGCCTTTGCCTGCTTCCGAGCGCTCACCTGCTGGCGCAGGAGCTGGAGCTCCCCAGTCAGGACGTCATCGCCAGCCCAATTACCGAAGAGGACGGCTACCAGGCCAAACGCAGCAGCACTGCCAGCAAAACCTCCGTCGCACTCAAGGATGAGGCTCAATCGGTACAGGTGGTGACGCCGCAGACCATAGAAGACTTTGAAGTCCGCTCTCTGGACGATGCGATGAAGTTCGTCAGCGGCATCACCCAGAGCAACACCCTGGCCGGCACGCAGGACGGCTTCGTCAAACGCGGCTTTGGCAGCAATGCCGATGGTTCGATCCTGCGCGACGGCATCCGCTCCAGCCTGTCGCGCAACTTCAGCGCCACCAGTGAGCGTGTGGAAGTGCTCAAGGGCCCGGCCTCGCTGCTGTATGGTGCGCTGGAGCCAGGCGGACTGATCAACGTCATCAGCAAGAAACCGCAGTATCAGTGGGCCACGCAACTGAGCGCGGACAACTCCAGCTTCGGCGGCGGCAGCCTGGCGGTCGATGTCACCGGCCCGATCGCCGACAGCGGCCTGGCCTTTCGCCTGATCGCCGAGCGCCAGCACGAAGACTACTGGCGCAACTTCGGTGAAGAGGAACACAGCCTCATCGCACCATCCTTGAGCTGGCAAGGCGAACGCCTGCGTCTGAACCTCGCCTACGAGTACAAGGAATACAGCGCCCCGGTAGATCGCGGCACGGTGATCATCAACGGCAAACCGGCCCACACCTCCTATAACGACCGATTCAATGAGGCCTGGGCCAAGGCCGAAGGCATCGATGAACTGCTCACCGCCACAGCCGAGTACCAACTCAGCGACGATTGGTCGAGCCGCCTCACCTATGGCTGGAACAATGAGCGCTACGACTACGCCGAGGCACGCCCGGCAACACTCAACGCAAACACCGGCGCCCTTGGTCGCCGCGCCGACGGCAGCGAGCACAATAACCAGACCCAGTACCTGGCCTGGGATTGGATCGGCAACACAACCCTGCTTGGCCAGCGTCATGACCTGTTGATCGGCGCCGACACCGAACGCGTGGATAACTTCCGCGGCGATACCTGGCGTGGCGCGACAACCGCTGGCTTCAACATCTACAACCCGGTGTACGGCAACCTCGCCGAGCCCTCGGTACTCAACCAGGCGCAGAGCGACCGTAACGACGAGCTGCATTCGCGCTCGCTGTACATGAAGGACAACTGGCACCTGAACGAGCAGTGGATCGTGGTGCTCGGCGGTCGTTATCAGCGCTTCGAGCAACTGGTAGAACAGGGACGTGGCGCGACCTATACCCGCCCCACCGACCGTCACGACACCACATTCCTGCCTTTCGGTGGCTTGGTGTTCCAGCTCAATGATCAGGTTGCCTTCTACGGCAACTACAGCCGCTCCTTCGTGCCCAATGCATCGGACGCAGACAGCGGACAGGCTTTCGATCCAGAAGAAGGCCGCAGCTACGAGCTGGGAATGAAGCTGGATCTGCCCCGGGGATTCGGCGCCACCCTGGCGCTGTTCGATATCGAGAAGGAAAACGTGGTGGTCACCACCAACAACGTCTCGGAAGCCGCCGGCAAGGTGGGTTCGCGCGGTGTGGAGCTGGATATAAGTGGTCGCCTGAGCGAGCGCTGGGAACTGCTCGGCAGCTACGCCTACACCGACACGGAGATCCTCGACGACCCGAACAATCAGGGCAACGAACTGGTCAACGCCGCGCGCAATGTCGCCAGCCTGTACCTGACCCATCACCTGGATCTGCCACAGGCTCTCGGTCAGTGGCGCCTGGGTGGCGGCGCCCGCTACGTCGGCGAACGCGCGGGCGACAACGCCAACAGCTTCTGGCTCGACAGTTACACGGTGGCCGATGCCTTCGTCAGCTGGGACAGCCAGTTACTCGGCGAGAAAACCCGCCTGCAGCTGAACGTGCGCAACCTGTTCAACGAACGCTATTACCCGTCCAGCGGCGGCAACCTGCGCGTCGCGGTAGGCGAGCCACGCGAAGTGCGTCTGTCGGCCAGCGTCGAGTTTTGAAGCAAGCTCGGTGACACTAGTGGGAGGCGACCGAAGCACGATGAAATCTCGGCTAAAGCCCCTCCCACAGAGGATGACAGAGCGACTCAGGCCGGATCGTCGACCCGCACCTGACGCAACCTGAAGCCCAGGCGTTCGCCGAACTCCTCGACGAACGCCGGGCGCAGGCCGGCCTCCAGCCAGCCATTGAAGATGAAGCCCAGGTTGGAAAAACCGCATGGCTGCAGGAACAGGAAGCCGTTGATGTCATCCTCATGCCCGCATTCCGGGCAGGTGAAGTTGTCGGTTTCCCCTGGCCACCAGACCTCCAGGCTATCGAACAATGGCACACCGACTTCCCGGCGACACTCGGCGCAGCCCGCCTCTTCGAGAAAGTTGCGCGTTGGTACATAGATGCAGCGGTGGGTGATGATTTCCAGACCATTGTGCGCCTGGCCATATGGCAGCAGCTCGGGACGCTCGGCGATCTGCCGCGCACCCGGGCCAATGGCATAGGCCATACCGTTGCCGCCCTGGCCACAGGTGGTTGGCAGCGCCTCGACGATCCGCCGCTTGACCAACCAACGCAGCAGCGCCCTCGCCTTCTCCTCATGCGCGGGAAGTGTGGATATCTGTGGAACGAGAACGAGTTGTGCGGTCATGGGCGTTGGGCTGGCAGCGAACAAAGGCGGCAGCTTAGGCGCTGGCGCCGGCAAATCAAGCCCCCCGGCAGATCGCCATCTCGCGCCGAGCCAAGGTCCGCGCCCGCAGCAGGTCATAACACCAGTTGAAGCCCAGGGTGTAAGGCAGGAAGAACAGCAGCAAGCCGATATCCAGCAACAGCGCCTGCAGCAGGCCAATCGACAGCCACCAGGCGGCCAGCGGCACCAGCATCACCACCAGGCCGAGTTCGAACAGCAAGGCGTGGCTGACACGCGCTGCCAGGCCGCGCTCGAAACCCAGTCGCTGCTGCGCACGATCGAACAGGTAGTTGAACAGCATGTTCCACAACATGGCCACCGTCGAGAACATCAGCGTCAGCACGCCCAGATGCAGCAGGGGTTTACCCATCAGCCAGGCCAAGGTTGGCGCACAGATGAGCACTGCAATGGACTCGAAGACCAGCGCATGGAGAATGCGCTCACGCAGGGAACGGGGCAGCGGCTGAGACATGGTCAATACCTCGTGGCAACAGACACAGACGATGAGCGCTATGATCATCGGCAACCCTGCCATTACGAAGTGAGTTGCCATCGGCTAAACCGATATGAATATTTCTCCCGAATCCCTTCAGGCTTTCGCCCAGGCCGCCCACAGTGGCTCACTCAGCGCAGCGGCACGGCGCTTGGGCAAGAGCCAGTCGACGATCAGCGAAGCCGTCGCTCGACTGGAAATCGACTTGGGCGTCGCACTGTTCGAGCGCGGACCACGTCGCCTGCAACTCACCGAGGCGGGCGCCAGCCTGCTGTCGCATGCCGATGAAGTGCTGGCGGCCACGGATCGTCTGGCGACTCACGCCGCCGGTTTGGCCAGGGGGCAGGAAGCACGCCTGACCCTGGCCCTTTCCGACGCCTATCAGCCCAAGCAATACGAAGCGCGCCTGCAGGAGCTGGACGAGCGCTTTCCCGACCTGCAGTTCGAAAGCCTGATCGCCGAACAGTCCGACGTACTCGACCTGGTCAACCAGGGACGGGCCCAGATCGGCCTGCTGGCGGCGCAGGATCGCTATCCGCCGCACATCGCCCACGCCCGTCTGGAAATGAGCAGCGAATTCGGCCTGTTCGTCGCCAAGAATCACCCCCTGGCCGAGCGCCCTCGGGTTCGCCCGGAGGACCTCTCGCACTGGCGCCTGCTGCGATTGAGCAGCATCGCCGATGATGACGCCAACCGCGATGACCTGCCCGGCAGCGGCGGACGCTGCTGGGCCGCGCCGGATTATCTGATGTTGCTGGAAATGGCGCGCCTGGGCTTCGGCTGGGCCGAGCTGCCGCGGCAACTGGTCGAAACCTACGGCTTCGACGGCTTGCACGAACTGACCTGTAGCGGCTGGCCGCGGCGAGTCACGGTCGATGCCATCTGGTCGCGGCAACGCACGTTGGGGCCGGTTGCCGCCTGGTTGCTGCAACGTCTGCAACAAGCCGAGTGAGCAGAGGTCGCAGCCACTGCTCACTCGGCTTATCATGCCGCCCCATGATCAACGATCCTTTTGCCCGCCTGAACCTCGATCGCGAAGTGCTCAGCGTCGGCCAACTCAACAACCGCGCCCGCCTGCTGCTGGAAGACGTGTTCTCCAGCATCTGGGTCGAGGGGGAAATCTCCAACCTGGCGCGCCCGGCGTCCGGGCACATCTACTTCACCCTGAAGGACAGTCAGGCCCAGGTCCGCTGTGCGCTGTTCCGGCAGAACGCCGCCCGCGTGCGCCAGGCGCTGCGCGACGGCCTGTCGGTCAAGGTGCGCGGCAAGGTCTCGCTGTTCGAGGGCCGCGGCGACTACCAACTGATCCTCGATACAGTCGAGCCAGCCGGTGACGGTGCGCTGCGCCTGGCCTTCGAGGCGCTGAAGGAAAAACTTGGCGCCGAAGGATTGTTCGCCGCCGAACGCAAGATCGCCCTGCCCGCCCACCCCAGACGCATCGGCATCGTCAGCTCGCCAACCGGCGCGGTGATTCGCGACATCATCAGCGTATTCCGCCGCCGCGCGCCACAGGTCGAGCTGAACCTGATCCCCACTGCCGTCCAGGGGCGTGAGGCCACCGCGCAGATCGTTCGCGCCCTGCAGCGCGCCGATACGCAAGGCTTCGATGCACTGATCCTGGCGCGTGGCGGCGGCTCGCTGGAAGACCTCTGGTGTTTCAACGAAGAAGCCGTGGCACGCGCCGTGGCTGCCTGCGTCACGCCCATCGTCAGCGCCGTGGGCCACGAAACGGATGTTTCCATCGCCGACTTCGTTGCTGATATCCGAGCGCCAACACCCTCTGCTGCGGCCGAACTGCTGGCCCCGGACAGCAGCGAGCTGGTGCAGCGCCTGAACAATCTGCAGCGGCGCCTGGTGCTGCACATGCAGGGCCGCCTGGCCCGCGAACGCCTGCGGCTGGAGGGGATGAGCCGGCGTCTGCGCCACCCTGGTGAACGGCTGCGCCAGCAGGCGCAACGCCTGGATGATCTGGACATGCGCCTGCGCCGTGCCTTCAACCAGCAGTTGGCGAGCCAGCGTGAGCGTCTGGCCCGATTCGATGCGCGCCTCGCTGCCCAACATCCGGGACGTAATCTGGCCCTGCTGCGCCAGCGCCTCGACGGCCTGGCCGAACGCCTGCCGCGCGCCATGCACAGCCAACTGCGTATCCAGCGCCAGCAACTGAGCGCGCTGGCCGGCCAACTGCAGATCGTCAGCCCATTGGCCACCCTGGGCCGCGGTTACAGCATTCTGCTCGACGAACGCGGCCAGGCAGTGCGCAACGCAGCACAGACCCACCCAGGCCAACGCCTCAAGGCGCGTCTGGGCGAAGGAGAGCTGGACGTGCGCGTCGAAGACAACCACATACAACCGGCGACCCTGTCGCTACTCGACTAGACACAAAGCCGCTGTAGGAGCTGGCTTACCGGCGATCCACCGCAGCATCAACGTGCTGATCGCCCCTAATGGTTTCGCGGTGCAGCCCTCACATTGCCAAGGAAACCCCATGCGCGTTCTGCTGTTACTACTCACCGTTGCCCTTGCCCTGCCCGCCCATGCCGAAGGCTTCATCACCCGCCTGCTGAACAAGCCGGTGCCGGGCGGTGTAGCCGTGCTCGACCTGGGTGATCAGGCGCAAGCGCCGAAAGCTCGCTACCAGGGCAAACCGGTACTGACCATTCGCGAAGACGGACAGCGCTGGATCGCCATCGTCGGCGTGCCGCTGAGCGTCAAACCCGGCACCCAGCAGTTGGAAGTCGTGGGCGCTCAGCCTCTCAGTTTCCAGGTCGGCGCCAAGCACTACAGCGAGCAGCGCATCACCATCAAGAACCAACAGCAGGTCAACCCCAACGCCAAGAACCTTGCGCGCATCGAGCGTGAACTGGCCGAGCAGACCCGCGCCTATCGCCAGTTCAGCGCCCGTCAGCCAAGCAACCTGCTGTTCGACAAACCGGTCAACGGCCCGCTGTCGAGCCCCTTCGGCCTGCGCCGCTTCTTCAACGGTGAAGAGCGTAATCCACACTCGGGGCTGGATTTCGCCGCCAGCAGCGGCACCTCGATCAAGGCACCAGCCGCCGGCAAGGTGATCCTGATCGGCGACTACTTCTTCAACGGCAAGACCGTGTTTCTCGATCACGGCCAGGGGCTGATCAGCATGTTCTGCCACCTCTCGTCGATCGACGTGAAACTCGGCGACGAAATTGCCCGTGGCGGCCACGTCGGCAAGGTTGGCGCCACCGGCCGCGCCACCGGGCCACACCTGCACTGGAACGTCAGCCTCAACGATGCCCGCATCGATCCGGCGATCTTCATCGGCGCGTTCAAGCCCTGATCTCTCCTGACGCGCCCTGCAACACCTGCCGTTTGGGTTAACGCGGTGATTTTGCTAGGGTAGCGCCGCTCAGACGGCCGGCCGCTCAGCGCCGGCCCATTCCCTGCCTGCTGCGGAGCCGGATATGCCGAATGAGCTCAACACCTGGATGGACTGGCTGAAGCAACAGCCAGAACTGCTTACCCTCAGCGCAACCTGCGCCCTGATCGCTGCCGCCTGGCTGTCGAACTGGGTGGTCAAGCACATCCTGGTACGCGCGATCTACCGCGTGATCGGCGCCACGACCGTCGGCCGGCATGGCCAGATCAAGGAAAGCGGGCTCATCAAGCGCCTGTCCAATGTCGTGCCCGCGCTGGTGCTATCCAGCGGCGTGATGCTGGTACCGGACATGCCCGAGGCTGTCGTGGAAGTGACGCGCAACGTCTGCAGCGCCTTCATCGTACTGACCATCGCCATGGCCATCGCCGCACTGCTGGACATTCTCAACACCCTGTATCAGCGCCGTCCGAATGCTCACCTCAAACCCATCAAGGGTTACCTGCAGGTGATCAAGATCGCCATCTTCGCCATTGCAGCGATTCTCATGGTAGCAGCGCTGATCGACCGCTCACCGCTGATCCTGCTGTCCGGCCTGGGCGCCATGGCGGCGGTACTGATGTTGATTTTCCAGGACACCCTGCTGTCGCTGGTGGCCAGCGTGCAGATCTCCTCCAGCGACATCATTCGCGTCGGCGACTGGGTGGAAATGCCCAACCTGAACGCCGATGGCGACGTGATCGACATCGCGCTGCACACGGTCAAGGTGCAGAACTGGGACAAGACCATCACCACCATCCCGACCCGGCGCTTCATCACCGACCCGTTCAAGAACTGGCGCGGCATGCAGGAATCCGGTGGCCGGCGGATCATGCGCTCGCTGCTCCTGGACCAGACCAGCGTGCACTTCCTTGACGATGAGGAAATCGCCCGCCTGCGTCGCTTCATGCTGCTCGATGACTACCTCGACCACAAGGATCAGGAGCTGCTCGACTGGAACAACAAGCTCGCCGAGCATGGCAAGGAAGCGGTCAATACGCGGCGCATCACCAACATCGGCAGCTTCCGCGCCTATGTCGAGCATTACCTGCGGCATCATCCTCATGTGCATCAGAACATGACGCTGCTGGTGCGCCAGCTCAGCCCGACTGCAGACGGCTTGCCGCTGCAGATCTACTGCTTCACCAACAACACGGGCTGGAATGTCTACGAAGGCATCCAATCGGACATCTTCGATCACCTGCTGGCCATTCTTCCGGAGTTCGGCCTACGGGTATTCCAGCACCCGAGTGGCGCAGATATGCGCGAACTGCGCCAGAGCCTGCACTCGGCGCCGTGATTCATTGCAATGCCACGCTGCGGGGGCGCCATTCCCTCTCCCGCAGCGCGCTCATGTGCACGCAACAGAGATGCGCAATCAAACTCCACCGAGAAGAATTTAGCCGCAATAAAAAACCACCCAGCGACCCTATACGCGTTTTTCCACCAATTTTTTCGACACGCTTGCCAGCTTTACCCCCAATGGTTAGGGTTGGCTTCATGAACATCTCGCAGACCCTCATCATCCTTCGGCAACACGCCAATCTCTGCCTGGTCGCCCAACGACTGCGCTAGGGTCTGCCGACCCCGAATCTCTCTGTTTAATCTCTTTTTCATTTTTCAGCACGGCCACATCGGCCCTCGCTTTCAGGATTGATTCATGAGCATGCTCAAAGACCCGTCGCAGAAGTACCGTCCCTTTACCCAGATCCAGATCCCGGATCGCACCTGGCCGGACAAGATCATCGACAAGGCGCCGATCTGGCTGTCCACCGACCTGCGTGACGGCAACCAGTCGCTGATCGAACCGATGGATGCCGAGAAGAAGATGCGCTTCTTCAAGTGCCTGGTCGCCGTGGGCCTGAAGGAAATCGAAGTGGGCTTCCCGTCCGCCTCGCAGACCGACTTCGACTTCGTCCGCGAACTGATCGAAGGCGGCCACATCCCCGATGACGTCACCATTCAGGTGCTGACCCAGGCCCGTGACGACCTTATCGAGCGCACCTTCGAGTCGCTGAAAGGCGCCAAGAAGGCCATCGTCCACTACTACAACGCCTGCGCGCCGAGCTTCCGCAAGATCGTCTTCAACCAGGACAAGGCTGGCGTGAAGGCCATCGCGATCGCAGCCGGTAGCACCATCAAACGCCTGGCCGATGCCGCACCGGAAACCCAGTGGGGCTTCGAATACTCGCCGGAAGTGTTCAGCAGCACCGAAATCGACTTCGCCGTCGAGGTGTGCAACGCAGTGATTGGCGTGTTCCAGCCGACCCCGGCGAACAAGCTGATCCTCAACCTGCCGGCCACCATCGAATGCGCCACGCCGAACAACTACGCCGACCAGATCGAATGGTTCGGCCGTCACGTCGACCGCCGCGACAGCGTGTTGATCAGCGTGCACACCCACAACGACCGTGGCACCGGTGTGGCCGCCTCGGAACTGGCCGTGATGGCCGGCGCCGATCGCGTTGAAGGCTGCCTGTTCGGCAATGGCGAACGCACCGGTAACGTCTGCCTGGTAACCCTGGCGTTGAACCTCTACACCCAGGGCGTCAACCCAGAGCTGGATTTCTCCGACATCGATGCGGTACGCAAGGTGGTCGAAGACTGCAACCAAATTCCGGTACACCCGCGCCACCCCTACGTCGGCGATCTGGTGCACACCGCCTTCTCCGGCTCGCACCAGGATGCGATCCGCAAGGGCTTCGCCCAGCAGGACCCGGAAGCCGTGTGGGAAGTGCCGTACCTGCCGATCGACCCGGCTGACATCGGCCGCGATTACGAGGCGGTGATCCGCGTCAACAGCCAGTCCGGCAAGGGCGGCATCACCTTCCTGCTCGAACAGGAGTACGGCATCAACCTGCCGCGCCGCATGCAGATCGAGTTCAGCCAGGTGGTGCAGCGTGAAACCGATCGTCTCGGTCTGGAGATGACTGCCTCGCAGATCCACAAGCTGCTCGACAGCGAGTATCTGCAGGCCAAGGCGCCCTACGAACTCAAGGGCCACCGCCTGCAGGAAGAGAATGGTGACAGCAGTGTCGAGATCAAGGTCGAGGTCGATGGCCAGGAGCAGCGCTGGAATGGCGCCGGCAAAGGCCCGCTGGAAGCCCTGGTATCGAGCCTGCCGGTAGCCGTGGAGATCATGGACTACCACGAGCACGCCATCGGTGCCGGCGCCAATGCCAAGGCCGCCTGCTACATCGAGATCCGTCTGGACGGTCAGCGTCCGCTGCACGGTATCGGTATCGACGAGAACATCACCACTGCCAGCTTCCGCGCCCTGTTCAGCGCGCTGAACCGCGCCATCAAGCAGGCCGAGGTGAAAACCGAAGCCGCCTGACTCTCGCTGGCAGCAGAACGAAGGGGCGCCACGGCGCCCCTTCGTCGTTTCTGCTGCGCCTAATCAGCCCCACCACCAGGCACTTATGGGCAGTGATGTAACAGGATCGAGCAATCGCGCCATCAACACCATGCTCTAGTCTTTCCCCTTGTCCGTTTGCATCATCAAGGAGAACTTCATGAGCACCACCCTCGCCTACGCCGCGCAGAATGCACAATCGCCACTGGCGCCACACGTCATCGAGCGGCGCGCCGTTGGCCCGGACGATGTGGCCATCGATATCCTCTATTGCGGCGTCTGCCACTCCGATTTGCACACTGCGCGTAACGATTGGAAGAACACCCTGTATCCGTCGGTGCCGGGACACGAGATCGTCGGACGCGTGACTGCCGTGGGCAGCAATGTCAGCACGTTCAAGGTCGGTGAACTGGCCGGGGTCGGCTGCATGGTCGACAGCTGCCGCCGGTGCAGTTCCTGCAAGGAAGACCTGGAGCAATTCTGCGAGAGCGGTTTCACCGGCACCTACAACGGCCCGGTATTCGGTGGCGCCAATACCTTCGGCGGCTACTCGAAACACGTCGTCGTCGATCAGCATTTCGTCCTGCATATCCGCCACAGCGACAACCTGGCGGCGGTGGCGCCGCTGCTGTGCGCCGGTATCACCACCTACTCGCCGCTACGCCAGTGGAAGGTCGGTCCGGGACAGAAAGTCGGTATCGTCGGCCTCGGCGGGCTGGGTCATATGGGCGTGAAGATCGCTGCCGCGATGGGCGCACACGTGGTGCTGTTCACCACCTCGCCAAACAAGCGCGAAGACGCCCTGCGCCTCGGCGCCAGTGAAGTGGTGGTGTCGAAGAATGCCGAGGAAATGGCCGCGCATGCCAACAGCTTCGACTTCATCCTCAATACCGTGGCCGCCCCACACGACCTCAACCCCTTCCTCAACCTGCTCAAGCGTGATGCCACCATGACCCTGGTCGGCGCCCCGGACTCGCCGCACCCGTCGCCCGACGTATTCGGCCTGATCTTCAAACGCCGCCGGCTGGCCGGCTCGCTGATCGGCGGCATCGCCGAGACCCAGGAAATGCTCGACTTCTGCGCCGAGCACAACATCGTTTCGGATATCGAGATGATCCCCATGCAATCGATCAACGAGGCTTACGAACGCATGCTCAAGAGCGACGTGAAATACCGCTTCGTGATCGACATGGACACCCTGCAGGCATAGGCCTAGAGCGCCGGGCTGCGGCCCGGCTCTGCCTGCATCAGATACCCAGAATCATCACCACGGCAAACATCAGGGCGACCATGCCCAGCGTGAACAGCAGGCCAATCCCCGCCGCACGCCAGTTGGACAGAAATCGCCCACCCGCCGCGGCATGTCGCTTGATATCCGTTTCGATCAGATGCTTGGACAGCGCCATCATCGCGAACAGCTGAGCGATGGCGAATGGCAGGGCAGGCACCTCCTCGGGCAGGACGAAAGCCAGTACCAGGGTCACGAAAAGCAGCGCAACGGAGACACCCCAGGTCATCGCCACACGATCAGCCTTACCCAGTAACTGAAGGTTGTGCGCGAGCAGCCAGGCACCGGCCAGAGGCGTGCCAATGAATGTCGCCAACCCCACACCGGCCAGACTGTATAGCGGGTAATCGTGGCTGACTTCGCTCAACTCGGCGTGAGGCGTCTGAAATGGGTTTTGGCTCTGACCGTCCATGGTGGTTTCCTGATTCAACTAAGGGTGAAAGTGTCTGCATCCAGATACGCAGGGAATCGCTCGCGATAAGCCATCAACGGCGCGGCGGCCAGGCACTGACGGAACACGCCTGCTCCGGCCTCGGCGCGTAACAACGACTCGCCCTGGAAATCCAGAATCTGCGAGTCGCCAGTATAACCGTGGCCCTTGCCGTCCTCGCCGATACGGTTCACAGCCGCGACATAACATAGATTCTCGATAGCTCTGGCCGGCAGCAGGCGGTTCCAGTGCGCCGCCCGCGCCGCTGGCCAGTTGGCGGTGTAAATCAGCAGATCGGTACTCGCCGGGTCGCGGCTCCACACCGGGAAGCGCAGGTCGTAGCAGATCAGCGGGCGCACCTGCCAGCCCTTGAGTTCCAGCAGTACCTGCTCGTCGCCTGCGCTGTAGTGCTTGTGCTCGCCGGCCATGCGGAACAGATGGCGCTTGTCGTAATGCGCCAGGCTGCCATCCGGGCGCGCCCAGAGCAGGCGGTTGCGGTAGCTGCCGTCGCCGGCGCGGATGATCAGGCTGCCGGTCACCACCGCACCGCTGCGCTGCGCCTGCTCGCGCAGCCACTCGGTGCTCGGGCCGTTCTCTTCCTCGGCCAGCTCCGCCGAGTTCATCGAGAAGCCGGTGGTGAACATCTCCGGCAGCACGATCAGGTCGGCGCCTGCTGCCTGTTCGATCAGCCCGGCGAAACGCCGGTGGTTGGCGGCCGGGTCGTGCCAGTCCAGTTCGCTCTGGATCAGCGCCAGTTCGAGATCGGGTTTGTTGCTCATCGGGGCCTCGCTTGCCGTAGGGCGGGTAACCCCGCCAACTCGTCACGGGCGGGTTGTGCCCGCCCCATCCGTCCTTATACCGCGCAGAGCTTCTCAGCCGCCTGGCGCAGCGTCTCTTCACGTTTGGCGAAGCAGAAGCGTACCAGGCGCATGTCCTGCGGCGCGCTCTGATAGAACACCGACACAGGAATCGCCGCCACGCCATGCTCGCGGGTCAGCCACTCGGCCATGGCCACATCATCGAGATCGGGACGGATCGCCGAGTAGTCGGCCAGCTGGAAGTAGGTGCCCGGCGCGCGGGTGAAGCTGAAGCGCGAGCCCGCCAGCAGATCACAGAACAGGTCGCGCTTGGCCTGATAGAAAGCCGGCAGCTCCTCGACATGCTCCGGGTGCGCGGCCATGAAGTCGGCCAGGCCGAACTGCAGCGGGGTCACGCCGCAGAAGTTGACGTACTGGTGAATCTTGCGCAGCTCGCCGGTCAGCGCCGGCGGCGCCACCACGTAGCCGGTCTTCCAGCCGGTGACGTGGTAGGTCTTGCCGAACGAGCTGACCACGAAGGCACGCGCGTACAGCTCGTCATGAGCCAGCACGCTGGCGTGCTGCACGCCGTCGAAGACCAGGTGCTCGTAGACCTCATCGCTGATCACGTAGATATCGCGCTCGCGGATCAGCGCGGCGAGCTGGTCCAGATCACTGCGCGAGAGCAGCGCGCCGCTGGGGTTGTGCGGCGAGTTGATGAAGATCAGCCGGGTACGCGGGGTGATCGCGTCCGCCAGGCGCTGCCAGTCCACGGCAAAGTCCGGCAGGGCCAGCGGCACGTGCACGCAGCGCCCGCCGGCCAGCTCCACCGAGGGCTCGTAGCTGTCGTAGCAGGGGTCGAAGACAATCGCCTCGTCACCAGGGCGAATCAGCGCCTGCACCGCGCAGAAGATCGCTTCGGTGGCACCGGGGGTGATGGTGATTTCGCTGTCGGCGTCGCGCTGCACGCCGTAGCTGCGGGCAATCTTCGCCGCCACCTGCTGGCGCAGCGCCGGCAGGCCGGTCATCGGTGAATACTGGTTGCGCCCTTCCAGCACGTGCCGCGCCACCGCTTCACGCAGCGCCTGCGGACCGTCGAAATCGGGGAAACCCTGGGACAGGTTGAGCGCACCGAGTTCGGTGGCCAACTGGGACATGCGGGTGAAGATGGTGGTGCCGACGTTGGGCAGCTTGCTGACGAGCATCGCGACTTCCTGGCAGAAACAAGGCAAGCCGCGAGGATAGCCGAAGGGCCAGGCAGACGGCACCCGCTGCCGTCATGAAAAGCTGGAACAAGCTTATGCCGTGCACACCGCCTGCGCGGTGCACACGGCAGAACAGCGCTTACTTGCGCTTGTCCTTGCGCTTCTTCTCGGCCTTCTTGTGGTGGCTCATCAGGCGGCGCTTCTTGTTCACCTGGCGGTCGGTGAGCTTGTTCTTGTTGCCTTCGTACGGGTTCTCACCGCCCTTGTACTCGATGCGGATCGGCGTACCGACCAGCTTCAGCACGCGGCGGAAGGTGTTCTCCAGGTAACGGCTGTAGGCACGCGGTACGGCGTCGACCTGGTTGCCGTGAATGACGATACGCGGCGGGTTGGCGCCACCGAGGTGGGCGTAGCGCAGCTTGATGCGGCGACCGTTGACCAGGGGCGGCGCATGGTCGCTGACGGCGTCTTCGAGGATCTGCGTCAGGCGGCTGGTCGGCCAGCGGGTGATGGCCGACTGGAACGAGGCCTGTACCGACTTGTACAGGTGACCGACGCCGGTGCCGTGCAGGGCGGAGATGAAGTGGATGTCGGCGAAGTCGACGAAGAACAGCCGGCGCTCCAGCTCGGTCTTCACATAGTCCTTCTGGCCCTGGTCCATGCCGTCCCACTTGTTCAGGGCGATGACCAGCGCGCGGCCGCTTTCCAGCACGAAGCCGAGCAGGTTGAGGTCATGGTCGACCACGCCTTCGCGGGCGTCCATGACGAACACCACGACGTTGGAGTCCTGGATGGCCTGCAGGGTCTTGACCACCGAGAACTTTTCCACCGCCTCGAAGATCTTGCCGCGGCGGCGCACACCGGCGGTGTCGATCAGGGTGTACTTCTCGTCGTCCCGCTCGAACGGGATGTAGATGCTGTCGCGGGTGGTACCGGCCTGGTCATAGACGATCACCCGCTCTTCGCCGAGCATGCGGTTGACCAGGGTCGACTTGCCGACGTTGGGGCGACCGATGATGGCCAGCTTGATGCCGTCCTTCTCGCTCGGGCCGGGGATGCGCTTGGCCTCCTGGCCTTCGAGCACTTCTTCCTCTTCCTCGTCGCCCTCTTCCGGCTCGCCGGCATCCTTGGGGAAGCTGCCCAGTACCACTTCGAGCATCTGGGTGATGCCGCGGCCATGGGCACCGGCAATCGCCAGCGGCTCGCCCAGGCCCATCGGGCTGAACTCGGCGCGGGCCAGGTCAACGTCGAGGTTGTCGACCTTGTTCACCACCAGGAAGCTCTGCTTGTTACGGCGACGCAGGTGCTCACCGATCATCTGGTCGGAAGCGGTCATGCCGGCGCGCGCATCCACCAGGAACAGCACGGCATCGGCTTCTTCGATGGCCTGCAGGGACTGCTCGGCCATCTTCGCGTCGATACCTTCCTCGTCACCGGAGATACCGCCGGTGTCGACCACGATATAGGTACGCCCCTGCCATTTGGCCTCGCCGTACTGGCGGTCGCGGGTCAGACCGGACAGGTCGCCGACGATGGCGTCGCGGCTGCGGGTCAGGCGGTTGAACAATGTGGATTTGCCGACGTTCGGCCGGCCCACCAGGGCAATTACGGGAACCATCAGGCTCTCCACTACGTTATTTCAGAAAATACAAAGGCCGCTGCACGGGCAGCGGCCGGAATCTTTCGTGCTGCTGCATCTGGCCTAACGCCTGGATGCAGCATAGTCGGTCACTTGATGGTCAATGCCACCAGCTTGCCGCTGTTGCCATAGACATACAGCCAGTCGCCCACCACCAGCGGACGCGTGCGCAGACCATCGCTATCGATGCGGGTACGCCCGACGAAACGACCATCGACCTGACTCAGCAGGTGCAGATAGCCTTCGAGATCGCCCACCGCAACGTAACTGGAGAACACCTGCGGTGCCGACAGCTCGCGACGCGCCAGAGAATCGTTGTTCCACAGTGCCGAAGCGCTGCGCTCATCGATGCCTTCGACAGTACCGCTGGCCTGGCTGACGTATACGTTGCCAAAGCCCTGGGCGACACCGACCGAGCTGGATGCCTCGCGTTGCCAGAGCACGCGACCGGACTCCAGGTCCATCGCGGCGACACGGCCCTGGTAGCTCACCGCATACACAGTGCCACCGGACAGCAGCAGACCGCCGTCGATGTCCACCACGCGCTCCAGCTCGGAACGGCCTTGCGGGATAGCCACACGCTGTTCCCAGACCGGCAGACCACGCTGAGCATCGACCGCCACCACCTTGCCACTGGACAGACCAGCGACCACCAGACGGTTGGTCACCAGCGGTGCCCCCGTGCCGCGCAGGGTCAGTACGGCCGGAGTGTTCTCGACGATCCAGCGCTGGTTACCCGTGCTGGCATCGAAAGCGATCAGACGGTCGTCCTGAGTCTGCACAACGACGATATCGCCGTTGCTCGCCGGGGCGGCCAGCACTTCGCTGGTCACCCGCGAACGCCACTGCTCGTCACCATTGCTGGAGTCCAGGGCGATCACCTCGCCCTTCAGCGTGCCCAGCAATACCTGACCGTACTCAGCACCGATAGCGCCGGAAACGGGGATATCGAGTTTCTTGCGCCAGATGACCTTGCCGCTGGTACGGTCCATCGCCACGACCAGGCCTTCAACGTCGGCGGCGTAGATCACGTCGCCATCGATAGCAGGCACCAGCATGTTGAAGGTTTCACCCTGGCCGTCACCGATGGAGCGACTCCATTCGGTACGCAGCTCGACTTCTTCGTCGAACTTGGTCAGCTCGGCGGGCGGCAGTTCCTTCTTGCTATTGCTGCTGCAACCCACAGCCAGAACGGCCAGAGCCAGCAGTGCGGCATTCTTCCAACGCATCACGTCACGCATCCCCTTTTGCCAGGTCGTCCAGCTTCATCTGCAGACCGCCAACGGCGGCGTCCTCGGCCAGTGCATCCTTGGCCTTCTGATAGGCGGCGTGGGCATCGTCGCTACGGCCCAACTGCACCAGCAGATCGCCCTTGAGCTCCTCTCGGCTGGCCAAGAAAGCATCCTCGACCTTGGCATCAAGCAGCTTCAGCGCCTCGTCGGCCTTGTCCTGAGCAGCCAGAACCCGGGCCAGACGCTGACGCGCCAGTTCATCCAGAGTTGCATCGGCGGGTTTGTCCAGCACGCCTTGCAGAGCAGCGGCCGCATCGTCGAGACGATCGGCCTCGACCGCAACCTTGGCGACGAACAGGCTGCCGTACTGGGCGTAATGGCTACCGCCAAACTCGCTGTCGAGCTTACCGGACAGCTCCGCTACCTTGGCGGCATCGGGCTTGCCCGCAGGATCGAGGGCGGTTTCCAGCAGTTGCTGATACAGAGCGGATGCGCCCTGAGCCTGATTGGTCTGGTATTTCTGCCAGCCCTGCCAGCCGAATACCGCCACCAACGCAAGCACGCCACCGGCCAGTAAAGGCTTGCCGTTGCGATCCCACCAATCCTTCAGTTGCGCGATCTGTTCGTCTTCGGTCTGCATGTCTAACCCCGTACTCCTAATCGAGAGCCTGCTCAGGCCTGTTGCTGGCAGGCAGCCAGATGCTCGGCCAGAGCATCCCAGGCAACGCTTTGTTGTTCACTGTCGTCGCGCAGCGGCTTGCAACCTACCACGCGTTTGGCCAGTTCGTCCTCACCGAGAATCAGTGCGTAACGCGCACCGCTCTTGTCGGCCTTCTTGAACTGGCTCTTGAAGCTGCCACCGCCACTGTTGAGTAGCAGACGATGCCCCGGCAATTCGTCGCGCAAACGCTCGACCAGCGTCAACGCCGCCAGCTCCGCTGCCTCGCCAAAGGCGCAGACATATACGTCGGCGGCGCGGTTGAGCTCGGCCGGCAGCAGCTCGAGGGTTTCCAGCAGCAACACCAGGCGCTCGACGCCCATGGCGAAGCCAACCCCCGGCGTGGCCTTACCGCCCAGCTGGGAAACCAGGCCGTCGTAACGACCGCCGGCACACACGGTGCCCTGGGCACCGAGCTTGTCGGTGACCCACTCGAACACGGTGCGGTTGTAGTAATCCAGACCACGCACCAACTTGTGGTTGATCTCGTAACGGATGCCGGCGGCGTCCAGACGGGCACGCACACCTTCGAAGTGCAGGCGCGACTCCTCATCGAGGTAATCGCCAAGGGTCGGGGCGCCGACGAGAACGGCCTGGGTCGCCTCATTCTTGCTGTCGAGGATGCGCAACGGGTTGGTGGTCAGACGGCGCTGACTGTCTTCGTCCAGTTGCTCGAAACGCTCTTGCAGATAGGCCACCAGCGCGTCACGGTAGGCCGCGCGCGCCTCGCTGGAACCCAGGCTGTTGAGCTGCAGGGTCACGGCATCGGCCAGACCGAGCTTCTTCCACAGGCGCCAAGTGAGTACGATCAGCTCGGCATCGACATCCGGGCCCGGCAGATTGAAGGCTTCCACCCCCACCTGATGAAACTGGCGGTAACGGCCTTTCTGCGGTTTCTCGTAGCGGAACATGGGGCCGGCGTACCACAATTTCTGCACCTGACCACCACCGCTCAGACCATGCTCGAGCACGGCGCGCACGCAACCGGCGGTGCCTTCAGGGCGCAGGGTCAGCGACTCTTCGTTGCGGTCACGGAAGGTGTACATTTCCTTGTCGACCACGTCGGTACCTTCGCCGATACCACGGGCAAACAGCTCGGTGTACTCGACGATGGGCAGGCGGATTTCCTTGTAGCCGTAGCCGTCGAGCAGGTCGACCAGGGTAGTTTCCAGATAACGCCAGGCAGGCGTCTGCTCTGGCAGGATATCGTTCATGCCACGAATGGCTTGCAGGGACTTGCTCAATTGTATTCCTTACGCACGGATCAGCCGCGCACGATCACGGCAGCATCGGCGGCGACCTTCTCGGCCGCCTTGTCGCGAATGAGCTTCTCCAGCTCATCCACCAGATTTTCATTGGTCAGCTTCGAGGCCGGTTTGCCATCGATGTAAACCAGGTTGTTCGGGCTACCGCCAGTCAGGCCGATATGAGCCTCCTTGGCTTCGCCGGGGCCGTTGACCACACAGCCGATCACCGCCACATCCAGCGGTACCAGCAGGTCTTCGACGCGGGTTTCCAGCTCGTTCATGGTCTTGACCACATCGAAGTTCTGCCGCGAGCAACTCGGGCAGGCGATGAAGTTGATGCCACGCGAGCGCAGACGCAGGGACTTGAGGATGTCGAAACCGACCTTGATCTCTTCCACCGGATCTGCGGCGAGCGAAATGCGGATGGTGTCGCCGATGCCATCGGCCAGCAGCATGCCCAGACCGACCGCCGATTTGACGGTACCGGAACGCAGACCACCGGCTTCGGTTATCCCTAAGTGCAGCGGCTGTTCGATCTGCTTGGCCAGCAGGCGATAGGCTTCGACGGCCATGAACACGTCGGAGGCCTTCACGCTGACCTTGAAGTCGGGGAAGTTCAGGCGGTCGAGGTGCTCGACATGGCGCAGGGCGGATTCTACCAGCGCCTCGGGGGTCGGCTCGCCGTATTTCTTCTGCAGGTCCTTCTCCAGCGAACCGGCGTTGACGCCGATGCGGATCGGGATATTGCGCTCGCGCGCGGCTTCGACCACGGCACGCACACGGTCTTCACGACCGATATTGCCGGGGTTGATACGCAGGCAGTCGACGCCCAGCTCGGCCACGCGCAGGGCGATTTGATAGTCGAAGTGGATATCGGCCACCAGCGGTACGCGTACCTGCTGTTTGATCCGACCGAAGGCCTCGGCAGCGTCCATGTCCGGCACGGACACGCGCACGATGTCGGCGCCGGCATCTTCCAGACGACGGATCTGCGCCACGGTGGCGGCCACGTCGTTGGTGTCGGTATTGGTCATGCTCTGTACGGCGATCGGCGCATCACCGCCCACCGGTACCGAGCCAACCCAGATCTTGCGCGACTGACGGCGCTTGATCGGCGATTCGCAATGCATGCTTTACAACCCCAGTTTCAGGCGCGCGGTCTCGCCGGTCATATGCGGCGCAACGTCCACGCTTTCGCCGTTGTAGGTAACCTGAGCGCCACGGGCGAAGCCCAAACGCAGTTCCATCGGAGCCTTGCCGGTCAGTTCGATGCGTTCACCACTGCGCTTGAGCGCGCTGACCAGCACCTTGCCATCGGCATCGGTGACCTGAGTCCAGCAGTCGTCGGTGAAACGTACGTTGAGAGCGCCCTGGCCGGCGGGAACAGCTGTAGCGGCCGCGGTCTGTTCTGCCGCTTCGGCTGCAGGAGCCTCTTCTATCGTCTCGTCAGTAACCGGGGCAGCCGGAGTCTCGGTATCAGCGGCTGAGAGTGTGTCCTGCGCCGAAACATTGTCATCGGCAGGCTGCTCACTTGTTCCTGCGTTTTCAGGCTCGTCGCCCGGCTCGACCGGCAACAGCAGCGGGCTGCTTTCATCATTGCCCTGAGCGACGATGACGGCCTGATCTTCCGGCTCGGCAAGCGAATGAACCTGGGTGGTGCCATCGGCACCCTCTACCTCTACGTGCTCGAGGCCGAGATCAGCCAGATTGGCACCGGGACGTCCCTGATCCTGCCACCAGAGAAAGCCCGCGCCGATCAACGCCAACAGCAACAGAAAACTCACCAGACGCAGGATGCTCTGCGAATAACGCACAGGCTCCTCGATACGCCCCAGCGCATGCACATTGCTGCCAGTGGCATCGGTACCGGTGAATTGATCGAACTCCAGGACCAAACGGTTCTGGTCGAGGTCCAGCAACTTGGCGTAGGCACGAATGTAACCACGGGCAAAGGTGGTACCGGGCAACTTGTCGAAGGCGCCCTCTTCGATCTGGCTGAGACGCTGCTGCGTGAGGTTGAGCTGGGTGGCGACCTCGACCACGCTCCAGCCCTTCATCTCACGGGCTTGGCGCAGGGCTTCGCCTGGGTTGCTCGACATCGGCTGAGTCACTTCGTTATGTGCCGCGTTCATCGTTGCCCCGACTGATACTGCTTATATTCCTGAGAAGCCGGGTACAGACGTCGCAACTGCAAACCGAGGCTGGCGGCGCGGTCGCGGTCCTCGAACACCTCGGCCAGACGAGCACCGAGCAGCAGGCTGCGCGCATTCTGCGGCGCCATTTCGCTGTAGGCGTCGTAGTAACGACGCGCCGGCACATATTCTCTGTCCTCGAAGAGCAGCGAGGCCATTTCCAGAAGTGCGCGCGGCTGGCGGCTGCTCAGGCGCAACGAACGCTGAAAATATTCCTTGGCTTGCTCACGCTGCCCCAATTGCAAAGCGGTCAACCCCAGGTTTTCGAAGACGCGGGAACGCTCCGGGTAGAGGTTGTCTTCGGTCGCCTTGAGGTAGGTATCCATGGCGTCCTGGTAACGCTTCTGCTCGAACAGGAAGCCACCGTAGTTGTTCAGCAGTCGAGCATCCGACGGTCGCTGAGACAGCGCCTTGCGATAATGTTCATCCGCCAGCCTGGGCTCCATTTCCAACTGGAATGCCATGGCCAGCGCCGCGTGAGCGTCGGCATCGGAAGGGTCGATCTCCAGTGCGTTCTTCAGCGGCACCTTGGCAAGCTGTGTGTCGCCCTGCTGAATATAGGCAACGCCCAACTGTACATAGGCTGCGCGCGCCTGCTCACGTCCTTTCGCCGTACGCATGGGGTCCACGTCGCCAGTGGTCACGCAACCACCGAGCAGACTGACAACGAGCAACAACAGCGCAGGGCGCAAGGTCATAGGCATCCTCTCTTCAATTTCGATTGGTGGCAGTGCGCGGCTCTTGAGCCTCGCTGCCAAGCTGACGCACGGCGATGTAACGCTCGCTGCGCCGAGTACGATCCATGACCTGGCCAACCAGCTGGCCGCAGGCAGCATCGATATCGTCACCACGGGTAGTACGTACCGTGACGTTATGGCCGGCCTTGTGCAACAGGTCCTGGAAGCGGCGAATGGCGTTATTGCTCGGCCGCTCGTAGCCCGAATGAGGGAAAGGATTAAACGGAATCAGATTGATCTTGCAAGGGACATCGGCAAGAAGTGCAATCATCTGCTCAGCGTGCTCGGGCTGATCGTTGACGCCCTTGAGCAGCGTGTACTCGATGGTCAGCACGCGTTTTTCGCCGAGTTTGGAGATATAGCGCTTGCACGCAGCCAGCAGCATCTCCAGCGGGTATTTCTTGTTGATCGGCACCAGCTGATTACGCAGCTCATCGTTCGGCGCGTGCAGCGACAGGGCCAGCGACACATCGATGACTTCGGCCAGCTTGTCGATCATTGGCACCACGCCGGAGGTGGACAGGGTCACCTTGCGCTTGGAGATGCCGTAGCCGAGGTCGTCCATCATGATCTGCATGGCCGACACGACGTTGTCGAAGTTCAGCAGCGGTTCGCCCATACCCATCATCACCACGTTGGTGATGGCGCGGTCGATCTTGGCCGGCACGCTGCCGAAGGATTTGTTGGCGATCCACACCTGGCCGATGAT
The DNA here is from genome assembly GCF_050473265.1 of Pseudomonas pichavaramensis. Classification (NCBI taxonomy): domain Bacteria; kingdom Pseudomonadati; phylum Pseudomonadota; class Gammaproteobacteria; order Pseudomonadales; family Pseudomonadaceae; genus Pseudomonas; species Pseudomonas pichavaramensis. Next base: position 98,179 of record NZ_JBJKFJ010000016.1, on the reverse strand, counting down.
CTCGGCGCTGGTCAGGTCGCTGTTGAAACCTTGTTTGCCAGTGGAGCAGAAGCTGCAATCCAGCGCACAACCGGCCTGCGACGACACACACAGGGTGCCGCGGCCGTTCTGCGGGATGTACACGGTCTCCACGCAGCTGCCCGACGCCACACGCACGACCCACTTGCGCGTGCCATCGGCGGAAATATTTTCGCTGACCACTTCCGGGCCGCGAATCTCGGCAGAAGCCTCGAGCTTTTCGCGCAAGGCCTTGCCGACATTGGTCATGGCGGCGAAATCATCGACGCCAAAGTGGTGAATCCACTTCATTACCTGGCCGGCACGAAAGCGCTTCTCGCCAATGGACTCGAAGAACTGCTCCATCTCCGACTGGGTCAGACCCAGCAGGTTGATCTTGCCGGTGGTATTGGTCATGGCTTCACCCTCGCTTGCATGCGCTATTGATTAGCGGATGCGAGCGCACAGCTCGGTAGCGGAGAAGAAGTAGGCGATTTCGCGAGCAGCGGAAGCCTCGGAGTCCGAACCGTGAACAGCGTTTTCGTCGATGGAAACGGCGAAATCAGCGCGGATGGTGCCGGCAGCCGCTTCTTTCGGGTTGGTAGCGCCCATCAGCTCACGGTTGGCCAGAACGGCGTTTTCGCCTTCCAGAACCTGAACGATGACCGGACCGGAAGTCATGAAAGCAACCAGATCCTTGAAGAAGCCACGCTCGCTGTGCTCGGCGTAGAAACCGGCGGCTTCACGCTCGGACAGTTGCACCATCTTCGAAGCCACAACGCGCAGGCCGGCCTTTTCGAAACGGGAAGTGATCTCACCGATGACGTTCTTGGCAACGGCGTCAGGCTTGATGATGGAGAAAGTACGTTGAACGGCCATGTGAAGCTCCAGAAACTTTTAGGGTTAAAGCGAAAAATTAAACCCGCGAATTATACGCGGGTTCTGAGATAGCAGCCACAGGCGACTCGCCTCCAGCTGCAAGTAAAAGCTACGAGATTGCGCCACGCAGTTGGCAGACGCCTGAGACTGCGCAGTTAGCCCGTGACTCAGTCGGCCTCTTCGATCCAGGCCGCCTGAATGGCTTCCAGCACTTTCTCGCCGCCACGCTGCGGATCGTCGGAGAACTGCGGTAGCTCCACGACCCAGCGATGCAGATCGACGAAATTCACGTAGCGCGGATCGACATCCGGCTTCTGTTCGCTCAGCTCGATGGCGATATCCAGCACATCAACCCATTTCAGACTCATGACGATGCTTCCTGGGTCAATGCGGCGCTTCGGCCGCGTGGTTCAGCGAATATTTCGGGATTTCGACGGTGAGGTCTTCTTCACCGACGATAGCCTGACAAGCCAGACGCGACTGCGCTTCGAGCCCCCAGGCTTTGTCCAGATAGTCTTCTTCCAGCTCGTCAGCCTCGTTCAGCGAGTCGAACCCCTCGCGCACGATGCAATGACAGGTGGTGCAGGCGCAGACGCCGCCACAGGCGCTTTCCATCTCGATATGGTGCTCATGCGCCAACTCGAGAATGGAGATGCCAGGCTCGGCCTCTACCACCAGGCCATCCGGGCAGAACCGTTCATGGGGCAGAAAAATCACCTGCGGCATCTGTTATTCCTCGATCTCATTCAAATTGCGCCCAGCCAGCGCGGCTTTTACCGTTGAATCCAGGCGCCGCGCCGCGAACGCATCCGTCACTTGCGACAGACGCTTGGTTTGCTTGTCGATGGCCACGCCATCGCTACCGGCGAGCAACTCGCGCAGTTCTTGCACCTGCAGCTCGATGACTTCGCGCTCTTCAGCATCCAGCAGGCGCTCTCCATCGGCCTGCAGCGCAGCTTCTACAGCCTCGATCAGGCGCTGGGCATCGACCTGCTGCTCACGCAGCGCACGCGCGGCCTTGTCATCGCCGGCGTTATGGAAAGAATCCTGCAGCATGCGCGCGATTTCGCCATCGGTCAGGCCGTAGGAAGGCTTGACCTGAATGCTCGCCTCGACACCGGAGCCAAGCTCACGCGCAGCAACGCTGAGCAGGCCATCGGCGTCGACCTGGAAGGTCACGCGGATCTTCGCCGCCCCCGCCACCATCGGCGGAATACCACGCAGCTCGAAGCGAGCCAGCGAACGGCAATCGGCGATCAACTCGCGCTCACCCTGCAACACATGGATCATCATGGCCGTCTGGCCATCTTTATAGGTGGTGAAGTCCTGCGCCCGCGCCACCGGAATGGTGGTGTTACGCGGAATCAGCTTCTCCATCAGGCCGCCCATGGTCTCCAGACCAAGCGACAGCGGAATCACGTCGAGCAGCAACAACTCTTCGCCATCAGCGCGCTGATTGCCTGCCAGGGTATCGGCCTGAATGGCGGCGCCGATGGCCACCACCTGATCCGGGTCGATATTGGTCAGCGGCGTACGGCCGAACAGCTCACCGACCGCTTCACGCACCCTCGGCACACGAGTCGAGCCACCGACCATCACCACCGCACTGACATCCTCCAGTTCGACACCGGAGTCACGCAGCGCGCGGCGGCAGGCCTTGAGACTGCGCGCCACCATCGGCTCGATCAACGCCTCGAACTGCTCACGCGACAGCGAGCCACGCCAGTCCGCGAAACTCAGCTCGACCGCATCAGCCTCGGTCAGCGCCTCCTTGGCGGCGCAGGCAGCCTGCAGCAGATTGCGCTGCGTGGCTGGATCCAGGTCACTGGACAGCCCCGCCTGCTGAATGATCCAACCCGCCAGAGCATGGTCGAAGTCGTCGCCGCCCAACGCGCTGTCACCGCCAGTGGCCAACACCTCGAAGACGCCGCCAGTCAAACGCAGAATGGAAATATCGAACGTACCGCCACCCAGGTCGTAGATGGCGACCACGCCCTCGGCCTTCTGATCCAGGCCATAGGCAACCGCTGCGGCCGTTGGCTCGTTGAGCAACCGCAGAACATTGAGCCCCGCGAACCGCGCCGCATCCTTGGTCGCCTGACGCTGCGCGTCATCGAAATAGGCCGGCACGGTGATCACGGCGCCAACCAGTTCGCCACCGAGAGCCTGCTCGGCACGCAAGCGCAGGGTCTTGAGAATTTCCGCCGAGATTTCGACCGGGCTCTTCGCCCCCTGCACCGTCTCGATGAAGGGCATGTGCGACTCACCCGCAGCAAAGCGGTATGGCAACTGCTCGCCGAGTTGATGCACGTCGGCGACGCCGCGCCCCATCAGACGCTTGACGGACAACACGGTGTTCAGAGGGTCGCTGGCGGCTGCCGATTTGGCAGACTCACCCACCTCGATGCGCGTCGGATGGTAGCGCACCGCAGAGGGCAGAATGACTTTGCCCTCATCGTCCGCCAGGGGCTCGGCCAGACCGCTGCGTACAGCGGCGACCAGCGAATTGGTGGTGCCCAGGTCGATCCCCACCGCCAGCCTGCGCTGGTGCGGTTGCGGGCTCTGTCCTGGCTCGGCGATCTGCAGTAAGGCCATGGTCTTCTTGAAATCATCAGGCGGATTGCCGGAGCAATCCACAGGTTAATCGTCGAGGCGCTCTTCTAGCTGGCGCACTTCATGAGAGAGCTTGTCGAGGAACTGCATACGACGCATCAGGCGCTCAGCCTCCTCGCGCCGGGCATCATCGTCCCAGCATGCTGCGAAGCTTTCGTTGAGCTGCTCCTGTGCCGACTTGAGGCGACGCTTGAAGGTAGCCACCCCGGCGAGGTCGGCGTCGTCCTGCAGCTCTTCCAGCTCTTCGCGCAACTGCATCTGCTGCAGCAGGAAGTCAGGATCCTGCACCGTCACTTCCAGCGGCAGCTCGGGGCCACGCATGGCCAGAAGATAGCGCGCACGCTGCGACGGTGTTTTCAGAACCTGATAGGCCTCGTTGAGGCTGGCAGAGCGCTCCAGCGCCATGCGCTGTTCACGTTCACCGGCATCCGCGAATCGATCGGGATGAACCTGGCGCGCCAGCTCACGGTAGCGAGTCGCCAACAGCTCCAGATCGAGACGAAAGCTCGGCTGCAAGTCGAAAAGGGCGAAATGACAAGGATTACCCACGCGAGAGCCTCAAACGTTGAAGCTCTCGCCGCAGCCACACTCGCCACGCACGTTGGGATTATTGAACTTGAAGCCCTCGTTGAGGCCTTCCTTGACGAAGTCCAATTCGGTGCCGTCGAGATAGACCAGGCTCTTGGGATCGATGATCACCTTGACGCCATGACTCTCGAAAACCTGATCCTCTGCCGCCAGCTCATCAACGAACTCAAGAACATAAGCCAGGCCGGAACAACCGGTAGTACGCACACCGAGGCGAATGCCTTCGCCCTTGCCACGCCCATCGATGGAACGTTGCACGTGACGGGCAGCTGCTTCAGACATGGTGATGGCCATAGCAAACCTCGTATCAGAGCAAGCCTTTCTTCTGCTTGTAATCGCGTACTGCCGCCTTGATGGCGTCTTCAGCGAGAACGGAGCAGTGGATTTTGACCGGCGGCAACGCCAGCTCTTCAGCAAGTTGGGTGTTCTTGATGCTTTCGGCTTCGTCCAGCGTCTTGCCCTTCATCCACTCGGTAGCGAGGGAACTGGAGGCGATGGCCGAGCCACAGCCGTAGGTCTTGAACTTGGCGTCTTCGATGACACCATTGTCGCTGACCTTGATCTGCAGGCGCATCACATCGCCACAAGCCGGTGCGCCGACCATGCCGGTACCGACATCCGGATCCTCGGCATTCAGCTTGCCGACGTTGCGCGGGTTTTCGTAGTGGTCGATGACCTTGTCACTGTATGCCATGTTGTACTTCCTCTCTCATCAGGTGCCGCTCTCCGGCGGCCGCCTCGATTGAAGCGAACCGCCTCGGCAGCTATCAGTGTGCTGCCCATTCCACGGAGGAAAGGTCGACACCTTCTTTGAACATATCCCACAGGGGCGACAACTCACGCAGCTTGTCCACGGCCTCACGGACCTTGGCAGCGGCGTAGTCGACCTCTTCTTCGGTAGTGAAACGACCGAAGGTGAAACGAATGGAACTGTGCGCCAACTCGTCGTTACGCCCCAGGGCACGCAACACGTAAGACGGCTCCAGCGAAGCCGAGGTACAAGCCGAGCCGGAGGATACGGCGAGATCCTTGAGCGCCATGATCAGCGACTCACCCTCGACGTAGTTGAAGCTCAGGTTCAGGTTGTGCGGCACGCGTGCAGTCAAGCTGCCGTTGACGTACAGCTCTTCCATGCTCTCCAGCTGACCGTAGAAACGGTCACGCAAGGCAGCGATACGTTGATTCTCAGCAGCCATCTCTTGCTTGGCGATACGGAAGGCCTCGCCCATGCCGACGCACTGGTGGGTGGCCAGGGTGCCGGAGCGCATGCCGCGCTCGTGGCCACCGCCATGGGTCTGGGCTTCCAGACGCACACGCGGCTTGCGGCGTACGTACAGGGCACCGACACCTTTCGGGCCGTAGGTTTTGTGCGCGGAGAAGGACATCAGATCGACCTTCATCTTCTCCAGATCGATTTCCACCTTGCCGGTGGACTGCGCCGCATCAACGTGGAACAGGACACCGCGCGAGCGGGTCAGCTCACCGATGGCCGCGATATCGTTGATGGTGCCGATTTCGTTATTGACGTGCATCAGCGAGACCAGCGTGGTGTCCTCACGCAGCACGGCCTCAACCATGGCAGGCGTGATCAGGCCGTCTTCACCCGGCTCCAGGTAAGTCACCTCGAAACCTTCGCGCTCGAGCTGGCGAGTGGTGTCGAGCACCGCTTTGTGCTCGATCTTCGAGGTAATGATGTGCTTGCCCTTGCTGCTGTAGAAGTGCGCGACACCTTTGATGGCAAGGTTGTCGGACTCGGTAGCACCACTGGTCCAGACAATCTCGCGCGGATCGGCATTGACCAGCTCGGCAACCTGGCGACGGGCATTCTCTACAGCCTCTTCCGCCTTCCAGCCGAATACGTGAGAGCGCGAAGCCGGGTTACCGAAGTTACCGTCGACCAGCAGACACTCGCTCATCTTCTGCGCAACGCGCGGATCGACCGGCGTAGTAGCGGAATAATCGAGGTAGATCGGCAATTTCATTGGTTTTCTCCTATCAGGCAAACGCCCTGCTCACTCGATGGCAGACGCTTCAATCTTATCCAAATGCGGTGCAGTGCCTCTGCCGGAGCAACGACGCTGATCCTGACGCAACGCGACTTCCTGCACCTCATGGCGCGCGACCAGATCAGCCAGGCTGATGCCGCTGAGGAATTCGTGAATCTGCTGACTGAGATCGCACCAGAGATGATGGGTCAGACAGGTATCGCCGGCATGACAGTCACCCTGCCCCTGGCAACGAGTGGCGTCGACGGACTCGTTGACCGCATCGATCACCTGAGCGACCTGAATGCCACGCATGTCACGCGACAACTGATAGCCGCCACCCGGACCACGTACACTGGACACCAGGCTGCCACGGCGCAGCTTGGCGAACAGCTGTTCGAGATAGGACAGGGAAATGCCCTGCCGCTCGGAGATGTCGGCCAGGGAAACGGGACCGTGCTGCGCGTGCAGCGCCAGGTCAAGCATGGCGGTAACGGCGTAACGGCCTTTGGTGGTCAGTCGCATGGCTCTACCACGAATCACTGAATTGCGGCGAAGTATGCGATTCCCGAGTATTTAAGTCAACTATAAGACCTATTAATTTACTCAGGATTGACCGCAAAAAGAGGCGGCATCATAGCAAATGCCGCCCCCCTCATGCATCACGCAGCTGGTTTGTCGCCCTGCTGCTGGTCTTTGCAGACATCTGCGAAGTCTTCATCGCGCAGCGTCGGCAGGTCTTTGCCGCAGTAGTCACTGCCAAGCGCCGTCAGCGCCTTGCACATACCTTCGAGACGACCGTCCACGGCATGCAGGTGATCGAGCAACTGCCCGATGGCTCGCGCCACGGGGTCCGGCATGTCCTGACCGACGCCATAAGCATCGAAGCCGATCTTCTCGGCCATGGCCTGACGCTTGGCCTCCTGCTCGTCATCGGACTTGACGATGATCTTGCCCGGAATGCCAACAGCCGTGGCGCCCGCCGGCACCGCCTTGGTCACCACAGCATTGGAACCGATCTTGGCGCCCGCCCCAACAGTGAACGGCCCAAGCACCTTGGCGCCAGCCCCAACGACAACACCATCCTCTAACGTCGGGTGACGTTTGCCCTTGTTCCAACTCGTACCGCCAAGTGTCACACCCTGGTAGAGAGTCACGTCATTACCGATCTCGGCGGTTTCACCAATGACGATACCCATGCCGTGGTCGATGAAGAAACGCCGGCCGATCTTCGCCCCCGGATGGATTTCGATCCCGGTCATCCAGCGACCAAAGTTGGATACCACGCGCGCCGGCCACTTCCAGCCCGAGCGCCACAAGGAATGCGCAGCACGGTGCAACCAGACGGCATGCAACCCCGGATAGCACGTGACCACTTCGAACGCGTTGCGCGCTGCCGGATCACGGTGAAAAACGCTCTGGATATCTTCTCGCATGCGCTCAAACATCAGATTTCCCCTGCTTGTGAGGCTCTCCGCGCACAGCCTTCTCCGTCTCGGTGAGAATGCCGCGCAGAATATTCATTTCCAACTTACTCACCGCACTGCGCCCATAAAGACGACGCAGGCGAGTCATCAGGTGCCTTGGCTTCTGCGGATCGAGAAATCCGATCATCACCAGTACGCGACGCAAATGGCCGTAAAACGACTCGAGCTCATCCGCCGTCGCCGCCTGGGAACTGAGCATCGCCGTGGTTTCCAGCTTTTCCACCTTGGTTGGCAGACTCGAAGCTGTCAGCCAGGCCATGCGCACTTCATAGGCCAGCACCTGCACCGCCGCCGCCAGATTCAGCGAACTGAACTCCGGGTTGGACGGGATATGCACGTGGTATTGACATCGCTGCAGCTCTTCATTGGTCAGACCGGCATATTCACGGCCGAACACCAACGCCACCTCGCCGCCAGCGGCAGCCTGCTCGCAACTGGTCACGCCGCACTCGCGGGGATCCAGCAGCGGCCAGGGAATGCGCCGATCGCGCGCACTGGTACCCACTACCAGCGTGCACCCGACCAGCGCTTCCTCCAACGTGCCGACCACCTGCGCAGCGTCCAACACATCGGTCGCACCGGAAGCCCTCGCGACCGCATCCGAGCTGGGAAAATCTTCTGGCGCGACCAGTACCAGGCGCGACAGTCCCATGTTTTTCATCGCCCGCGCAGCACCGCCGATATTGCCCGGATGACTGGTGCCCACCAGAACGACGCGAATATTGTCCAGCAACGCAGACACTCTCAGAAATGATTAGGGGGCAACGATCTTACCCAAGCCCTTGCGTGATTGCCATGCAGGGTACAGACGGCGCTTCATCAATAAAGGTTTTCTGCTAACATGGCCGGCTTTCTTTAACGCCCCAGGTGAACCTCCCATGCAGCCCATGCTGAATATCGCCCTGCGCGCCGCTCGCAGCGCCGGTGAAATGATCTTTCGCTCCATCGAGCGCCTGGATGTCATCTCGGTCGACGAGAAGGATGCCAAGGATTACGTCACCGAGGTCGACAAGGCCGCCGAGCTGATGATCGTTCAGGCCATTCGCAAGGCCTACCCGACCCACAGCTTCCTGGGCGAAGAAGGCGGCGTGCTGGAAGGTAGCGGCGAAGGCGCCGACTACCAGTGGATCATCGACCCGCTGGACGGCACCACCAACTTCATCCGTGGCGTTCCGCACTTCGCCATCAGCATCGCCTGCAAATACCGCGGCCGCCTTGAGCACGCCATCGTCCTCGACCCGGTACGCCAGGAAGAATTCACCGCCAGCCGCGGTCGTGGCGCCGCCCTCAACGGCCGCCGTCTGCGCGTCAGCAACCGCAAGAGCCTCGATGGCGCCCTGCTCGGTACTGGCTTCCCGTTCCGCGACGGCCAGCTGGACCACCTGGACAACTACCTGAACATGTTCCGCAGCCTGACCGGCCAGACCGCCGGCATCCGCCGCGCCGGCGCCGCCAGCCTGGACCTGGCCTACGTCGCAGCCGGCCGCTTCGATGCATTCTGGGAGTTCGGTCTGTCCGAGTGGGACATGGCAGCCGGCGCCCTGCTGATCCAGGAAGCGGGCGGCCTGGTCAGCGACTTCAGCGGCGGCCATGACTTCCTGGAGAAGGGGCAGATCGTTGCCGGCAACACCAAGTGCTTCAAGGCCGTACTGACCGCCATCCAGCCGCACCTGGCACCGTCGATGAAGCGCTGAGCCAGCCAGTGCAATAAAAAAACGCCCCGAAGGGCGTTTTTTTATTGCCTGCAAATACTCACTGGGACTGCTGCACCAATACCAGCTCACCCTGATCATTGAGCGGGATGCGGCTACCCGGATCACGGTCCATGCGGACAGTGCCGACCTTGTCATCCAGCTGATACTTGACGTCATAACCCACCAGTTTTTCGCTGGTATCGGTCACGGTATTGCAACGGGTTTCGGTGGTGGTATAGGTATCACGCTGCTGCATGCCCTCTTGAATCTTGTTGCCGGCATAGCCACCGCCAACTGCCCCCGCCACCGTGGCGATCTTCTTGCCGTTACCGCCGCCAATCTGGTTGCCCAGCAGGCCGCCAGCAATGGCACCAATGGCGGTGCCGGCGATCTGGTGTTGATCCTGCACGGGTCGCTGACGGGTGACCGCCACGTCCTTGCACACTTCGCGCGGGGTCTTGACGGTTTCATTGACCGGGGTAACGGCCAGCACCTCGGCATAGTCCGGACCACGATCAACCAGGCTATAGGTGGCCACGGCACCACCAGCAGTCACACCCACAGCACCCAGTACGGCACCTACCAACATAGATTTATTCATTTTATGTGTCTCCTAGGCTCGGCGAATCGCGCCTTTCTCCCTGCCTAGGACAGCAAAAAACCGCGGCAAGTTCGACTTGCCGCGGCTTTCGCTGACTTTCATGAAGCTCGTCACAGCATCAGGGGCGACCGTCGTCAGCCTCTGCCTCGACCGCCGGCGGAATCAGATCCTCGACGCTGAGTTTGAGCCAGACCAGCACAACAGCACTGATATAAACCGACGAATAGGTACCGACCAACACGCCCACCAGCAGGGTAAGCGCGAATGCCGCCAGCACATCGCCGCCGAAGAACAACAGCGCAAACAGCGCCAGAGCGGTGGACAGCGAAGTCGCGATGGTACGCATCAGTGTCTGCGTGATCGAGATATCGATGTTCTCGATCAGCGAGGTCTTGCGCAGCACACGGAAGTTCTCGCGGATACGGTCATAGATGATGATCGTGTCGTTGAGCGAGTAGCCGATCATCGCCAGAATCGCCGCCAGTACGGTCAGATCGAACGGCACCTGAAAGAACGCCAGCACACCCAGCGTGATGACCACGTCGTGTACCAGCGAGGCGATGGCGCCAACACCGAACTTCCACTGGAAGCGGAACGCCAGGTACAGAAGGATGCCGCCCAGCGCCAGCAACATGGCGATACCGCCCTGGTCGCGCAGCTCTTCGCCCACCTGTGGCCCGACGAACTCGACGCGCTTGACCTCGAAACTCGACGCTGCATCCACCTTGCGCAGCGCAGCCGCAACCTGGTTGCCCAGGTCAGCGTCGTCGCCAGCAAGGCGCACCAGCACGTCGGTGCTGGCACCGAAGCTTTGCACCACGGCGTCGACGTAACCGGCCTGGCCCAGCTCATTCTTGATCAGATCCAGGTCGGCCGGCTGTTCGTACTGCAGCTCGATCAGCGTGCCGCCAGTGAAGTCCAGGCCGAAGTTCAGCCCCTTGGTGAACAGCGCGCCCAAGCCGACAAGGGTGAGCACGACGGTCATTGCGAAGGCGATGTTGCGAATCGCCATGAAACGAATGGTTGACTTGATCATGGCTGCACCTCAGATCCACAGCTTCTTGATGTTGCGACCACCGAAGATCAGGTTGACCAGACCTCGGGTGAACATGATGGCTGTGAACATCGAGGTGACGATCCCCAGCGACAGCGTCACGGCGAAGCCCTTGACCGGACCGGTGCCCATGGCGAACAGAATGCCACCCACCAGCAGCGTGGTCAGGTTACTGTCGAGAATCGCCGAGTAGGCGCGATCGAAACCTTCATGAATCGCACGCTGCACATGCAGCCCCTTGGCCAGTTCTTCGCGTATGCGCGAGAAGATCAGTACGTTGGCATCCACCGCCATACCCAGGGTCAGCACGATACCGGCGATACCTGGCAAGGTCAGCGTCGCCCCGATGGCCGACATCAGACCGACCAGCAGCACCAGGTTGAACGCCAGCGCCACGGTCGCCAGCACACCGAAGAAGCGATAGATGGCGATGATGAACAACGCCACGAAGATCATCGCCCACTCGGTAGACTCGATACCCTTGGCGATGTTTTCAGCGCCCAGGCTCGGACCGATGGTGCGCTCCTCGGCGAAGTACATCGGCGCAGCCAGACCACCGGCACGCAGCAGCAGGGCCAGCTCCGAGGATTCGCCCTGACCGTTCAGGCCAGTGATACGGAACTGACTACCCAGCGGCGACTGAATGGTCGCCAGACTGATGATCTTCTTCTCCTCGACGAAGGTCGGCACGGCAACTTCCTGCTCGACACCATCGACTGCCTGACGCACGTAGCGGGTGACCGGCTTCTGCTCGATGAAGATCACCGCCATGCTGCGCCCCACGTTATTGCGGGTAGCGCGGTTCATCAGGTCACCGCCATGGCCATCGAGACGGATGTTCACCTGAGGCCGGCCGTTTTCGTCGAAGCTGGCCTGAGCATCGGTGACCTGATCACCCGTGATGATCAGCTCACGCTCGAGCTGTACAGGCGGGCGCCCTTCTTCGCGGAACTCGAACGCCTCGGTGGCACCGCGCGGCGCATCCAGCTCGGCCTGCAGACGGAACTCCAGGTTGGCGGTCTTGCCGAGAATACGCTTGGCTTCGGCGGTATCCTGCACGCCCGGCAGCTCGACCACGATGCGGTTGGCGCCCTGACGCTGCACCAGCGGCTCGGCAACACCCAGCTCATTGACGCGGTTGCGGACAGTGGTGAGGTTCTGCTTGATCGAGTACTCGCGGATCTCGGCGATCTTCGCCTGAGTCAACGCCAGCTGCAGCACCTGCTGACCACCGCGCTCGACGCTGGTCAGCTCGAAATCGTTGTAGTCCTTGCGAATCAGGCGCTCGGCCGCTGCCAGCGTCTCGCTGTCGGCGAAGCCGAGCTGAATGCGCTCGTTGCTTTCCGGCATGCTGCGATAACGCACACGCTCCTTGCGCAGCAGGCTCTTGATTTCGCCTTCATAAACCTTGCGGCGCACATCCAGCGCCTTGTCCATGTCGACTTCCAGCAGGAAGTGCACGCCACCGGAAAGGTCCAGGCCGAGTTTCATCGGGCTGGCACCCAGGCCACGCAGCCAGTCGGGCGTGGTCTGCGCCAGGTTCAGCGCCACGACGTAGTCATCACCCAGCACACGACGCACGATGTCCTTGGCCGGCAGTTGGTCATCCTGCTTGGTCAGACGAATCAGGCCGCCACGACCACTCTCGGCGAGACTGGCGGACTTGACCTGGATACCTGCGTCCTGCAGCGCCTTGCTGGCACGATCGACATCCGTCTGCTCGATCACCAGCGCCGAACTGGCACCACTGACCTGAATAGCAGGATCGTCTGGATAAAGATTGGGAATGGAATAAACCAGACCGATTGCCAGCACAGCCAGAATCAGCAGGTACTTCCACAGAGGGTATTTATTGAGCATGAACGAGCCGCCCGCTTATGACGCGGGGCGCTAAAAGCGCCCCGTCGAATGGAAACTAGGAACCAAATCAGATGGCTTTCAGCGTGCCCTTGGGCAGGGTGGCGGCGATGGCCTGCTTCTGGAACTTCAGCTCGACAGTGTCCGATACCTCGATCACCACGAAGTCATCGCTCACCTTGGAGACCTTGCCGGCGAGGCCGCCGCTGGTAACCACTTCGTCGCCCTTCTGCAGACCGCCGAGCAGGTTCTTGTGCTCTTTGGCGCGCTTGGCCTGTGGACGCCAGATCATCAGATAGAAGATGACCAGGAAGCCGATCAGGAAGACCCACTCGAAACCACTACCGGCGGGGCCGGCAGCTGCGGTATCAGCGTAGGCGGCGGGGATGAAAAAGCTCATGTAACACTCCTAATGGAAAGGATCTTGAATCGTTCGGGATCAGTCCAGCGGCGGCACAGGAAGGCCACGCTTGGCATAGAAGGCTTCGACAAAGGCGGCCAATGTACCCTGTCCGATAGCCTCGCGCAAACCAGCCATAACCCGCTGATAATGCCGCAAGTTATGGATGGTATTGAGCATGCTACCCAGCATTTCGCCGCATTTGTCCAAATGATGCAGGTACGCGCGGGAGAAGTTTGTGCAGGTGTAACAATCGCAGGTCGGATCCAGCGGCGAGTCGTCATGCTTGTGCACCGCATTGCGGATCTTCACCACCCCGGTGTCGACGAACAGGTGGCCGTTGCGCGCATTGCGGGTCGGCATCACGCAGTCGAACATGTCCACGCCACGGCGCACGCCCTCGACCAGGTCTTCCGGCTTGCCCACGCCCATCAGGTAGCGCGGCTTGTCGGCCGGCATCTGCGCCGGCAGGTAGTCGAGCACGCGGATCATCTCTTCCTTCGGCTCGCCGACCGACAGGCCGCCGATGGCCAGACCATCGAAATCGAGCTGACTGAGGCCTTCCAGAGAGCGCTTGCGCAGCTCCTCGTGCATGCCGCCCTGAACGATACCGAACAGCGCCGCCGTGTTGTCGCCATGGGCGTCCTTGGAGCGCTTGGCCCAGCGCAGCGACAACTCCATGGAGCGCTTGGCAGTATCGAAGTCGGCCGGGTACGGCGTGCACTCGTCGAAGATCATCACGATGTCCGAGCCCAGGTCACGCTGCACCTGCATCGACTCTTCCGGGCCCATGAACACCTTGGCGCCATCCACCGGCGAGGCGAAGTACACGCCCTCTTCCTTGATCTTGCGCATGGCGCCGAGGCTGAACACCTGGAAGCCACCAGAGTCGGTGAGGATCGGCCCCTTCCACTGCATGAAGTCATGCAGATCGCCATGTTTCTTGATCACTTCCATACCTGGGCGCAGCCACAGGTGGAAGGTGTTGCCGAGGATGATCTGCGCGCCGATGCCCTCGACATCACGCGGCAGCATGCCCTTGACCGTGCCATAGGTGCCGACCGGCATGAAGGCCGGGGTTTCCACCACACCGCGGGGGAAGGTCAGGCGACCACGACGGGCCTTGCCGTCGGCGGCCAGCAACTCGAAGGACATGCGACAGGTGCGCGACATACTCAAACCTCGGGCCCGCGCGCGGCGGGATTGCGGGTGATGAACATGGCATCACCGTAACTGAAGAAGCGATAGCCCTGCGCCACCGCCTCGCGGTAAGCGGCCATGGTTTCGGGGTAGCCGGCGAAGGCCGAAACCAGCATCAGCAAGGTCGACTCGGGCAAATGGAAGTTGGTCACCAGGGCATCGACCACATGGAAGGGACGACCCGGGTAGATGAAGATGTCGGTATCGCCGCTGAAGGCCTTCAGCTCGCCATCGCGCGCCGCCGTTTCCAGCGAACGCACGCTGGTGGTGCCCACCGCCACCACACGACCGCCACGCGCACGGCAGGCGGCGACCGCATCGACCACATCCTGGCCGACCTCGAGCCACTCGCTATGCATGTGGTGCTCTTCGATACGCTCGACACGTACCGGCTGGAAGGTGCCAGCACCGACGTGCAGGGTAACGAAGGCGGTTTCCACGCCCTTGTCACGAATCGCCGCCAGCAGCTCGTCATCGAAGTGCAGGCCGGCAGTCGGCGCGGCAACGGCGCCGGCCTTCTGCGCGTACACGGTCTGATAACGCTCGCGATCAGCCTCGTCATCAGGACGATCAATATAAGGTGGCAGCGGCATATGCCCGACCCGCTCCAGCAACGGCAGCACCGGTTCGGCAAAACGCAGCTCGAACAGCGCATCGTGGCGCGCGACCATCTCGGCCGCACCGCCGCCGTCGATGCGAATCTGCGACCCCGGCTTGGGCGACTTGCTCGAGCGCACGTGCGCCAGCACGCGATACTGATCGAGCACGCGCTCCACCAGCACTTCCAGTTTGCCGCCACTGGCCTTCTGGCCGAACAGGCGCGCCGGAATCACGCGGGTGTTGTTGAACACCATGAGATCGCCAGGGCGCAGCTGCTCCAGTACATCGGTGAACTGGCCATGACGCAACGCTCCACTGGGCCCATCGAGCTGCAGCAGACGGCTGGCTCGACGTTCGGCCAAGGGATGGCGGGCAATCAACGACTCGGGGAGGTCGAAGTGGAAATCGGCAACACGCATGGTTCGGAAGGGGGTATTTCAGCAGGGGCGCAAAGCTTACCGGATTTCCCCCTGTCCGGCCATGTGAGCCTGCGGTGCGTATTCGGCGACGATATGAGCAATAGTTCCATCCATCTGCATGGTTCTTATCGCACTGTTGATCGCCTCCAGCCGCCCGGCGTACTGGCGATGCAGCCGCAGGCGAAGTTCTGAGCGATGAATCACCGCCCCCTCCTCCACCTGCCAGTTCGGCGCCTGTAACTGCTTGTCCCTGCGCTTCAGATAGCGCCATTCAAGACGATCCAGAATACCCGCCTCGCTATGCCCCTGGGCAACCCGGTAAACCAACGCGTGAGCATCTGCGCCATCGTTGCGCTGGAAATACTCGCTACCGACATAGCCGTAGCCGCGCACCGTCGCGATCGAGCGCCCACTCAAGCTCTCCAGCCCTTGATAGGGAAAGCTCTTGCCAGGCGCGAAGATCAGCATCTCCTCGGCCTCAAGTACCGGCACGCTCCACAACGAAGCGTCGGTCTGCTCAACGGCGCTGCGCCAACTCATGCTGACACAGCATTCAATCTGAAGCCGTCCCTCACGAAAAAGCTTCTGGGTACGCAGCGGCGGCAAAGGACGACTGGCTCGAAGCTCGTCGGGCAGACGCTCATCCAGAGCGATCATGAAGTCATGCAAAATGCCGCTTACCCGACCGTCCTCAACGATCCAGTAAGGCGCCCAGCTTTCATCGGTAACGGCGTAGACAAGCACGTCACCCCGAGCTACGGGTGCGAACAACAGCGCCACGAGCATTGCCCGGCACAAGATCTTGATCACACACTCCCCCATGACCAGACTCACCAACGCCCTCATATAAGCATTGGGTTCGTTACGCTTGGTGACAGGCGCAATTCTAAGCACGAGACCAATAAAAGCCAGAACAGCTATCTACAGATGCCAACAGGCACTGATTAAACAAACCCTGATCACAGCGCTCGTCCCGATTGACCAGCGCAAGACGCGTCCCTATACTGCGCCGCCATCGTGCCCCGGTGGCGGAATCGGTAGACGCGGCGGATTCAAAATCCGTTTTCGAAAGGAGTGGGAGTTCGAGTCTCCCCCGGGGCACCACGAATCAGAAGCCCGCAAGACATTGGTCTTGCGGGCTTTTTCATTTAAGCGCGAACAGTCCACACAATTGTTGCAAGCATATTGCCGAGGGCACTTTCCGAGCGCCTCGGCAGGCCCCGAAAAACCTGGCTGGCGACCTGTCTGGCGGGGGTTGGCAATTGCGCAAAAGTTAGCGTAGAGTGGTCGAACTGTTTGCATGGGTCGCTGTGAATCGTGACTCTGATGCAGCAGATCATCTAGATCCGCTACATCCCGCTCGACTTCTATTACTCCTTGCAACCAGTCTCAGCCCTCTATAATTGGAGGCTGTCATCAACTCTAGTTTCAAGGAAAAAGACATGTCGAATCGTCAGAACGGTACCGTCAAGTGGTTTAACGACGAGAAAGGTTTTGGTTTTATCACTCCCGAGAGCGGTCCGGATCTGTTCGTGCACTTCCGCGCGATCGAAGGCAACGGCTTCAAGAGCCTGAAAGAAGGCCAGAAAGTCAGCTTCGTCGCTGTGCAAGGTCAAAAAGGCATGCAGGCTGACCAGGTTCAGATCCTGGGCTGATTGCCGCAGCTTTGAAGAACCCCTGATTTTCATCAGGGGTTTTTTATTGCCTGTCGTTTCTAGCGACCACCCCCATAAGCCGTCGCTACACGAGGTTAAAAATGACTCAGGGTCATTTTTATGCCCACCGTTCCAGCCGACCTACCCGCCAGGTTGCGCAGTGACAGGCAACAGATGGCGAAACGCTTTTTGATCCCCAGCGCTCGCTCGCGGTTAGAATGGCGCGCACTTTCGTCACAGCGAGCCCACCATGTCGAAACACCCGCTACGTCCGCAGGGCGATTTTCCCGTTGCCGGGCTGATTCGCCGCCTAGCGGCCCTCTTTTACGACTCACTGCTATGCGTCGCCCTGATGATGGTCGTCACCCTTGTTTACCAGCAGGGCATCCTGCGCCTGATCTACGGCAGCGAACAGCTACTGGCGATGTCCCAGGGCGGCGCGCTCGACCGCGACCCGTTACTGGCCAGTCTGGTATTGCTCGCGCTGTTCGCGTTCTTCGCCAAGTTCTGGACCCACAACGGCCAGACACTGGGCATGCAGGCCTGGGGACTGCGCATCCAGAACGCCGATGGCACAGCTATCGACCTTTGGCAGGCATTGCTGCGCTTCGTCGTCGCCATTGGCTCATGGCTATTTGCCGGGCTCGGATTTCTCTGGCAGCTGTGGGACAAGCAGGGGCGCACCTGGCACGACATCTATTCCGATAGCCGTGTGGTGCAACTGCCGAAGAACATTCACAAGAAGTAGCGAAGTGGCACAAAAACTTCCGGCAGAAATTTTTGACGTCGCGCAGCGACGGCCCGGAGGGTGGCCGCCAGGGATGGCAGGCCACAAAAAAGCCGGCTCATTGAGCCGGCTTTTTCATGCGCAGAGCAATCAGCCCGCGCGCCGTAACAGCCAGACACCGGCCAACGCACAGACACCGGCTGGTACCAGTACCGCCAGCAGTGGCGAGAAGCCAAACACCAGGCTCGAGGGGCCGAGCAGGTCCTGAGCGATGCGGAAGATAAACCCGACCAATACGCCGGTGAATACCCGCTGACCGAGCGTAACCGAACGCAGCGGACCGAAGATGAACGAGATAGCCATCAGCACCAGGGCGCCGGTCACCAGGGGCTGCAGCACCTTGCTCCAGAACGCCAGCCAGTAGCGCGCATTGTTAAGCCCCTGCTCCGCCAGGTAGTGGATGTACTGCCACAAGCCGGTAACCGAAAGTGCTTCCGGCTCCATCACCACGGTACCCAGCAGTTCCGGGTTGAGCTCGATATCCCAGCGCTCTTCGTCCTGCTTGACCACTTCGGAGCTATCGCCATGCAGCAGCGTTGTCTGCACCCGGCTCAACATCCAGTGACCATCACGATACTCGGCACGCCGGGCAAAGCTGGCCGAAAGCAGTTTGCGCTCGTCATCGAAACGATAGCGCGTCACCCCGAGCAGAATGCCGTTAGGTTGCACGGCGTTGATGTGTACGTATTCCTGTCCCTGACGGTGCCACATACCGCGCTTTGAAGTCTGAGCGGCACCGCCGCCCTGCGCCAGTGCGCGGTCGGCCTGGGCCTGATTCTCGGTCAGCGGGGCGACGTATTCGCCGATCAGGATACCGGCCAGCATCAGCACCAGCAGCGGCTTCATCACCGCCCAGACGATGCGTCCGATGGACACGCCGGCAGCACGCATGATGGTCAGCTCACTGTTGCTGGCCAGCGTACCCAGACCGATCAGAGCGCCGATCAAGGCGGCCATCGGCAGCATTTCGTATGCACGGCGCGGAGCGGTCAGCAGCACGTACCAGAGTGCCTGGCCAAGGCCATAGTCGCCCTTGTTCAGATCCCCCAGCTCATCGATGAAGGCGAACAGCAGCGCGAGCCCGAGGATGATGCCCAACACCGCGAGAATAGCGACGAAAACCTGCGCGCCGATATAACGATCCAACTTAGACATGAGCCACCTCCGCACGACGGCTGGCCCACCACAGACTCAGACGCTCCCAGTACAACAACAGCAAACCGATCGCCAGGAATACGCCGTGCACCCACCAAAGCCCCAGTGCCGGAGGCAGACGCCCTTTGTCCAGGGCACCACGCGCGGCGATGAGCAGGCCCAGATAGGCCATGTAAAGGAAGATCGCTGGCAGCAGCTTGAGGAAGCGCCCCTGCCGCGGATTGACCTTCGACAACGGTACCGCCAGCAAGGTGACCACGAAGACCAGCAAGGGTATCGACAGACGCCACTGCAGCTCTGCCTGCAGGCTCGGGTCGTCACTACCGAACAGCTCACGGGTTGGCATTGCCTCGCGCTCACTGGCCTCGATGGCGACTTCCGGCTTCGGCAACAGCACGCCATAGGTGTCGTACTGAATGGCGCGGTAATCCGCCTCTCCCGGCTCACCGTCATAGCGATAGCCGTTCTCCAGAATCAGATAGCGGCTGCCATCTTCCTGAATCTGCTGACGACCGCTTTCGGCCACCAACACGGTAATGCCGCGCTCGGAAGTGCCGTCGCTGGAGAAGCGCTTCTCCGACATGAATACGCCGTGCAACTCACTGCGATCAGCGGAAAGCTCCTGCGAGTAGGTCACCCGCGAACCATCCCTGATCGACTGAAAGCGACCCGGCACCAGCGTGTCGAGCTCGGTCAGAGCATCCTGTTCGTTGAGAATCCGCGCCACGCTGGCGACCCCTTGTGGCGCCAGGCCAAGGCTCAGCCAGCCAACCAGCAAGGCGACGAGCAGAGCAGGCGCCATGCTGTAGGCGGTCAGGCGTTGCTGGCTGACGCCAGTAGCCGACAGCACGGTCATTTCACTGTCCAGATAGAGCCGCCCGTAAGCCAGCAGGAAACCGAGGAACAGCCCCAGCGGTAGGATCAGCTGCAGGAACCCGGGAATCCGGTAGCCCATGATCATGAACAGAACGCCCGGATCGAGCACGCCCTGCGCGGCCTGGGCCAGATATTTGATGAAACGACCGCTCATGATGATCACCAGCAGCACGGCGCTAACCGCACTGAGAGTTACCAGCACTTCGCGGGATAGATAACGGAAGACGATCAAACCAGACGCTCCAGGGTTGTCAGGCTCAGGCGCGAGCGCTCAAACTAGCCACACCTACTTGCCGGCCCACCACAAGGTGGACCCTCGAAAAATGGCGGCCATTATCCGTCAAACCCGACTCTTTGTCTTGGGGACAGCTCACTATGGAATTCCTCGTCAAAAGCACCCGCCCGGAAACCCTGAAGACCGCCACCTTGGTCGTCGCCATTGGCGAAGGCCGCAAACTGGGTGACGCAGCCAAGGCCGTCGACCTGGCCAGCAAAGGCGCACTGAGCGCGGTACTCAAGCGTGGTGACATCGCCGGCAAAGCGGGCCAGACGCTGCTGCTGCACAATCTGCCGGGGCTCAAGGCGGAACGCGTACTGCTGGTTGGCTGCGGCAAGGGCGATCTGTCCGACCGTCAGTTGCGCAAGCTGGTTGCCAGCGTGCATGGCGTACTCAAGGGCCTCGGCGGCAGCGACGCCTTGCTCGCCCTAGGCGAGCTCAAGGTCAAGGGTCGTGATGCTTACGGCAAGGCGCGCCTGATCGCGGAAACGCTGGCCGACGGCAGCTACCTGTTCGAGCAGTTCAAGAGCAAGAAAGCCGACCCGCGTGCGCTGAAGAAAATCACCCTGGCCGTCGACAAGGCCGAGCTGGCCGATGCCGAGCGCGCCCTGCAGCACGCCCGCGCCATCTCCAGCGGCGTGGCCTTCACCAAGGACCTGGGCAACCTGCCGCCGAACCTCTGCCACCCCAGCTACCTGGCCGAAGAGGCCAAGGCCCTGGGCAAGGCGTACAAGAACCTCAAGGTGGAAATCCTCGACGAGAAGAAGCTCAAGGAGCTCGGCGCCGGCGCCTTCCTCGCCGTCGCTCAGGGCAGCGAGCAACCGCCACGGATGATCGTCATGCACTACCAGGGCGGCAAGAAGGACGACAAACCCTTCGCTCTGGTCGGCAAGGGCATCACCTTCGACACCGGCGGGATCAGCATCAAGCCGGCTGCTGGCATGGATGAGATGAAGTACGACATGTGCGGCGCCGCCAGCGTGTTCGGCACACTGAAAGCCGTGCTCGAGCTGCAGCTGCCGATCAACCTGGTGTGCCTGCTGGCCTGTGCCGAGAACATGCCCAGCGGCCGCGCCACCCGTCCGGGTGACATCGTCACCACCATGAGCGGGCAGACCGTGGAGATCCTCAACACCGACGCCGAAGGCCGCCTGGTGCTGTGCGATACCCTGACCTACGCCGAGCGCTTCAAGCCGCAGGCGGTGATCGACATCGCCACCCTCACCGGCGCCTGCATCGTCGCCCTGGGCAGTAACGTCTCCGGCCTGATGGGCAACAACGACGCGCTGATCAAGCAGATCCTCAAGGCCGGTGAAGTGGCCGACGACCGCGCCTGGCAACTGCCGCTGTACGACGAATATCAGGAACAGCTCGACAGCCCGTTCGCCGATATCGCCAACATCGGCGGGCCGAAGGCCGGCACCATCACCGCCGGTTGCTTCCTGTCGCGCTTCGCCAAGAACTTCCACTGGGCGCACCTGGACATCGCCGGCACCGCCTGGATCAGCGGCGGCAAGGACAAGGGCGGCACCGGCCGACCGGTACCGATGCTCACTCAGTACCTGCTGGATCGCGCCAAAGCCTGATGCCACCCCGTAGCCCGGATGCAATCCGGGGACATACACCGTCCCGGATTGCATCCGGGCTACGTCTGCCCTTTATAACCGCCGAAAAATCATGCCCAGAATCGAGTTCTACGTCCTTTCCTCCAGCGATGCCGCTGGCCGTCTGCGTGCTGCCTGCCAATTGGCGCTGAAGGCCTGGGGTGCTGGCCTGCCGGTATTCGTGCGCGGCAGCGACGAGGCACAGGTTGGCGAGCTCGACGAACTGCTCTGGCAGTTCAAGGCCGAACGGTTTCTACCCCACGACCTGCACCGCGATGCGCCACTCTCTCCCGTGGCGCTGGGCACCGATGAGACGCCCAGCACCGAGCAGGGTGTACTGATCAACCTCGGCAGCAGCCTGTCTCCTCATGTGGAGCGCTTCGCCCGCATCATCGAGATCGTCAATCAGCAACCTGAGCAGCTCAACGCCTGTCGCGAGAATTTCCGTGCCTACCGCCAGCGCGGGTATGATCCCAAACGCGTCGAACTATAGAGTTCAGCGGCGTTCACACTAGTTAGTCACCCTGCCATTCATATCGCTGCGCTGACCGTCATGGACACCCCCAAGCCTCCACAGAAACCCGCTCAGTTGCTGCATGACCTGGAGTCGATCCGCGAACTTCTGGGTGATGACAGTCATGAGCCGCCGCTGCTGATCGACTCGCTCGACCCGGACAGCATCCCCGTGCTGTCCGATATCGTCAGCGCGCCACCTGGCCCGCCGCCGCCCTTCCACACGACACCAGCGGTCAAACCGCCAGCGGATCCGGCGAGGCAGCCTCCTGCCAACGCCACGCCAGCGGCCAGCCCGATACGCGAGCGCCTGGAGCCGCGCCTGCACGACAGCGCCCGTGATCTGCAGCACCTCAATGGCGAGTTGCGTGCCGCTGCACAACTGATTCTGCAGGACGTCATCGACGACTTCGTGCCGCAGATCGAAGCCGAACTCAAGCGCCGCCTCGAAGCCCGTTTGCCGCGTCTGATGCCGCCGCGCAAGCCCTGACGCGCCGCCAGCCCCCACCTAAGAACTCAATCTGTAGGAGCCCCGCCCCGGGGCGAAGCTTTTACTTTGTAGTGTTTTGGCGAACGATTCGCGGCGGGGCGCCGCTCCTACAGGGGGCGGCGGTGCCTGCGATATTTGTGTTGCCCCGCCTCGGGGCGAAGCTGTTGATTCTTGCCGCCAAGCATTCGTCCCGTGACAGAGCTCCTAGAAAAATGGACGCGGGTCTGCCCTGCAGTTCGAGGCTTATGGCTTGGCCTTCAGACGCGGTATACTTGTCGGCTTTTCCGATCAGCCGTCACAAGGGTCCCGCCGCGCATGGACAAGACCTACCAGCCGCACGCCATCGAATCCAACTGGTACCAGACCTGGGAGCAGAACAACTACTTCGCCCCACAAGGTAGCGGTGAGCCGTACACCATCATGATCCCGCCGCCGAACGTCACCGGCAGCCTGCACATGGGTCACGGCTTCAACAACGCCATCATGGATGCGCTGATCCGCTTCCGCCGCATGCAGGGCCGCAACACCCTGTGGCAGCCGGGCACCGACCACGCCGGTATCGCCACCCAGATGGTGGTCGAGCGCCAGCTGGCCGCCGACGGCATCGGCCGTCATGACCTGGGCCGCGAGAAGTTCCTGGAGAAGGTCTGGGAATGGAAGGCGCAGTCCGGCGGCACCATCACCCGTCAGATCCGTCGCCTGGGTTCCTCCGTGGACTGGTCGCGCGAGCGCTTCACCATGGACGAAGGCCTGTCCGAAGCGGTGAAAGAAGCCTTCGTGCGCCTGCACCAGGACGGCCTGATCTACCGTGGCAAGCGTCTGGTCAACTGGGACACCAAGTTCCACACCGCCATCTCCGACCTCGAAGTGGAAAACCACGACGAGAAGGGCCACCTGTGGAACCTGCGCTACCCGCTGGCCGACGGCAAGAAAACCGCCGAAGGCAATGACTTCCTGATCGTCGCCACCACCCGCCCGGAAACCATGCTCGGCGACAGCGCCGTGGCCGTGCACCCGGAAGACGAGCGCTACAAGGCGCTGATCGGCAGCTACATCGAACTGCCGCTGGTGGGCCGGCGTATCCCGATCGTCGCCGACGACTACTGCGACCCCGAGTTCGGCACCGGCTGCGTGAAGATCACCCCGGCGCACGACTTCAACGACTATGAAGTGGGCAAGCGCCACAACCTGCCGCTGATCAACATCTTCGACAAGGACGCCGCCGTGCTGGCCACCGCGCAGGTGTTCAACCTCGACGGCAGCGTCAACAGCGAGATCGATGCGAGCATTCCGGCGCAGTACGCCGGCCTCGACCGCTTCGAAGCGCGCAAGCAGATCGTCGCCGCCTTCGAGGCAGCAGGCCTGCTGGAGAAGATCGAAGACCACGCGCTGAAAGTACCGAAGGGCGACCGTTCCGGCACCGTCATCGAACCGTGGCTGACCGATCAGTGGTACGTCTCCACCAAGCCGCTGGCCGAGAAGGCCATCGCCGTGGTCGAGAGCGGTGAAATCCAGTTCGTGCCCAAGCAGTACGAGAACATGTACTTCAGCTGGATGCGCGACATTCAGGACTGGTGCATCAGCCGTCAGCTGTGGTGGGGCCACCGCATCCCGGCCTGGTACGACGATGCCGGCAACGTCTACGTCGGCCGCGACGAGGCCGAAGTGCGCGCCAAGCACAACCTCGGCGAGGCCAACCTGCGTCAGGACGAAGACGTGCTGGACACCTGGTTCAGCTCCGGCCTGTGGACCTTCTCCACCCTCGGCTGGCCGCAGCAGACCGACTTCCTCAAGACCTTCCACCCCACCGACGTGCTGGTCACCGGCTTCGACATCATCTTCTTCTGGGTTGCCCGGATGATCATGCTGTCCACCCACCTGACCGGGCAGATTCCGTTCAAGACCGTCTACGTCCACGGTCTGGTGCGCGACGGCCAGGGTCAGAAGATGTCCAAGTCCAAGGGCAACGTGCTCGACCCGCTGGATATCGTCGACGGCATCAGCCTCGATGCCCTGCTGGAAAAACGCACCAGCGGCATGATGCAGCCCAAGCTGGCCGAGAAGATCGCCAAGCAGACCCGCGCCGAGTTCCCCGAAGGCATCGCCGCCTACGGCACCGACGCCCTGCGCTTCACCAACCTGGCGCTGGCTTCCACCGGTCGCGACATCAAGTTCGACATGGGCCGCGTCGAGGGTTACCGCAACTTCTGCAACAAGCTGTGGAACGCCGCCAACTTCGTCATCGAGAACACCGATGGCCAGGACACCGGTGTCAACGGCGAAGCGGTGGAGCTGTCGCCGGTCGACCGCTGGATCATCTCCGCCCTGCAGCGCTGCGAGCAGGACGTGACCCGCCACCTCGACGGCTTCCGTTTCGACATGGCCGCGCAAGCGCTGTACGAGTTCATCTGGGACGAGTACTGCGCCTGGTACCTGGAGCTGGTCAAGCCGGTGCTGTGGGACGAAAATGCGCCGATCGAGCGTCAGCGCGGCCCCCGTCGCACCCTGGTGCGCGTGCTGGAAGTGATCCTGCGCCTGGCTCATCCGTTCATGCCGTTCATCACCGAAGAAATCTGGCAGCGCATCAAGGCGCAGGCCGGCGTCAGCGGTGACACCATCATGCTGCAGGCCTGGCCGGTGGCGAACGAGAGCCGCATCGACGCCGCCGCCGAAGGCGACATCGAGTGGGTCAAGCAACTGATGCTGGGCGTACGCCAGATCCGTGGGGAGATGAAGATCTCCATGGCCAAGCGCATCGACATCA
Source organism: Pseudomonas pichavaramensis (assembly GCF_050473265.1). Taxonomy (NCBI): domain Bacteria; kingdom Pseudomonadati; phylum Pseudomonadota; class Gammaproteobacteria; order Pseudomonadales; family Pseudomonadaceae; genus Pseudomonas; species Pseudomonas pichavaramensis. The sequence goes on along the minus strand of NZ_JBJKFJ010000016.1, from coordinate 72,684 downwards.
TCGTCGCCAACGCCTCGGCCGAAGACCAGCGCCGCCTGACCGACTTCGAGCCGCTGCTGAACAAGCTGGCCAAGCTGGAATCGGTACGCGTGCTGGCGGCCGGCGAAGAAGCGCCGATGTCCGCCACCACCCTGGTCGGCGACATGGAAGTGCTGGTGCCGATGGCCGGGCTGATCGACAAGGACGCCGAACTGGCGCGCCTGGACAAGGAGATCGGCCGCCTCGAAGGTGAAGTCAAACGCGTCGGCGGCAAGCTGAGCAACGAAGGCTTCGTCGCCAAGGCCCCGGCCGAAGTGCTGGAGAAGGAACGCGCCAAGCTGGCCGAGGCCGAACAGGCCCTGAGCAAGATGGTCGAGCAGCGCGGCAAGATCGCCGCACTCTGATCAACCTGCAACACCCACAGACCCGCGCCCTGAAAGGCGCGGGTTTTGTTTTTTGTGGGAGGGGCTTCAACCGCGAGTTTCAACCGCAAAGTCGCGGCTAAAGCCCCTCCCACGGTTCATCTGATTTTCCGGTATTCCCATGACTTCCCGCTCCCCTTCCCTGCTCGACGCACTGCTGCCGATTGGCGTGCTCGTCGTTCTCCTCAGCCTTTCCGTCTACCTGTTCGGCGATGGTTCCTCCAGTGGCCCGAATCAGATCGCCCTGATGAGCGCCGCCTTCGTCGCTGGCCTGGTCGGCCTGAAGAATGGCCTGCGCTGGAGTGAAATCGAGGAAGGCATACTCGCCGGCATTCATATGGCCATGAAGGCCAATCTGATCCTGCTGGCCGTCGGCGCGCTGATCGGCACCTGGATTCTCGCCGGCACCGTACCGACCATGATCTGGCTGGGCCTGAAGCTGATCAGCGCGGAGTATTTCTACGTCACCAGTTGCCTGATCTGCGCCCTCACCGCACTGTCCATCGGCAGCTCGTGGACGGTGGCCGGCACCCTCGGTATCGGTCTGATGGGCGTAGCAACTGGCCTGGGCCTGGATCCGGCGATCACCGCTGGGGCCATCATTTCCGGCGCCTACTTCGGCGACAAGCTGTCGCCGCTCTCCGATACCACCAACCTGGCGCCAGCCGCCGCCGGTGCCGACCTGTTCGCGCATATCCGCAACATGCTGCGCACCACCGTGCCAGCACTGCTGATCGCCCTGGCGATCTTCTTCGTGCTGGGCCAGCAGGCCGGCGCCAGCCATGACACCGGACGCATCAGCGACGTGCTGGCAGCACTGGAAGCGCAGTTCCGCCTGGGCTGGCATCTGTTGCTGCCGGTGGCCTTCCTGCTGCTGCTCGCCGTGCGCCAGTGGGCGGCGTTTCCCGCAGTGTTTCTCGCCGCGCTGGTCGGTGCACTGTTCGCCATCGCCTTCCAACCGGATGTGATGGCACGTCTGGCCGACCCCGCAGCCGGTGCCCTGGCCCCACTGAAAACGGTATGGAGCGCACTGTTCGCCGGCTACGAGTCGGCCAGCGGCAATGCCGAACTCGATGGCCTGCTGTCCAAGGGCGGCATGGCCAGCATGCTCACCACCGTATGGCTGATCATCTGCGCCATGTGCTTCGGCGGCGTACTGGAGCGCCTCGGCCTGCTCCAGCGCCTGCTGCAGAGTGCGCTGCGGCTGGTGCGCAGCGACAGCGGCCTGGTCGCCAGCACCATCACCACCACCATCGGCACCAATATCATCACTGCCGACCAATACATCGCGCTGGTGCTGCCGGGCCGCATGTACCGCGCCGAGTACGAAAAGCGCGCTCTGGCGCCAACCAGTCTGTCCCGCGCACTGGAAGACGGTGGCACCCTGACCTCGGTACTGGTGCCCTGGAATACCTGCGGCGCCTACATGGCCGCCACCCTCGGCGTGGCCACCCTGAGCTACTTGCCGTACTGCTTCTTCAACCTGATCATGCCGCTGCTGGCCCTCGCTCTGGCCTACCTCCTGCCGCCCCGGCGCACCGCTGCGGTGCAGTGATTCGCGCCGCATACACGCGAGCGGCATGGATCGCCCTCGCAGCGGCGCTGCGGCATTAAGTCCTTTCCTTTTACAAGGTGTTTCAGGCATCTTCCCCCGCCTACCGACCTTCAATACCCACAGAAGAAAACAGGCGGAATCACTCCATGTATGCGTTGATGGCCCTCGTATTCGTCCTCGGTTACCTGTGCATCGCCCTCGAGCACCCGTTAAAGATCGACAAGGCAGCCTCCGCCCTGCTCACCGCAGTAATTGTCTGGACCCTGCTGGTGCTGGGGGCTGACAGCATCCTGCCGCTGATCGGCACCGGCACCGCCGGCTCGAGCACCAATACCCATCACGTGGTCGAGGAGCTGCGTCACCATCTGGGCGAGATCTCCGAGATCCTGTTCTTCCTGATGGGTGCCATGACCATCGTCGAGCTGATCGACGCCCACGAAGGTTTCAAGGTCATCACCGACCGCATTCGCACCCACAAGCGCGTGCACCTGCTGTGGCTGGTGGGCCTGATCACCTTTTTCCTCTCCGCAGCCCTGGACAACCTGGCCACCACCATCGTGATGATTTCGCTGCTGCGCAAGCTGATCGCCGACAAGCACGAGCGCTGGTTCTATGCCGGCATCGTGGTCATCGCCGCCAACGCTGGCGGCGCCTGGTCGCCAATTGGTGACGTCACCACCACCATGCTGTGGATCGGTGAGCAGGTCACCGCCACAGGCATCATCGCCAAGCTGTTCCTGCCCAGCCTGGTCTGCCTGCTGGTGCCGCTGCTGATCATGAGCTTCGTGCTCAAGGGCGAGGTTGCCGAGCCACGTATCAAGGAAAGCGCCGAGAGCCGCCGCGACCCGACCACACCGTTCGAGCGCAACCTGGTATTCACCCTCGGCCTCGGCGCGCTGATCTTCGTGCCGATCTTCAAGACCATCACCCACCTGCCGCCGTACATGGGCATTCTCTTCGGACTCAGCCTGCTCTGGGTGGTGACCGAAGTGATCCACCGCAGCAAGAACAGCGAAGAGAAGGACCCCTTGTCAGTAGTCGGCGTGCTGCGCCGCATCGACATCACCAGCGTGCTGTTCTTCCTCGGTATCCTGCTGGCGGTTTCCGCACTGTCCAGCGCCGGCCACCTGATCCAGGTCGCCACCCAGCTCAAGGATGGCCTCGGCAACGTCTACAGCATCGCCATTTCCATCGGCATTCTGTCAGCGGTGGTGGACAACGTGCCGATGGTCGCCGGCGCAATGAAGATGTATCCCCTGGTCAGCCCCGAGATGCTCGCCAACGCGGCCGCCGAGGAGCTGCCATGGCTGCGCAACTTCGTGGTCAACGGCAACTTCTGGGAAATGCTCGCCTACTGCGCCGGCACCGGCGGCAGTTGCCTGATCATCGGTTCGGCGGCTGGCGTGGCAGCCATGGGCATGGAGAAGATCAACTTCATCTGGTACCTCAAGCGCATCACCGGCCTGGCCTTTATCGGCTACCTGTCCGGCGCCGCCACCTACATGGCACTGGCCGCCGTGCTGAGCTGACGCGCCCCGCTGGCGCGCAGTGTCTGCAGCGCCAGCGCCGCCACCCAGAGCACCGAGACCGCGTAATTCAGGCGCTGGTAAAGGCCGAACAGCTGGCCACTGGCAGCGGCCGTGGCCATCAGCCCCACCGTGACGATCGCCAGCAGCAGACACAGCGCCGAGAACAGCGCCAGCCCCGGCGATTGCAGCAACCGCCGCGCCAGCACGATCCACAGCGCGCTGGCCAGCGTCAGCGACAGGAACATCAGTAGCCCAGCCAGATTGTGCAGCTGTTGCGACAGCGACGGCTGCGCCGGCGCGCAACTCTGATCACAAGAAAAATAGCCGGTGCCCAGGCTGCCCAGGCCATGCAGGCCGATCAGCAGTGCACTGAACAGCGCCAGCTTCGAGCCGTGAAAGCGGCGTGCCACGCCTACACCGAAGAGCATGAACAACAGCCCCAGCGGCAGGTTGTTGACCCAGGCGGAAAAGCCGTGAGTCGGTGCCCCCTGCGCGCCCAGCTCGCTCATGGCCTGCTGCAAGTGGCTGTAGCCGGGATAGGCCAGCGCGGTCAGCGCCACGCCCAGCAACAGCCAGAAAGGAATCAGAACACCGCTACCCAGTAATACCCGATCGCTCGTCTTCAGCACATCACACTCCTTCACGCCATCGATGACGCCACCTGCAACAACGGCAGCAACCCGGCGACATGCTAGGCAGGCCGGGTCGCAGGCGTTACCGATTTTTTTGCACGGCAGCTTGCACATGCGTCATCCTGTCGCCCCTCGCACACGGACGGCCAGAATGAGCAGACGCCTACCCAGCACCGCCGCGCTGCTCGCCCTCGAGGCCGCGGCTCGCCACCAGAGCTTCGCCCGCGCCGCTCAGGAGCTGTCGCTGAGCGAAGGCGCGATCAGCCGGCAGATCGCCAAGCTGGAAGATTTTCTCGGCGTGCGCCTGTTCCATCGCGTCGGCAACCGCGTCGAGCTGTCCGCTGTCGGCGCCGACTACGCCACGCAGATGCGCGGGCCGCTGGCCGACATCGAGCGTCATACCCGTCAGCTGAGCAGGCGCGCCAGCGCCAACAGTGCCCTGGAGATCGGCGTACTGCCAACGCTGGCCAGCCGTTGGCTGATCCCCCGTCTGGTGGATTTTCGCCAGCAACACCCGGGCATCGAAATCAACCTGCGCGAACGCACGCAACCGTTTTCCCTGGCGGACAGCGAGCTGCACGCAGCGATTCACTATGCTCATCCCGAGTGGCCTGGAATGACGGTCCAGCCCCTGTTCGAGGAGTCGCTGGTCGCCATCTGCCACCCACAACTGGCCGCCCTGCCTGCAGTGCAGATGCCACTGCTGCACAAGCACGAGAGCCCCTTCGGCTGGGCGCGCTATGCCGAACTGAGCGCCATGGCGCTGGAGCACGCAGGCCATGGCCCGGTGTACGACCGCTATGCGCTGCTCATCGAAGCCGCCAAGGCGGGTTTTGGCATGGCCCTGGTTCCCCGCCGCTATGTCGAACAGGATTTGGCCGATGGCCGACTCAGTGCGCCCTGGCCGGTGCAGGCGGAACTGGCTGAACACTACGTGCTGGTCACCCGTCCAAACGCCGAATCGCCACCGGCACTGGCGCTATTCGAACGCTGGCTACTAGAGCAAAGCGCCGCGCGCTAGTCGGCACCACGCGAGGTAACCCAGGCGCACCAAACCACTCCATTCCCATAGGCTCTCTCATCCCAGCCCACGTGCCGCAACTCGCGACGCGCTGATATAGTCCCCCGACAACTCCCCGCCCAACACGGACACCCAACGCATGGACGTGAGCAAGACCAAAACCAGCTTCTACCGCCGTCTCTACGTCGCCTGGCTGATCGACAGCGGTGCAGCGACCAGCGTGCCGGCGCTGATGGAAGCCACCGGCATGCCACGGCGTACCGCGCAGGACACGCTCACGGCGCTGGCCGAGCTGGATATCGACTGCCAGTTCGAACAGGGCGAAGGCGAGCGCAACAACGCCGGGCATTATCTGATCCGCGACTGGGGACCAATCGACAAGCGCTGGGTCGCCGCCAACCTGCAGCAGATCAAGACCATCCTCGGTTATCCCTGAAATAATCGCTCCGTACCTGATGGAGCTGTAATGAATCCTGATCTTCTCTGGGTGCTCGGCTTGCTGGCCGGCGCCATCACCCTGTTCGTCATCGGCAAGCCACGCATGGACGTGGTCGCCCTGCTGGTGCTGGTCGCCCTGCCACTGACCGGCGTGCTCGACCTGCAACAAACCCTGGCCGGTTTCAGCGACGCCAACGTGGTGCTGATCGCCGCGTTGTTCATCATCGGCGACGGCCTGGTGCGCACCGGCATCGCTTATCGTCTGGGGGACTGGCTGGTGGCCAAGGCCGGCAGCAGCGAGACACGCCTGCTGATTCTGCTGATGCTGGCAGTGGCTAGCCTGGGTTCGGTGATGAGTTCCACCGGCGTGGTCGCCATCTTCATCCCCGTGGTACTCGGTGTGGCCGCACGCCTGCGCCTGGCCCCGGGCCGCCTGATGATGCCGCTGGCCTTCGCCGGGCTGATCAGCGGCATGCTGACCCTGGTGGCGACACCGCCGAACCTGGTGGTGCACGCCGAACTGCGCCGTGCCGGTCTCGAGGGGTTCAGCTTCTTCACCTTTACCCCGATCGGCCTGGCCATCCTCCTGCTCGGTATCGGCTACATGCTGCTGGCACGGCGCTGGTTGGTTCGAACCGAAGCGGGCGGCAATGCCGAACCGCCCCGTCTGACCCTGGCCGACCTGGCCGAGCGCTATAGCCTGGAGGAACGCGAGCGACGCTTACGTGTTCGCACCGATTCGTCACTGGCCAATCAGGTACTCAACGAACTGCAGCTGCGCCGCGAACATGGCATCAACGTCATCGCCATCGAACGACGCCAGCGCCTGCGCACCTTGCTGCTGATGGCCAATGGCAACACCCTGCTGGAACCCGGCGACGTGTTGCTGGTGGATATTGCCAGTCCCGCTATCGGCCTACTCGGCAGTTATCAGACCCTCGGCCTGGAGCCCATGCCGCTACCCCATTCGTATTTCAGCCTGCACGCCCATGAGCTGGGTCTGGCCGAGGTGGCGCTGCCCCCGGAATCGCAGTTGCCGGGCAAGACCATCCAGGAACTGGGCTTTCGCTCGCAGCACAAGCTCAACGTGGTCGGTGTGCGCCGCCAGGGGCAAGCGCTGGAGGGTGTGCTGGTCGATGAAAAACTGCGGCCCTCCGACACCCTGCTGGTGGCCGGCGCCTGGCGCGATATTCACCGGCTACAGGGGCTGAGTCGCGACTTTCTGGTACTCAGCCTGCCCGCGGAAGTCGCCGAAGTGGCGCCTGCCGCGCGCAAGGCGCCCTATGCCCTGCTCAGCCTGGCGGTGATGGTGGTACTGATGGTCAGCGGCCTGGTGCCCAACGTGCAGGCGGCGCTGATCGCCTGCCTGCTGATGGGGGCATTTCGCTGCATCGATCTGGACAGCGCCTACCGCGCGATCCACTGGCCGACGCTGATTCTCATTGTCGGTATGCTGCCCTTCGCCCAGGCATTGCAGCAGACTGGCGGCGTCGAATTGGCGGTGCAGGGATTGGTGAGCAGTCTGGGCGATGCTGGGCCACGGCTGATTCTGGCCAGCCTGTTCGTCCTGACAGCGGTGATCGGCCTGTTCATTTCCAACACCGCCACCGCAGTGTTGATGGCGCCGGTGGCGATCGCCACGGCACAGGCGCTGGATGCCTCGCCCTTGCCATTCGCCATGACCGTGGCACTGGCCGCCTCGGCCGCATTCATGACACCGATTTCCTCACCAGTGAACACCCTGGTACTGGGCCCGGGGCAATATCGCTTTGGCGACTTCGTGCGCGTTGGCGTGCCTTTCACTGTGCTGGTGATGATTGTCAGTGTGCTGCTGGTGCCGCTGATCTTCCCGCTCTGAACGACGCGCTCATGCCGCCTTGCGGAAAAACCGTCGCCCGGCACGGCGTAACCAGCCACCCTCGGATGCGTCGGAACTTATCCGGCGCAAGTTCTCGTTGACGGCCTCGACGTAGTTACGGTCATCACTGCGGATGTGACTGAACAACCAGCGGCCCAGCAACCCCTTGAGCTCGTCGGCGATGTTCTCACCGCTGGCGAAACGCTCGCGGTAGTCCTCCACGCGCTTGATGAACAGCGCGTGCACACGCTTGTGCGCCTTGGTGAACACGTATCCGGCTTCCTCGAGCATCGCCTCCTCGAAGGCGAAATGCGACACGGTGTAATCGATCAGGTCATCGATCACGGCCTTCGTCTGCGACAGATCGCTGCTGCGCTGCGCATCATCCAGCTGATTGATCATCGCGACGATACGCTTGTGCTGGTCATCGATGACGCTGATACCGGTATCAAGGTCATCGTCCCATTGCAGATATGCCATGCAGCCTCCGTGCGGGTAGTCGATTGCGCGCGCATTCTAGGGAGGAGCTGATGCCATTCAGTTGACCGGAATCAACACTCGCGCACTCGTCTCTGTGCCATGCGAGGTTTTCGTTAACCGCGGCACAGATGCATCCCTTCCCGCAGCGACTTACCGCCACCGGGCAAAGATGGGAAAATGCCGTGTCCGATCCGCAGATGCCGACCATGTCCCAACCGCCCAAACGCCCCCGCAAACCCGCGCCCGCCGCGGTCAAGACCGCTCCTGACAAGGGCCAGCTGCACCCGCGCAACCGCCATCAGGGGCGTTATGACTTCCCCGCGCTGATCAAGGCCAGCCCGGAGCTGGGCGCTTTCGTCATCAGCAATCCCTACGGCAAGCCGAGCATCGACTTCGCCAACCCGGCCGCGGTCAAGGTGTTCAACCGCGCCCTGCTGGCGCAGTACTACGGCCTGCGCCACTGGGACATCCCCGACGGCTACCTGTGCCCGCCGATCCCCGGCCGCGCCGACTACCTGCACAACCTTGCCGACCTGCTGGCCAGTGACTGTGGCGGGCAGATTCCCCGTGGGGCAGTGGTGCGCGCGCTGGATATCGGCGTCGGCGCCAACTGCATCTACCCGCTGATCGGCCACTGCGAATACGGCTGGCACTTCATCGGCGCCGACATCGCCGCCGCCGCGCTGGCCTCGGCACGCAGCATCGTGCAGCGCAACCCGCAACTGCAGGGCGCCATCGAGCTGCGCCAGCAGGGCAACGCCGAGCAGATCTTCCTCGGCCTGCTACAGCCCGGCGAGCGCATCGACCTGACTTTGTGCAACCCGCCCTTCCACGCCAGCGCCGACGACGCCACCCGCGGCAGCACGCGCAAATGGCGCAACCTCGGCAAGCTCGACCCGAAACGCAAACTGCCGGTGCTGAATTTCGGCGGCCAGGCCGCCGAGCTCTGGTGCCCGGGCGGCGAAGCGGCCTTCCTCAAGCGCATGGCCAACGAGAGCGCGCAGGTGGCCGAGCAGGTGTTGTGGTTCAGCAGCCTGGTGTCCAAGGGCGGCAACGTGGAGCTGCTGCAAGGCTGGCTGGCCAAGGCCGGCGCCAGCGAAGTGCGCATCCTCGGCATGTCCCAGGGGCAGAAACAGAGCCGCCTGGTGGCCTGGACCTTCAAGAACGCCGAACAGCGCCAGGCCTGGCGGCAAGCGGCCGACTGAAACACAGCACCAACCGTGGGAGGGGCTTTAGCCGCGACAAACCCGCGCTGCTAAAGCCCCTCCCCCAAGGCTTGGCGCCAGCCCGGATGCAATCCGGGGCCATTGCCACCGCCGCCCCGAATTGCATCCGGCTACGCTTCTGTAGGAGCGGCTTCAGCCGCGAAATACCCGGCCTAGAACACCACCACAATCCGTGAAAGGGCTTCAGCCGCAACAACCCAGCGCCGCTAAAGCGCCTCCCACAAGATTTGGCACGCGGCCCGCCAACATTGCACTTGCCGGCTATCGCTCAGCGAATAAAGCCCTTGCTGACCTCGCGAAACTGCTCGGTGCCAGCCTTTTCCAGCCATTCGAAGGCGACCATCTCGCGCGATACGATCACCGCGCCGGCACGCTCCATACGTGCCAGACCCAACGCCTTGTCACGTGGCCGGCGTGAGCCCACCGCCTCATCCACCACGAACACCTCACGCCCAGCGGCCAGCAGGCCGAGTACCGTCTGCAGCACGCAGACATGGGTCTCCGTACCGCACACCACGAACTGCTGGCGTTCACCGCCGGGCAAGTCGAACAGCCCGGCACCCAGGGTGGCAGAGAAATGAATCTTCTCGCGCAGCCCTTCACTTGGCAGCCGTTCGCGCAGCCCTGCCTCGGTCACGCCCAGCCCTTTGGGGTACTGTTCGGTGGCGATCACCGGCACATCGAGGCGCTGCGCCACCTGCACCAGCCAGGTGGCCTGCTCGACCACCTCTGCCCCATCGTCGATGGCCGGCAGCAAGCGCTCCTGCAGATCGATCAGCAACAGGGTGGAGTCCTTCGTTCGCATCAGCATCGTTATGCTCCTTCCTTCACCGCAAAACGGGCGTCGAGGCGGCTGTAGCCGAGGCCGACGCCCTTGTGGACGCGCAGTTGTACGGGAATGCGTTCTTTCATGGCCTCGACATGGCTGATCACGCCGATGGTCTTGCCACTGGCGTTGAGGCTGTCGAGGGCATCGAGGGCGACTTCGAGGGTTTCCCCGTCGAGCGTGCCGAAGCCTTCGTCGAGGAACAGCGAATCGATGCTGGTCTTGTGGCTGACCAGATCGGACAGCGCCAGCGCCAGCGCCAGACTGACCAGGAAACTCTCACCACCGGACAGCGTGCGGCAGTCGCGCGCGACATCGGCCTGCCAGGTGTCGCAGACCTCCAGCTCCAGCTCACCGCTGCTCTTGCGCGCCAGCTGGTAGCGGCCATGCAGCCGGCTGAGCTGGCGGTTGGCCAGATGGATCAGGTGATCGAGGGTCAGGCCCTGGGCGAACTTGCGGAACTTGGCGCCATCGGCCGAGCCGATCAGGCTGTTGAGCTGCTGCCACAGCGTGTGCTGGCTCTGCTTATCGGCGATCTCGGCAAACAGCGCCTGCTGGCTGCTGCGCCGCTGCTCATCGGCCTGCAGCTGGCCACGCAGCTCACCGAGGCGCTCGCTCAGGGTGCGCAGTTGTGCCTGCAGCGCCTGCAGCTGTTCATCCAGTTCGGCCAGGTTAAGCGACGTCAACGCCTGCGCCTGCAACTGCTGCCAGTGCGCTTCGGCGGCGGCGAGCAGCGTGGCCGCCTCGCTCTGCGCCTGCTGCACGCGCGCCTGCAGCGCGGCGAGGCGTTCGCGCTCGGCGTCATCCAGCCGCGCGGCGAGAAATGCCGCCTCATCGCCGAACGGGCTGCCGGCCAATGCCTGCTGCCAGCCCTGCCGGGCCTCATCCAGACGCGTTTGCGCCTGCGCCAGCTGCGCTTGCTGGCTCTGCTCACGGCCCTGCAATGCCGCGCCTTCGTGCTGCAGTGCAGCCAGACGATCAGCCGCCGCCTGCAGCGCCTGCTCCGGCTCTGCGTGCTCAGCCGGCTCGGCCTGTGCGGCGCAGCCCGCGGCCTGCCAGCGTTGCTGCCAGTGCTCAGCCTGCGCTTGCATCTCGGTGAAGCAACGCTGAGCTTCGTGCTGCTGTTCCTGCAGTTGCCGCAGCTCATCCTGCGCCTGCTGCCAGTGTTGCCAGGCACTCTGTTGCGTGGCCAGCCAGGCCTCGCCATCGGCTGGCAGCGCCTCGGCAAAGCCCTGCAGCGAGAGCAATAGCGCCTGCTCCTGCGCCAGCTGTTCCTGGCTCTGCTGCTGCAGTTGCTGCAGCAGCTCAGCCTGCTGCGTTTGCAGGTTGTGCTGGTCACGCTGCAGCAGCGCCTGTCGCTGCGTCAGTTCGGCCTGCGCCCGCTCGGCAGCCTCACGGGCCATGCGCACCTGCTCGGCGGCGGCCTTCTGGCTGTCCAGCTGAGTCTGCTGTGCCTGCAAGTCAGCCAGTTGTGCCTCGTGCGCCTGCTGCTGCTCGCGCACCGCCGCCGCATCGGCCAGTTGCAGCCCCTGCTCGCTCTGTAGCTGCTGCCACTGCGCATCGCGCTGCGCCAGTTGCTCGCGGGCGCTATCGAGCTGCGCCTGCAGCGCTTCGATCTGCGCGCCGAGCTTGGCCTGCGCCTCGCCCAGGCTGGAACCCTGGTTTTTCAGCTGTTCCAGATCATCCCGTGCCTGCTGCAGAGCCTGCTGGGTCGCCGAGACATTCAGTGCCTGGTATTCGCTGATTGCCGGATGCTCGTGCGAGCCGCACAGCGGGCAGGCTTCGCCGGCCTGCAGCTGCTGCCGGTAGGCCTCCAGCTTCTGGATACGTTGTTCCTGTTCGAGCAGCTTTTCCTTGTCGGCCACCTGCTCGCGCAGGTGCTTGTAGCGCTCGCGCAGGGCAGTGATCTGTTCGTCGCGCTCGCAGTGCAACTGTTGCTGGCCTGCCAGTTGCGACTGCAGCGTGGCGATCTGCGCGCTCAGTTGCTCGCGCGCCTCGGCCAGTTGCTGCAGCCGTTCAAGCACACGCAAGCGCGCTTGCAGCTGCTGCCAGCGCTGGCGCAAACCGGCCTCACCGCCTTCGCCGAGCAAGGCCTGCAGCGCCTGTTGCTGCTGCGCTTCGGCGCTCTGGGCCAGCGCCAGTTGCGCGGCCGCCGCCTGCACCTGCTGATCGAGCTCGCCGGCCTCGCCCTGCAGGCGCAGCAGTTGCTGCCCTGCCTCCTGCACGCGCCCGTGCAGGCGCTGCTGTTCACTGTGCAGGCGGCGCTGCTGGGTGAACTGTGCACGCCAGCCCGCCAGCCGCTCCCCTAGCTGCGCCCGCTGTGGCGCCTGATCCAGCTGCGCCTGCAATTGCTGCTGTTGCTCGCCGAGTTGCTGCACCTGAGCCTGCTGTTGCTGCAACGCCTGCTCGGCATAACGGCTGGCCAGCCACAGCTGCTGATGCTCGGCGGCGCTGTTGTCCTGGCGTTGCTGCTGCAGGCTGTGCAGGCTGGCCTGCGCCTGCTGCTGGTCGCGCTGCGCCTGTTGCAGGCTTTGGTACAACGGCTGCAGCCGCGCGGCCGGCTCACTGGCGGCGAGCCGCTGCAAATCCTGCGCGGCCTCCGCCGCTGAGTGCTGCGCCTGCTCCAGCGCCTGGCGCGCCTGCTGCTGGTGCTGCTCGGCCTGCTGCAGGTCCTCGCGCCAGCGGCGATGCGCCTGCAAACCGGCTTGATTGGCAAGCAGCGGCGCTTCTTCGCTACGCAGGTGTTCGGCCTCGGCCTGCAGGGTGCTGCGCTGCTCGTCGCTGAGCAGTTCCATGCCGTCGGCGCGGTTTTTCAGCAGGTTGAGTGCCTGCTCGCTGGCCTTGCTGCTTTCGTACACCTGCCGCGAGATCTGCCCGTAAACCTCGGTGCCGGTCAGCTCTTCGAGCAGTTCGGCACGCTGGTTGGCGTTGGCTTCGAGAAACGCGGCAAAGCCGCCCTGCGCCAGCAGCATGGACTTGGTGAATCGCTCGAAATCCAGCCCGGTCAGCTCGTCGGTAAGGTGTTCCTTCTCGCGAATTTTGTCAGTGAGAATTTCACCGTCGGCAATCCGCGCCAGCTCCACCTTGGGCGCCTGCAACGCGCCGTCGACCTTGTCGCGGGCGCGGCGCTGGCTCCAGAAGGCGCGATAGCCCTGCCCCTTCACCTCGAACTCGACCTCGGCCAGGCAATCGGCGGTGTGCCGGGTCATCAGCTCGTTGCCGCTGGCCGACAGTGAGCTCATTCGCGGCGTGCGGTGATACAGGGCCAGGCAGATGGCGTCGAGCAGCGTGGTCTTGCCGGCGCCGGTCGGGCCGGTGATGGCGAACAGGCCGCTGTCGGCGAAGGGCGCAGCGGCGAAGTCGATTTTCCACTCGCCCTTGAGCGAGTTGAGGTTCTTGAGGCGCAGGCTGAGGATTTTCATGCAAGGGTCGTAAGCCGTTGAAGGCGGCCATTCTGGCATTGTCGAGCCTCACCTTGCAGGCTCAATCGCGGCAGTAGCCCTCGCCAGTGCGCACGGTCAGGCAATCGTGCTTGTCCAGCAGCCACTTCATGCCAGTGGTCTCGCCGTCGGTGGCGCTGATGCTCTCCACCACGCCATCGCGGACGAAGACGATCTTCGCCCCCTGCGCACGCCCAACGAAACGCCGTGGGCCATCGAGGTTGGCGATGGTCAGGCGGTAATCGGCAGGCGTTCCACTGATGTCCAGGTAGGTACCCTCCGGCCCATTCCAGCGCCCCAGCCATTGCTCGGTGACCCTGGCGTCCTGCTCACTGGAGGATGTCGCGCAACCCGTCAAAGCCAGCGCGGCCAGTGCAGCCGCAAAGAACAAGTGGTGCCGTCGCATGGGGAGCTCCTGAATAAAGATCGTCGGCGATTGGACCAACCGGCATGAGGCCGGTTCGCACACGCTCAGAGTATCTCGATACGGTCACGACCGTTGGCCTTGGCCCGGTACATCGCCTGATCCGCACGCTCCAACAGACTGTCCAGGCTTTCACCGGGCCGATATTCAGTGACGCCGAAGCTGGCACTCTTGTGTAGCACCCGCTCGAAGGCGAACGCATTGATGCGCTCACGCAGGACCTGCATGGCTCGCTCAGCGTGCGCGGCGTCGGTTTCCGGCAGCGCGATCAAAAACTCCTCGCCGCCCAGCCGTCCGACTCTGTCCACGATCCGCACACCCTCACGCAGCAGCGTGGCGAACTGGCGCAGCACCGTGTCGCCCACGGCATGCCCATGGGTATCGTTGACGTCCTTGAAATGGTCGATATCGATCAACACCACGGAAAACGGCGAACCATAGCGATTGGCACGTGCCACCTCTTCCTCGAGAAAGCGCTCGGTGCAGGTGCGATTCCACAAACCGGTGAGCCCATCGAGCTTGGCGCTCAACGCCAGGCTGCTCTGATGCAGATACATGCGTTTGTGGGCTTTCTCCAGAAGAAAGGCACTGAGCAGACCGAACGACAGCGATGCCAGAATCCACAGCAGGTGCAGTCGCTGCACACCCGGTTCGAGGCTATCCGCGAGCGTGACAGCGAGGAGAATGCTCACCGACGCGCCAGCCGTGCACAGCGCCTGACGCAGCGTCAACCCGGATATGGCGAAGGTCCACGTGAGGTTCAGGTAGATCTCCGGCGCGTAGTAGGCAAATTGCGGCGTACCGAAGTTGAAATAGAGATTGGCCACGACCGCGCCAACCGGTGCGGTGGACAGCAGCCCCAGCATCAGCCGGTGACGCTCTGCCCGATAGCTCGACAGGCCGATCATCAACAGTGCCAGAGGAACCACGATGCCATGCACGAACAAACGGGCCAGGCTCTGATCCGCTTCGACGACCACTTCGATGGCCGCGTAGATCAGATACAGCACCGTGGTCAGAAAGGCCATATAACGGATCTGCGGCAGCTTGGCCTGTCGGTACCAGTCATCGAACGCGAGTCGGGTCGCCTTCGGCATGCCGTGCAGTGGATCCAGCAATTGAGCCAATGTCGTGAAAAGCGCCACACCGGACTCCTATCAAATAGCCATCATCCACAGCATATAACGCCAGCAAGGCATTACATAGGACGGCTTAATCCGACCTCCGCGACTATTGCTACCATTCGGCGGATTGCCCGTCGTCAGCACGCTGTCGGTGAGTGGCTATACGGTATATGAGACGTAGGCGGTGCTACACGCGACATTGCCCTGCGCTCAAGACCGGGCGCAGAAGATATGGACCTCTCCCTCATGGTTCTCGTAATAGCCGGCATTGGCCTCGGGAAAGTAGATCACCACGTCCCGTGCCTGACCAAGGAACAGGCTCAGCGCCTGATCCAGTTCGACCGAACCACCATCATGCTCATCGTTCCAGGCCAACACATAGCCCATGCCGCGAACGCCCAAAGCCCGCAGACGCGCAGCCACCGATGACAACTCGTCCGCAGGCACACGGGAGAACTTGCGCCTGTCGAGGTGTCGACCGTCGTGCAGCAAATCCCACAGGCCGTCATCACGACGCTTGGCGCTGCCAAGCAGAGCCAGATAACGCGCCTGCCGCTCGCGCTCGACGAACTGCGCGACAAAACGATTCAACACTTGTGTCATGGCCTGCTCCCGATCCTCGACATTCGCTCCAGCACTAATCGCACCACATGCCCCACGATAAAGGCCTGAACAAGCGCAGCAGCCTGGCGCTGCACGGCAATTACACCGTCATAACTCAGAGGCGCCACCACCTGAAACGACACATAACCGGCATCGCCGACTTCCGCTGGATAGATCTGGAAGTGCCCATAACTCCGCTCAAGCCGCTCAAGCGCGTCCACTGCTCGAAGTCGACGTTGCAGTCGATCACACAGGACCTGGAAAAGTCGAAGCCGTCGGCCCGTAGCCACCTCAGTACGCCACCATCAGCATCGTTTGGCCAATTCATACGCCCTTCATCGGCATCAGCGCACCCGCAACAGCCGGTCGAACCTTTTGCACAACTCGCCACGCGCCTTGCGCGACTTGAATAGCGAAGGTACGTGCAGCAGGAAAGCGCGCCAGCGATAGCGGGCAAGATCACGACTGCCACTGGCCAGGTAATCGCGCAGCTCCAGTGCCGAATCGCGATTGAAAGCCCAGAGTTCCTTGCCCTTATAGGCAACGACATAGTGCGCATCCTGCGGCCAACGCAACTGATGAACAGCGCGCCGCGCGCAGTGACCACAGGACACCGAGCCGAGGTCAAGCCCGTGGCTGCGACTGTAGAACCGCGAGTGCTGCCAGTCGCTGGCCTGATAGCCCTCCGGCAACTCACTCAGCGCCCGCTCAGGCGAGCCATGCAGCCCAGCAAAATAGAGCGCCGCGTGCCAGTAGTGACCACAGGAATCCTGAAACTGCCGGTACTCGAACTGGTCGGAATCCTGAAAGAACGGTACATCGTCCTTCTTCCCGATACGCACTACCTCGGCAAACTCGAACGCAGCATGCCCGCCACAGCCAGGGCACTTAACGTCCACCTGATGTGGCATCGGATTCCATTCGTACAAGCCTGTCATTCACTCACCCAATTTGCTGGCAACCTACGGCTAGTCACTGACACAGCGGACCTCTTTACCCGACACATAGGCCCGGCTGAAAAATGGCAAAACCCTGTCGATTACCCGCACCTCACCACTCAATGCGCTCGCCATCAATGCCTCGCGCAAGGCGATGAACTCATGAACGATACTGTTGGCCTGCTCGGGGGAAATACGGGGCGAGTCGTACCACTGCGACAGCAACCATGCCAGGACGGGATAACGGTCGCACTCGTTGACCAAGGTGAAAAAGCCTTCCTCATGCGGGGCGATAAAGGCCCTTTCACTCCCCTGATACAGATCAAACGCCATGACTCCCCCTCTCCACCCAGCATTCCCCGAAGCGCCCACATAACGCGCCAGACACCTGAACCACGGCCACAGCCGCGCCAAAAACAGACGCTGATTCAGTCAGTACCAGCGCACCAACATCAAAAAATCACCTTCGCAGCGGATTGAATGCTTGCCCTGTCGAGCGAGCTCTTCAGCGGCCGGTACGGCCTAATGCTGATCAGATGGGATTTCGTAGGAGCCCGCCCCGGGGCGAAGCGCTTCGAGCACGCGTGGTACGTGGTTCGCGGCGGGGCGCCGCTCCTACAAGTTCGGCGCAATGAGGCTTAACTGACAGGCATTAGCCGGTACGGCCCCCTTCACCAACAGAAACGTCCTTGCTCCTACTCTCAGTTATTGCCCAATTTCTACCTAGCTACTGTGCTGGCAACGCGTACTGAACCTGAGTAAATAACCATCTGGATCCATGATCATGAACTGCCTGACGCTCAGGAACGCCTCACCAACTCGATATGACGTCTGCTCTAAAGGTAATCGAATTGGGTACTTCACTTCCTCCAAGCGACGGTATATCTCATCCAGATTTGTGACGGTTATTTGAAAATTCATACCGCGCCCGAAGGGATAGTCCAGCGCTGCCGTGACCCACGGATCACCCTGCGGAGCCAATTCCTCTATTTGCTCAAGCATGAAGACGGCGCCATCGAGAGAGATAGTCGCAAAGCCATCCTCAGGGCGCTCAAAGCAAACCGCGAAGCCGAGTAACTCTGTGTAGAACTGCAGTGATGTCTTTAAGCAGCGTACATTTAGCTCTGGGGTAAGCGGAGGGAATATGTCGATGCCGGCCATTTGTCTTTCCGTATATCACCCGGACACGCACCGGTCTGGGGCCGCGAAGCGGCGGAAAAGGCTCAGCGCGAGGCTACGGGTCAAGTGCCATCCTGGTAGATATCAATCACATGGCGAGGCTGAAACAATACGGTTTGCCCACATTTTACGCACTCGCTGCTATAGGGCTCATTATCTAGCCTTCCCGCATAGTAGTCTTCAAAAACCCGAGTAACCTCAACCCACATTCTCTCGACGGAAGTTGCCTCTGACCCTGGCGTTTCTTCCATGCTAAAAACCAGCTTAACCAAATCGCCTGCCTGCAACGACTCGCGGGCTGATTTCTCAGGAATCCAAAATGTTTCGGGATACTCCTCATGCATACCTTCGCCGTCAGCCAAGATGTAATGATCCTCTTCGTAGTTAGGTAATTTCACATCTCACCTTTGAAATATAACGTTTGGTCATGGGGCCGGCCTGGCCAGGCACGCGCGTACGAAACAAGCCACTTTGACCAGTCATCAAAGCGGCTCGCGATTGTGAAAGCCCACGTATAGCTCTTTGAGCGATGCAGGCAGTTTTTCCCAATATGGTTCTGCTTTGTCACCAGGCACTTTCCAAAATAGGTTTTCGACAAACGCGACATCAATGCAGTTTCTGATTTCTGGACCGCAGGTTTGCACGGCCTGACTGAGAAACGAGAACACCTTCATATAGCCGCTAGCGTTGAGGCCTTTGTTCATGCGGTTGTTTAACGCATTCGCGAGGCTTTCGAACCAAGAATAAGCAGACGCTGAAGAGGTTTCCCCCCACGTTTTTGCGTGAACGCTGTCAGCGGCCTCACAGATATCTGGAAATCGTTCTCGGACTGCGTTGTAAAGGTCGATAACAGTTTCCATATCTCTAGCTCTAACGCCGTATCAAGGGCGGCCGGTGCGTAGCGCTGTTTGCCCGACAATGGTGAGGCCATGCGCAATAAGGCGCGTAGTACTGGATGTCCCAGCGAGCTGCGCGAACGACTTGAATGGTCATGGTGTTTCGCCGTGCGTTCTATTTGCCACGGTAAAGATTGTAGATTCCTTTGGCTTTTGCGCCCCCATAAAAAGCCAGGCAAGAGAAGACTGCAATAGCGATTACTGGCCCCACCACATTCACCCCGCTCATATACGTTATATAAAATGCGCTCAGAATGATCAGCGCTGCGTAGCTTGTGAGCACTCTGTTCTTTGCAGATAAAATCAAGGGCACTGCTGAAAGCGCAATTGCGTGCACTGAAACTGCGGCGATCATTTCCAAAAACAGTTCCGATGGAATTCGGCCGATTTGCGCTTGGTTGATCAGGATGATCGCCTGGTACGAATAATAATTTAAAGCCAATGCAATAGCTGCACCAATGAAAATGATTGGCGCATATTTTTTAATTGCGTTGCACATAGATGTAGACCAATACCTATAACAGTGGCCCGATGGAGTTCTTCACTAACCCAATAGTAGAGATGGCGGTCTAACGCCGCTCCCTACACCATCACATTCTGCCTCTGCCCTAGCAAAATCAAGCACTTGCTGGTTAGGCGCCGCCAGCATGCGTATTCGCTTGACGTCCTCTTTCTGCCCATCCATCACCACTGCATGGATAACTAGGCAAGGAGGCAGCATGGATACCTCCCCCACCAATGCCCCGCCTAGGTGAACCGGTCCGGGCCGTCATGCACAGCATTAGCACAGAGCAACTGGATTCGCGGCTTCATCCGTTTCATCAGTTGCGTCACCTGCTGGAACTGGGCACGGCGGAAGTGAAGACCTTTCTGAACGGGCTTGCCGTCGGACGCAAGGTGGCGGCTGCCACTCAAAGCCTGGCGCTCAACGCGCTGGTATTTCTTTATGCCATGCGGCCACGGACCAAGCGTTCGGCGCGCCTGCCTTGCGTGCTGACGCATGATGAAGCCGCCAGCCTGACTGCACGCCTGGGCCAGCCGTCATTACGGTAAAGGCGCGAAGGACCGCACGACGCTGCTGCCCACCACGCGGCTCTACAGCCATCTGCTCGGCCAGGGCTTCGCGGGGTGGTGATGCATTGCCAGCGCTGCCGCTAGACGTCGGACAAGGCTTCAACAACTTGTCGATATAGGCCCCGCAAGCGCTGAGCATCCTCGTCGCCCAGCGTTTCCTGCTGCAGGCGCCGTGTGAACACGTCATCCACGCTCAGTTCATCCAATGTTTCCCGTGCTTCGCCAAGCAGGCTGGCGCTGGCGTTGCCGCGCTCGCGGCGAATGCGCAACACCTCCACCGGCAGGCCTTCGCACAGCGCATTGATGCGGCTTTGCAGGTCGCTGAGGTAATCGTCAGTGCTCACTTGCACTTCCAACCATACCGGCCGTTCGGCGCTGCCTTGCGCGGCCTGTTCGGCAATGGCCGCGGACAGCTCCTTGAGCGAGCCACGCAGGCTGGCCATGGGCTGGAACACTGGTACGGGCAACGGCGTGATCGACTGCAAGGCAACATCGTCGAATTGCAGCAGCAGCACTTCCTTCTGCTGTCGCGCTTCGTCGAACGACAACGCGATAGGCGAGCCGCTGTAGCGGATATGCTCCAGGCCAGCGACTTTCTGAGGCCGGTGAATATGGCCAAGGGCGATATAATCCACCGGCGGAAATGCACTGGTCGGAAACGCTTCAAGACTGCCGACGTAGATTTCCCGCACGGACTCACTGGCGCTCGCGCCCACCGTGGTGAGGTGGCCAGTGGCAATGATTGGCAGCGCCAGCCCCAGTTCCTCGCACATGCTCAGCGCCAGCTCGTACAGAGCCTGGTAATGCTCGGCAATGGCTTGTTGCAGTGATTGCTGTTTGGCCTGCGCGCTCTGTCCGGCCTGGCTGGCGAGCACATCGCGCGGGCGAATGAAGGGGATGGCGCAGAGGATGGCGCCCGGCTGGCCGCTGCGATCTTTAAGCACCAGCACCTGTTCGGCCAGGTCGAGGCCCACGCCCGGCACCACTTGAGTGCCCAACTGCGCCAGCAGGCTGCGACTTTCGCCGAGCATGGCCGGTGAATCGTGATTGCCCCCCAGAACCACCAGGTCGCAGCCAGCATCGCGCAGCTCCACTACCAGGCGGTAATACTGCTCACGGGCGTAACTGGGCGGCGCACCGGTGTCGAATACATCGCCGGCGATCAGCAGCACATCCACGCTCTGTTCACGTACCTGCTCCAGCAGCCAGGCGCAGAACGCCTGGTGCTCGGCCTGGCGGGTCTTGCCCATGAAGTGCTGGCCCAGGTGCCAGTCGGAGGTATGCAGGATGCGCAGGCTCATAGCGGCCAGTCCTGAACGACGATATGGGTTTTGACCCGCTGCATCTGCGGGAAAGCCTCAATGGCTGCGCGCACTTCACTCAAACGCGCCATGCTCGGCGCCTCGACCAGTACCAGCATATCGGTCTCGCCACTGATGCCACTGCAATGGCGGATTTCCGGGTACTCGCGCATACGCTCGACGTAATCCTGGCAACGGGCGTTCTGGTAGAAGAGTTCGAGGAAGGCTTTCACCCCGCCCTCACCCGGTACCGCAACTTGGGCGTGATAGCCGCGGATGACACCGCTCTGTTCCAGGTGGCGAATGCGCTCGCTGACAGCCGAGCGAGAAAGATTCACCTCACGGGCGATCTGGCTGACGGAGGTGCGCGCGTCGCTGCGCAGCAGAGCGAGGATCTGGCGATCGAACTTGTCCACGGGTGTTTCTCGAGCGGCAATCAGGTTGACGGGAAGAACCGCCATTTCGTCGGTGAAAGGCGGCAGCCTTTAATCAGGCGACGCCCTACCATAGCGGGATCTGCAAAGGCGTGAGCATACCCCATGAGTCGACTGAACAAGGAATTGGGCCTGCTACAGGGCATCGCCCTGCTCAGCACATCGCTGCTCGGCACCGGCATTTTCGTGGTACCGGCACTGGCGGCTACGGCGGCCGGCGAGGCATCGCTGTGGGCCTGGCTGATTCTGATCGCTCTGGTGCTGCCAGTGGCCTTCACCTTCGCCCAACTGGGCAAACGCTTTCCCCACGCGGGCGGGGCACCGCATCTGATCGGCCGCGCCTTTGGCCTGCGCATGGAAAGCGTCAGCGCCTTGCTGTTTCTCGCCGTGCTGCCCGTTGGATTGCCTGCCGCGCTGCATATCGCCAGTGGTTTCTGGCTGGCCGTGTTCGACCTGGATCGCGCCGGCCTGCTGATCATCGAACTGGCGACCCTGGGCGCCATTCTGCTGCTGGGCCAACGCCCGCCGAAAGCATCGGGCCTGCTGCAAGGCATGATCGCCATCGCGATCATCGCCAGCGTGGCGCTGATCTGGTGGGTAGGTGAGTTGCCACACACCAGCCAGCCGCTACTGCCGGGAATGGATGGCCAGTGGCATCTGTTGCCAACGGCGCTGGCGGTGATGTTCTGGTGCTTCGTCGGCATCGAGGCCTTCACTCATCTGGGCGAGGAGTTCAAACGCCCGGAGCGGGACTTTCCCCTGGCACTGCTGCTCGGCGTACTGCTGGCCGGTCTGGTGTACTGGGCCTGTTCGGTGGCGATACTGAGTTTCGCCACCTACGGTGACGTGCACAGCGACACCACTGCCCTGCCCCGCCTGTTCGAACAACTGCTGGGGGAACGCGCCCGCATACTGGCGGCAGTGCTTGGCTATCTGGCCTGCTTCGCCTCGATGAACGTGTACATACAAGGGTTCGCCCGCCTGATCTGGAGCCTGGCGGATGAGGGCCGTCTGCCCGCAAGGCTGGCCGTACGTAACGGCCATGGCGTACCGGGCAGAGCCTTGCTGCTGGTGGTGATCAGTTGCGCGCTGTGCGCCTTGCTCTCGGCCGTTCTGCAACTGTCGGTGGATGACCTGATTCGCTACGCCAACGGCAACTTCGTGTTGATCTACCTGCTCAGCATGGCGGCAGGCTGGATATTGCTGCGCGGTATCTGGCGGCTGCTGGCCGGGCTCAGCACGCTGCTTTGCGCTGGCGTGCTGGCGATGCTCGGCAGCGATGCGCTGTATGCCGTGGTGTTGTTCGCCGCGTTACTGCTGCTTAGCCACCTGCGCGAACGGCAAAAGGCCCTGGCGTAGGGGGGATGACGCTCTTTTCATCCAGCATTGCGCATGGCCCTGTCGGTGGACGGGTGAAGCGTCGTCCACCCTGCGCCATCCTGCAGGTGACCTCGGGGCGCATGGGGTTCTATCCTTAAGCTGAATTTGCCGAAAGGAAGCCACATGCGCCGCGTACTCAACGACCTGAAAATCATGATCCTGGCCAACCTGTGGATAGTCCCTGTGGTGGCCGGGCTGGTCTGGGCGCTGTTCCAGTTCGTCGCCCCGCCACCGCCGATGAGCGCCAGCATGGCAACCGGCACCCAAGGTGGCGCTTACCAACAGTTCGCCGAACGCCTCAAGGAAGAACTGGCCAAGGAAGGTTTCGAGCTCAATCTGGTAGCGACGTCAGGCTCGCGAGACAACCTGCAGCGCCTGCAGGCCGAAGACCCGGAGGTGCAGATCGGCCTGGTGCAAAGCGGTCTGGAGCGTCAGCTGTCAGCCGACGAGCAGTCGCAATTGCAAAGCCTGGGCGCGATCTACCAGGAGCCTCTGTGGCTGTTCTACCGCCGCGAAGTCAATCTGGACCGCATTGCCGACCTGCTGCCGCTGCGCCTCGGCCTGGGCGGTGACGGCAGTGGTACCCGCGCGGCCAGCGACGCCATTCTCGGCGCTAACGCCATCGGGCCTGAGCAATATCCCGACACCTGGCAAAGCATCGGCGGCGGCAAGGCGGCACGCGCGCTGATGGCCGCCGAGCTGGACGCGGCCTTTTTCGTCGGCCCGGCAGAAAATGCTCTGGTACAACAATTGGCAGCCAACCCCGATATTGCCCTGGCGCACTTTCGCCGGGCTCCGGCCTACGAGGCGCGCCTGCCGTTCTTCAACCAGGTGAAGGTCGGCGAAGGCCTGCTCGACCTGGCCAGCAATGCGCCGGATCGCGACATCGTTACCCTGTCGCCTGTGGCCACGCTGGTGGTCAACGACGACTTCAATCCCGGCCTGGTGCCGCTGTTCCTCGAAGCCAGCCGCGAGGTGATGAAGAACGGCACCCTGCTCGATGCCGCCGGCACCTTCCCCAGCGCCGAGCCGCGTACTTTCGAGCTGCACAAGGATGCCGAGCATTACTACGCCAAGGGGCTGCCGATCCTACAGCGCTACCTGCCGTTTCGTATCGCCTCGCTGGCCGACCGCTACATCATCCTGCTGATTCCGTTGATCGTGGTGATGATCCCGCTGTTCAAGGCCGTCGGACCGATCTACCAATGGCGCATCCGCGCGCGCATCTACCGCTGGTACAAGTACCTGCGCGAGATCGACCGCAAGCTTCATTCCGGCTCCCTGCCCGACGAACTCGATAGCGAAATCGCCCGCCTGGAGCATCTGGAGGACGAACTGGCGGCGGTAGAAGTGCCGCTTTCCTACTCCAACCAGCTGTACGAACTACACCTGCACGTACGCTACGTGATCGAGCGTCTGAAGACCCTGCAGCGGCGCCGACACTAGAAAAGCGATCGCGGCTAAAGCCCCTCCCACGGACGTTTCTGATACCTGTGGGAGGGGCTTTAGCCGCGACCTGACTGCATGTGACCGATGCATCCACACCAGAATCCATCACCTGCTTCGGGTAAACTGCGCCCCTGTTTCATTTGCCCATCGAGACCGCCATGCCGATCCGTCACTGCATCGTCCACCTGATCGACAAGAAGCCTGACGGCAGTCCCGCCGTACTGCATGCCCGCGACAGCGAGCTGGCCACGTCGCAAGCCATGGAGAACCTCCTGGCCGACCTCAACGAAAGCTACAACGCCAAGCAGGGCAAGGCCTGGGGGCTGTTCCACGAGGAGTCCGGCGCTTACCCGTTCAGCGGCTGGCTCAAGGCCTACCTCGAGGGCGAACAGGACTTCACCGCCTTCAGTCGCCAGGCCGTGGAGCAGTTGCAGAAGCTGATGGAGGAATCCAACCTGTCCACCGGCGGCCATGTGCTGTTCGCCCACTACCAGCAAGGCATGACCGACTACCTGGCCATCGCCCTGCTGCACCACAGCGAAGGCGTGGCGGTGACCGACGCGCTGGACGTGACCCCGGCCAAGCACCTGGATCTCGGCCAGCTGCACCTGGCCGCGCGCATCAACATCAGCGAGTGGCAGAACAACAAGCAGTCCAAGCAGTACATCTCCTTCATCAAGGGCAAGAACGGCAAGAAGGTCTCGGACTATTTCCGCGATTTCATCGGCTGCCAGGAAGGTGTCGACGGCCCAGGTGAAACCCGCACCCTGCTCAAGGCCTTCAGCGATTATGTGGAAAGCGAGGACCTGCCCGAAGAGCAGGCCCGCGAGAAAACCAAGGCACTGGTGGGCTACGCCAGTGGCCAGGCCAAGATGGGCGAGCCGATCACCCTGGAAGAGCTCTCCGGGCTGATCGATGAAGACCGCCCCAAGGCCTTCTACGAGCATATCCGCAACAAGGACTACGGCATGGCTCCGGAATTTCCGGCGGACAAACGCACCCTCAGCCAGTTCCAGCGCTTCACCGGCCGCGCCGAAGGCTTGTCGATCAGTTTCGAGGCGCACCTGCTGGGTTCCAAGGTCGAATACGACGAGGGCCGCGACATGCTGATCATTCGCCAGCTACCGACCCAGCTCAAGGATCAGCTCAAGCGCCGCCAGGATTGAAATGAACGGGCGCCTGGACGATGCGCTGCTGGACACCTGCCGTTGTCAGGTCAAAGCGGCGCTGGCAGGCGACCCGGGGCGCACGCTGGGCCTCGACAAGAGCGAAGCCAGGGCCCGTCTGGCGCAGCTCAGACCCTGGCTGCAGGAGCAGCAGACACGTCTCTGGGCCAACCGCCACCAGGCCCTGCTACTGGTGCTGCAAGGCCCGGACTGCAGTGGCAAGGATGGGGTGATTCGCCGAGTACTGAGCGCTTGCAACCCGCAAGGGCTGGCCATTCACAGTTTCCAGGCGCCAACCATAGCTGAGCGGCAGGCGCACTTTCTCGAACGCTACCAGCAACGGCTGCCCGCCCCGGGCATGCTCGGCGTGTTCAATCGCAGCCACTACGAAGCGCTGATCTGCGACCCGCTGGACGGCTTGTGCGGCGAGGATGAACTGCCTGCGCGCCTGGCGGAGCTGCTGACCTTCGAAAGCCAGTTGCCCGCCAAGGGCATCCACCTGCTCAAGTGCTACCTTCAGATCGACAAGAACGAGCAGTACGGCAGACTGCGCGAGCGCCTGGAGAAACCGCAGAAACGCTGGAAGCTCAAGTCCAGTGATCTGCGCGCGCATCGCCAGTTCGAAGAGCGTCAGCGCCGCTGGAGCGAGCTGCTCAGCGCCAGCGACAACGACGATGCCCCCTGGTACGTGATCCCCGCGCACAAACGCTGGCTGCGCGATCTGCTGGTGGCCAGCCTGCTCGCACGCGAGCTGGAGCGCCTGCAATTGCAGTGGCCGGATCGCCCGGCACCCTTTACGCTGGCACAACTGCAAGCTGCCAACACGCACAAGGACGTATCGTGATGAAGAAGATCCTGCTGATTCTCGCCGCCCTGGCCCTGTTCCAGCACTGGGACAAGCTCGAGCGCTGGATCGACCCGCCCCAGGCCAGCAACGTCAGTGGCGAGATCGTGCTCTACGCCACCAGTTGGTGCGGCTACTGCGCCAAGACTCGCGAACTGTTCGCCGCGGACGGCATCGCCTATCGCGAGGTGGATATCGAGAAGGACGCAGCCGGCCGCGCGGCCCACCAGGCACTCGGTGGCCGCGGCGTGCCGGTAATCGACATGCGTGGGCAGATCATCCACGGTTTCGATGCGCGTGCCATTCGCGCGGCCTACTGAACAGGCCGCGCAAGCATTCGAGCGTTCGGCTCAGCGCGCTTCGATACGGAAGCCCAGGCGTGGGAAATGCACATGGACGATGCCTGCACGCTCGTCCTCCCGGCGCAGAATCAGCTCGTCACGGCCAGCGAACATCAGCTCACCCACCACCGGGTCGACGCCATAGTCCACGGCGGCAATGCTTACCGCCTGACCCGGTTGGAAACCGTTCGGGTCGCTGAACGCCTCGTTCGGCAGCGCCGCCGGGCTCGCCTCACGGGCAATGGCAATGGCCTGTTCACTGCTCATCTCGCTCAGCGAACCGTGGCCGAAGCCGAGCACACGGCTGAGCCACGCCGCCACTTCCGGGTAGTCGTCGACCAGCGGTGAAGTGACCGGCGTGCCACGCAGGAACCACAGGCAGTGCGCCACGGAAAAGTCGGCATGCGACGGCTCACCGAAGAGAAAGTCGCCCTGCTCGCGCTGCAACTGCTGCTGCAACAGCCCCATCAGGGCCGGCCACTGGTGCCTGGCCTGCTCCAGCGGTACCCGGCTGGCAGTGCCACCGGAGAACAACGCACCGCGGTCGGCGGCGAAAGCCTTGGCGAACTCCGGCGGCACCTTGGCAAAACGCAGCGCCATGGATTCGGGCTGGAACACCAGAGCCACTGCATGCTGGAACAGCACCGAGTCGGCCCACTGGGAAAGCAGGCTGACATTGAATTCCTGCCCCTCGGGGAACAGCGTCGGTGTCGCCTTCTCGGCCTCCAGACGACGAGCGATCAGTGCCGTATCGCAATAGATATCGGCACCGGCCTGCAGCACCGGGGTCTTGCGATAACCGCCGGTCAACGCCGTCAGATCGGGCTTGGGCATCAGTGGCGGAATCGTCACCGAACGCCAGGACAGTTGCTTGAAGCCCAGCATCAGGCGGGCCTTCTCGGCGAACGGCGAGGTCGGGTAATGGTGCAGGATCAGCTCGTGCATGGCGCGCTCCGCGGCAAGGTCGAAAGCCTCAGCTTAACCGCGGCGCTTGGTTACGCCCACCGTCTCAGGGTGATGCAATGCCATCAACGGCCAGAATGAGCGCTTCTTTGGCGCTTTTGCTCAGACGCTTGATCGCCCGCTCACGACGCAGGGCATCGCCCTTGCCGGCACAGGCTTCGACGTAGGTCAGTGCCAGCGCCGGACTGGTATGAAAAAAACGTGCCCCTCTGCCGGCCTGGTGCTGGGCAAAACGCCGCTGCGGATCATCGCTGATGCCGCAATACAGTGCGCCGTTGGCGGCGCGCACCAGATAGACGAACCAGGCCTTGTCCATCGCCGCACTCATGCGCGACGCGGGAACCATTCACGCGCCGAACGCCACAGGCACATGCCGACGAAATAGGCTGAAGCCACGAACCACAAGCCCAGCACCCACTCCGAATTACGCGGATACTGCAGGATCAACAGCGCGCTGGAGAGCATCCAGACAAAAGTCACGAAGATGTTCAGCGGCATGAACTGACGCACCCGGAACGGATGCAGGAACTTCATCTTGGTCAGGGTCAAGCCGGCCAGCAGAACGATCATGCCGAGCGTGACCCAAGGGTGAATGTCGAGAATGTAGAAATACAGGACCGCCACGTTCCAGGCTGCCGGGAAACCAACGAAGTAGTTGTCCTGGCTTTTCATGTTCAGGTTGCAGAAGCAGAACAGCGACGACAGCAGAATCAGCCCGACAGCGAACAGCGGGGTGTACTCGGGCAACGGGATGAAGCGGTAGAGGAAGATGGCCGGAATGAACACGTAGGTCAGGTAATCGATCACCAGATCCAGAGTCGATCCGTCGAAGTGAGGCAGCACGCCCTTGACGTCGTATCGTCGTGCCAGCGAGCCGTCCAGACCATCGACCAGCAGTGCCAGGCCCAGCCATAACAGGCATTGCTTGGGCTGGCCATCGAGGACGGCAAGCAAGGCCAACAAGGCAAGTATCACGCCACTGGCAGTGACGGCATGCACCCCCCAGGCTTTGGCCTGTTTTACGGCAACGATCAGTTCGGTCACGGCAGCATCTCGATGGGCAGTGGAGGTGCGGCACACCGCGTGCGCACTCTTTATTGAAGGTTAAGACCGATTAGCCTACCACTGCGTTCCTTCGCCTGCCTTAGTGCGACGCGCGAAACTGCGTCAGACCACGTGCCGCTTGTCGTCTGATGGCAGCCTGGACCGGCGGTGCCCAGCCCAGCAGCACGCCCTTGAGGCCAAGCGCCTGGCGCGACCAACGCCAGAGGTCGAAGTGGTCATGGTGCTCGACGATCAGCCCGTCGCGAAATACGAAACGCGCCTGAATATGGTTGACCACCTGGCGCCCGGTTGCACTGAAACGATAGGTGGCAACCCACCTTGCACTGCCGGCATGCTCGTAGGCGTCTACCGAATCGAACGTCAGTGAGAAGGCCTCGGCACGGCTGCAGAGCATGCGCCACATATCCCCTGCCTGCGCACCGCTGAGATCGGTGAAGACGGGGTCGGCGAAACGCACGTCTTCGGCATAGCAGCCGGCCATGGTCTCGGCATCGAGGTGCTGAAAGGCGGTGTAGAAGCGCTGGATCAATTCGGCATTGGGGTGGCTCATGGGCGTTCCTGCTAAGCGCTGATGAATGCAGCCTAGTCTGTCCGTCGACCGGCCTGAGAGCGATTGGCGATAAAGACAACTTTGTGTCAATAATCGCCAATCTCTTGAATGGTCACTGCCATGCTGCGAATCGCGCTGTACGTCTGCCCACAAACCGTGTGTTCCAGTTTGAGCATGGCGCAGGATGCCTTCAGCCTGGCCAATCGTCTGGCAGGAGTGCCACGCTTCCTGCTCCAGCGCTTCAGCCTCGACGCCCGCCCCGTGCAACTGGACTTCGCCCAGATCCAGGTCGATGGCGGCCTGGTTCTGGCTGAGCAGGCCGACCTGCTGATCGTGCCAGCCACCGGCAGTGCAGTCGGCCTTACCCTGGAAAGCAACGCCAGGCTGCTGCCCTGGCTGGCACAACGTAACCGGCAGCAAGTCGCCAGCCTGTGCAGCAGCGCCTTCCTGCTGGCCGCTGCCGGGCTGCTGGACGGCCGTCAGGCGACCACCCACTGGGCACTCGCTGATACCTTTGCCAGACGCTACCCCCAGGTGCAGCTGCGCAGCGATCTGCTGTTGACCGAAGATGGCCAACTGTTCTGCTCCGGCGGCGCCCAGGCCGGGCTGGATCTGTGTCTGCATCTGATTGCCCTGCACGCCGGCGAATGGCTGGCACAGCAGGTGGCCAGCGCCATGGTGGTGGAGCGCCAGCGCGGCACGCAGACACGCTTCGCTCCGCTGCTGCCGGAAGGCTGCAACGATGTGGCGTTGGCGCCTCTGCTGGGTTGGCTGCGCGAACATTTGGCGGAGCCAATTGACCTCGCCCGGCTGGCCGGCAAGGCGCATTGCTCGCCGCGCACCCTGTTGCGACGCTTCAAGGCCGCCACCGGGCTGACCCCGAACGATTACCTGCAGCGCTTGCGTATCAGCACCGCGCAGCAGGCATTGGCCCAGCCCAACCACTCGCTGGAGCAGATCGCCAGCCAGGTCGGTTACGCCGACCGCGCCACCTTCGCCAAGCTGTTCAAGCAGCTCTGCGGGGAAACCCCCGGCGCCTTTCGCAAGCGCATGGCGCGAGTCAGCTGACGCTGCGCGTCACGGCTGAAGCCATTCAGGGCCAGGCAGACGCGAGCCCAGCTCTGCCACTGAAAATGAAAAAGGAGCCCGCAGGCTCCTTTTTCATCATGCAACCGCCTCAGTGCAGGATCTGACTGAGGAACAGCTGGGTACGCTCGTTCTGCGGATTGGTGAAGAAGGTATCGGGCTCGGCCTGCTCGACGATCTCGCCCTTGTCCATGAAGATAACCCGGTTGGCCACGGTACGGGCGAAGCCCATCTCGTGGGTCACGCAGAGCATGGTCATACCATCTTCGGCCAGGCCGATCATGGTATCGAGCACTTCCTTGACCATTTCCGGGTCGAGCGCCGAGGTCGGCTCATCGAACAGCATGATCTTCGGCTTCATGCACAGCGCACGGGCAATCGCCACGCGTTGTTGCTGGCCGCCGGAGAGCTGCCCCGGATATTTGCCAGCCTGCTCGGGGATGCGCACGCGCTCGAGGAAGTGCATGGCAATTTCCTCGGCCTGACGCTTGGGCATCTTGCGTACCCACATCGGCGCCAGGGTGCAGTTCTGCAGTACGGTCAGGTGCGGGAACAGGTTGAAGTGCTGGAACACCATGCCCACTTCGCGACGAATCGCTTCGATGTGTTTGAGGTCGCTGGTCAGCTCGGTGCCATCGACCACGATGCGCCCCTGCTGGTGTTCTTCGAGACGATTGATGCAACGAATGGTGGTCGACTTGCCCGAGCCGGACGGCCCGCACAATACGATGCGCTCACCCGCCTGCACGCTCAGGTTGATGTCCTTGAGCACGTGGAACTGGCCGTACCACTTGTTCACGCCTTGCAGCAGGATCATCGGCTCGGCGCTGGGTTGTTTGACTGCTTCACTCATAATTCACTCCTCCAAGGGGCTGATTCAGGATTTAGCGAGCTAGAGCCAGGCAAGAGGAAAACAAGCGAGGAAGCGGAGCGTACTGGTGTACGTGAGCATTCCGAGAATGTTTTCAACGCAGCCTGGCCGACGCGCAGCAAATACTGAACAGCTCCTAACGCTTGTGGCCGGTATCCAGCTTTCTCTCCAGATGCATGGAGTAGCGGGACATACCAAAACAGAAAATCCAGAAAATCAGCGCAGCGAACACGTAGCCTTCGGTGGCCATGCCCAGCCACGCCGGGTCGGTGGTCGCCTGCTTGATGCTGTTGAGC
The DNA here is from genome assembly GCF_050473265.1 of Pseudomonas pichavaramensis. Classification (NCBI taxonomy): domain Bacteria; kingdom Pseudomonadati; phylum Pseudomonadota; class Gammaproteobacteria; order Pseudomonadales; family Pseudomonadaceae; genus Pseudomonas; species Pseudomonas pichavaramensis. Next base: position 41,294 of record NZ_JBJKFJ010000016.1, on the reverse strand, counting down.
AGGTCGAACAGACCGATGATGATCACCAGACTGGTGTCCTTGAACAGGGCAATGAACACGTTGACGATGCCCGGAATAACCAGTTTGAGCGCCTGCGGCAGGATCACCAGGCCCATCATCCGCCAGTAGCCCAGGCCCATGGCCGCCGCTGCTTCGTACTGCCCCTTGGGAATGGCCTGCAGGCCGCCACGCACGGTTTCGGCGATGTAGGCGGACTGGAACAGGATCACCCCGATCAACGCGCGCATCAGCTTGTCGAAGTGCATGCCCTCGGGCAGGAACAACGGCAGCATCACCGAGGACATGAACAGCACGGTGATCAGCGGTACGCCGCGCCAGAACTCGATGAAGGTGACGCAGATGACCTTGATCGCCGGCATGTTGGAGCGGCGCCCCAGCGCCAGCAGGATGCCCAGCGGCAACGCGCCGGTGATGCCCACAGCGGCGATCACCAGGGTCAGCATCAGGCCGCCCCATTGGCTGGTACCCACGGTTTCCAGGCCGAACACGCCACCATGCAGCAGGCACCAGGCGATGACCGGGTAGATCACCAGGAACGCCAGGCCATAGACAGCCTTGCGTGGCATCTGCGGGACGAACAAGGGCGCGGCACCGACGATGGCCAGCCACAGGGTGGTGTCGACGCGCCAGCGCAGTTCAGTCGGGTAGAAGCCATACATGAACTGGCCGAAGCGCTGCTGAATGAACACCCAGCAGGCCCCCTCCTGGGTGCAATCGGCGCGGGTGCTGCCCACCCAGTTGGCGTCGATGATCGCCCACTGCAACAGCGGCGGTACCACCAGCCAGATCAGGTAGATCGCGAAGACGGTCAACAGGCTGTTGAACCAGTTGGAGAACAGATTGGCCTTGAGCCAACCCAGCACGCCGACGCTCATGCGCGGCGGCGGTAAATCCGGTTTGAACGTATGGGTCTGCATGGCTGCTCCTTACCGCTCAGTCAGCGCGATGCGCTTGTTGTACCAGTTCATCAGCAGGGAAATGCTGATGCTGATGGCGAGGTAGACGCTCATGGTGATGGCGATCACCTCGATGGCCTGGCCCGTCTGGTTGAGTACCGTTCCGGCGAACAACGAGACCATGTCCGGGTAGCCGATACCGGCGGCCAGCGAGGAGTTCTTCGCCAGGTTCAGGTACTGGCTGGTCAGCGGCGGCACGATCACTCGCAGGGCTTGCGGAATGATCACCAGGCGCAGGGTGATGCCCGAGCGCAGCCCCAGAGAGCGCGCAGCTTCGGTCTGGCCATGGCTGACGGCCATGATCCCGGAGCGTACGTTCTCGGCGATGAAGGCGGCGGTGTAGATGGTCAACGCCAGGGTCAGCGCCATCAGCTCCGGGATCATCACCCAGCCGCCGCGGAAGTTGAAACCGGTCAGCGCCGGAACACTCCATTGCAACGGATTACCGCCTACAAGCACGGCCAGGCCGGGAATCACCACGATCATCGCCAGCGAGGTCCACAGCAGCGGGAAGATCTTGCCTGTGGCCTCACGTCGTTTCTTCGCCCAGCGTCCCAGAGCGACGATGCCGACGATGGTCGCCAGCAGCACCACGGCGAACAGCCCGAAGTTCTCCGATGGGCTCGGTGCCGGCATGTAAAGGCCGCGACTGTTGAGAAAGAAGACCTCGCCTACATCGAGGCTCTGTCGAGGTCCTGGCAGCGCGAGGAATACAGCGAAATACCAGAAGAGAATCTGCAGCAATGGCGGGATATTACGGAAGATCTCGATATAAACGGTCGCCAGCTTGCTGATTAGCCAGTTCGGTGAAAGACGCGCCACGCCCAGCAGGAAGCCGAGGATGGAAGCCAACACGATACCGATGATCGAGACCAGCAGCGTATTGAGCAGGCCAATCACGAAGACGCGCCCATAGCTGTCGCTTTCGCTGTAATCGACCAGATGCTGGGCAATACCGAAACCGGCGCTGTTGTTCAGGAAGCCGAAGCCGGAGGTAATCCCCCGTTTGTCCAGGTTGGCCTGGGTGTTCTGAAAGAGAAACCAGCCGAGCGCCAGAACGGCGACCACGGCAATGATCTGGAACAGCCACGCACGCACCTGCGGATCGGTCAGAAGCGATCCACGCGGGCGCGGGGCATTAGCAGTCGTGTGCATAACAACCCTCATGGAAGCTCCGGCCCACACAAGCCGGCCGGAGTTCACCTAGTCGGAAACGACAGCGGCAGGCCCGGAGAGCCTGCCCATAGTCTGCTGCGCGTCGGGCCTGCCGCGTCAAAAACAGGCTCAGAATGCTCATTTACAACTCGTAAAGTCGTACGCGACTCCGAGCGTTCTTCGCCTGTTTTTTCCTTGCATGCCTCTAGCTCGCGAGCCTATGAACAGACTCTCGCCTGCCGCTGTGGACGGTCAACGCACCGGCGGTGCGTACTGCAGACCACCCTTGTTCCACAGGGCGTTGAGACCACGCTCGATCTTCAGCTCGCTGCCGGCACCTACGTTGCGGTCGAAGGACTCGCCGTAGTTACCAACCTGCTTGACGATCTGCACTGCCCAGTCTTTCGGCAGCTTGAGGTCTTTGCCGAACTCACCTTCGGTACCCAGCAGACGGGCGACGTCCGGGTTCTTGGTGGTTTTGGCGGTTTCTTCGACGTTGGCCGAGGTCACGCCCAGTTCTTCGGCGTTGAGCATGGCGAACAGGCTCCAGCGCACGATGTTGAACCACTCGTCGTCACCCTGGCGTACGACCGGGCCCAGCGGTTCCTTGGAGATGACTTCCGGCAGCACCACATAATCGTCCGGGTTGGCCAGCTTGATGCGTTGTGCGTACAGCTGCGACTGGTCAGAGGTCAGCACGTCGCAACGGCCGGCTTCAACCGATTTGGCGCTCTCGTCGGAGGTATCGTAGGTAATGGGGGTGTACTTCATGCCATTGGCGCGGAAGTAGTCGGAGAGGTTCAGCTCGGTGGTGGTACCGGCCTGGATGCAGACGGTCGCACCGTCCAGCTCCTTGGCACTGGAGACGCCCAACTTCTTGTTAACCAGAAAGCCCTGGCCATCGTAGTAGTTGGTGCCGGTGAAGTTCAGGCCCAGAGCCGCATCGCGCGAGCTGGTCCAGGTGGTGTTACGCGACAGGACGTCGACTTCGCCGGACTGCAGCGCAGTGAAGCGCTCCTTGGCGGTCAGCGGGCTGTACTTGACCTTGGTGGCGTCACCGAAGACCGCAGCAGCGATGGCGCGGCAGACGTCGACGTCCAGACCCAGGTAGTTACCTTTTTCGTCAGCGTAGGAGAAGCCCGGAAGACCGTCACTGATGCCGCACTGCACGAAGCCTTTCTTCTGCACAGCGTCCAGAGTGGCGCCTGCGTGAGCGAAGCCACTGACACCAAGCACTGCAGCGGTAGTCAGCATAGCCAGGGTGGATTTCACCATCTTCATCAAAAACCTCCAGTTGCTCTTGTTGTGTTGGAGTCTCAGTCCTGCTTCCCCACCCTTTTGAGGTACGCGATCCGCTGGCAGCAACGGTTTCGACAAGAAGTTCGGACGTCAGGCGGAGGCTTGTTGGCGGTGCCCTCTGCTGGCCAACTACCCCTACCCTGCCCATTGGTTGAACGGGCCAGAGACGGATCGTCATCCGCCAGAGCGATCGGTCGCCCGGACGGTCTACTAGGAACCCCACACAGCAGATTCCTGCCTGTTGAGCAGGCGGCACTGGCACAGTGTTACCTTTGCCGCACTACATCGTCAGTCCGTATAAGCCTTAGCAAGCGCCGTACCAGCAGCGCGCAAAAGACAGGATGAAAAAGGGTCAAGAGCAAAATATTCACCCTTGCGACAACTTATTCACAGATTAGCCAAGACTGGAACATCGTGCCGCCCCAACATCGAGCGCGCGCACCACACTGGAGCTACCAATGACCGCACCCATGATTCTGCAGCCCCCACAAACCGCCGACGCCAGCGTCATCTGGCTGCACGGTCTGGGGGCCGACCGCTACGACTTTCTGCCGGTTGCCGAGATGCTGCAGGAGCGCCTGCCCACCACTCGCTTCATCCTGCCGCAAGCGCCTACCCGGCCGGTGACCATCAATGGCGGCTGGAGCATGCCCAGCTGGTACGACATCCTCGCCATGAGCCCGGCTCGTGCCATCGACCAGGCGCAACTGGAGGCGTCCGCCGACCAGGTCATTGCCCTGATAGAAGCCGAACGAGAGAGCGGCATCGCCGCTGAACGCATCGTCCTGGCAGGCTTCTCCCAGGGCGGCGCGGTGGTGCTGCATACCGCCTTCCTGCGCTATGCCGAAACGCTCGGAGGTGTACTGGCGCTGTCGACCTATGCGCCGACCTTCAGCGACGAAATGCTGCTCACGGATACAAAAAGACAACTGCCGGTGCTGTGTTTGCATGGCAAATTCGATGACGTGGTGACGCCCGACATGGGCCGCGCCGCGCATGATCGCCTGCACGCCTGTGGGGTGCCGGTGCAATGGCGCGACTACCCGATGGCACATGAGGTGCTGCCGGAAGAAATTCGCGATATCGCCGACTGGTTGAGCCAACTGCAAGCCGGCTGACCGAACCGAAGAGATGCACAATAAATGAGCACAGCGCCCCTGATTCGCACCCTGCAGGATATCGAACGGATCGAAAACACGCCGCTGAGCGAGCGCGATCTGCCGCCAAGCACTTTCGAGCTGATCCGCCGCACTGCCAGTGCGCATGCTGATGCACCGGCGCTGTCGTTCATCCTTCAAGGCAACGGCGAGGAAACACCGCTGCGCCTGAGCTACGCCGAGCTGCTGGGCAAGGTCACGCAGACCGCCAACGCCTTTCATCGCCTGGGCCTACGCCCGGGCAAGGCGGTGTCGTTCCTGCTGCCGAACCTGCCGCAGACCCACTACACCATCTGGGGCGGCGAAGCAGCCGGGATCGTCAATGCGATCAATCCGCTGCTCGACCCCGAACATATCGCCGAGCTGATCCACGCCTCGGACTCCGAACTGCTGGTGACCCTTGCCCCCTTCCCCGGTACCGACCTGTGGGACAAGGTTCATGCCCTGCGCGGACAGCTGCCCGAGCTCAAGGCGATTCTCTGCGTGGATATGGCCAACCTGCTGCCCGAGCCGCAACGCAGTGCGCTCAAGGCTCAGCGCGGCGCGTTGCCGGAGGGTGTGCTGGATTTCGACGAAACCATCGCGGCCTGCCCGGCCGACCGCCTGGAAAGTGGCCGGGTCATCACCCCCGATGATGTCGCCAGCTACTTTCATACCGGCGGCACCACCGGCACGCCCAAGCTAGCCCCGCACAGCCACGGCAACGAAGTGGCGATGGCCTACAGCATGAACCTGATCACCCGCTTCGGCCCTGGTGACGTGACGCTCTGCGGCCTGCCGCTGTTTCACGTCAACGGCGTGGTGGTCACCGGCCTGGCTGCCTTCATCGGCGGCGCAGAAGTGCTGCTGGCGACACCGCAGGGCTATCGCAACACGACCCTGATCGGCAATTTCTGGAAAGTGATCGAGCGCCACCACGTCAGCTTCTTCAGTGGTGTGCCGACCATCTATGCCGGCCTGTTGCAGGTACCCAGCGACGGCCACGACCTGTCGTCACTCAAGTACGCGCTGTGCGGTGCGGCGCCAATGCCGGTCGAGCTGATCCGTCAGTTCGAGGCCAAGACCGGCCTGACGCTGATAGAAGGCTACGGCCTGACCGAGGGCACCTGCGGCAGTTGCGCCAACCCGCCGGCTGGCGAACGCCGCCCGGGCTCGATTGGCCTGCCAATGCCCTACTGCGAAGTACGTATCAAGGTGCTCGACGACCAGGGCCGCTATCTGCGCGACGCCGCGCAGAACGAAATAGGCAACCTGTGCATCCGTGGCGCAACGGTATTCAAGGGCTATCTGCAGGCCAACAAGAATGCCGGCATCTGGGTCGACGGCGACTGGTTCAATACCGGCGACCTTGGCCGCGTCGATGCCGATGGCTATATCTGGCTGACCGGGCGCAGCAAGGACCTGATCATCCGCGGCGGTCACAACATCGACCCTCAGATGATCGAAGAAGCCCTGCACAAACACCCGGCCGTGGCCATGGCAGCAGCCGTAGGCAAACCGGACGAGAAAGCCGGTGAACTGCCGGTGGTCTACGTGCAGTTGAAACCAGGCAGCGAGGCCAGCGAAGCCGAGTTGCTGAAACATGCGGCCAGCCATATTCCTGAGCGAGCGGCCGTACCGAAGAACGCCTGGATCATCGACACCATTCCGCTGACAGCTGTAGGCAAGACTTTCAAGCCAGCGTTACGCTTCGATGCTATCGCCCGCGTCTATCAGGCCGATCTTGCTGCGCTGCACCCGGCCATCCGTGTGGAGGTGCTGAGCGATGACCAGGCCGGTCAACTGGCTCATGTCTATCTGCCCAATCAGGATCAGGCGCTGGCGACGGCCATCAGCCAACGCCTTGCCGGCTATGCAGTAGGCCATCGCCTCCACTTCGCAGCGTGAACTGAAGCGCACAAGGATGCGCGCCAGTTAACAGCTTCGTAACAAAGTCAGGCCATTGGTCGGTCGGCGTTTTGCCGAGCATTGTCATGCCCTGGCGCAGGGAATAATGTCGGCGATTGTTCGTGGACATAACAGGGAACGTTAGTTATGCCTTCCGGCCTATTCGTGCCGACACGGCACGACGAGATCGCGATGAAACCGGCACATTGGCAGGCAGACCTGCAGCAAGTCCAACAACTGCGGCTGTTTCAGAACGTCGCCTCCAGCAGCCTGGATCAGTTGCTGCGGGAATTTCGTGCCTGCGAGCTGGAAGCAGGCGAAGTGCTGCTCTCCCCATTCAATCGCAACCAGCACCTCTATCTGCTGATCGAAGGCCAACTGCGCGTCTATCTCGGCTCGCTGGATAACCAGGCGGTCAGTACTCTCGAAGTGGGCGACTGCGCTGGCGAAATCAGCTTCATCGACAACGAGCATCCCTCGGCCTACGTAGTCGCCGAGCGTCCCTCCATCGTGCTGCGCCTGCATCGCGAATCGCTGATCGCATTGTTCCAGCAATCCCCGCAGATGATGCAGAACCTGCTGGAACTGCTTTGCGAACGCGTACGCCAGGGCAATCGGCAGATTCTCGACAGCGAGCAGAATGCCAACGTCGACACCCTCACCGGTTGCTTCAACAGACGCTGGCTGGAACACGTATTCGAGCGTGAAAGCACCCGCTGCGCCTTCAATGACGAACCCCTGTCGCTACTGATGCTGGATGTCGACCACTTCAAGGCCTACAACGACCAACATGGTCACCTCGCTGGCGATTATGCCCTGTGTCTGGTGGCCCACACCCTGCGCAGCCAATTGCGGCCCAAGGACAGCCTGATACGCTTCGGCGGCGAAGAGTTCGTCATCCTGCTGCCGGAGATCGCCACTCAGGCAGCACGCAGTATCGGCGAACGCCTGCGCATCAGCCTGGAGCAGATCGGCTCCTTCTATTCCCCGGTTGGCGTGTTGCCCGGCATCACCATCTCCATCGGCCTGGCTCAGATGCAGCCCAAAGACGAGCTGCAGAGCCTGATCGCCCGGGCTGATGCCGCGCTCTATCAGGCCAAGCAACAGGGACGCAATTGCCTCAGCGGTTGAAAACCGCCTCATCGGTACGCACGTCCCATTCCCTGCTAGAGTGCGCGGCATAACAACACGCCTGGATGGCTTCCGATGCGCAAACTGATGATCGCCCTGTTGCTCCTCCTTCCCCTATCCGCCGTCGCAGTCCTTGCCTTGCCGACACTGCTCGACGCCAAGATGAACAGCGTCGCCACCCCGCCCCCTTACCCAGCCAGCACCACTGCGCAGAAGCTGCATCAGGGCCTGTTCGTCGCGGATCTGCACGACGACGCCCTGCTCTGGGAGCGCGATTTGCTCAAACGCTACGATTACGGCCACTCCGACCTGCCGCGCATGCTCGAAGGCCGCCTCGGCCTGCAGGTCTTCTCCACGGTGACCAAGACCCCACGCGGCCTGAACATGGAGAGCAACGGCGCCGACAGCGACAACATCACCCTGCTGGCCATGGCCCAGCGCTGGCCTCGGGCAACCTGGAACAGTCTGCTGCAGCGCGCGCTGTACCAGGCACAGAAACTTCAGGACGCAGCCGCTGGCAGCGACGGGCGCCTGTCGCTGATTCGTACCCGCGCAGACCTGGCGCGATTCGTCGAAGCCTGGAACCAGGACCCGCAGCGCGTCGCCGCTCTACTCGCGACGGAAGGCCTGCAACCCATCGAAGGCAAACTGGAAAACGTCGACGTTCTGTATGACGCCGGCTTTCGCATCGCAGGCCTCACCCACTTCTTCGACAACGAGGTCGGCGGCTCGGCCCACGGCCTGAACAAAGGCGGCCTGACGCCGCTGGGACGCGAAGTGATCGCCCGCCTGGAAGAGAAATCCATGCTGGTGGACCTGGCGCATGCCTCGCGCCCGCTGATCGACGACGTGCTCGCCATCGCCAAGCGCCCGGTACTGGTCTCGCATACCGGCGTCGAAGGCACCTGCCCCGGCACCCGCAACCTCAGCGACAAACACCTGCAGGCCATCGCCGCCACCGGCGGGGTGATCGGCATCGGCTACTGGAGCACCGCGGTGTGCGACACCTCGGTCGCCGCCATCGTCAAGGCTATCCGCTACAGCGTGGACAAGGTCGGCGTCGAGCATGTCGCGCTTGGCTCGGACTTCAACGGCACAGTGCACACGCCATTCGATGTCACCGGGCTGGCGCAGCTCACCGAGGGGCTGCAACAGGCCGGCTTCGACGACGCGGCCATCGCCGCGATCATGGGCGGCAACGTGCAGCGCCTGCTACTGGCCAGCCTGCCGGAAGAATTAGATTCAAGCTACGCCTCCCCTTGACAGACGCGAGCGAAGCACTTCGCCAGGCTCGCGACTTGCATTACACTGGCGAGCGTTCACTCCTTAACCAGTCGATGAGAAGCCCGTGCTCAAAGCACTCAAGAAAATGTTCGGCAAAGCCGAAGAAGAGCAGCCACAGCCGTCCCCCGCAGCAGTGCCAGCCCCGGCCCCTGCTGCAGACGAAAAGCGCTCCCGCAAGAACAAACCCTCCCGCGACGCCAGCGACAGCGCAAACGCCGCCCGCCCTGAGCAACAGCCGGCTCGCCCTGCCAAGGCCGACAAGCCGCGCCGCGAACGCCCGCCCAAGCCAGTCGACACCTGGAAGCTGGAAGACTTCGTGGTCGAGCCCGCCGAAGGCAAGACCCGCTTCCATGATTTCAAGCTCGCCCCCGAGCTGATGCACGCCATCCATGACCTCGGTTTCCCCTACTGCACGCCGATCCAGGCTGGCGTACTGGGCCACACCCTCAAGGGCCAGGACGCCATCGGCCGCGCCCAGACCGGCACAGGCAAGACCGCCGCCTTCCTTATCTCGATCATCACCCAGTTGCAGCAGACGCCGCCGCCGAAAGAGCGCTACATGGGCGAGCCGCGTGCGCTGATCATCGCGCCGACCCGCGAGCTGGTGGTGCAGATCGCCAAGGATGCTGCCGAGCTGACCAAGTACAGCAAGCTCAACGTCATGAGCTTCGTCGGCGGCATGGACTTCGACAAACAGCTCAAGCAACTGGAGTCGCGCTTCTGCGACATCCTCGTTGCCACCCCGGGCCGCCTGCTGGACTTCAACCAGCGCGGCGAGGTGCATCTGGACATGGTCGAGGTGATGGTGCTCGACGAAGCCGACCGCATGCTCGACATGGGGTTCATCCCGCAGGTGCGCCAGATCATTCGCCAGACACCGATGAAGGGCGAACGCCAGACCCTGCTGTTCTCCGCCACCTTCACCGAAGATGTGATGAACCTAGCCAAGCAGTGGACGGTGAACCCGGCCATCGTCGAGATCGAGCCGGAAAACGTCGCCAGCGACACCGTCGAGCAGCATGTCTACGCCGTCGCCTCCAGCGACAAGTACAAGCTGCTGTACAACCTGGTGACACAGAACGCCTGGGACCGGGTGATGGTATTCGCCAACCGCAAGGATGAAGTGCGCCGCATCGAGGAACGCCTGACCCGTGACGGCGTCAGCGCCGCGCAGATGTCCGGTGACGTGCCGCAGCACAAGCGCATCAAGGTGCTCGAAGGCTTCCGCGCCGGGCACATCCGTGTGCTGGTCGCCACCGACGTCGCCGGCCGCGGCATCCACGTCGACGGCATCAGCCACGTGATCAACTTCACCCTGCCGGAAGACCCGGATGACTACGTGCACCGTATCGGTCGTACCGGCCGCGCCGGCACCAGCGGCACCTCGATCAGCTTCGCCGGCGAGGACGACGCCTTCGCCCTGCCGCCGATCGAGGAGCTGATCGGCCGCAAGATCCAGTGCGAAATGCCACCGGACGAGTTGCTCAAGGCCGTGCCACGCAAGCACTGAGCCAGCCGCCGCGACAGAACAAAGGCGAAGCCAGTGGCTTCGCCTTTTTCATTTGACCCCATCGAACGACACGACATGCAGCACTGCGATTACCTGATCATCGGCGCCGGTATCGCCGGCGCATCGACCGGCTACTTTCTGGCCAGCCATGGCCAAACCATCGTCCTGGAGCGCGAGTCGCAACCGGGCTACCACTCTACTGGTCGCTCGGCCGCGCTCTACACTGTGGCCTATGGTACGCCGCAGGTACGCGCGCTGACCGCCGCCAGCCGCGCCTTCTACGATGCGCCGCCTGCGGGTTTCAGCGAACACCCGCTGCTCACCCCGCGGGGCGAACTGGTGGTGGATTTCAACGGCGACACCGCCGAGCTGCAGCGTCAGTATGAACAAGCCCGCGAGCATGTCGCCCAGGCACGCCTGCTCAGCGCGGACGAGGCCTGCGCGATGGTTCCGGCATTGCGCCGTGACCGCGTGCACGGTGCGCTGTTCGACCCCAGCGCCGCCGATATCGACACAGCGGCGCTGCATCAGGGCTATCTGCGCGGTATCCGCCAGCAAGGCGGCGAGGTTCACTGCAACCGTGAGGTCCTGTCGATCAGCCGTCATGTCGACGGCTGGCAGGTGGAATGTAGCGGGCAACGCTACTTCACACGCATGCTGATCAATGCCGCTGGCGCCTGGTGCGACGAGATCGCGCGCCTGGCCGGGGTGCTGGGTATCGGCCTGCAACCCAAGCGCCGAAGCGCTTTCACCTTCAGTGCAGAAGCTCTTGATTGTCAGGCCTGGCCGGCACTGGTGAGCCTGGACGAATCCTTCTACTTCAAACCTGATGCCGGCCTGCTGCTCGGCTCACCAGCCAACGCCGATCCAGTGGCGCCGCACGACGTGCAGCCGGAGGAGCTGGATATCGCCCTGGGCATCCATCAGATCGAAAATCACACCACACTGCAGATTCACCGCCCGGCGCATACCTGGGCCGGCCTGCGCAGCTTCGTCGCCGATGGTGATCTGGTCGGCGGTTTCGATAGCGAGGCGGATGGCTTCTTCTGGGTCGCGGCGCAAGGCGGTTATGGCATCCAGACCAGTGCTGCCATGGGCCAGGCCTGTGCAGCGCTGATCCGCCGGCAACCGCTGCCGCAAGCCTTGCTCGACGCGGGACTGAGTGAAGCAATGCTCAGCCCGGCGCGGCTGCCGACATGCCAAGCGCGCTGATCAGCGCTGTTGCAGGGGGCATCGCTGCTGCCCACCACTGCACTGTTCATTGGCCTGCTGAGCTATCGCTTGCAGCACGGCGGCTTGGGACTGGCCTGGCCGCTGCCAATAGAGCCGGACAGTCGTGTCGCCTTCGAGCTGATGTTGGCCTGCCTGCCGGGATGGATGCTGTTTCTGCTGGCCACCGTTAGCGGCCTATTACGGCGTAGCCTGGTGGTCTTGATACTGTTCGGCCTGTGCGCGGCGTTAGCGGTTTACTGTGCGGTCAATCTGCTTGCTGTCGCCTATGGCAACACCTGGATGACCGGCGAAATATTCCATGGGCTGTTTCTCGCCCAACTGACGTTACTGGGCCTGGCATCGTTGCCTGGCCTGATGCTGACGGCACTGCTCGAGCGCTTGCACCGCGAAGCGCATCGTAGGTAACCGGCTGCCAACGTGCCTGCGTTGCGACACGACGACTCAGAACAACCCGAGCTGGCCATCGACCAGCCGCTCGAAGTCGCCACCCACGAACGGCAGGATGGCATCGGCCACCGGCTTCAGCTGGCGCTCAAGATAATGGTCATAGTCGACCGGCGACTGCAGACACTCCAGCGGCTGCGGCCCGGCGGTGGTGATCAGGTAGCTGATCCAGCCGCCGCGCTGGTATTGCAAGGGGCGCCCCAGACGCTGATTGTGCTCGTCAGCCAGACGCGCGGCGCGCACGTGCGGCGGCACGTTGCGCTGGTAGTCGTCGAGGCGTCGGCGCAGGCGCTTGCGATACACCAGCAAGTCGTCCAGCTCGCCGGCCAGGGTGCGTCTGACGTAGTCGCGCACGTAGTCCTCATAAGCCGCGCCATCGAAGATCAGCCGGTACAGTTCCTGCTGGAAACGCTGCGCCAGTGGCGACCAGTCGGTGCGTACCGTTTCCAGGCCCTTGTAAACCATGCGCTGGCTGCCGTCGACGCTCTGCACCAGACCGGCGTAGCGCTTCTTGCTGCCCTCTTCCGTGCCACGAATGGTGGGCATGAGAAAACGCCGGTAGTGGGTTTCGAACTGCAATTCCAGGGCACTGCTCAGGCCGTATTCATCGGCCAGGTGCTCGCGCCACCAGGCGTTGACCCTGGCCACCAGCGCCCGGCCGATGCGCGCGGCGTCCGCCTCGGCGTGGGCATGGCCGAGCCAGACGAAGGTGGAGTCGGTGTCGCCGTAGATCACCGAGTAGCCCTCGGCCTCGATCAGCTCGCGGGTGCGCTTCATGATCTGATGCCCGCGCAGGGTGATCGACGAGGCCAGACGCGGATCGAAGAAGCGGCAGCCGCTGGAGCCTAGCACGCCGTAGAAGGCGTTCATGATGATCTTCAGCGCCTGCGACAGCGGCGCGTTGCTGTCACGCTTGGCCGCCTCGCGGCCCTGCCACACCCGCTCGACGATGGCCGGCAGGCAATGTCGGGTGCGCGAAAAGCGCGCGCCGCGAAAGCCCTCTACCGAGTGCTCGTCACCTGGTTTGTCCAGGCCCTCCACCAGGCCAACCGGGTCGATCAGAAAGCTGCGAATGATCGATGGGTACAGGCTCTTGTAGTCCAGCACCAGCACCGAGTCGTAGAGGCCGGGCCGTGAATCCATGACGAAACCGCCGGGGCTGTTCTCACCACGGATGTCGCCCAGGTTCGGCGCGACGAAACCGAGGCGATGCATCGGCGGCAGGTACAGGTGGGTGAACGCCGCCACCGAACCACCACTGCGATCAGCGGCCAGGCCGGTGACGCTGGAGCGCTCGAGCAGGAAGGCGAGCAGCTCAGTGTGGGCAAAGATGCGCGTGACCAGCTCGCAGTCCTTGAGGTTGTAGTGCGCCAATGCCGGGCGGTCCTCGTCGAACATGCGCTGAATTTCGTCCATGCGCGCGTAAGGCGTGTCGATCGCCTTGCCTTCGCCGAGCAGAGTCTGCGCCACCGACTCCAGGCTGAACGAAGGGAAGCTCCAGGTGGCCGAGCGCAGCGCCTCGATGCCATCGATGATCAAGCGCCCCGCCGCTTCGGCGAAGTAGTGCTGGCTGCTGTTGTGCTGGCGCCAGCCCATCACGTCGCCCCCGCGCCCCAACAGCAGCGGAACCTTGAGCTGCTCGGCGTGTTCGCGCAGCACGCGCAGGTCGAACTGCACCAGGTTCCAGCCGATAATGGCGTCCGGATCATGCCGCTCGAGCCAGGCATTCAGGCATTCCAGCAGCGTCTTGCGGCTGTCGCAGTACTCGAGGTCGAAATCGACGCCACTGGCATCACCGTTGGCCGGCCCGAGCATGTACACCTGGCGCTGGCCGCAACCTTCCAGGGCGATGGAGTACAGCTCACCGCGCACGCTGGTCTCGATATCCAGCGACACCAGGCGCAGCGTCGGCCTGTAATCGGCAGCGGCCTTGAGTGAGGTACAGAGCAGGCTGCCGTCGGCCTGCTGAACGCCACTGAAGCTGACCGAAGCGGTGATAAAGCGCTCCATCAGATAACGATCCGGCGGGCGGATATCGGCCTCGTAAACGTCCACGCCAACCTGGCGCAGCTTCTTCTCCAGCTGTAGCAACTGACGGTACTGGCGGCAGTACAGGCCCAGCACCGGTCGATGACGAAAATCGCGCAGCGCCAGCTCGCGCTGCTCGGCGCCCTGCTCGCCACGCAGCAATGGCTCGGCCCAAGCGCGCTGCTCGGCAGGAATAAACGCCACCGACTCCTGAGGCGGCAGGCGCACCTGTAGCGGGCCGGCATCGGTCGCCAGCCAAAAAGCTACCTCGGTGCCTTGCGGCGTATCACGCCAATGGCGGCTGAGCACGAAGCCTTGTTGGGGTTGGGTCATCGGATTGGGGGCGCGTCATGGACAATCTGTAGGAGCGGCTTTAGCCGCGATAATTGCCGCTAAAGCGCCTCCCACAGGGCATATGCTTCAAACTGGCCGAGCATTCTACGCCAGCGGTTACAATGGCGCCTTTTTCAGGAGGCGCGCCATGAGCGATAGCCTGCCCTACGGCACTCTCGATGCCTCCTACCAGGCCGCCGGCGGTATCGACGGCCTGCGCCGCCTGGTCGACGACTTCTACCGGCTGATGGACGAACGCCCCGAAGCCGCCGCCCTGCGCGCCTTGCACCCGACCGACCAGAGCGCCTCGCGTGAGAAGCTGAGCTGCTTTCTCAGCGGATGGCTGGGCGGGCCACGACTGTATGCCGAGCGTTACGGCAGCATCAGCGTGCCGGCCTTCCATGCGCAGTGGCCAATCGACCAGGCACTGGCCGAAAGCTGGCTGAGCTGTATGGCCGGCGCCATCGCCCTGCAGGGCTACGCCCCCACCTTCGCCGACTACCTGCTCAAGCAGCTGCGCGTCCCCGCCGAGCGCTCGGTGCAGGCCAGTCAAAATCGTCATCGCAAGGAACCCCCGACATGAGCAACGAACTGATCATCGAAGACCTGCAGCAAGGCGACGGCAAGGCCGTGGTCAAGGGCGCGCTGATTACCACCCAGTACCGTGGCTGGCTGGCCGACGGCAGCGAGTTCGACTCGTCCTGGTCGCGCGGCAAGCCGTTCCAGTGCGTGATCGGCACCGGCCGGGTGATCAAGGGCTGGGATCAGGGCCTGATGGGCATGCAGGTGGGCGGCAAGCGCAAGCTGCAGGTGCCGGCGCATCTGGGTTATGGCGAGCGCAGCGTCGGCTCGATCCCGCCCAACTCCGACCTGACCTTCGAGATCGAACTGCTGGAAGTGCTGACCCGCGATGACTGATGCACCGCTCACCGTGCTGCGCCAGCACCTGCTGCAGGCGCTGGAAAACCCGCCCGGCGCCGAGACCCGCCGCCTGTTCCATGGCCGTGGCCGCTGCTGGCCGGGGCTGGAACAGATCACCGTCGACTGGCTGTCGGGTATCGTCCTGGTGATGCTGTTCCGCGAGCCAGATGCGCAGCTGCGCCCGCTGCTGCTGGAGCTGCTGCAAACGCCGCAATGGCAGGCCAGCGGTGCCCGCGGCCTGCTGGTGCAGCACCGCTACGTGCACGGCAGCGAGAGCGAATGGCTGTCTGGTGAAGAGCTGGCGCAGTGGCCGATCTGCGAAGACGGCCTCAACTACCTGCTCGATCTGGGCAGCAAGCAGAACAGCGGGCTGTTCCTCGACATGCGCCTGGGCCGCCAGTGGGTGCGCCAGCAGGCGGCCGGCAAGCGCGTGCTGAATCTGTTCGCCTACACCTGCGGCTTCTCCGTGGCGGCGATTGCCGGTGGCGCGACACGGGTGGTCAACCTGGATATGGCGCGCGCCGCGCTGACCCGTGGCCGCGACAATCATCGCCTCAATCAGCACGACCTGAGCCAGGTGGAGTTTCTCGGCCACGAGCTGTTCAAGTCCTGGGGCAAGGTGCGCAAGAGCGGGCCATATGACCTGATCATCATCGACCCGCCGAGCTTTCAGAAAGGCAGCTTCGCCCTGACCCAGGACTACGCCAAGATTCTCCGCCGCCTGCCGGAACTGCTCAGCGAACACGGCACGGTGCTGGCCTGCGTCAACGACCCGGACACCGGCCCGGACTTCCTCATCGCCGGCATGGCCGCCGAGGCGCCGCAACTGCGCTTCGTCGAACGCCTGGACAATCCGCCGGAGTTTCCCGATACCTCGCCCGAAAGCGGGCTAAAGGCGCTGGTGTTCCAGCAGGGATAAACCTGTGGGAGGACTTCAGCCGCGACGTGAACTGATCGCGGCTAAAGCCCCTCCTACAGTCCAGCTAGCGAATGCCCAAGCGCTTGGCCAGGCGACTGAGGTTGGCCCGGTCCACGCCCAGCTCGCGCGCTGCATCGGCCCATTTACCTTGGTGACGGGCCAGACACTGCTCGATCAGCCGCCGCTGGAACGCGTCCACCGCGCTGCGTAGTTCCACTCCCGGCGTGACCTGACTCTCAGGCACCAATGCCTCATCGAACGACGCGCCAGCTTCGGTGTTCGGCAAGTCGAGGTCCTCGACGTCCAGACTGAGAATCCGCGGCCGCTCGCCATGCCGGGCAAGCGCCTTGATGGAGGCACGGCCAACCAGATGCTCCAGCTCGCGCACGTTGCCTGGCCAGTCATGCGCCAGCAGCGCCCTCTGCGCTTCGGGAGTAAGGCGCAGACTGCGCAACCCGAGACGCGCCCGATTCTCTTCGAGGAAATAGCCGGCCAGCAGCAATACGTCACGCCCTCGTTCGCGCAGGGGAGGTACAGGCAAGGGATAAACGCTCAGACGATGATAGAGGTCGGCACGAAAACGCCCGGCACGCACTTCGGCGGCCAGATCGCGGTTAGTGGCTGCAATCACTCTGACGTCAACGCGATGCTCGCGATCCGAGCCGACCCGCTGCAGCTGACCGCTCTGCAACACACGCAACAGCTTGGCCTGCACCGCCAGCGGCAGTTCACCCACCTCGTCGAGGAACAGACTGCCACCATCGGCCAGCTCGAACTTGCCACTGCGCTCGTTCACCGCACCGGAAAAGGCGCCCCGCACATGGCCGAACAACTCACTTTCCACCAGCGAGTCGGGCAACGCGGCACAGTTGAGACTGACCAAGGGCTGCCTGGCGCGTGGCGATGCGGCATGAATGGCCTCGGCGACCAGCTCCTTGCCAACGCCGGTCTCACCGGTGATCAGTACGGTCAGCTGACTGTCACCAACCAGACGAATCTCATCCTGCAGTTTGCGCAATGCCGCGCTTTGCCCGACCAGCTCACGCGGCTGCTGGCGCGCCTGCTTGTACAACTCGGTCAGTTGGCGCTCGGTCTCGACGCGGCGGGCCAGACCACTGATGCGTTCACTGGCCTTGACCGTCGCCGCAGCCAGGCCGGCAAAGGCCTCCAGGCCATCCAGATCGACACGGCCAAAACTGGAAGGATCGAGCGCGTCCAGGGTCAGCAGGCCCCAGAGCTGTTCATCCAGATACAGCGGGCAACCCAGGCAGTCGTGCACCTCAAGATGGCCATGCAGGCCGTCGACCAGACCATCGTAGGGATCCGGTAGCCCGCAATCGGCGGCAAAGCGGGTCGGCCCGCGGTGCTCCACCAGGGCAGCCAGACGAGGATGCTCGCTGATTCTGAAGCGCCGCCCAAGGGTATCGGCGCTCAACCCTTCCACGGCCACCGGCAGCAATACCTCGCCGTCGAGCTTGAGCAGTGCCACCGCATCGCAGGGAAACAAGCGCCGCAGGGCTGCCAGCAGACGCCGGTAGCGCTCGCCGTCGTCCAGTTCACGGGACAGGTCAGCGACCAGAGGAATCAGGGTTTCCAGTAACAGGTTAGCTGTCATATCGACTACCAAGTGTCTTTATGACCCGAACTTCATTGCAGTCATAAATACACAAAAATAAATAAGCCATTGATTTTAAACAAAAAAATAAATGGCACGCTTAATGGAATGGATAGAGCGCTAACGCTAGCACGCCAGCAGTGGCCAGACGAGCCACACCGGCACCTTAATTTGCCTTGCGGAGATTATCCTATGCTCACCAACGCCCAACGCGACATCATCAAAGCCACCGTTCCTCTGCTGGAAAGCGGCGGCGAAGCGCTGACCACCCACTTCTACCGGATGATGCTCAGCGAGTTCCCTCAGGTACGTCCGCTGTTCAACCAAGCTCACCAGGCCAGCGGCGACCAACCTCGGGCACTGGCCAACGGCGTGCTGATGTACGCCCGCCACATCGACCGCCTCGAAGCATTGGGCCCACTGGTGAAGCAGGTGGTGAACAAGCACGTGGCCCTGCAGATCCTGCCGGAGCATTACCCTATCGTCGGTGGTTGCCTGCTGCGCGCCATCCGCGAGGTACTCGGCGAAGAGATCGCCACCGATGCAGTGATCGATGCCTGGGCCGTGGCCTACCAGCAACTGGCCGACATTTTCATCGGCGCCGAGGAACAGTTGTACCAGCAGAATGCCGAAGCCCACGGCGGCTGGCGCGGCGCGCGCAGCTTCCGGGTAGCGCGCAAGGTCGCCGAAAGCGACGAGATCACCTCCTTCCATCTGGTACCGGTCGATGGCGGCGCTCTGCTCGACTACCTGCCCGGCCAGTACATCGGTATGCGCCTGCTGCTGGACGGCGAAGAAGTGCGCCGCAACTACTCGCTCTCGGCCCTGGCCAATGGCCGTGAGTACCGCATCAGCGTCAAGCGCGAAGCGGGCGGCCGTGTCTCCAACCACCTGCACGACAACGTTCACGAAGGCGATGTGCTGGACCTGTTCCCACCAGCAGGCGACTTCACCCTGAGCGAATCGGACAAGCCGCTGGCGCTGATCACTGCAGGTGTAGGCATCACCCCAGCACTGACCATGCTCGACGCAGCGCGTCATTCCGGCCGCCCGATCCACTTCATCCACTGCGCCCGCAACGCCGATGTTCACGCCTTCCGCGACTGGGTCGACGCCCACGCAGCCGAACATCCGCAAATTCGTCACTACGTCTGCTACAGCGAACCACGTGATGGTGATCTGGCAGATGCCACGGGCTACCTCAGCCAGGAGCTGCTCGAGCAGTGGCTGCCGGCAGAGCGCGACCTGGACGCCTACTTCCTGGGCCCGAAACCTTTCATGGCACAGGTCAAACGCCATCTGCAGGCGCTGGGCGTACCCGATGAGCAAAGCCGTTACGAGTTCTTCGGCCCGGCTTCGGCTCTGGATAGTTAACCGATCAGGAGGTGACTCATGTACCCGCTCAATCTCCCACCCGTACAGATTCTGCAGTTGTCCACTCGCCTGCTCTGGGCTGGCCTGCTGCTTTTGATACTGGGCATGGTCGCGGCATATGGCCTGGAAAAGCATCTGAACCTGGCCACGCTGATACTCGCGCATAGCCTGACGCTGATCGGCCCGAGCGTGCTGAAGATCGGCTACGTACTGCGCCTTATCGCCCAGGAAAGGCTGGTAGAGGGAGCGGGTGCGCATGCAATTGCTTGATCGCAAACAGGCGCTGGCGGTACCGCCGCTCTGGCGCCTGGGCTTTCGCGCCTTCTTCCTCGCCGGCGCCCTCTTCGCCCTGCTCGCCATTGCCCTTTGGGCCCTGGCGCTGCAGGGGCTGGCGAGCCCTTCTTCGATACCAGGCGGCATGCTCGCCTGGCATCGCCATGAAATGCCTTTCGGTTTCGGTCTGGCGATCATCGCCGGCTTCCTGCTCACGGCGGTACAGACCTGGACAGGGCAGCCCGGCCTGAGCGGACGACCGCTGATCCTGCTGTTCGGGCTGTGGCTGGCGGCACGCCTGGTCTGGTTCGTGCCGGTGCAGTTGAGCGTGCTGATAGGCCTGCAACTGGCTTTCGTCGGCCTGTTCATCGCGCAGATGGCGCGTCAGTTGATCAGCGCCAGACAGCGCAACAACTATCCGATCCTGCTGGTGCTGAGCCTTTTTGCTCTGTGCCAGTCGTTGACACTCTGCGGCCTGGCTCTGGGCGACGATGCCCTGCAACGCCGAGGTGCCCTCGCCGCACTGTGGTTGATCGCCGTGCTGCTGAGCCTGATCGGCGGCCGCGTGATCCCGTTCTTCACCCAGCGTGGCCTGGGCCGGATCGAACCTTTCCCTGCGCATCCCTGGCAGGACCGTATGCTGCTGCTCGGCGGCCTGCTGGTGGCCGTGCTCAACGCCAGTGGCTACAACCTGCAAGCCCGGCCCTGGCTGGCGCTGCTGTTCATCGGTTTGGCGACGCTGCACGGTTTGCGCCTGTGGCGCTGGCAGTTACGTGGGATCTGGCGCGTGCCGCTGCTCTGGTCACTGCACCTGGCCTATGCCTGGCTGATGCTTGCCGCCCTGAGCATGGCCGCCTGGCATCTGGGTTGGCTGCCCCAAGCCAGCCTGGCCGCTCATGCATTAGCGGTCGGTGCAATGGGCGGGTTGATCCTGGCGATGATGGCACGGGTCAGCCTCGGCCATACCGGGCGCCCCTTGCAGCCACCCAAGGCCATGGCCTGGGCCTTTGCCCTGCTCAATCTGGGCGCCTTGGTTCGGGTTGCGGCAGGAGGTGAATGGCTTTGGCTGGCGGCCACTTGCTGGGGCCTGGCTTTCGCCCTGTTCGCCCTGAACTACGCGCCGATGCTCTGCCGGGCGCGGGTAGACGGGCATCCGGGTTGATGAATAGCACGGGGCAATCTGCGGCCTGTTGATGCAGGTCGCGGAGCGCATCCGGGCCAAGGTTCAGTCGACCAGGGTACAGGCCATCACCAGCGCATCTTCACGGCCCCCGACTGCCGGGTAGTAATCGCGACGCCGCCCCACTTCGTTGAAGCCGAAACGCTCGTACAGGCGGTAGGCGCTCTGGTTGCTGGCGCGAACTTCGAGGAAGCACTCGCGCCCGCCCAGATCAAAGGCTTCCTTCATCAGATGCTCGAGCAGACGCAAGCCCAGACCGCGGCCCTGACTCTCGGGCTTTACCGTGATGTTGAGCAGGTGTGCCTCGTCGAGAATCAGATTGATCACGCCGTGGCCGACCTGCTGCTTGCCTTCGAACATCAGCCAGCAGTTATAGGACTTCAATGCATCGGTGAAGATGCCGCGCGTCCACGGATGACTGAAGGCGGCGTATTCCACTTTCAGCACGGCATCGAGATCCGCCTCGGTCATCGGGCGGAAGGAAATTGCATCGCTCATGGGAAGCACTCGGGAATATTGACGGTCTTGCGCGCTGGGGCCATGCCAGCGGTAACGGCCCCGCAAACTAAATCAGAAGACACCCCGCGGATCGCGTCAGGCAGCCAGCCAGCGTTGACGCACACGCTTCATCGCCAGCCAGAGATCGCGCTTGCGCGCTGGCTCTTCCATCAACAGCTCCAACCCAGGCAGCGCCCAGCAGGCACCGAGGCCTTCGATCTGCAGTTCACGGTTGTAACTGTGCTCGTCACCCTCACCGGCGAAGCGAATGGCCGGCAGGCCGACCAACCAGAGGCAGGTGCTGGGCTGTTCTTCAAGACGCGCGGCGACGAAACTCTGCACGAATTCCAGCGCCGCCTGCGGGCCCTGATCCATGTTGCCGCGTACCAGCAACGGCCAGCGCACCGGTTCGCCAAGCAGTTGCGGGCTGTCCGGCAGGCCGGCGGCGCGCAGCAGGTCCTTGAGCAGGATGTAAGCCGGGTCGCGGCTCTGAAAGGGTTCGCCAGTGGGTAGCTCGACCAACAGGGCGCAATCGCCAGCACGCAGAAGCTGCAGGGCAAAACGCGGCGGCGGCAGGCTGACGCGCTGCGCTTTTTCCTCGACCACTTCGGCCTCGGCTGCCGGCGCTTCGGCTACGGCCTGGCGCGGCTGCGCGCCTGGGCGTGGAACCTCGATCTTTGGTCGGGCCGCGATCGGTCGGGCCTCGCCAGGTCGGGCATCGATGGCCCGCTCCGCCGAAGCAGGCGTAGATGTTTGCTCACCAGCACTGACGGGCGGCTGCACTGGCGTTGGTAGCTCCGGCACGGCAACGACTTCCGGCTGCGGCAGCTCCAGCAGCTCTGGCCGCGAAGGTGCGGCAAACGGCAATTCGGTGCGCGGTAGCCAAGTGGCAACCTGCATGGCGTCGAGATAGGCGCGGCGGCGCGGCTCGCTGTTCAAACCTGACGATACCTGGGGTCTGTGACAAAGGACGGATTGTCGCGTGAATCCGCAGCAGCGGGTAGCCCTTTCCCCTTTCTGATAGGCAAATGTCTGACCCGATACGCACTGGAGTGACCGCACATTTTGTTACAAGCCCGTTATCATGCCCCGCTTCATGGCGCCGCCCGGACGGCCGCGCTGCTGGTACCGCGCTGCATACAAGGAGACCCCGTGCTCGACCTCGTCGCTGCCTTTATCGTTCTCACCACCCTGCTCACCTACGTCAATTACCGCTTCGTCAGACTGCCGCCGAGTATCGGCGTGATGGCCACCGCGCTGGTGTTCTCGCTGCTGGCCCAGGGCCTGAGCCTGATCGGCTATCCGCTGATCGAGCACGAAGCTCAGCAGGTCATCAGCCGCATCGACTTCTCCGACATTCTCATGACCTGGTTCCTGCCGGCGCTGCTGTTTGCCGGCGCGCTGCATGTCGACCTGCGTGACCTGCGCAGCCACAAGGGACCGATCGGCCTGCTCGCCACCATCGGCGTACTGCTGGCCACCACGGTAATCGGCGGCCTGGCCTACACCCTGTTCGATCTGTTCGGCTGGCACGTGGACTTCATCTACTGCCTGCTGTTCGGCGCGTTGATCTCGCCGACCGACCCGATCGCGGTGATGGGCATTCTCAAGTCCTCCGGCGCCCCCAAGCCGCTGGCCACCACCATCGTCGGCGAGTCGCTGTTCAACGACGGCACCGCCGTGGTGGTGTTCGCCATCCTCCTCGGCGTGCTGCAACTGGGCAGCACGCCGACACTGGGTGAAGTGAGCTGGCTGTTTGTCCACGAGGCCATCGGCGGCCTGCTGCTGGGCGCGGCCATCGGTTACGGCGTGCTGCTGATGCTGCGCAGCATCGATCAGTACCAAGTCGAGGTGATGCTGACCCTGGCGCTGGTGTTCGGCGGCGCAGCGCTGGCCTCGCGGCTGCACGTGTCCGGGCCGCTGGCGATGGTGGTGGCCGGTCTGCTGATCGGCAATCTGGGCCGCGCGCACGCCATGTCGGAAGAGTCGCGGCGCTATGTCGACGGCTTCTGGGAGCTGGTGGACGAGATTCTCAATGCCCTGCTGTTCGCCCTGATCGGCCTGGAGCTGTTGCTGCTGCCGTTCTCCTGGCTGCACGTGGTGGCCGCCTTCGGCCTCGGCGGCGCGGTGCTGCTGGCGCGCCTGCTGACCGTGGCACCGACCATCTTCCTGATGCGCCGCACCGCCGGCGGTCGTCGCCAGGTGTCGCACGGTGCCATCCGCATCCTCACCTGGGGCGGCCTGCGCGGCGGCGTGTCGGTGGCGCTGGCGCTGTCACTGCCGCTGGGGGCGGAGCGTGATCTGCTGCTGAGCCTGACCTATATCGTGGTGCTGGTGTCGATCCTGGTTCAGGGCCTGTCGATCGGCCCGCTGGTGCGCCGTCTGTATGGGCAGGCCCCACAGGAAGAAACCTCCGGCCACTAAATCGCGGCCAATAAAAAAGGATCGCCGAGGCGATCCTTTTTTCATGCGGCGGGGCTGGCTCAGATGGCCTGGTCCCACGGACGGTCGCCGTTCTCGTCCTTGATGCGGGTGGGCAGGCCCATCCCGTCAAGCAGCTTGAGGAACGGCTCGGCCGGCAGCTCTTCGACGTTGACCATGCGCGATACATCCCACTCGCCACGCGCCACCAGCAGGGCGGCGGCAACCGGCGGTACGCCGGCGGTGTAGGAGATACCCTGGCTGTCGGTCTCGGCAAAGGCTTCTTCGTGGTCGGCCACGTTGTAGATGAACAGCTCGCGCGGCTGGCCATCCTTGGTGCCCTTGACCAGATCGCCGATGCAGGTCTTGCCGGTGTAGCCCGGCGCCAGCGAGGACGGATCCGGCAGCACGGCCTTGACCACTTTCAGCGGTACCACTTCGAGGCCTTCGGCGGTCTTCACCGGCTGCTCGGAGAGCAGGCCCAGCTTGTTGAGCACGGTGAACACGTTGATGTAGTGCTCGCCGAAGCTCATCCAGAAGCGCACATTCGGTACGCCGAGGTTCTTCGAGATCGAGTGCACTTCATCGTGACCGGTGAGGTACAGGTTCTGCTCGCCCACCACCGGCAGATCGTCGGTGCGTTTGACTTCGAACATGCGGTTGCTGGTCCACTCGCTGTTCTGCCAGCTGTAGACGGTGCCGGTGAACTCGCGGAAGTTGATTTCCGGGTCGAAGTTGGTGGCGAAATACTTGCCGTGGCTGCCGGCATTGACGTCGAGGATGTCGATCGACTCGATCTTGTCGAAATGCTGTTGCTGCGCCAGGGCCGCATAGGCGTTGACCACACCCGGGTCGAAGCCGACACCGAGAATGGCGGTAATGTTCTTCTGCTGGCACTCCTCGAGGTGTTTCCACTCGTAGTTGCCATACCAGGGCGGGGTTTCGCAGATCTTGCCCGGTTCTTCGTGAATGGCGGTGTCCAAATAGGCCACGCCGGTATCGATGCAGGCACGCAGCACCGACATGTTGAGGAAGGCGGAGCCGACGTTGATCACGATCTGCGATTCGGTCTCGCGGATCAGTGCCTTGGTCGCTTCGACATCCAGAGCATTGAGCGCATAGGCGGCGATATCAGCAGGCTGCTTCAAGCTGCCCTTGGCCTTTACGCTGTCGATGATGGCCTGGCATTTGGAGATGCTGCGCGACGCAATCGCAATACGACCGAGCTCGTCGTTGTGTTGCGCGCACTTATGGGCCACCACCTTGGCAACACCTCCTGCACCAATGATCAGGACATTCTTCTTCAATTGTTCCACCTCCTGGGGGACTGCGTTTAAACAATGGTTGCGTTGCAAAGCGTAGGGTGGACGGCGCTTCACCCGTCCACCGTTTCGCAGTGGTGAATGAAAGAAGCGTCACCCACCACTGCGCAATATCACGACAGACTGGACAGGTAATCGTCGAACTCGAACTGACGAGCGACCTCGATGCTGCCATCGAGTTGTTTCACCACGATGGATGGCATTTTCAGGCCGTTGAACCAGTTCTTCTTGACCATGGTGTAACCGGCTGCGTCGATGAACGACAGGCGATCGCCGATCTGCAGCGGCTTGTCGAACTGGTACTCACCGAAGATGTCACCGGCCAGGCAGCTTTTGCCACAGACCATGACGGTGTGTTCGCCGTCGTTCGGCGCCATCTTGGCGTTGAGGCGGTAGATCAGCAGATCGAGCATGTGCGCTTCGATGGAGCTGTCGACCACCGCGAGGTTCTTGCCGTTGTAGAGGGTGTCGAGCACGGTCACTTCGAGCGAGGCGCTGAGGGTGATCGCCGCTTCGCCCGGCTCCAGGTAGACCTGCACGCCGTACTTCTCGGAGAAGGCTTTCAGACGCGCGCAGAACGCATCGATCGGGTAGCCCTCGCCGGTGAAGTGAATGCCGCCACCGAGGCTGACCCACTCGACCTGGGCGATCAGGTGGCCGAAGCGCTCTTCGATGGTGGTCAGCATCTTGTCGAACAGTTCGAAGCTGCCGTTCTCACAGTTGTTGTGGAACATGAAGCCGCTGATCTTGTCCATCACGCCGGCGATCTTCTCCGCGTCCCACTCGCCCAGACGGCTGAACGGGCGGGCCGGGTCGGCCAGCAGATAGTCGGAGCTGCTCACCTGCGGGTTGACGCGCAGGCCGCGGATGGTGCCCTCGGTACGCTCGGCGAAGCGCTCGAGCTGACCGATGGAGTTGAAGATGATCTTGTCGCAGTTGGCGACCATCTCTTCGATTTCGTCATCGGCCCAGGCCACGCTGTAGGCGTGGGTTTCACCGGCGAACTTCTGCCGGCCGAGCTTGAGCTCGTACAGCGAGGACGAGGTGGTACCGTCCATGTACTGTTGCATCAGGTCGAACACCGACCAGGTGGCGAAGCATTTCAGCGCCAGCAGTGCCTTGGCACCGGAGTTTTCGCGCACGTAGGCGATCTTCTCCAGGTTGCCCAGCAGCTTCTGTTTATCGATGAGGTAGTACGGCGTTTGGATCATCTCGTAGCCCCAGCAAGGTCGGCGAGTGAGGGGCATTTTGCCCCCCGAAAAAAAGTGGACGCGAATTGTGCCGATAACCGGCGCATATCGAAAGGGCATTGGGGATTTTTTGTACAACCGGTGATGACCGGAGGCCGGCCCGCCTGGACGAGGACGCTAAGACAGCAGGGTTACAGCGGTATGACTGGGCAGCTAGCTGGAATGGAAGGGACTGCAACCGCGGCTGACGCCTCCCACAGCTAATTCAGTTGATCGGCGTGGCGGTGAGGTTGGCGCGGATATCGGCATTCTGCAGCTTGATGCCGTACATGGAGGTGACCGCCCCACCGCTCGGGTGGACGTTCTGGATACGGTCGATGTTGATTTCCTTGAAATGCACCCGGCCGTTGACGGCAAAGCCCAACGGATCGGGCGACACCGGGGGGCAACCGCTGGTGCTCTTGTCGCAGACGCGGGTCGGCGCCACGTCCAGATTGAGGTCGACGCGCACCCCATAGCTGTTGGCATTGGCATCGCCGGGGTTGGCATCGGAGGTGTAGAAGTTGTCCACCACCAGTTGCGCGCCAGTGCCGTCGACGCCGTTCACCCGGTCCGTCTCGATGATCAACTGGTTGCGCTTCTCGCTGGTCGACACGCTCCCGGCCGGGTTGCCCGAGGTATCGCGGACGAAGACATTCTTCAGCCCCGCCGTCAGCCCCTCATTGCCACGATCCTCCCAACGGCCGCCGCTGGCGGAACAGGCCGAGGCGTTGCTGCCACTGCCACCGACGCACAACGCGCCGGCACCACCAGAGCTGAGGCTGAGGGTAGAACCCTGCTCGTAGCGGCGCAGTACGATACGGCCGAGACTCTGCCCAGCGGCGCGGTCGCCCCAGCGTAGATCGTGCACATCCAGGGTCGACCAGTAGGTGCCCTTGCTCAGTTGCACCCCGGCCTGGGTCACGTCCAGCGAGCCATCGCGAAAATGCATGGCGTAACGCGTACCCGCCAGCCACAGGCCCCGGCCGGCCTCATCGACGGTGATCGCCGCGTTGGCTTCGGTGACGAAGAAATCGGCGTTGTAGCGCACGCCGTCGCCACTGGCACCGCCAGGCCGCAGGGTAAGCTGGCCGTTGAGGGTGAAATCGTAGGCCGGGAAAATCTCCAGCAGGACCAGCAGTTCGGTGCCGCCCTGCAATGGCGCGTCAGCCCTGCTGACCCGCAAGCCGTCGAAGCTGTAGCCACCGCTGACGTTCTTCAGCCCCAGACGCAGGCCGTCGAAATGTCCGTCATAACCGCCACTGCCGGGTTGTGTGTCGACACTGCCGGCGTAGCAGCCGGCACTGACGCCAGCAGCGCAGCTGCGGGTCAGATCAAGGGTGAGTTGGCCGCTACCATGGGTGCGCAAACCGCTGAACCACATGCTGTTGCCATTATCGGTGAGCGATACCGAACTGCTGGCCATGTTCCAGGAGACGTCGGCGGTAATGCCCTGCAAGCCGGAATTGGGGTCACCGCCGGGGCGCAGCTTGAACCAGTTCTGCCGCGCGCCCTGATCCTGGAAGTTGAGGTCCAGGGCCAGGCTGCCGATCTTCTGGTTGTTTGGGTTACCAATGATCAGCCCGCCGAGGCTGGCGTTGAGTTTGAGGTCCTGGAAAGCCAGCTGGGCATAGCGCCCGCTGCCGTCCTCGCCCAGATCGAGGGTGATGCCATTCTGGCTGCTGAGCACACCGGCAAAATTCTCGGCGCGCAGCACGCCGTCGTCCTTGTACTGGAACAGGCTGCTGGCGATGGTGATCTGGGGAATCAGTCGCAGCCCCTGGCCACTCGCACCACCGCCGGCGATACGCACACTGCCGCCCAGGCGCAGATCCATGTCCAGCTGACCGAAGCTGAGCCCATGGTCGACATGACGCGTATCCGGCACGCTCGGCATCACCGCGATACCCGGCTCAGGGTCGCCATGGGCGAGATCCAGGCCGATGCCGCCAATCTGCGCGACGAAGCGCGTGTCCCCCAGATCGAGCCGCACCGCCGAGCCGTTGCCGCCACTGACGATGTCCAGATAGGCGTTGTTCAGATAGGCATCGAACGACGCGTTGCGCACGATCAGGTCGAAGCCGTTGTCGCGGTAATAGAAAGTCACCGCATCCAGACTCAGGCGGCTGCCATCGACGCTGAACCCGGCAACGCCACTGGCACCGCCACCGCGCAGCTGGAGGCTGGCCCCCAGGGTGTAGAAGGCACGGAAGGCGCCAAAGCTCCTGTCGCTGCCGGCAAAACCGATGCTGTTCACCGCCAGCGTGTTCGGTCGGCCCTGGTGTTCGACCTGCAAGCGGTCGTCGATCACGTCGATCTGCGTCGTGGAGCGGCTGCCCGCCTGCTGTGCACGGCTGGAGATGCCCTCGACACGCAGGCTCTGGCCATCCTCGCGGTATTCCAGGCTATCGGCGGACCAGCCACCACCGCTCGTTTCGATGCTGATGCCGCCACGGCCACTGACGCTGGCCAGACCGGCATCGTCCAGCGCCTGCATCGCCCAGACCGGCGCGCTGCCGAGCAGCAGCGTAGAAAGCCATCCGTAACGCTGCATAACGGCCTCCTCAGTTGGTCGGGAACACCAGCACGCTACCCTGCATGCGGATGCTGCCATCGATCTTGGCGGAGAAGATCGTGGTCTGCTGGTAGCTCGGGTCACCGCCATTGGCGGCGCTCAGCGCCTTGTTCTTCCAGCCGCCCTGGCTGGCCACGGCAAAGGCGAAGTTGCCGTCCTTGAAGCGAATCTCGTTGGGCAGCCCCAACGCCAGCACTTCTCGCTCACCGCCAACACTGGTGAGGGTGCGGGTATCCAGGGTCAGGCCCTCGAAACTGAAGATGCCCTTGATGTTGTCCAGCACATACCAGCCGGCATTGGCACCTGAGCGCACGGCCACGCGCATACCGCAACTCTCGGGGCTGCTGGCACCGGCCAGGGCACAACTGCGCTGGCTGGCCGTCCACTGCGCGGGAACGTTGCTGGCGGGCGTCTCCCAGAGCACGCCGCCGTCCTTGTTGATGCTGAACTCACCGGAGAGGTAGACACCGCCCTGGCCGCTCAACTCACTCAGGGCGGCGTCGTCCAGGGCCTGCATTTCCGCCAGCGCCAGGCTCGGCAACAGGGCCAGCACGGCGATTGTTCGACTAGCGCAGGTCATAGCTGCTGACCTTCAGGTAGTTGAAACTCAACCCGGAAATCTCGTTGCGGCCAAAGTTGTAGCCGCCGGTGGGAATGGCCGTAGGACTGCTGCGCGTGCCGCCCACGGTAAGATTCTCGAGCACCAGGTTGGTCCGCGGCGCGTTGGCATAGAAGTCACTGGCCAGGGCCTGACGCTGCGCAGCGGTGGTGCCTGTCGCCGTGGGGTTCTGCAGCTCCAGCACGAACTGACCATCGGCGCTGGAGCGCAGGCGCAGCGGCTGCGACTTGCCGTAGCCCAGGGCGATGTTGGCGTAACCGTTGGTGATGTAGAGGGTACGTGCGCCGCGCTGCGCAGCGGTTTCACCAGTGGTGTTGCAATCGGCCTGGGCGCAGGACATCACTTCCAGGGTCTTGGCGAAGAGGTTGATCCGCGCCTCGCCGACCAGCTCGCCATTGCCATTCTGCCCAGGGTCACCCCACAGCCGCAGGTAGGAGCCATCCATCACCAGTTGGTGGAAGTCCAGCGCCAGCATCTCGGTACGCCCGGCCGACACCTGAAAATCGAAACGCATGCCCAGATCCGCACGTCCGCTGGGGCCGGTCGAGCAGTTGGAGCCGGCAGCGGCATAGCTGGCGATACAGGGATTGCCCCCCGAGACGAGACGCTCGGGAAACTTCAGCGACAGCACGGTGATGTCGTTCGGCGTGGTTTGCACCCACTGTCCATCGTCGCGCAGGCTACGCAGCTCCTCGCCCTTGGCCAGCTCCAGTTCGAAGGGATGGTCCAGACTGCCGATGGTCACCGGATTGAGATGGCGGCCCTTGTCGCTGCCGGCGGCGCCAAGATAGAGGTTCTTCAGGGAGATGGGCACGTTGCGCCCCTGACCGTCGGTGATGTCGTTGATCACGATCTGCGCGCCGGAACCATCCAGCAGCACCTGATCCAGCACGAAACCCAGGCCGGCGCCCTGCACGTCGGACATTTCCGCGTCGCTCAGCGGCTCCATCGCCAGCGAGGTGCCGGTCTGGAGCAGCGCCAACAACAGCAACCCGTTACGCATGTCAGCACCCCGCTGTGGCACTACCCACGCAGGTATCCTGCCGCGGAATACCGTTGAAGGCCTGGTCGAAGTCGATATTGATCGGCGACACCAGATTGCCGTTGGCGTCACGGTACTTGGGCAGGTTCATGAACGCGCCCTGCAGCGCGGTGATGAAGGCATTGCTGTCCATGTCCCGCCAGGCAACATCCTGGGTTTGCAGGGAGATGAAAAAGCCCTTGGCGGCATTCTGCATGTTGCTCATGTCGCTGGTATTCCCCACCGGTAGCGACTGAAACTGCGAGAGATTGAAGCAGGTCTGGATGCCGAGGATGCTGCAGTTGTTGGAGGCGAAGGCCCCTAGCAGAGCATCGGTCCAGCCTCCGGCACAGCCGGAGGTGCAGTTCAGACCATCGCCATTCTTGATACCGGCCATGGTGCCCCTGACCGGGTCCGCCGTGCCCCCGGAGCTGACCAGCATGGCGTCGGCCTCGACGATACTGCTGCGATACACACCGGCGAGAAACAGTGCACTCTGCTGCAGAAAGTTGGACTTGTCGTAGATGGCATCGCCCGTGCCCTTGATATGCACCGGGATGTTGCCCGTCAGGCTTTGGATATCCCCGGATAGCGTGCCCTTGGCCTCGCCGAAGCCGATGCGCACCCCAACGACCCGGTTGCCTTCGTAAGCCAGTTCGAGAAAGGGATTGGAGATCTTGAACGGGTTGATCGTATCGTTCGGCCCCACCGTTCCCAGCGCGAAGTTGTTGATCAGGATGTCGGACGAACCCGCGGCCTCCCCTGGACGGGTGTACTGGCCGAGCTGCAGTTTCTTGACGTTCAGCTGGGTGTCGATGTTCAGACCGAGATTGACGCGGGTGTAGTTGATGCCGGCATTGCTGTCGGTAGTCAGGTTGATGAAGGCCTGCCCGGTGATGTCCGACAGCTCGCTGTCCTCGAGTTCGACCATTTTGGCCTGGACCTGAGCACTCAGCACTCCGGCGCAAACCACCGCCAGGGCATGTCTGGAGAAGCGAAAGGACCGGCGCATGGCAAAACCCCTTTTCTTATCGTGGCATCGAGCGCTCCGACTCGATTTCTTCACGCCACTATAGAAGGGCACCGGCAAAAGCGGCCCGACCCATAGTCGAGAAAAGGCTGGCAAACGGCCTGCAGCAGGAGGGCGGCTGCGCGGCGGGTGTTACCACCGGTCACATCGGCGTAACACCGTTGCCAGTCAGCGCTGGCGGAACAACGTCAGCAGGTGCTCGGCAATCGCGCCACGAATGGCGTCGATGCTCAGCCGCGAGTAGTGCCCCAGCTTGCCCGGATTGATGCGGTGCAGGTGCAGCGACGGCATGCGCGTCTCATACTCGCGCAAATCGCCCTTCACCAGCACTGGCAGAAAGTGCTCACCGCGTTGACGGTAGCGCTCGATCAGCAGGCGTAAACCATCCTGAAACGGCAACTCGCGCGACGCCACCAGGCGCGACTCGCCCGGCACCTTGAGGTACAGACCATCACAGCCCACCGCCTCGCCCGGCAGGATATGCACGCCGGTGGGCTCGACCGCGTCGGCAGGAATGTCATGAAAGGTGTCATGCCAGGACAGCTCATCAGGCAGGATGGTGATGCCGCTCTGCTCGTCCTGCGGCACCACGAAGCTGTAGTTGCTGTAGAGCTTCTCGACGTAGCTGGAGTAGATACACAGACGATTCTCGAAACGCCGTAGAAAAGCGATCGCCTGAGCACGGTCAGTAATGGCGTGAAGGTCCCAATCCAGGTCGCGCTGGTGCTGCAGCTCGTGCCAATGGGCATCGACGTTAAGGGCAAGGGCGGACATGCAGGCTCCACTGACAGGTTCTCGTCAGGGTCATGGCAGAAAGCGTGCCATCGCCAGAACGCCGCTTTCCACGGTATTTCAAGGGGTTGCAGCTATCATCGAACCGCTGCTCGTCCCAATGTGCCGAATAACGTCACCTGCATCTGATCGATTCGGGCTCAAAACAGGCATCCGCCTTGCAGTACAATCGCTCCTTTTCACTTGCCTGGAACCCGGCGCCTCGATGATCGATCCCAAGCGCGTATTGCGCGCCCTCGCCGAACACTGGACGTTGCTCGAACCGCTGTGCGAGCGTTTCGACGCGGGCACCCTGAGCCTGGTCGAGCTGCGCAGCCAGCTCGCCGTGCAACTGCCCGACGCCACGCCCAGTGACACCACTGCCCTGCTCGACACCTGGATTCGCCTGGATATCCTGGTGCCGGTGGCCAAGAGCCCCAACCGTTTCGAGCTCAACGCGCAGATCCACGATTTTCTCGCTTACCTGCGCCGCGAGCACCGCCTCGGCCTGTGCCTGGAAATCGAAGCCTATCTGCGCCACCTGGAGCGCCTGGCGGGCTACATTCAGGACGCCTTCGAAGTGCGCGATGCCAACGACCTGGCGCGCCAACTGCGCCTGCTCGACATGCGCGTGCGTGACGTACTGAAGAAGCTTGGCAACGACGAACAGGCGCTGGTCGGTGTAGCCGACCGGGCCAAGACCAGCGACAGGCAGATTCCCCTGCGCCAGCGCTACGCCGAAGTGCTGGCTACCTGGGACGAATACGTCGAGCCGATGATTCAGCTGGTCGCCGCCGACGGCGCGTTCGAGCAAGGTGTACGCCGGGTCGAACAGGTGCTGCTGCGCCTGCTCGGTGACCAGCAGCGCCTCGGCCAACTGGTCGACGACGACCTGCTGCTGCGTACCCACGCGCGCATTCTGGAAATGCAGACCACCGCCCAGCTGACCCTGCGCAAGGCCCGCGAGCTGCTGCTCCCGCTGCGCGAGGAAGCTCGCCGGCACAACGCCGTAACCCGCGGTGCGGCGCTGGCCCTGTCGGTGATCCGCAAGAAAGGCATCGACGCCGTGCCGCAGGCGGGCATGCCGCTGTTCACCCGACCGCAGAGCAACTTTTTGGGTTCGGCCAGCCAGGTCGAGGCTTACGTTTATGCCCTGGCCCGCTTCGAAGCCAAGCCGGCGCACTTCCCAAAAGCCAGCGACAGCCGCAAAGGCGGCGCGCCCAAGGCGCCGAAGACCGCGCGGGAGATGATCGAACGCTGCGAACAGGCCCTGCCGCTGCCGGACTTGATGACCTGGCTGCTGGAGCAGGAGCCGGAAGGCGCCACCGACGAATTGCTCTACTGGTTCTCGCGCCTGTCACGCGAGTCACGTTTCCAACGTGAACGTCTGGAGCGCCGCCAGTACCTGACCCGCGAGCACGAGGTCAGCCTGAGTTCCTTTGCCCTGCTCAAGACTCCGTAGGGTGCGCCGTGCGCACCATAACCGACGACCCGGTGCGCACGGCGCACCCTACGCGGCTCCACTAGCCAACGGATTGCCATGAACATCGATCTAAAAGAAATGACCCAGCTCGCGGCTGCCTTCCGCGACCTGTTCAAGGGCTACCACATCTCGCGCAGCGAGCCGGAGTGCTACGCCCAGCTGTCGAGCATGCAGGACCAGTACCGCGCCCTGTTCCGCGCCCTCGGTTTCGAGCTGGTCTGCGACCCGCGCGGCTTCTACTACTTCGTCCCCGAGCAGGTCGCGCCGCAGGTGAACAAGACCGCCCAGCGCCTGGCGCTGTTCACCTTCATCCTGGTCGAACACCTGGCCGACCAGGGCCGCGACCCGCTTTCCGTGCTCGACGGCGGCAGCATCGGCCGTGACGAGTTGCCGGCACTGCTGGAGAAATACCGCGACCTGTTCCTGCAGGCCGAAGTCACCACCTTCGAGGAGCTGGAAGACAAGATCATCCGCCGCCTGACCCAACTCGGTTTCGCCGAAGACAGCAACGGCGTGTACCGCTTCCTGCCGCCGATGCACCGTTTCCTCGACGTCTGTCTGTCGGTGCAGCACGACCGCGACCTGGCCGCCAGCCTGCACAGCAGCGACCTGC
The DNA here is from genome assembly GCF_050473265.1 of Pseudomonas pichavaramensis. NCBI lineage: Bacteria > Pseudomonadati > Pseudomonadota > Gammaproteobacteria > Pseudomonadales > Pseudomonadaceae > Pseudomonas > Pseudomonas pichavaramensis. Next base: position 6,992 of record NZ_JBJKFJ010000016.1, on the reverse strand, counting down.
CGCTGCCGGCGCCGGTGCTGCTCGATGATGACGGCGATGCCGATCCGGTCGCAGCCGTGGACATTGAAGAATCCGAGGAAGACGCCCTGGCCCGCGCCATGGCCGAAGAACGTGCTGCACAGGAGCAAGACGCATGAGCCAGGAACGCTACGGCATCCGCCGCTTCGCCCTGCTGAACACCGCCGGCTACAGCCTCGGCCTGTTCCCGCTGGAAAACCCGCTGTCGGTGTACGGCGCCAACAACCTGGGCAAGTCCGCCTCGATCAACGCTCTGCAGTTCCCGATCCTGGCGCGCATGTCGGATATGAGCTTCGGCAAGTACAGCCTGGAAGCCTCGCGTAAGTTCTACTTCGCCTCGGATACCAGCTACATCCTCGTCGAAGTCTCGCTACCCCACGGCCCACACGTGATCGGCGTGGCCGGTCGCGGCCCCGGTGGCGGCTTTGGCCACCAGTTCTTCGCCTACGCCGGCGAGCTGGACCTGGAGCACTACCAGAGCAACGGCACCTGCCTGCGTCAGCGCGAGCTGTTCAAGAACCTCGGTCAGGCGGGCATCACCGCCTACGAACTCAAGCCCGACGAACTGCGCCGTCTGCTGGTCGGTGGCCACACCAGCATCCCACTGGACCTGACCCTGATCCCGCTGCGCTCGACCAGCGAGCAGAGCCTGAAGACCTTCCGCGCACTGTTCATCAACCTGCTGCACATGAGGGAAATTACGGCTGCGAAACTCAAGCAGCTGTTCCTCGATGCCTTCGAGCACAGCCTGCGCTCGGGCAGCGTCGACTACATCGCCGCCACCGAGGAAGCCTTCCGTGACGTGCGCCGCATGGAGCAGGACTACCAGGCACTGGTAACCGCCGGCCCGCTGATCGAGGCACTGGCCACCGGCGTCGGCCAGCGCGAGATCCTGCGCGGCAAGCTGCATCGCCTGTCACCGCTGCTCGACAACCTGCTGGGTACCTGGCACGACTACGCCGACGCGCGTAAGGAAGAGCTGGTGATCCAGGCCGAGCACTATCGCAACGAGCAGGACGGCCTGCAGAACGAGCAGCGCGGCGGTACTGCCGAGCTGATGCGCCTGGAGCGCGAGATCAGCGAAATCCAGCGCTGGCTGGGCGAGCTGGCGGTGCTGAAAAACCGCTTCGCCCTGGTAGAAGACGCCAAGGTGCTGGAAGAGCAACTGCTCGCCGCCAAGGACGCCCACGACGAACTGGCCGGCGCCCTGGCGCAGTCGCGGCAGTTCTCCAGCGAAGACCTGGACGAGCGTCTGCGCGATCTGGAAAAACGCCTCAAGTCGGTCAAGCAGCAGCTCGACCACGCCGACAACAACAGCTACTCGCGCCTGCGCGAGGAATTCAGCCAGGCCGATGTCGACCGCCTGATGCGCCTGTTCAACGGCGCGCTGTTCAGCCTGCCCCTAGTCGAAAACAGCAGCGGGAAAGGCATCCACGCGGGCGACGACTGGGTCAAGGCCGTGGAAGCGGTACTCGATCGCTTCAAGGGCGACACCTTCGCCGTGCCGGGCCTGTCCATCGACCTCAGCCATATCGAGCCGCCGGCCTTGCAGGCGCTGGCCGATCGCGCCGCCCTGCGCGATCAGAAGGATCGCCTGGAGCGCGAGCTCAAGCAGCTCAAGACCCAGCAATCGGTCGCCGCCGACCGCGCCGCCAGCAAGGCCCAGGCCGAAACCCTGTACCAGGCCGTGCTGGATGCGCAGAAAGCCCTGGAAGACTTCCGCAAGAGCCAGACCCTGGCCGCCGAGGAGCCGCAGAAGCTGGAACGCTTGGCCGAGCTTGAAGGCGCCCAAGACGAGCTCAAGCGTGCCAGCGATGCCTTCGCCGAGCGCGTGCAACAGCTCTCCGCCAAGCTGCAACTGGTCGGTCGCCAACTGGCCGATCTGGAAGCCAAGGAGCGCACCCTGGAGGACGCCCTGCGTCGCCGCCAGTTGCTGCCGGCCGACCTGCCCTTCGGCACGCCGTTCATGGAACCCGTGGACGACTCGCTGGACAACCTGCTGCCGCTGCTCAATGACTACCAGGACACCTGGCAGGCGCTGCAGCGCATCGACGGCCAGATCGAGGCGCTGTACGCCCAGGTGCGCCTGAAGGGCGTGGCCAAGTTCGACAGCGAAGATGATGTCGAGCGCCGCCTGCAACTACTGGTCAACGCCTACGCCCACCGCCAGGACGAAGCCCTGACCCTGGCCAAGGCACGCCGCGCCGCCGTCACTGACATCGCCCGTACCCTGCGCAATATCCGCAGCGACTACGACAACCTCGAGCACCAGCTGGCGCTGTTCAACCGCGAAATCAACAAGCGTCAGGTCTCCAACCTGCAGAGTTTCCGCATCGTCCTGGCGCCGAACAAGGAAGCCCTGCGCCATATCGACCAGATCATCCACAGCGCCGGCCAGTACGAGGAAGGCGAAACCCTGTCGGTGTTCGACCTGTCGCAGTCCGCCGAGCAGGACGCCAAGAACGAAGAGGCCAAGGACTACCTGTCGCGCCTGGTCGCCGCCAACGGCAACCAGCTCGGCCTGAAGGATCTGTTCGAGCTGGCCTTCGAGATCACCAAGGTGCATGGCCAGCCGGTGATTCACACCGACATCGATGGCGCGGCCTCCAACGGCACCACCATGACCATCAAGGCGCTGACCAACATGTACCTGCTGCTGCACCTGATGGATCGCGAGCAGGCCGGGCGCGTACGTCTGCCCTACTACCTCGACGAGGCGGCGGACATCGACGAACGCAACCAGCAGGCGTTGATCGAGACCAGTCTGCAGCTCGGCTTCGTGCCGATCCTGGCGTCGGTCAAACCGCAGGTCTCGGCCCACGTGGCCATCGACCTGGAAGGCGGCAGCGGCCCCAACGGCATCTACATCGACGAGGCGGATTGGAAGTTCATCAAGCCGCGCGAGAATGCCAAGGCCCAGGAGCCTCAGCAGGAGGAAGTAACCGAGCCGGCCTGACAGCATCGCGGCTAAAGCCGCTCCTACGGTCAATCTTGCGTAGGAGCGGCTTTAGCCGCGAGCCTTTATATCCGCAAAAACGAAAGGGGCCGCTCACTGCGGCCCCTTTCATTTCCAGGATTGCTTCACTGCTCCAGCACGATCTTCGGCGCCCACTGCATCCAGGCTTCCTGCGGCTCATCGAACAGGGCGAAGGTCTGCCCCGGTTGCGCCGGCCCGCCCATTTCCGGATTGTCCGGTGTGGCAAAGGCTATGCCGCCTTCTATCAGCGCTTCCAGCGACTCGGTACGCACCTTCACGCCCTTGAACAGCCCGGCATCCACGCCGATGCCGCTGGCGTTCCAGAAGCGACTGCCCGAGCGCACCAGCGGCGCGTAACGCGGCTCGATCAGCACGTGAATCAATACCCGGTCAGAGGTCGGCCCTAATTCGAAGTCGACCACCTTACCCACCGGCACTTCCCGATAGCTGACCACCACCCCAGGCTTGATCGAACCACGCCGCGGTGCACTCAGCACCAGGCGCAGCCCCTGCTCGCGTGCGGCCTGATTGGGCGGGCCATCCAGCGCGGTGAACTCCAGGCGCTGAGCACCGCCCTGCAATGCTGGCAGCACCTCCAGGTACTGACCGCTGACCAGCGTGCCGAGGTTGGCAGCGCGGGTAATACTCAGCTCGGGTTTGACCACCCAGAAGCGCGAACCCTCGCGGGCAATCTGCGTCGCCGCCTGAGTCAGGCGCACGTCGAGCATCACCGCTTGCATGTCATCGGTCAGGGTCAGGCTTTCCACCTTACCGACCTCAAGCCCTTTGTAACGCACCAGGGTGCCCGGCTGCAGGCCATCACCGTCGTTGACCCGGATACGAATCGCCTTGCCCGGCTGCAGTGCACTGTCTCGATCTGAATGTAGGGCAAACCGCTGTACTTGGCGGCCAGAGGCCGGCGCCTCGGGGTTAGGAGTATCGAATGCGATGCCGCCCGCCAACAGTGTCTGCAGGGACTCGCTCTTCACCTCAACACCGGAGAACCCTCCCTTGAGGGTAATACCGCTGGCATTCCAGAAGCGTGTCGAGGTGTTGATCAGATGCACATAGTCGGGCTCGATGTGGACGCCAAGCACGACCTGGCTATTGTCCCTGGACAGCTGATAGCTCTGCACCGAACCTACCTTGATCTGACGATAGAGCACCGGACTGCCAATATCGATAGAGCCCAGTTGATCGCTGAACAGCACCAGATGCAGGCCAGGCGCACCGAGGTCCAGCGGTGGAGCTTTGCTCCGTGCCACGAAGTTGCGCGCCGGCGCGTTGCCTTTTTCACCCGGGCGTACGGCGATGTAGTTACCCTTGACCAGCGCCTCGAGCCCGGTGATCCCAGCCAGGGAAATGGATGGTTTGACCACCCAGAACTCTGAACCTTCGACCAGGTAATCCTCAGCCAGCGGGTCGATGGTCAACTCCGCAGTGGCACTGGCAAGATCCCGGTCGATTTTCAGGGTCTTCAAGGAGCCGACCTCGATCCCCTTGTACATCACCGGTGTTCGTCCTTCCTGCAGGCCATCGAAGTCGGTCAGTTTGACCACGACCTTGATACCGGCTTGGGCGGCGTCATAGCTTTCGTACAAACGAAAGGGTAACGCGGGGTCGGTCGGCGGGCTGTCCTTGCGATGTTCCGGCGTCGCAAAGGCAATGCCACCGGCCACGATGCTGGCCAGCGACTCGCTACGTAGTTTGAAGCCGGAAAGATCGGCATCGATACTGATGCCGCTGGCATTCCAGAACCGCGTGTGCTTGCGCACCAGACTGGCGTACTCCGGCTTGATGAACACCTTGACCTCTACGGTGCTTTCATCGTCGCCCAGTGTATAGCTCTTTACCCGTCCGACCTGGATCTGCTTGTAGAACACCGGACTGTCGCGGTTGAGCGAGCCAAGGCGATCGGCCTTCAGGGTCAGATGCAGGCCGGGCACATCGTCGCCCATCGGCGGTTCCTGGGTCAGCGCGGTAAAACTGCGCGACGACTCGCCCTCCCCCGGGCTGAAGGTGATGTAGTTGCCCGACACCAAGGTTTCCAGACCGCTGATCCCGGCCAGGCTGACATTGGGCTTGACCAGCCAGAAGCGCGTGCCGTCACGCAGGTACTGTTCGAGGTCCTTGTTGACCTCCAGCTGCGCGACCACGCCACGGTTCTCGCCAGTCTGATCGAGGCTGATCGAGACGACCTTGCCCACCGCCATGCCCTTGTACATCAACTCGGTCTTGCCGGCCTGGATGCCCTCACCGCTGGCGAAGACCAGTTCGACCTGGATGCCTGCGTCGCTGTAGGCGCGCCAGGCCAGCCAGCCGCCGATCAACAACGCGATAAGAGGCAAGACCCAGATGGCCGACCAGTTGGAAGCGGGGCGCGTCTTGGCCAGAGGAAGATCAGTCATGGTTGGTTTCCGTGTTGTCCCAGATGAGACGAGGATCGAAAGTAAGTGCTGCGAGCATGGTCAGAATCACCACACTGGCAAAAGCAGCTGCACCGGCACCGGCCTCGATACTGGCCAGACTGCCGAAATTGACCAACGCCACGAGAATGGCGATGACGAAGATATCGAGCATCGACCAACGCCCGATCCACTCGATGAAGCGGTACATCAGAATACGCTGTCGGGCGGACATCGGTTGATGCCTTTGCACCGAGTAGAGCAACAGGCCAATGCCCACCAGCTTGAAACTCGGCACCAGGATACTGGCGATGAACACCACCGCAGCAATCGGCAACATGCCATGCTGGATGAGCTCGATAACTCCCGCCATGATCGTCGACGGATCGCCCCGCCCCAAACTGTTCACGGTCATGATTGGCAGCAGATTGGCTGGGATATACAACACCGCCGAAGTCAGCAGTAACGCCCAAGTACGCACCAGGCTGTTGGGCCGGCGTGCATGCACCAGCCCGCCACAGCGACTGCAGTGCTGATGCTCGGCCTCGGGCCGGATCGGGTTGAGCTGATGACATTCATGGCAGACCAGCAAGCCGGCATCAATCGCACGCATGAATGTCTTCCCCGGACAGCGCCTGCCAGATCTGTTGCGGTGACATCGTTACCTCCAACCAGACCTGCACCAGTAAAAGCGCGGTAAAACAGAACAACCCCATGCCCAGACTCAGGTCAGCCAGATCCATCAGTTTGACCATCGCCACCAGAATGCCCATCAGATAGACCTCAAGCATGCCCCACTCGCGCAAGTGGTGGTAAACCCGGTACAGCAGCAGACCGAAACTCCGCCCTGTATCCAGACGAATGCTTAGTAACACCAGCAGTTGGCACAGCAGCTTGAGTAGCGGAACCGCCATGCTGCAAAGAAACACCACCACGGCGATCGCCTGCATGCCACTGTCATACAGCCCGAGCACGCCGCTCCAGACCGTATCGTGAGAAGTCCGGCCCAGTAGGTTGAGTTGCATGATGGGAAGAAAGTTGGCGGGAATGTAGAGCAGCAGCGCAGCCAGCACCAACGCCAAACTGCGTCGGACAACCTGATGACGATGACTGAACAGTTCGTAGCCACAACGTGGACACTCGGCGCTCTCACCATCGGAAAGTTGAGGCTTGCGCATCAGCAGATCGCACTCATGACAGGCAACCAGCTCATGTATGGGCAAAGAAGATAAAGGAGCAGACATGCAGGTCTCCTGAAAGCATGCGCCATTCTAACCGAGGCAGTTGCGATGAAAGTGATTACGCCTGGCAAGCTTGTCGCCTTCTGCAACGCAACGAATAAACCCCAGACTTCGTTAGAGATCCGGGGTTTCGTATAAGAGCTTGGGGATGGTTCAGATGGGCGCGGCGATTCCTGTAGAAGAGGACTGCGAGTGCTGAGGCTGAGAAGTTGCAGGAGCGGGCCCTACCCACGAATCTGTCAGCGGATCACCGTAGGGTGCGCCGCGCGCACCGGCATGTCGGCGTCATCAGCGGTGCGCATGGCGCACCCTACGTTTGCAGGCGAGTTTTTGCCCGCGCACTTTTCTTCG
>NZ_JBJKFJ010000015.1:0-145522 GCF_050473265.1 Pseudomonas pichavaramensis | reverse complement strand
GAACGCCCAGTTTGCTAACGCAGACTGGGCGTTCTTCTATGTGAGCAAAAAAGGCGCGTGGCGGTGAGAGTCCCGGAGTGCCGGCCAGATCCTAGTCAAGCTCCTATACGAAACCCCAGATCGCCTAGCGGTCTGGGGTTTCTTCTTTGCGCTGGAGAAAGTGCGCGGACACGACAGAGACAAGCGTGCAAGCGTAGGGTGCGCCATGCGCACCGCTGATGACGCCGACATGCTGGTGCGCGCGGCGCACCCTACGGTGATCAGCTGACAGCTTCGCGGGCAGGGCTCGCTCCTACAGGTCATCAGCGCTCGCCTCAGATTTAACTATCTGCTCGCTATGGTCGTCTTGTCCTGATGAATCACAGGCCATCAATGCGCGACTTCCTTCTGAATGATCTCGATTGATAACTCCTGATCCTTGCGATCCAAGCAGACGTGGCGAGCACTAAGGCATTCTCCTATGCGTCAATCGAGTCGTATCACCTTCCGCTCCACCTTCCGCATCAAGATCAGTGATCGAGAAAGCGACACGCTGATCGGCTATGCGGGCGATGTTTCCGAGTGCGGGATGAAACTGTTGAGCGATACGCCGGTGGAGCCCGGAAGTGAGCTGAAGCTGCGTGTGCGCATGCGTGATCGTGAAGGAGAGATGCGCCAGGTGGATGTGAACATGATCTGCCAGTGGTCGCAGGAGAATACCCGCACGGGCTTCTTCGAAGCCGGGCTCGCTTTGCAGGGGGACTCGGCCGAGTACGTGCGGCTGATCGAGGGCATGCGCAAGGTGCGCAAGGAGAAGGCTTAGGTAGGCTGGGGCAGTGACGCAGCGTAAGGGCGATCTATTGCTGGAGTGATTTTCCTGGCTGGCTAGCGCGGCATGGTGGATGCGAGAGCTCATCCACCTTTGCAATCTTGATTAACCCAGCGTACCGAGAATATTGACGCCCACCCGGTCCGGAATCTCGTTCTGCGACAGCACATGCAGGCCAGGGCTGAAGACCCGCGCATAGCGCGCCAGCAGAGGGCGCAATTGTGGCATCACGGTAAGGATCGGCGGGTGGCCGTCCTTGCGCAGTTTCTCCTTTACCACCGGCATGGTGTTCTGCAGCTGGTTGAGCAGGCTGGGCTCGACCGGAATGTTGTCCAGGCTCACCGGGCCGGCCTGCTGGGCGATGGCCAGGGCGTTGAGCAGGGTGTTCTCCAGCGCGTTCTCGAGGATGAACACTGACAGTTCCTGGCGCTCGCCGGCGATCATGCCGACGATGCTGCGGCGTAGCGCATAGCGCACGTCGGAGGCGAGCAGCACCGGGTCTTTGGTCGATTCGCTGGCCTCCAGCAGGGTGGTGGCGATGGTGACGATGTCCTTGAGCGGCACCTGCTCCTGCAGCAACTGGCGATAGACGCGGTGCTGCTGGGTGTAGCTCAGCTGATTCTTCAGGCTGTCGGCCAGTTTAGGCGCCTGCACCTGCAGGCGCTGCATCAGGTGGTCGACATCATCGTGCTTGAATACATCCGGCAGGTGCTCGCGGATCACCTTGTTCAGGTGCGTGGCAATGACGCTGGCACAGTCGATCACCTGGTAGCCGAGGTTGAGTGCGCGGGCCTTGTCTTCCGGCTGAATCCACACCACCTGCATGCGGTAGGCCGGGTCGACACCCAGGATACCGTCGATCTCGCCATAGAGTTCCGGTGATGGAATAGCCATCATGCGGTCGGCGTGCAACTCGGCGCCGTCGATCTTCTCGCCGTTGATCTGGATGCTGTACTGCGAGGCCTTCAGGCGCAGGCTGTCGCGGATATGCACTTCCGGCAGAAGGAAGCCCAGGCTCTCCGAGAGCGTCTGACGTACACCGCGCACGCGCTGGGTCAGCGGTGCGCCGGCGGCCTCATTGACCAACCCCACCAGTTTGTAGCCCAGCGACACCGACAGGCGCTCGACCAGGGGAATATCTTCCCAGGCCATGTTCTGCGCGCGCTCCTGCTCCATGGCCTTGCCCAGTGCTTCCACCTGCTCCAGGCTGGCCGCTTCCTTGGGTGGGCCGTTGCGCGCCACCATCCAGGCGACGAAGGCGACCAGGGCGGCGAAGCTGATGAACGCCAGGTGCGGCATGCCTGGCACCAGGGCCAGGGTGAAGAGGATGCCGGCCACGGTGTAGAGCAGTGCCGGCTGGGCCAGCAACTGACGGTGTACCTGATCGGTGATTTCCGAGGATTCGTTGATACGGGTGACGATGATCGCCGCTGCGGTGGACAGCAGCAGCGCCGGGATCTGTGCGACCAGACCGTCACCGATGGTCAGTAGGGCGTATTGCTGGAAGGCCTGGCCAGCACTGAGGTCGTAGACGAACAGACCGATGGCGAAGCCGCCGAACAGGTTGATCAGCAGGATCAGGATGCCGGCGATGGCGTCGCCGCGGACGAACTTCGAGGCACCGTCCATGGCCCCGTAGAAGTCGGCTTCCTTGGCCACTTCCGAGCGGCGGCGCTTGGCCTCGTTCTGCTCGATCAGGCCGGCGTTGAGGTCGGCGTCGATGGCCATCTGCTTGCCGGGCAGCGCGTCCAGGGTGAAACGCGCGGTGACCTCGGAAATACGCTCGCCGCCCTTGGTGATGACGATGAAGTTGATGATCATCAGGATCACGAACACCACCAGGCCGACGATGAAGTTGCCACCGATCACCACCTCGCCGAACGACTCGATCACCTTGCCCGCCGCACCGGTACCGGTGTGACCCTCAAGCAGCACCACGCGGGTGGAGGCGACGTTCAGGCACAGACGCAGCAGGGTGGTGATCAGAATCACCGTGGGAAACAGGGAGAAGTCCAGCGGGCTCTTCGACGACACGCTGACCAGCAGCACCAGGATCGCCATGGCGATGTTGAAGGTGAACAGGGCATCGAGCAGCACCGGTGGCAGCGGCAGGATGACCATGGCCAGGATCGACAGGATCAGTAACGGGATGCCGATACGGCCGCTGCGGAAGGTGGGCGCGAGTTGCTGCAGTAGGTTCATGAATCAGCCCCTGTTGGCCAAGCTGTCGGGAATCGGAAGGTTGCTCGCCAGTTGTGGCTTGCTTCTGCGGCCCTGGCGCCAGGCCTTGAGCTGCAGGATGTAGGTCAGTACGTGGGCGACTGCGGTATACAGCGGCGCCGGAATCTGTTGATTGACCTGGGTGGTGAAGTAGATGGCGCGTGCCAGCGGCGGGATCTCCAGTACCTCCAGGGTGTGCTTGGCGGCCATCTGGCGCATGTACAGCGCGGTCTCATCGACCCCCTTGGCCAGCACGAAGGGCGCCTGGGCCTTCTTGCTGTCGTACTTGAGGGCGACGGCGTAGTGTGTCGGGTTGGTGATGATCACGTCGGCGTTCTTGATCACCTTGCTGATCTGCCGTTGCAGCATCTGCCGCTGCAACTGCTTGATGCGCGCCTTGACCTCCGGGCGGCCCTCCTGGTTCTTGTGCTCTTCCTTGCGCTCCTGCTTGGTCATGCGCATTTTCTTGAGGAAGAAGTAGCGCTGCAGCGGGATGTCGATGAAGGAGAACAGCACGAAGATCAGCATCAGGCACAGGGTCAGGTTGAACGTCAGGTTCAGTGCTGCCGAGATCGCTTCCAATACGCTGCTGCGCTGCAGGGCGATCAGCTCGGGCAGCGCCGCCCGCACCAGCATGTAGCCGACGCCGAGCAGCACCAGCACCTTGAGGATTGACTTGAGCAACTCGCTCCAGTTCTGCGCGGAGAAGATTCGCCCCAGGCCGGTGATGGGGTTGAGCTTGCTCAGCTTGGGCGCGAAGTTCTTCGCCGAGAACACCCAGCCGCCCGGCACCAATGACAACGCCACCACCAGCAGCGAGGTGAGCAGCAGCGGCGACAGCAGCTTGATGAACACCAGCAGGTTGTAGCCGAGCAGGGTGTCGAGGTCTTCCAGGCCGATCTCGCTGTGGCCGAACTGAATGTAGGAGAGGCGGAAGCTGTCGCTGAGGCCTTCCATGAACAGCCCGGCGCTGAACTTGAGGATGAACAGGGTGGCGATCAGCGAGATGGTGGTCGACAGGTCCTTGGAGCGCGCGACCTGGCCGTCTTCCTTGCTCTTCTTCAGTTTGTGCGCGGAGGCTTCTTCCGTTTTCTCCTGGCCGCTGTTTTGCTCAGACATCGCCGCCCTCGCGCAGGATCACGCCGATGCCGTTGAGCAGCTCGCGGGTCAGGTGCAGGTAGCTGTCCGGCAGATTCGGCAGGGTCAGGTAGATGCACAGCAGGCCCATCAGGATGCTGATGGGAAAGCCCAGGGAGAACAGGTTCATCGCCGGGGAGATGCGGTTGAGCAAGCCAAAGCAGAACTGCACCAGGGTCAGGCAGAACACCACCGGCAGTGTGACCAGTACGGCTGCCGCCAGCACCCAGGCGAAGGCCTGGATGAATTTTTCCGCGCCCAGATAATGCAGGCCGCTGCCCACCGGCCAGAACAGGAAACTCTGGTACAGCACGCTGACGGTGACCAGATGGCCGTCGATGGCGAAGAACAGCAACACCAGCAGGATGAAGTACAGCTGGTAGATGATCGAGGATGACGACACGCCGTTCACCGGGTCGTTGTAGCGCGCCATGCTCATGCCCATCTGCGTCGACACCACTTCGCCGACCAGCATGAAGATGGTGAACACCAGTTGCAGGGTCAGGCCGAGCAGGATGCCGAAGGTGATCTGCTCCAGGGCGGTGAGCAGGCCTTTCAACGACAGTGGGTCGATCTGCGGCATGTCCGGCAGGGCGGCGCCAAGCGCGACGGTCAGGGCCAGGGCCAGGAGGATGCGCACACGCACCGATACCGCCTTGTGATTGAACAGCGGCGCCATGCTGAACAGGGCGACGATGCGGCAGAACGGCCACCAGTAGGCCTGCAAGCTGTTCAGGTACTGGCTGACATGCAGCACGGGCTCGGACATGTTTCAGCCCACCAGATGACCGGCCTGCTTGAAGGTTTCGATGAACAGATCCCCCAGCGTGCGCAGAATCCAGTGGCCGGCGAACACCAGCATGGCGAGGGTGATCAGCAGGCGCGGCAGGAAGCTGAGCATCTGTTCGTTGATCTGCGTAGCGGCCTGGAAAATGCTCACCAGCAGGCCGCCGAGCAGGCTCGGCACCACCAGCACGCAGACGATCAGGCCGGTGATGTAGACAGCGTGGGCCACCAGTTCGGCGGCGTGTTCGGGCGTGAGCATCGCGCGGCCTCGCTAATACGGCTGAATACTGGTGGTGAGGGTGCCGACCAACAGCGTCCAGCCATCGACCAGGACGAACACCATGAGCTTGAACGGCAGCGAGATCATCATCGGCGAGAGCATCATCATGCCCATCGCCATGAGCACGCTGGCCACCACCAGGTCGATCACCAGGAACGGCACGAAGATCATGAAACCAAGCTGGAAGGCGGTCTTCAGTTCACTGAGGACGAAGGCCGGCAGCAGCAGGGAAAAGTCCAGCTGAGCCAGGTCCTCGGGCATTTCTTCGCCGGCCAGGGTGACCAGGGTTTCCAGCGAGTTCTTGCTGGTCTGCGCCAGCATGAACTGGCTGAGTATGCGCTTGCCTTCACCGAGGCCCTGTTCGAGGCTGATTTCGTCGGCTTCGAATGGCACGTAGGCCTCGCTGTACATCTCCTGCCAGACCGGGCGCATCACCAGCAGGGTCAGGCACAGGGCAATGCCAATCAGTACCGGATTGGGCGGGCTCTGCTGCAGGCCGATGGCTTGGCGCAGGATGGCCAGGACGATGATGAAGCGGGTGAAGCAGGTCATCATCATCAACATCGCCGGGAGGAAACCCAGCAGTGTCATGATCAGCAGGATCTGCAGTTTGACGCTCAGGGTCTGACCGTCTGCGGTGTCATTGAAGTTGAACAGGGTGATATCGCCACCGGCGGCTTGAGCCAGCAACGGGCAGCACAGGGCCGCCAGGAGCAGGCCGGATTGCAGCAGGCGGCGCAGCATCATACGCCCAGCCCGCTCAGGCCGCTGCCGGACAGCTCGACGATGCGCAGGCCGTAGTTGCCGTTCATCACTACCACCTCGGCCTTGGCGAACAGCGCGCCATTGACCTTCACGTCCAGCGGCTCGCCGGCCAGCTTGTCGAGGGCGATCACGCTGCCGGCGTCGACGTCCATCAGCTCCTTGAGGGTGATCTCGGTGGAAGCCACTTCCAGGGTGACGTTCACTGGAATCTTGCCGAAGAAGCTCAGGTCCTGCTGCGGCAGGCTGGCCGACGCCTCCACGGCTGCTGCGGCACTGGCCGGCTCGTCGAGGTTGAGCCCGGCGTCGTTGATCAGGCTATCGAAATCGTTATCGGAAATAGGGCTGCTCATGGGGTCTTCACGCTCTCAAGAGAAGTCAGGAACAAGGAGCCGTCGTCTTCGAAGATGGCGCCGCGGAACAGCTTCTGCTGGTTGATCTTTACGTCGCAGTGCTCCAGCAGGCGCATCGGCAGGATGTCGCCGGGGCGCAGGGCAAGCACTTGTGAAAGAGGCATCTGCAGGCTGGCGACCACGCAGTCCAGGCGCACCGGCAACTGACGGATCTGGTTCAGCGAGGTGCCGCTCTGGCTGGGCGATGCGGCAGGTGTCAGGCGGCTGGTCATCTCGTCGGCCAGCTGTGTATCGAGATAGATGAAGATCGACGACTGGCTGCCGGTGATGTGGCTGGTGAACTGAAACTGTGCCACGTACTCCCACACCGTCTCGTCATAGGTGTTGTCGTAGGGCTCGAGTTTGCCGAAGGTCTGGCCGGCGAGAATCGAGCGAGCGAACAGCTGCGACACATCCAGGCCCAGGCGCGTACGCATGCGTTGCTCCGAGGTGCTGACCGGTGGCGCTTCATGATTGGGCAGGCAGGTCCCGCCGTAATAGCACTCCAGCGCTTCGGTCAGCAGCGCGCGATCCATGGCGAAACCAACCTTGCCAAGGGGCGAGCGGTAGAGGCACTCGGCATCTCTGTCCACGTGTTCATGAACATCGACGCGCAGCAATTCCAGATTGATTCGATAGTTGCGCAGAAAATAGTCACTGATGATTCGCGGATATTTGGCGGAGAACTCGCGAATGTAGTGAGGAATCTTGTGGTAGTGCCGGCCAAGTTTCTGCGGTTTCAACCTGGGCAGACTGTCGGCGGGCACGCCATGAAGGACTTTTCTTATCCCGTTCATGTTGTGGGCTGTATTCCTGGTTGTAACTGCGAACGTGCTACCCGGTGATCGGGCATGCATGGCAGAGGACATTTTGATTTGCCGGCAGCCCTGGGTGCGAAACCCGGGGCATGGCGTCGAAATCATCCGGGCACAGCGCTGCAGGCCAGTGATGACGGGGAGGAGTCTATGCGGAGGGAGGGCGGGAAATTAAATCAATAGATATCAAATGCTGTTTTTGATAACGCCTTGCCAGCATTGACAGGAAATAACAGCAAGTAATTCGGCGATTTTTTGTGCGCTTGTTAACGTTCGCGCCGTGATCCGTCGCACCTATTTACAGCGCATCGCCAAGTGCCGCTGAGTTGACCGATAAGAGCGACGGAAAGTTTCCGAAGATTAAGGGGCCAAGTGAAAAAAATCTGTCATCTGGTTGGCAGTTTTGAACACGAGGTCGAACGCAGCCGCTGGGCATATAGAGACAACGGGTGATTTACCTTGAAGCATTCAACTCAAACGGTAAGTTACGCCTGCGACGAGCTGTTGGATGAGCAGTTGGGGCAGCAACATATAGTCGTGGTCGGCCAGGTCGATACGGCCAGCGAGCGTCTGTTGACTGGCGGCCTGCTGCGCCAGGGTTTCCGCGTGCGGCGTTTTGCCAACTGCCTGGAGCTCGATCCGCGCGCGTTGGAAAACGCCAGCCTGGTGCTGGTGTTCGTCAGTTGCCTGGCGGGCAATACGCTTTATGCACAGGTCGGTGCGATCCTGCGTCAGGCTGGGCGCGTCGGCGTGGTGCCGGTGGTGGAATACGCCGATCAGGAAAAGGCCGCGGCGCTGCTCGAACTGGGTTGCGTCGACTATCTGCTGGCGCCGTTCAGCGAGGCGCAACTCAGCGCGCTGCTGCGTCGTCAGGAATCGGCCAGTGCCGGCGAGGAAGCTTTTGTCTCCTGTTCACAGGCCGGGCGCCGTTTGTTGGCCATGGCGCAGCGCGTGGCGATGACCCGGGCGCCGATTCTCATCACTGGCGAGACTGGCACTGGCAAGGAGTTGATGGCGCGTTACATTCATCGCTTCTCGGCCGAGGACGACGCGCCCTTCATCGCCGTGAACTGTGCGGCGATTCCCGAGCAGATGCTCGAGTCCATTCTCTTCGGCCATGAAAAAGGTGCCTTTACCGGCGCAGTGAGTGCCCAGCCCGGCAAGTTCGAACTGGCCAACGGCGGCACGCTGTTGCTCGACGAGATCGGCGAGTTGCCGCTGGGCCTGCAGGCCAAGCTGTTGCGCGTGCTGCAGGAACAATGTGTCGAACGCCTCGGCGGGCGCCGGGAGATTGCCCTGGACGTGCGCATCATCGCGGCCACCAACCGCGATCTGCAGCAGGAAGTGGCAGAGGGGCGCTTCCGCGCCGACCTGATGTTCCGCCTCGATGTGCTGCCGCTGCACATCAGCCCGCTGCGCGAGCGCAAGGAAGATGTGCTGGCCCTGGCCCGCCGTTTTATCCGCCAGTACGCAGCGCAGGACGCTCGCCACGAACTGCTGACCGAAGATGCCTGCCGCGCGCTGCTGGCCCACGACTGGCCGGGCAACGTGCGCGAGCTGGAAAACTGCCTGCAGCGTGCGCTGATTCTGCGTAACGGCCTGTACATCCAGGCGCAGGACCTGGGCCTGAGTCTGCCGCCGAGCAGTACACCTGAGCCGGCACCGCGCCTGCAGCCACAGTCGCTAGAAGGCGGCAAGGCAGCGCTGCGCGCCAGTGGCAAGTGGGCCGAGTACCAGCATGTGATCGACACCATCCGCCGTTTCGGCGGGCACAAGACCAAGGCGGCCGCAAGCCTTGGCATGACCCCACGCGCACTGCGCTATCGCCTCAATGCCATGCGTGAGCAGGGCGTGCAGATTCCCGTCTAGGAGAAGCAAAGGATGAATTCGATCAGCCAGGTGCAGCAGGACCTGCTGGGCCGTATGGAACAGCTCAAGAACCTCAGCGAGGCGATGCCGGTCAAGCCAGCGCAGAGTTTCGCCGTGCAACCCGGAGAGCCTGGATTCGCTGCAGCCTTCGATGATGCGGTGCGCGCCGTGGATGCCCAGCAGCACCGCTCCGGTGAGTTGATGGCTGCGGTGGACAGCGGGCAGAGCGATGACCTGGTGGGGGCGATGATCGAGAGCCAGAAGGCCAGTGTCTCCTTCAGCGCGCTGATGCAGGTGCGCAACAAGCTGGCCAGTGCCTTCGACGACATCATGAAGCTGCCGCTTTGAGCGCAGCGGAGACCTGACGCGTGCTGCAGACCCTGAAAAGCAAGCTGCCCGAGACCGGGCTGAAACTCGACCCACGCATGACCCTGATCGGTCTTGCGGCGATCGCCGCGTTGCTGGCGGTTGGCGTGGTGTTCTATCTCTGGCGTGACCAGGGTTCCTTCCGCCCGCTGTATGGCAGCGGCGAGGCCTATCCGGCGGCCGAAGTGATGCAGGTGCTCGATGGTGATGCCATCAACTATCGCCTGCATCCGCAAAGTGGCCAGGTGCTGGTGCGCGAGGACCAACTGAGCCAGGCGCGCATGCTGCTGGCGGCCAAGGGTGTGCAGGTCAAGGTGCCGGCTGGCTACGAGCTGTTCGACAAGGACGAGCCGCTGGGCACCAGCCAGTTCGTCCAGGATGTGCGCCTCAAACGCAGCCTGGAGGGCGAGCTGTCGCGCACGGTGATGGCGCTCAAGGGCGTTGAAGGCGCGCGCGTACACCTGGCGTTGCAGGAAAACAGCTCCTTCGTGGTCGGCAAACGCGAGCCGGGCAAGGCTTCGGTGATGCTGCAGCTGGCGCCGGGCTACAAGTTGGCGCCGGCGCAGGTCAGTGCCATCGTCAACCTGGTCGCCGGCAGCGTGCCGCAACTGGAGGCGGGCAACGTGCAGGTGGTCGACCAGTACGGCGCGCTGCTGTCACGTGGCATCGACACCCTCGGCGGGCCGGTGCAGAACTGGCAGGTGGTCGACGATTACCAGAACAAGGCGGTGGCCAACGCCGAGGCGGTGCTGGCGCCGGTGCTCGGCGGCGGCAACTACCGCATCAGCGTGGCTGCCGACATCGATTTCAGCCAGAAGGAGGAGACCTTCCAGTCCTATGGCGAGACGCCGCGCCTGCGCAACGAAGTGCTGCGCGACGAAAGCGTGCTCGACCAACTGGCGCTGGGGGTACCGGGTTCGCTGGCCAATCGCCCGCCGCAACCGGCGCCCGAGCCGGCTGAAGGACAGCCTGCTGGCGAGGATGATGCGGCGAACAAGGCAGCGACCTCGCTGCGCAAGGAGTCCAATCGTCAGCTGGATTACGACCAGAGCGTCACCCACGTCAAACACGCGCCTTTCAGCCTGCGCCAGCAGAGCATCGCCGTGGTGCTGAATGCCGCCGTGGCGCCTGAGGGCGGCTGGACGCCCGAAGCGCGGGCGGAACTGGAAGCGATGGTCAAGAGTGCGGTGGGTTTCAACCAGGCGCGTGGCGATCTGCTGACCCTGAGCGTATTCCCCTTCACCGATGCCGGTCTGGCCGGGGCCGCTGGCGAGAGCCTGGCCTGGTGGCAGGACGCCAAGGTGCATGACCTGGCCAAACTCGGCGTGTTTGCCCTGATCAGCCTGTTGTTGCTGCTGATGGTGGTACGTCCGGCCGTGCGCAGTCTGAGTCAGCGCAGCGAAGCAGGTTTACCCGTAGCGGGCGATGGCGATGATCAGCTGGCGCTGCACGCCGAACGCGCCGCTGAGCGTCTGCTGGCCCGGGTTGGCGACGATGCGCCCGGCGCCACTGTGCTGGGCGAGCTGAGCCCCTTGTCGGAGATCCGTCTGCCGGCACCGGGTTCGGGCCTGGAGCTGCAGATCGAGCACCTGCAAATGCTGGCCAAGAACGATCCCGAGCGCGTCTCGGAAGTCATCAAACAATGGATAGGGCGCAATGACCGAGACCTCAACCCAGCCTGACGGCCGCGGTGGTTCCACCGCCAAGGAAATGCGCCTGCGTGTGCAGAAGCGCTCGCTGAGTTCCTCCGAGCAGGCCGCCATCCTCATGCTGAGCATGGGCGACGAAATTTCCGCCGGGGTGCTCAGGCACTTCTCCCGTGAGGAAATCGTCGCCATCAGCCAGGCCATGGCGCGCCTGTCCAACGTCAAGCAGCCGATGGTTTCCGACGTCATCGGCCGCTTCTTCGAGGACTACAAGGAGCAGAGCAGCATCAAGGGTGCCTCGCGTGGTTACCTCGACGGCATGCTCAGCAAGGCGCTGGGCAGCGAGATCACCCGTTCGCTGCTCGACAGCATCTACGGCGAAGAAATCCGCGCCAAGATGGCCAAGATGGAGTGGCTCGACCCCAAGCAGTTCGCCGCGCTGATCGCCAAGGAGCACGCGCAGATGCAGGCGGTGTTCCTCGCCTTCCTGCCGCCGGGCATGGCCAGCGAGGTGCTCGAGTGCATGCCGCGTGAGCGCCAGGACGAGCTGTTGTACCGCATCGCCAACCTCAGCGAGGTCAACAGCGATGTCATCGCCGAGCTGGAGCAACTGATCGACCGCAGCCTGGCGGTGCTCAGCACCCAGGGCTCGCAGGTACGCGGCATCAAGCAGGCGGCCGACATCATGAACCGCTTCAAGGGCGACCGTGGGCAGATGTTCGAGCTGTTGCGCGCCCATGACGATCAGCTGGTCGAGCGCATCGAGGATGAAATGTACGACTTCTTCATCCTCTCGCGGCAGAACCAGGACGTACTGCAGGCGCTGCTCGAGGCCGTGCCGCTGGAGGAATGGGTGGTGGCGCTCAAGGGTGCCGAGCCGGAGCTGGTGCGCGCCATTGCCGGCGCCATGCCCAAACGTCAGGCGCAGCAGATGGAATCGATCAATCGCCGCCAGGGTCCGGTGCCGTTGAGCCGTGTCGAGCAGGTGCGCAAGGACATCATGGCGGTGGTGCGCGAAATGTCGGCCAGTGGCGAGCTGCAGGTGCAGCTGTTCCGTGAACAGACGGTGGAATGAGATGACGGTCAAGGTGATCAACGGCGATGCCCGGCAGTGGCGCGCCTACCGCTTCCCACCGCGCAGCAGCCAACCGACCGAGGACTGGAGCGGCGATCCGGCCGGCCTGCAGCGGGCCATGGCCGATGGTTTCCAGCAGGGCATCGAGAAAGGCTATCAGGACGGCCTGCAACAAGGCGAGGAGGCCGGACGCCAGGCCGGTTACGCGCAGGGCCGCGATGAGGGGCTGCACGTCGGCCGCGAAGAGGGCCGCAGTGAAGGGCGCCGCGAATTCGAACTGGCGGCGCAGCCGCTGCAGGCCATCAGTGAGCAGGTCGAGCGCTACCTCGGCGAGCTGGAGCACAAGCGCCGCGAGGAGCTGCTGGAGCTGGTGAAGAAGGTCTCGCAACAGGTCATTCGTTGTGAGCTCACCCTGCATCCGACGCAGTTGCTGGCGCTGGTCGAGGAAGCGCTGGCCAGTATGCCGGGCGAGCCGGAAGACGTGCAGGTGCTGCTCAGCCCCGAGGAGTACGCGCGGATCAAGTCGGTGGCACCCGAGCGTGCGGCAGGCTGGAAACTGGTGGCCGACGAGCGCCTGGCCCTTGGCGAGTGCCGCGTGGTCACGCCGCAGGCCGAAGCGGACGTGGGTTGTCAGCAGCGGCTGGACGCCTGCATCGACACCCTGGCCGAACACCTGCACCTGACCGAAGCCTGACCGGGAGCCACTGCCAGCATGCTCGACTACAAACTCGACGAAGCCCTGCGCTCGCTCGACGGTGTGCAACTGGCCAAGGTCGCCGGGCGCCTGGTGCGGGTTTCCGGGCTGTTGCTGGAAAGCCTCGGCTGCCAGCGCAGCACGGGCCAGCGTTGCCGGGTCGAGCAGGCTGACGGCAGCCTGCTGGATGCTCAGGTGGTCGGTTTCAACCGCGATATCACCTATCTGATGCCGTTCAAGAAGCCGGTTGGTCTGGCGGCTGGCTCGCGGGTATTCCCGGCCAAGGACGAAGCCGTCCTGCATATCGACGAGTCCTGGCTCGGACGGGTGGTCAACGGCCTTGGCGAGCCGCTGGATGAGCGCGGCAAGCTCAATGGCCGCGATCCATTGCCGGTCGAACTGCCCACGGTCAATCCGCTCAAGCGGCGCCCGGTGGAGGCGGCGCTGGATGTCGGTGTGCGCGCCATCAACGGCCTGCTGACCCTGGGCAAAGGCCAGCGCGTCGGTCTGTTCGCCGGCTCCGGGGTGGGCAAGAGCGTGCTGTTGGGGATGATCACCCGGCAGACCAAGGCCGATGTGGTGGTGGTCGGGCTGATCGGCGAGCGCGGCCGTGAAGTGCAGGAGTTCATCCTGCATTCGCTCGGCGAAGAAGGTTTGCGCAAGGCCGTGGTGGTGGTGGCGCCGGCCAACGAATCGCCGCTGATGCGGCTGAAGGCCACCGAGCTGTGCCACAGCATCGCCGCCTATTTTCGTGACCAGGGCCAGGACGTGCTGCTGTTGGTCGACTCGCTGACCCGCTACGCCATGGCCCAGCGCGAGATCGCCCTGGCCCTGGGCGAGCCGCCGGCGACCAAGGGTTATCCGCCATCGGTGTTCGGCATGCTGCCGGAGCTGGTGGAGAGTGCCGGCAATGGCGAGAGCGGCAGTGGCAGCCTCAGCGCCATCTACACCGTGCTGGCCGAGGGCGACGATCATCAGGACCCGATCGTCGATTGCGCGCGGGCGATTCTCGACGGCCATATCGTGCTCTCAAGGCGCCTGGCCGATGTCGGCCATTACCCGGCCATCGACATTTCCGCGTCTGTCAGCCGCTGCATGAGTCAGGTCGGTGAGGCTGCGCATCTGGCTGCCGGCCGTCAGTTCAAGGAGTTCTACAGCACCTTCGAGAAGATCAAGGAGCTGATTCCGTTGGGCGGCTACACGCCGGGCATGGATGCCAAGACCGACCGCGCCGTACAGC
Organism: Pseudomonas pichavaramensis; assembly: GCF_050473265.1. Lineage (NCBI taxonomy): Bacteria > Pseudomonadati > Pseudomonadota > Gammaproteobacteria > Pseudomonadales > Pseudomonadaceae > Pseudomonas > Pseudomonas pichavaramensis. Next base: position 131,432 of record NZ_JBJKFJ010000015.1, on the reverse strand, counting down.
TGGCGCCGAGCCTCGAGCGCTTCCTGCGTCAGGAGGTCGGCGTCGCCGCCGAGCTTGGCGCCAGCATTGCCACCTTGCAGAGCATCATCAAATGAAAGAACAGCTAGAGGTTCTCGGGCGACTGGCCAGCCTGCGTGGCAACAAGGTGCAGCAGATGCTCGGTCGGGTGAGTTATCAGCAGAACCTGTGCCAGCGCTACCGTAACAACATTACCGGGCTCAGCCGCCTATGCGGTTTCAGCGTGCCGATGACCACGCCGCTGCAGCGCGACAACCAGCAGCGCTACAAGGCCACGCTGTACAAGATGGTCGAGTTGCAGCGTCGCGAGCTGGCGCTGGCCGAGGAGAACCTGGCACGTATCCAGCGCGAGCTGCTGGCGGCGATGCGCAGCGAGAAGGTGATCAACCAGTTTATCGACAGCAAGATGGGCCAGTGGCACGAGCTGCTTGCCCGTCAGGAGCAGAAGATCCAGGATGGTCTGGCCGCGCAGGCCTGGTGGCGAGCCCAGGTGAGCTAAGAGGTAGGGTGCGCCGTGCGCACAGATACCCTGGCGCGAGTGTCAGCGGTGCGCATGGCTCACCCTGCGAAAGGTGGCAGATTTTCCCCATGGGATTTAAGTACCGGCCTGGGGCGGTCGCTTATTGGTCATAACACCACGAGTTGGATTCGAATCATGGAAATCAGCAGGCATCTCAAGCCCAGCCTCAATCTGCCTGGCGACACCCCCGCCAAGGTGCAGAGTGCCCAGCTGCAGCAGCAGGCCTCCACCCGCGCGAGCAGCAGCGAGGAACCGCGTCTGGAGCAGCTGCAGGCAGCTCTGCGCAGCCTGCCGGAGGTCGATCTGGACAAGGTGGCGCAGCTCAAGGCCGCTCTGGCCGGTGGCGAGCTGAGCAGCGACCCGGCGGCGCTGGCCAGCAGCATGCTGACCTATCACAGCGGTAGCGATGCGTGACCACTGCGCGTGAGCAGCAGCTGCTTCAGGTTGTCGAACAGGATCTGCAGCAGGACTGCGCCGACTACCTGGCCCTGCGTGGGCTGATGCAGGAGCTCTATCAGCAGCTGCTCAAGCGCGACAGCCGGCAGATCGACCTGCTCAACGAGCAGATCCTGCCATTGGTGGAGCAGGCCAAGGCGCGTGCACAACGCCGCAGCAAGGTGCTGGCTGCCTTCCAGCTGGGAGCAGGCAACAGTGCCATGAATAAGCTGCTGAGCCGTTACCCACAGACACAGCGCAATCATCTCTTGCTGACCTGGGAACAGCTCGGCCAACTGGCCGGCCAGTGCAAGCGCCTCAACGAGCGCAACGGCAAGTTGCTGGCCATGCATCACGAAATTCTCGAACAACTGCTCGGCGAACCCGGCGCCGGCCAGCTGTACGCACCGCAGCTCTACTGAGGCAGCCCAACTCGGCGTGCTAGACTCGCGCGCTCCTGTTTCATGGTGACTGCTCTCCGTGCCCCACACCGCCCTTGCCCATCCTCCTCGCTGGCTGACCAACGCTCAGTTGCATCCGCAGCCCTCCGCAGGCGTACGCGACTGGCTGTTCAACGAGGACTCGCTGACCCGTCGTCTGACCGCGCTGTCGCACGACGGCTTCTCGGTGACCCCTTTGCAGGAAGGCTGGCAGCGACTGCGTCATGATGAATGTGCCGCGCTCGGCGTGGCCGACGGCAGTCAGGGCTGGGTGCGCGAGGTCTATCTTCGCGGGCACGCTCAACCCTGGGTTTTCGCCCGCAGTGTCGCTGCCCGCAGCGTGCTCGAGGGTTCCGGACTGAACCTGGCCGAGCTGGGCAGTCGCTCGCTGGGTGAGTTGCTGTTCAGTGACCGCGCCTTCGATCGCGGTGAGTTGCAGGCCTGCCGTTACCCCGTCGTCTGGCTCCCGGAAGCGGTGCGTGAGGACGGTCTCTGGGCGCGCCGTTCCTGTTTCAGTCGCGGCGTGCTGGGGGTGCTGGTGGCCGAGGTGTTTCTGCCTGCATTCTGGCCGGCAGCGGGAGTGGAGGCTCAAGGAGGCAAAGCCTGAAGCGTTTCCAGCAACCTTCTGTGCGACGCTCCCCGACGTCCCAGGATCTGTAGCGGTGGATGAAAAAAGCGTCTACCTCGCGCCCTGATCCACCCTCCGCCGCCAACCCCCGTATAATCCGCGCACCTTGTACGGAGACGCCTCGATGTACACCCGCCTGCTGCAATCGACCACCCGCCTGCACCCGCGCGCCTGGGACTTCATCCAGCTGATGCGCCTGGAAAAGCCCATCGGCATCTACCTTCTGCTGTGGCCGACGCTGTGGGCGCTGTGGGTGGCGGCCGAGGGCGTGCCGAGTGTGAAGAACCTGTTCATCTTCGTCGCTGGCGTCATTCTGATGCGCGCTGCCGGCTGCGTGATCAACGACTACGCCGATCGCAACTTCGACGGCCACGTCAGCCGCACTAAGGCGCGTCCGCTGGCCAGCGGCAAGATCAAGCCACGCGAAGCGCTTGTGCTGTTCGCTGTGCTGGTGGTGCTGAGTTTCATACTGGTGCTGTTCACCAACGCCACCACCATCTGGCTGTCATTGGGTGGCCTGGCACTGGCCGCCTGCTACCCCTTCATGAAGCGCTACACCTTCTACCCGCAGGTGGTGCTCGGTGCTGCATTCTCCTGGGGCATGCCGATGGCCTTCACGGCTGAAACCGGCAACCTGCCGCCCGAGGCCTGGCTGCTGTACATCGCCAACCTGCTGTGGACGGTGGCCTACGACACCTATTACGCCATGGCCGACCGCGAGGACGATCTGAAGATCGGGGTGAAATCCACCGCCATCCTGTTCGGCGATGCCGACCGTCTGATCATTGCCAGCCTGCAGGGATTGGCGCTGCTCTGCCTGCTGTTGGCGGGCGCGCGCTTCGAGCTGGGCCTGTACTTCCATCTCGGCCTGCTGGCCGCCGCCGCCTGCTTCGCCTGGGAGTTTTACGTAACCCGCCGGCGTGAGCCGCTGGTGTGCTTCAAGGCTTTCCTGCACAACCACTGGGCGGGCCTGGCCATCTTTGTCGGGCTGGTGCTGGATTACGCTTTGCGCTGAGAGTCGGCCTGCGCTACTGCGCGGGTTGCAGGCCGGTGAACAAGTGCTCAGTGGTCGCATGCTGCCGCGCGCCTGTCATATCGCTGCAATAATTCCGTTATCTAATGCGGCGCAGACAGATGAACGAATAGAGGCTAAGGCCCCATGGTTGGCAAGAACATCCTGATCGTCGATGACGAAGCACCGATCCGCGAAATGATCGCGGTGGCCCTGGAGATGGCCGGTTACGAGTGTCTGGAGGCGGAGAATACCCAGCAGGCCCATGCCGTGATCGTCGACCGCAAGCCTGACCTGATCCTGCTCGACTGGATGCTGCCCGGTACCAGCGGTATCGAGTTGGCGCGCCGGCTAAAACGCGACGAGCTGACCAACGACATCCCGATCATCATGCTCACCGCCAAAGGCGAAGAGGACAACAAGATCCAGGGCCTGGAAGTCGGCGCCGACGACTACATCACCAAGCCGTTCTCGCCGCGTGAGCTGGTGGCGCGCCTCAAGGCCGTGCTGCGCCGTGCCGGCCCGAGTGACAGTGAGGCGCCGATCGAGGTCGGCGGCCTGCTGCTCGATCCGATCAGCCATCGCGTGACCATCGACGGCAAGCCGGCCGAGATGGGCCCGACCGAATACCGTTTGCTGCAGTTCTTCATGACCCATCAGGAGCGCGCCTACACCCGTGGCCAGCTGCTCGATCAGGTCTGGGGCGGCAACGTCTATGTCGAAGAGCGTACCGTCGACGTGCATATCCGTCGCCTGCGCAAGGCGCTCGGCGATGCTTACGAAAACCTGGTACAAACCGTGCGCGGGACTGGGTATCGTTTCTCTACCAAGGGTTAATCGCTGGCGCGAGGCTTTCGCGCCGGCCGCTCGACAAGGATGCGCTCCATCGTGAATCAAAACTGGCGTGGTGCCGTGGTGCGCCGGCTGTTGCTGCTGGTGGGCGCCTGCCTGCTGCTCGGTTTCCTCACCGGTGAATATGCCTGGGTGCTGGCCTGCGGCCTGGCGATTCACCTGGGCTGGACCCTCAGCCAGCTGCTGCGTCTGCACAAGTGGCTGCGTGAGCACAAACCCGACGAACCGCCGCCGGACGGCTACGGCCTGTGGGGCGAGGTATTCGACAGCATCTACCACCTGCAACGGCGCAACCAGAAGGCGCGTGGCCGCCTGCAGGCCGTGATCGACCGCGTGCAGGAGTCCACTGCGGCGCTCAAGGATGCGGTGATTATGCTCGACAGCCAGGGCAATCTGGAATGGTGGAACCGTGCGGCCGAGACCCTGCTGGGCCTGAAAACGCCGCAGGACAGCGGTCAGCAACTGGCCAATCTGGTGCGCGATCCGCGCTTCAAGGAGTATTTCGAGCGCGGCAACTATGCCGATGCGCTGGAGATTCCCTCGCCGGTCAATGACCGGCGGCGTCTGCAGTTTCATATCACCCGCTACGGCAATCGTGAGCATCTGCTGCTGGTGCGCGACGTCACCCGTCTCCACCAGCTGGAGCAGATGCGCAAGGACTTCGTCGCCAACGTCTCCCACGAACTGCGCACGCCGCTGACGGTGATCGCCGGTTATCTGGAGACCCTGCTGGACAACGTCGAGGCGGTCAATCCGCGCTGGCTGCGGGCGCTGCAGCAGATGCAGCAACAGGGCGCGCGCATGCAGACGCTGCTCAACGACCTGCTGCTGTTGGCCAAGCTGGAAGCCACCGACTACCCCTCGGACAACCAGCCGGTGGCGGTCGATCTGATGCTGCTGTCGATCAAGAACGACGCCCAGGCGCTGTCAGCGGACCAGCAGCACCGCATCAGCCTGGAAGCCGATCCGCACCTCAAGCTCAAGGGTAGCGAGGCGGAGCTGCGCAGCGCCTTCTCCAACCTGGTGTTCAATGCGGTGAAATACACGCCGGCTGGTGGTGATATCCGCATTCGCTGGTGGGGCGACGAGCACGGCGCGCACCTGGCGGTCAGTGACACCGGCATGGGCATCGACGCCAAGCACCTGCCGCGCCTGACTGAACGCTTCTACCGCGTCGACTCCAGCCGCGCCAGCAACACTGGCGGCACGGGGCTGGGGCTGGCGATCGTCAAGCACGTGCTGCTGCGTCATCGCGGCAATCTGCAGATCAGCAGCGAGCTGGGTGAAGGCAGTACCTTCACCTGCCACTTCGCTCAGGCCCAGGTGGTGCAGCGCGCCCGCTGAGTGCTTGCATTCGGCGCGGCGAGGCTCCACCCTCTAGCGGTCATTGGCCAATCCGAACCTTCATGGACCCCTCCACGAGTCTCTCCGCTTCAACCTACCTCGCCGATTTCGGCCTCATGCTGTTCGCCCTGTTTCTGGTTCTGCTCAACGGTTTCTTCGTCGCTGCGGAGTTCGCCATCGTCCGTCTGCGCGCCACCAAGGTCGACGCGTTGGCCGAAGCACATGGCTGGCGTGGGCATATCCTGCGTACCGTGCACAACCAGATGGACGCCTACCTGTCGGCCTGCCAGCTGGGCATCACCCTGGCATCGCTGGGGCTGGGCTGGGTCGGCGAGCCGGCTTTCGCCGAACTGCTCACGCCGCTGCTGGCGGCGCTTGGCATCGATTCGCCGGCGCTGATTCACGGCATCGCCTTCTTCACCGCGTTCGCCATCATTTCCTACCTGCATATCGTCATCGGCGAGCTGGCGCCCAAGTCCTGGGCAATCCGCAAGCCGGAGCTGCTGTCGTTGTGGACGGCCGCGCCGCTGTATGCCTTCTACTGGCTGATGTACCCGGCGATCTTCGTCCTCAACGCCAGCGCCAATGCCATCCTGCGTATCGCCGGACAGGGCGAGCCAGGGCCGCATCATGAGCACCATTACAGCCGTGAAGAGCTGAAACTGATCCTGCATTCCAGTCGCGCCAGTGCCGACAACGATCAGGATCTGCGCGTGCTGGCCTCGGCGGTCGAACTGGGCGAGCTGGAAGTGGTGGACTGGGCCAACTCGCGCGAGGATCTGGTCTATCTGGCACTCAACGCCAGCCTGGATGAGGTGTTCACCACCTTCCGCCGGCACAAGTACAGCCGTTACCCGATCTACGACGAGAACAAGGAAGAGTTCGTCGGTGTGCTGCACATCAAGGACCTGCTGCTGCAGTTGTCCTTGCTGGAGATGCTGCCCTCGGCACTCAAGCTCGGTGACATGATGCATCCGCTGGAGCGGGTCAGCCGGCACATGCCGCTGTCACAGCTGCTCGAGCAGTTCCGCCAGGGCGGCGCGCACTTCGCCCTGGTCGAGGAGGCGGACGGCAAGGTTATCGGCTACCTGACCATGGAGGACGTGCTGGAAGCGCTGGTCGGCGACATCCAGGACGAACACCGCAAGGCCGAACGCGGCATCCTCGCTTACCAGCCGGGCAAACTGCTGGTGCGTGGTGATACGCCGTTGGCCAAGGTCGAACGCCTGCTCGGTGTCGATCTCGACCATATCGAGGCCGAAACCCTGGCCGGCCTGATCTACGAGACGCTCAAGCGCATGCCCGAGGAAGAGGAAGTACTGGAGACCGATGGCCTGCGCATCATCGTCAAGAAGATGAAAGGGCCCAAGGTGGTGCTGGCCAAGGTGCTCAAGCTGGACTGAGCAGCGGTTTCGCAGTATCCGACGAAAGGCCCGTTCTAGAGGGTTCAATTCGACTTTCGTGGTAGAGGCGTGCGGCATCCTGGCCACTAGACTGCTCGCCCTCCGTGCTATCCCCGCCTGTCGAGGTTCCCGATGTATGCAGATCGTGTGCGCCAGCCTTCGCTGCTGGACAAGGTGATGACTGCGGCCGAGGCGGCCGCCCTGATCGAGGACGGTATGACCGTCGGCATGAGCGGCTTCACCCGCGCAGGCGAAGCCAAGGCAGTACCGCTGGCGCTGGCCGAGCGCGCCCGTCAGCAGCCGTTGAGCATCAGCCTGATGACCGGTGCCAGTCTCGGCAACGACCTGGACAAGCAACTGACCGAGGCCGGTGTGCTGGCCCGACGCATGCCGTTCCAGGTCGACTCCACGCTGCGCAAGGCGATCAACGACGGTCGGGTGATGTTCATCGATCAGCACCTCTCGGAAACCGTCGAGCAACTGCGCAACCACCAGTTGAAGAAGCCCGATATCGCGGTGATCGAAGCCGTGGCCATTACCGAGCAGGGACACATCGTGCCGACCACCTCGGTGGGCAACTCGGCCAGCTTCGCCATTTTCGCCGAGCGCGTCATCGTCGAGATCAACCTGGCGCACAATCCCAATCTGGAAGGCCTGCACGACGTCTACATCCCCAGCTATCGACCGACCCGCACGCCGATCCCGTTGACCCGTGTCGATGACCGTATCGGCGTCACGGCGATCCCGATCCCGGCAGAGAAGATCGTCGGGATCGTGATCAACGACCAGGCTGATTCGCCTTCCACCGTGCTGCCGCCGGACCACGAGACCCAGGCCATCGCTGATCATCTGATCGACTTCTTCAAGCGTGAGGTCGATGCCGGCCGCATGAGCAACAGCCTCGGCCCGCTGCAGGCCGGTATCGGTTCGATCGCCAATGCGGTGATGTGCGGGCTGATTCATTCGCCATTCGACAACCTGAGCATGTACTCGGAGGTGCTGCAGGACTCCACCTTCGACCTGTTCGACGCTGGCAAGCTGGCATTCGCCTCGGGCAGTTCGATCACCCTCTCGGCGCGGCGCAATGCCGATGTGTTCGGCAATCTCGAGCGCTACAAGGAGCGCCTGGTGCTGCGCCCGCAGGAGATCTCCAACCATCCGGAGGTGGTGCGTCGCCTGGGGATCATCGGTATCAACACGGCGCTGGAGTTCGACCTGTACGGCAACGTCAACTCCACTCACGTTGGCGGCACCAAGATGATGAACGGCATCGGCGGCAGCGGCGATTTTGCCCGCAACGCGCACCTGGCAATCTTCGTCACCAAGTCCATCGCCAAGGGCGGCGCGGTGTCCAGCGTGGTGCCGATGGTCAGCCATGTCGATCACAGCGAGCACGACGTCGACATCCTGGTCACCGAGCAGGGCCTGGCCGATTTGCGTGGCCTGGCACCACGCGAACGCGCCAGGGCGGTGATCGACAACTGCGTGCATCCGGACTTCCGTGGCGCGCTCAACGACTACTTCGAGCGCGCCTGCGAGCGTGGCGGGCACACCCCGCATATCCTGCGCGAAGCACTGCAATGGCACATCAATCTGGAAGAAACCGGGCGCATGCTGGCCAGTTGAGGCGACGGGGCACGCTGCGCCTCGATGGCCTATGCTCTGGCTTGCCCAACCTCCGGCTGGCTAGCCAGTCGCTGTGTGATCCAGTAGGGTGTGTCCGCCATCTCTCGAGGAGGCCTGCTCCATGCGCAAGTGGCAATGCATCGTCTGCGGCTTCATCTATGACGAAGCTCTGGGGCTGCCCGAGGAGGGCATTGCACCTGGCACGGCCTGGGAAGACGTACCGGCCGACTGGGTTTGCCCGGACTGCGGCGTGGGCAAGGTCGACTTCGAGATGATCGAGATCGTCTGAGAGAGCGTTTACGAATTGCCGCGCCATGCCTGCGCTTTGTGAACACCTTCTGAGTCCGGCCACCGTTTCCAGCGGTTTGTTAATGGTTCACGACGACGGCCGCCTGGCCGTCGTGTCGTTTTCGCAGCGAGGATTCATGCATGAGCGCACCCCTAGTGATCGTCGGCACCGGCCTGGCCGGCTACAACCTGGCCAAGGAGTGGCGCAAGCTCGACAGCGAGACGCCGCTGTTGCTGATCACCGCTGACGACGGGCGTTCCTACTCCAAGCCGATGCTGTCCACCGGCTTCGGCAAGAACAAGGACGCTGATGGCCTGGCCATGGCCGAGGTCGGCGCCATGGCCGAGCAGCTCAATGCGGAAATCCGTACTCACACCCGCATCACCGGTATCGACCCGGGCCACAAGCGCCTGTGGATCGGCGAGGAGTCGGTGCCCTACCGCGACCTGGTGCTGGCCTGGGGCGCCGAGCCGATTCGGGTGCCGGTCGAGGGCGATGCCCAGGATGCGATCTTCCCGATCAATGACCTTGAGGACTACGCCCGTTTTCGTGATGCCGTTGCCGGCAAGCGGCGGGTGCTGATTCTGGGGGCTGGCCTGATTGGCTGCGAGTTCGCCAATGACCTCACTGCGGGGGGCTACCAGGTGGAGTTGCTCGCGCCGTGCGAGCAGGTGATGCCCGGGTTGCTGCATCCGGCAGCGGCGGCTGCGGTGCAGACCGGTCTGGAAGGGCTCGGAGTGCGCTTTCATCTGGGGCCGGTGTTGGCCAGCCTCAATCATCATGGCGAGGCTCTGCAGGCCGCGCTGGCCGATGGCACGCAGATCGAGTGCGATGCCGTGGTCTCCGCCGTGGGCCTGCGCCCGCGTATCGCGCTGGCCGCAGCCGCCGGCCTGGACGTCAATCGCGGGGTTATGGTGGACCGGCAGCTGCGTACCTCGCACGCCAACATCTATGCACTGGGCGATTGCGCCGAGGTCGATGGCCTCAATCTGCTTTACGTCATGCCGCTGATGGCCTGCGCCCGAGCATTGGCCAAAACTCTGGCCGGAGCGCCAAGCACGGTCAGCTACGGGCCGATGCCGGTCACGGTTAAGACACCGGTATGCCCGCTGGTCGTCTCGCCACCGCCGCGTGGCAGTCAGGGGGAGTGGACGGTCGAAGGCTCTGGCAGCGACATCAAGGCGCTCTGCCGCGATGCTTCCGGCGCGTTGCTAGGGTACGCGCTGACCGGTGCGGCCGTGCAGGAAAAACTGGCCCTGAACAAGGAACTGCCTGCGCTACTGGCATGATTGCCTGTCGTTCTGTCGGATACACCACGAAATTGCCTGACTAAACTGCCTGCCGAGACTGGCGCAGCGCGATGCGGCATGCCATTCTCCCAAGGGTCTGCCGCAGCGCAGAGCTGTTGCGGCGCCTTGGGCGCTGTTCTGGAAGGACAGCACGGACACAACAACAAAAAACCGTCAAAGAGGCATCTATGCGTAAACCGGAACTCGCCGCCGCCATCGCCGAAAAGGCTGATCTGACCAAGGATCAGGCCAATCGTGTACTCAACGCCGTACTGGAAGAAATCACCGGTGCACTGAACCGCAAGGACAGTGTGACCCTGGTTGGCTTCGGTACTTTCGTCCAGCGTCATCGTGGCGCACGCACTGGCAAGAACCCGCAAACCGGCCAGCCGGTGAAGATCAAGGCCAGCAATACCGTCGCCTTCAAACCGGGCAAGTCCCTGAAAGACGCGGTCAACTGAGCCCATCGCCCGGAGCCGCTCGGCTCCGGGCTCCCCCTTTCGCAGCCATGCTTTCGACAGGCTGTAGTCCTGCGTGAAAACCACTACAATGCGCGCCCATCATCTTCGATCACGAGGGCCTGCGCATGAAATTCCGTTTTCTTCTGTGGATGCTGGGCCGTCTGATGGCCAAGGCCAGCCGTGAAAACCCGGCGTTCCGTCAGCAGCTCGAAGGCCGTGATATGGTCTTCCAACTGCATACGCTGGATGGCAAGGTCGCCCGTCACTTCATCGTCTCCGGGCAGCGCGTCAGCAGCAAACGCGGCAGCGCTACCGAGCCGGCGTTCGCCATCGGCTTCAAGGACGCTGCCTATGGCTTCGAGACCATGACCGCGAAGAACAAGCAGCTGGCTTTCATGCAGGGTATCCAGAACAAGGACATTCAGATCCAGGGCAATACCGCTCTGGTGATGTGGTTCCAGGGCCTGACCAAGTACCTGACCCCGAAGAAGAAGACCGAGGCGCCGAAAAAGGCGGCCTGATCGGCAGCCAGGCGGCACGCGGCTGGCCGCCACGCCGGGCATTGGTTAGGCTTTCCAGGCAAGCCCTAATGGAATGTCCGACCATGCGCCTTTTCCTGTTGCCCCTGCTGTTGCTGGCTGCAACCGCCGTGCGGGCAGAGCCGAGCTCAAGCAAGACCCTGTTGCCGCTGTTCGAGCTGGCCGGCATCCACCTGCTGTGCGAGCAGAGCCTGCCGTTGCTGCAGCGCGGCCAGGGTGAGAGCGAACAGAAGCGCCTTGCCCAGCTGTTCGCAGGCGAGGCGTTCTGCCTGGACCTGGCCGAACGGGTCGGGCAGCGACTCGACGAAGACCAGGCCGAACAGGCCCGTGCGCGTCTCGACGGCCCCCTCGCGCAGCGTTTCACCGCCGCCGAGCGGGCGGTCGGCGAACAGCCGGAAGTGCTCGGCGAGTATCGCCAGCGCCTGCAGCAGCGGCCGCCGCGCGGCGCGCGGGTGGAACTGATCAGGCGTCTGGATGCGGCGGCGCGTACCACCGAGCTGGCCAGCCTGCTGCGCTACGAAGTCGGCAAGACCCAGGCGCTGCTGGCGCTCAGGGCGCGTGGCGAGAATCTCGACGAAGCCGAGCTGCAGAGCCAGACGCAGACCCAGGCGCAGGCGATTCGCCAGTCCAGCGAGCAGGCTGTGGAGTCCTTCATGCTCTACGCCTACCGGCAGATGCCCAGTGAAACGCTGGCCGAATACGCCAGCCTGTACGAGCAGGCCAGCGTCAGCCAGTTGCTGGCTATCAGTCTGGAAGTGGTGCCGCAGCTGTTCGCCGAGCGCCGCGAACAGCTGCGCAAGGGGAATGCCCCCGGAAAGTGATGACCAGGCGCAGGCAGGGCTTCAGTGGGTCGGGTGGAACTGCGCAGCCAGTTCGCGCAGGGCGACCTCGGCACTGAGCACCTTGTTCACGGCGTCTTCGGCTTTTTCCCGGCTCAGCCCCAGGGCTTCGAACAGCTCATCGGAAATCTCGCTCTGCGGCCCGGCACCGATACCGCGGTTGCGCAGCAGGCTGACGGCCAGGCACACCAGATTGGCGAACGCCGCGTTCTCACCCGCGTAGTCAGGGTCGTGCTGGAAGCGCAGGGCGTTGGCCAGCTCGTCCGGCATGTCCCAGTGACGCATCAGCCAGGCGCCGATCTGTTCGCGGGTGATGCCCAACAAGTGCTGCTCGATGTAGCTGTGCGGCAGGTGCGGGTTGACCTCGAGATGACGGCAGATCAGCGAGAAGTGTGGCGGGAAGACGTGCGCCAGCACCAGATAGCCGAAGTTGTGCAGCAGGCCGGCCAGGTAGGTCAGCCCCGCCTCCGGACGCTGAGCGCGCGGCATGGCGCGGGTCAGGCCCTCGATCACGGCTGCGGTGTAGATTGCCTGCTGCCAGTAGGGTGTGGCCTGTTGTGGCTGATCCTTGGGCAGGCTCAGGGTCTTGCCCAGTGCCAGGCCCAGGGCCAGGTTGATCACCAGATCGAAGCCCAGTACGCGGACGATGGCGTCCTCCACCGAGCGGATCTTGCCGGGCGCGGCGTAGTAGGGCGATGCGGCCCAGCTGACTACCTGGGCGGCCAGCGCGGGGTCGGTCTCGACTACGCCGGTGATGTCGTCCACGGTAGCGTTGGGGTCGACGCGCAGTTTGATGATCTTCTGTGCGGTTTCCGGCAGCGGTGGAATCTCGATGGTTTCCTCCAGACGCTGCTGGATGCGCCGGGCGGTGAAGGCTTGTACGGCCTGGGTGATCTCTGCGCGGTCGTCGTGCGGGCGATCGAGGTTGGGCCTGATCGCACTCACCGGCTCGCCAAAACGTGCCGCGCTGGCCTTGCTCAGCAGGCTCTTGAACGCCTCGGTGGGGATTTCCAGTAGCACGCCGGGTTGGCCGGACTCGATCAGCAGGCTCGGCTCCTGCAGCAGACGTTCTTCATACAGGCAGGGCGAGCTGGTCAGCGGCGGCAGGCCGGGCAGGGCCGTCAGGTTATGTTTGCCGAGCATGCGCTCCAGGCGTTCCGGTTTGACGGCAGTGAGCTGACGGCCGGTGAGTTCGGCCAGGCGGGCGAGGTCGAGCAACTGGCTACGAGGGTAGAGCACCAGCAGTGCGCCGACGGCATCGTCCAGCAGGACTGCCTGCAGTCGCGCCGCTGCTGGCAGGCCGGGTTTCTCGGCACGCACCTGATAGGGCATGGAGAGTTTTTCCAGCAGCTGCACGATGACGCTTGGTGGCTGGGCAGGGGCGTTGGTGGCGAGGGCTGCTTCAGTCATATCGATATCCGGCAGTGGCGCATCTGCCCCGGAGTATAACCAGCGGGGTGTTGCGCAAAGGTTCGTGGCGACGGTTGTCGTGTGAACGAGCTCACACTTGACCGTATTGCTGGCCGTGACGCAACCAGCGTTCTAACAATGGAGCCACATGTTGCGGCCAATGTTCCAAAAGAGCGTGTGCGGCGTCGCGTACGGCGGGCAGCAGATCGGCATCGCGCATCAGGTCAGCGACCTTGAACTGCAACAGACCGGTTTGCCGTGTGCCGAGCATTTCCCCGGGGCCGCGCAGTTCCAGGTCCTTCTCGGCGATGACGAAACCGTCGGTGGTTTCGCGCATGATGGCCAGGCGTTCGCGGCCCAGCTGCGACAACGGCGCGTGATAGAGCAGCACGCAGTGACTGGCGGCGCTGCCGCGGCCGACCCGGCCGCGCAGCTGGTGCAATTGCGCCAGGCCCAGGCGTTCAGGGTTTTCGATGATCATCAGGCTGGCGTTGGGCACGTCGACGCCCACCTCGATCACCGTGGTGGCGACCAGTAATTGAAGATTGCCCTGCTTGAATTCGTCCATCACCGCGGCTTTTTCGGCCGGCTTCATGCGCCCGTGGATCAGGCCGACGCGAAGCTCGCCAAGGGCCAGGGAGAGTTCCTCGAAACTGGTTTCGGCCGCCTGGCAGGTGAGCTCTTCTGATTCTTCGATCAGGGTGCATACCCAGTAGGCCTGGCGCCCCTGCTGACAGGCGTTGCGCACCCGCTCGACCACCTCGTCACGGCGGCTGTCGGCGATCACCAGGGTGTTCACCGGGGTGCGCCCAGGCGGCAGTTCGTCAAGGATCGAGGTGTCCAGATCGGCGTAAGCGCTCATCGCCAGAGTGCGCGGGATAGGCGTGGCGGTCATGATCAACTGATGCGGGCTGAGGCGGCCGTCGATGCCTTTCTGGCGCAGCGCCAGGCGCTGCTGCACGCCGAAGCGGTGCTGCTCGTCGATGATCACCAGGGCCAGGCGCTTGAACTTCACTTCCTCTTGGAACAACGCATGGGTGCCGACCACCATCGGGCAGCCGGCAGCGATCTGTTCCAGCGCCGCGGCACGGGCCTTGCCCTTGAGCTTGCCGGCCAGCCAGGCGACCTCCAGGCCCAGTGATGCCAGCCACTTGCTGAAGTTGAGAAAGTGCTGCTCGGCGAGAATCTCGGTCGGTGCCATCAGCGCCACTTGGTAGCCGGCTTCCAGCGCCTGCAGTGCGGCCAGTGCGGCGACCACGGTCTTGCCGGCGCCGACATCGCCCTGCACCAGGCGCAACATGGGTTCGCTCTGCGCCAGGTCGTAGGCGATTTCGGCGCCGACCCGTTGCTGCGCTCCGGTAGGGGCGAACCCCAGGTTCTGCAGGTACTGCGCCGGTAGTTTCTTCGCCGCTGGCAGAGCCGGCGCCTGCTGGGCGCGCACCTGTTCACGCAGGCGCTGCAGCGACAGCTGGTGGGTCAGCAACTCTTCGAAGGCCAGGCGGTGCTGGGCCCAGTGGCGACCTTCGGCGAGTTCTTCGACATCGGCGTCCGGCGGCGGCCGGTGCAGATAGCGGATGGCCTCATCCAGTGGCGCCAGGCGGTAGTCGCGGGCCAGTTGCTCGGGCAGCCAGTCAGGCAGGCTGCGCGGCCCGAGGCGTGCCAGTGCCTGCTGGCTGAGCTGACGCAGGCGCTGCTGGGTCAGGCCTTCGGTGGTCGGGTAGATGGGCGTCAGGCTCTGTTCCACTGGCGCCGGTTCGTCGCCGTTCTGCGCGCGATATTCCGGGTGGTAGATCTCCAGGCCGGTGGCGCCCGGACGCACTTCGCCGTAACAGCGCAGCGCGGTGCCGCGCTTGAGCCCTTCTTTCTGCGCCTGGCTGAAGTGGAAGAAGCGCAGGCTCAGCGTGCCGCTGCCGTCCTGCAGGCGCACCAGCAGGCTGCGGCGACGGCCCATGACCACATCAGCGCCGGCGACGATGCCTTCGACCACCGCATCCTGACCGGGGCGCAGTGCGCCGATGGGGGTGATGCGGGTGCGATCCTGATAGCGCAACGGCAGATGGAACAGCACGTCCTGCAGGTTTTCCAGGCCGACCTTGGCGAGTTTTTCCGCCAAGGCCGCGCCCACGCCTTTCAGCGCGGTCACGGAAACCGCTGACAGCTCCGTCACGCTGGACCTCAGGCGCTCTTGGTCTGCGGGCTGCGAGCGACCGAGCACAGGCGGATGGAGTCGGCCAGCACTTCGATGGCGTTGGGCCGCGGGAAGCTGGCGCGCCAGGCGATGGCCACGGTGCGGAAGGGTACCGGTGCGCTGAGTGGGCGCACCTCGATCACGCCCGGGGCGTAGTGGTGGCTGTCGACCGCCGAGAACGGCAGGATCGATACGCCAAGGCCAGAGGCGACCATATGGCGAATGGTTTCCAGCGAGCTGGATTCCACCGTGGTGTGCTTGCCGTGATCGTCGCCACCCTTGCGCAGCGTCGGGCAGGCTTCCAGTACCTGGTCACGGAAGCAGTGGCCTTCACCGAGCAGCAGCAGGCTTTTGTCGTTGAGCAGCTTGGTGTCGATGGTTTCCATCTCCGCCCAGGGATGGCCTGCTGGCAGCAGCGCGTAGAAGGGCTCGTCGTACAGCGGTTTGGTCAGCACATCGGCCTCCTGGAAGGGCAGGGCGATGATGACTGCGTCGAGTTCACCGGTGCGCAGCTTGTCGCGCAGGATATGGGTGAAGTTTTCCTCGATATACAGCGGCATGTCCGGAGCGACCCGGTGCAGCTGCGGAATCAGATGGGGAAACAGATAGGGGCCAACGGTATAGATGGCGCCTATCTTCAGCGGCGCGGCCAGTTGGTTCTTGCCCGCCTGGGCCAGCTCGCGAATGCCTTGCGCCTGCTCCAGTACCTTCTGTGCCTGCGTGACGATGCCCTCACCGACAGGCGTCAGGCGCACGGCGCTCTTGCTGCGCTCGAAGATCAGTACACCGAGCTCGTCCTCCAGCTTCTTCACGCCCACCGACAGGGTCGGCTGGCTGACGTGGCAGCGCTCGGCAGCGCGGCCGAAATGCTGTTCCTGGGCGAGGGTGACGATGTACCGCAGTTCGGTGAGGGTCATAGTGTTTATCCATTAAGTTGCCGCTAAGCATAGCCTTTGCGTTGAGATGAACCAACCGCGCTAAACTGCGCCTTCGCATAAAAGTCATGGAGAACGGCATGTCCGCATGTAACAGTCTGCTGATCGCCGGTTGTGGCGATGTCGGCAGCCGCCTTGGACTGCGCATGGTCAGCGAAGGCTGGCGCGTGCTGGGGATGCGCCGCAACGTCGACGCCCTGCCTGCTGGTATCGAACCTGTCGCCGGTGATCTGCACGCGGATGAGTGTCCGGCGGACTGGCCACGGCAGCCCCTGGACTACCTGGTCTATTGCGCCGCTGCCACCGAGCATGACGAGGCCGGCTACCGCGCTGCCTACGTCGACGGGCTGCGTCGCACCCTGGGCTGGCTGGCGCTGCACGGTCAGCGGCCGCGGCGCATCCTGTTCGCCTCCAGCAGTGGGGTCTATGGCCAGCAGCAGGGCGAATGGATCGACGAGGATTCACCGGCCGAGGCGCAGAGCTACTCGGCGGTGATCATGCGCGAGGCCGAGCAACTCGCCTTCGATAGCGGCCTGCCGACCACCGTCGTGCGCCTGACCGGTCTCTATGGTCCCGGTCGGCAGTGGCTGCTCAATCAGGTGCGTGGCGGTTATCGGGTCAACGAGACGCCGCCGCTGTACGGCAACCGTATCCATGTCGATGACGCCGCCGGGCTGCTTGCGACCTTGTTGCAGGCGGACGCGGCCGGCACGCCCCTGGCCGAGCTGTATCTGGGTGTCGATGACGAACCGGCTGCGCTGCATGAGGTGGTGGCCTGGCTGCGTGAGCGTCTGGGCGTCAGCCACTGGAGTGACGAGCAACGCGTGCGCCGCGCCGGCAGCAAACGCTGCAGCAACGCCCGTGCCCGTGCGCTGGGTTGGACGCCGCAATATCCCAGCTACCGCGAGGGTTACGCGGCGATTCTGCGGGACGCCTGAGCGTGGCCGGGAACCGTTTGTTGGCCAAGCCCTGGTTGCCGGGCGTCGAACTGTTTCATGCCGACTTCTCCGGACAACCCTTCGGGCGACATAGCCACGACGCCTTTGCCATTGGTGCCATTGCTCATGGTGTCGGCGGCTACCAGTGCCGTGGTCAGCGTTATGCGCTGCCGGCCGGCACGCTGTCGCTGATGAACCCCGAGGAACCGCACACCGGGCATGCCGAGTCTGCGCGGGTGGTTTATCGCATGCTTTATGTCGAGGAAGCGCGCCTGCCAGCCCTGCTCGGGCGCAAGCGCCTACCCGACGGCTTTCGTGAGCTCAATCCGGCTGATGATGGCCAGGTGGCGGGCGGTCTTGCGAAATTGGCGAGTGCCTTCGAACACAGCGATGCGCTGACGCTGGAGAGCGAGTTGCTGGCGTTGCTGGAGCAGGTGTTCGTTCGCCACGGCGGCTTGCGCGCGGTGCGTGCTGCGCCGCGTGACGGAGGCATGACGGCCTGGGTGCGTGATTATCTGGAAGCGCATCATGCACAGGCGGTCAGTCTGGACGAGCTGGCCCGCCAGGTGCAGCGCCATCCTCGGCATCTGATCGAAGCTTTTCGTCGCGCCTATGGCGTACCGCCGCACACCTATCTGCTGCAGCGCCGGGTGCGCGAAGCCAAGCGGCTGCTGTTGAGCGAACAGACGCCTGTGGAGGTGGCGCTGAGCCTCGGCTTCTGCGATCAGGCGCATTTCTCCGCGACCTTCAAGCGCTTCACCGGCGTCACGCCGGGTCAGTTCCGGCGTCTTGCCGCGACCTGAGTTTTCTTCAAGACCGCAGCACCGGCCTGCCCGGAAACTGATCTCCATTGCCAAGGAGGTCACCTTTAATGCTTGCGCTGTTCGCCCTGGTCGCCAGTACCCACTTTGCCGCGTTGCTGTCGCCGGGGCCGGATTTCTTTCTGCTGATTCGTATGGCGCTGAGCCAGGGGCGCCGCCAGGCGGACGGGTGTGCCGCGGGCATCGCCCTGGCCAATCTGCTGAGCATGCTGCTGGTGCTTCTGGCCCTGCAGGCATTGCCCGAGCAGGGTGGGCTGTTCTGGAGGGCACTGCAGTTGGTCGGTGGTGCCTATTTCGCCTGGATCGGCATGAAGGCACTGCTGTCCAGGCGTGACCTGCACCTGCCGGACGCTGCTCAGATGGCGCGCGGCAGCTGGACGCGGGGTCTGCGTCAGGGACTGCTGGCCAGCAGCCTGAATCCCAAACTGCCACTGTTCTATGCAGGTCTGTTCGGCGTGCTGCGTGAAGCCGCCATGCCCGGTTGGGGGCTGCTGCTGGCCATGCTGTGGATGACCCTGGTGGTCTGGGGCTGGGACCTGGCCCTGGTGCGTCTGCTGGCCTATCCACGCTGGCGGATCTGGCTGCAGCAGCGGGTGCGCTGGCTGGATCGCGGCTGTGGAGTCTTGCTGGCGCTGCTGGGGGTGTCGCTGATGTTGGGCGGGCTGCTCGACTAGCCCGCCGCCGGGTCATGGCTGTCGACGCTTGAGCAACCAGCGTTGCGGGCCGGGCTGGTACTCGGGCATCTCGTCGAACTGGGCGCGATTCTGCGCCTCGAAGATACGCAGCTGATTACCTTCATGCACGAACAGCCAGGGGCTGCCCTGGTCGCCGGCTTGCAGCCAGATGCTGTCATGTTCGCCGCTCATCGCTGCGCAGTCGCCCGCCAGGCACAGGGCGAAGCGTTCGGCACCGGGCAGGCCCTCGACCTGGCCATCGGCTTGGAAGCGCACCAGGCCGCCTTGACCGATACCTTCTTCGATCAGCCAGTCGCCGCCCAGATAATCACGATACAGCGCCTGCTCGAAGCGGCTGCCCAGCGGCGCTGGGCCTTCCTTGCTGTCGACGCGGGTGAACTGCTGCTCGGGCCAGTACTCACTGGCCACCTGCACCAGTTCGCCATTCTCGACGCTGAGATTTTCCTGATAGTCGCCGTAGAAGGTGACCTGCCAGCGGCCTTCGCCGGCGGCTTGCAGCTTGCCTTCTGCCAGTTCGAAACCGTTACTGTAGCTGGCTTGTCGATGTGCGGGATCGATCTGCCATTCCAGGTTCGGGCCATAGGCGAGCAGAGCTTCGCGCAGGCGCCCACTGTCCCTGGCGGCGTCGATGGCTGCCTGGTTGATCCAGGTGCCTGCCGGGTCGTTGTTCGGTGTGCTGGCGCAGCCACTCAGCAGCGCGGCGAGAAACAGGAGAGAGGACAAACGACGCATGGCGATCTCCATGCCTGGGGGGAGAAGGGCGGGGCAGCGTGCCCCGCCTCGGGACTTATTCCAGAACCAGAATAGCGTCCATTTCCACCTGCGCGCCGCGCGGCAGGGCGGCAACGCCGATGGCGGCGCGGGCCGGGTAGGGCTGCTCGAAGTAGCGACCCATGACCTCGTTGACCTTGGCGAAGTGCGAAAGGTCGGTGAGGAAGATGTTCAGTTTGACGATGTCCTTGAACGAACCGCCAGCGGCCTCAGCCACGGCCTTGAGGTTCTCGAACACCTGCACGGTCTGGGCCTCGAAGCCTTCGACCAGCTCCATGCTCACCGGGTCCAGCGGGATCTGCCCGGACATGTAAACGGTGTTGCCGGCCTTGATGGCCTGGGAGTAGGTGCCGATGGCGGCGGGGGCCTTGTCGCTGCTGATGACGGTCTTGCTCATGAATCGCTCCTCGTGAGAACTGGCTGGGTCGAGGCACCCAGCCTACAGACTGGAAATAGGGGAATTGTGTCAGGCACGCACTCGAGTGATACGCATCACGCCTTTGAGCGCGCGCAGTTTCTTGATCACTCGGGCCAGGTGCACGCGGTCATGCACACTGATCACCAGTTGTACGACGCTGATGCGCCCGTCGCGTTCGTCCATGCCGATCTTCTCGATGTTGCCATCGGCGGCATTGACGCTGCTGGCCAGCAGGGCGATCAGGCCGCGCTGGTGTTCCAGTTCGACGCGCAACTCGACATTGAACTCGCCGGTGACATCCTTGGCCCAGTTGAGCTGGATGCATTTCTCCGGATTGGTGCGGATATCGGCGATATTGCGGCAGCTTTCCATGTGCACCACCATGCCCTTGCCGGCGGACAGGTAGCCGACGATGGGGTCGCCCGGAATCGGCGTGCAGCACTTGGCGTAGCTCATCACCAGGCCTTCGGTGCCACGAATCGCCAGCGGCCCTTCGCTGCTCGGCAGGGCATCGTCGCTGCTCTCGGCGAGCAGGCGACGGGCGACCACATAGGCCATGCGGTTGCCCAGGCCGATGTCTTCGAGCAGGTCCTCGATGACTTCCTGGCGGTATTCGCCCAGTACGGTCTGGATACGCTCGGGGGCGATCTTCTCCAGGTGCGTGTCGAAGCTGGCCAGCACCTTATTCAGCAGGCGTTCGCCGAGGCTGATCGATTCGGAGCGGCGCTGCTGCTTGAGCGCATGGCGGATGTGCGTGCGCGCCTTGCCGGTGACCACGAAGTTGAGCCAGGCCGGGTTCGGCCGGGCGCCCGGGGCGGTGACGATCTCCACCGTCGAGCCGCTTTCCAGCGCTTGCGACAGCGGCGCCAGACGGCGGTTGATACGGCAGGCGATGCAGGTATTGCCGACATCGGTGTGCACCGCGTAAGCGAAGTCGACCGCGGTGGAGCCTTTCGGCAGCTCCATGATGCGGCCCTTGGGCGTGAACACGTAGACCTCGTCCGGGAACAGGTCGATCTTCACGCTCTCGATGAATTCCAGCGAGTTGCCGGCGCGTTGCTGCAACTCCAGCACGCCCTTGACCCATTGCCGTGCGCGGGCGTGGTTGCCCTTGGGCGCCTCGTCCTCGCTGGACTTGTACAGCCAATGCGCGGCGATGCCGTTGTTGGCCATCTCTTCCATCTCGCGGGTGCGGATCTGGATCTCGATGGGCACGCCGTGCATGCCGAACAGCGTGGTGTGCAGCGACTGGTAGCCGTTGGCCTTGGGAATCGCGATGTAGTCCTTGAAGCGCCCCGGCAAGGGTTTATACAAGTTGTGCACGGCGCCGAGCACGCGGTAGCAGGTGTCGACCTTGTCGACGATGATGCGGAAGGCGTAGACGTCCATGATCTCGTTGAACGCCTTACGTTTGCCGCGCATCTTCTGATAGATGCTGTACAGGTGCTTCTCGCGGCCGATCACCTCGCCTTCCATGCCTTCGTGCTGCAGGCAGAGCTGGATCGACTCCTCGATCTTGGCGACGATTTCCTTGCGATTGCCTCGGGCGCGGCGCACGGCGGCGCGGATGCGCTCGGAGCGCATCGGGTGCATGGCCTTGAAACCGAGGTCTTCGAATTCCACGCGCATGGCGTGCATGCCCAGGCGATTGGCGATGGGCGCGTAGATTTCCAGGGTTTCCTTGGCGATGCGCCGGCTCTTCTCGTGCGGCATGGCATCGAGGGTGCGCATGTTGTGCAGGCGGTCGGCGAGCTTGACCAGAATCACGCGGATGTCGCGGGCCATGGCCATGGCCATCTTCTGGAAGTTCTCGGCCTGCGCCTCGGCCTTGGTCTCGAAGTTCATCTGGGTCAGTTTGCTGACCCCGTCGACCAGTTCGGCCACGGTTTCGCCGAACTGCGCGTTGAGCGCTTCCTTGGCGATGCCGGTGTCTTCGATGACGTCGTGCAGCATGGCAGCCATCAGGCTCTGATGGTCCATGTGCATGTCGGCGAGGATGCTGGCGACGGCCAGCGGATGGGTCACGTAGGCTTCGCCACTGCGGCGGCGTTGGCCATCGTGCGCCTGTTCGGCGTAGAAATAGGCCCGGCGGACCAGGTTGACCTGGTCATGGCCGAGGTAGGTCGAAAGCCGATCGGCGAGAGCGTCTATGCCAGCCATGGGATGCTCCCCGGATGACTGGCCTCGTGCTGCGAGCGACTTCGACCCGGCATCATCGACTTACAGAGGCTCGTTGGCCTCTTCCTCGAAGGCAGCGAACAGCGGCTCTTCTTCAACGATGTCTTCCTGGGCGACGATCTCGGCATCAACCAGGCCAGCAGCGATTTCGCGCAGGGCGACGACGGTCGGCTTGTCGTTTTCCCAGGCGACCTTCGGCTCCTTGCCGCCGGTGGCCAGTTGGCGCGAACGCTTGGTCGCGAGCATGACCAGTTCGAAGCGGTTATCAACGTTGTCCAGGCAATCTTCGACGGTAACGCGAGCCATGGTGTTCCTCGTAACGTGTGCGGATAAGCTTGGCCCGAGCGGGCGAGCGGACTGAATAGTTTAAAAAATCACCAGCGACAATGGAAGCGCTGTTTTACGCCAGCAGCTCGCTGAGCAGGCCAGCATGACGCTGTTGCTGCTGCGATTGTGCCAGCTGGTTGCTGCGGAAGATCGCCTTGAGGTCGCTCAGGGCGTGGTTGAAGTCATCGTTGATCACCAGGTAGTCGTATTCGACATAGTGGCTCATCTCGCTGACGGCTTCACGCATGCGCCGCTCGATGGTCTCGCCGCTGTCCTGGCCGCGGCTGGTCAGGCGGTGGCGCAGAGCCTCCTGGGTCGGCGGCAGGATGAAGATGCTCTTGGACTGTGGCATCAGCTTGCGCACCTGCTGCGCGCCCTGCCAGTCGATCTCCAGGATCAGGTCGAAGCCTTCGGCCAGGGTCTGTTCGACCCACTTCTGCGAGGTGCCGTAGAAATTGTCGAAGACCTGGGCGTGCTCGAGAAACTCGCTGCGCTCGATCATGGCATTGAATTGCGCATGCTCGACGAAGTGATAGTTCACCCCGTCCTGCTCGCCTGGACGCATGGCGCGGGTGGTGTGCGAAACCGAGACGCGGATCTGCACTTCGCTGTCGATCAGGGCCTTGACCAGGCTGGTCTTGCCGGCGCCGGAGGGTGCGGAAACGATGTAGAGGGTGCCGGTGGTGGTGGCCATGAAAGAAGCGTCCTGAAAAACGTTGAGCGAAAGAAAGATAGCAGCCGTCTGGGCTGGCGTTACTCGATATTCTGCACCTGCTCGCGCATCTGCTCGATCAACACTTTCAGGTTGACCGCCGCCTGCGTACTGCGCGGGTCGAAGGCCTTGGAGCCTAGCGTGTTGGCTTCGCGGTTGAGTTCCTGCATCAGGAAGTCCAGGCGCCGACCCGCAGCACCACCGGCCTTGAGCACACGGCGCACTTCGCTGACGTGAGTGCTGAGGCGGTCGAGTTCTTCGGCGACGTCACTCTTTTGCGCCAGCAGCACCAGCTCCTGTTCCAGGCGTTGCGGGTCGAGTTCGGCCTGCATCTCGGCGAAGCGTGCCTCGATCTTGGCGCGCTGGCCGGCGAGCATCTGCGGCACCAGCTCACGCAAGGCGGCGACTTCCTGAAGAATGGCGTCGAGGCGCTCACCCAGCAGCTTGGCCAGCTCGGCGCCCTCGCGTGCGCGACCGGCTTTGAGTTCGCCAAGGGTTTCGCCGAACAGTTTGAGGGCTGCGGCATTGAGTGCCTGCGGGTCGGCCGAGTCGGCCACCAGCACGCCGGGCCAGGCCAGCACTTCCAGCGGGTTGAGCGGAGCCGGTTGCTGAATCAGTGCTGCAACCTGTTCGGCCGCCGCGACCAGTTGCCGGGCGCGCTCGCTGTCGACCTGCAGCTGCTTGCCCGCAGCTTCTTCGGCGAAGCGCAGGGTGCACTCCACCTTGCCGCGCGACAGGCCCTGGCGCAGGGCTTCGCGCACCGCGCCTTCGAGATCGCGGAAGGCCTCGGGCAGGCGCAGATGCGGCTCCAGATAACGATGATTGACCGAGCGCACTTCCCAGCTCAGGGTGCCGTGGGCGGTTGCCTGCTCGTTGCGGGCAAAGGCCGTCATGCTGTGAACCATGGGATACCTCGCGTCATTCGGCTCGAAAAACGCAGGATTGTAGCCCAGGCCGCACAGCCATTTCATGCCTGGCTGATCAGGCGCAATCCGGCCTGCCATCAGCCAACGCCAATTCGGCATGTCGTCGTGGTCTACGGCCCTCTATAATGCGGGCTGTTTTCACTTAACGAAGTAGGTATCGCTCGATGAAACGTCCCAGTGGCCGCGCCGCCGATCAGTTGCGCTCGATTCGCATCACCCGCAACTACACCAAGCACGCCGAGGGCTCGGTGCTGGTCGAGTTCGGCGATACCAAGGTGATCTGCACCGTCAGCGTCGAGTCCGGCGTGCCGCGCTTCCTGAAAGGTCAGGGTCAGGGCTGGCTGACTGCCGAGTACGGCATGTTGCCGCGTGCCACTGGCGATCGAAACCAGCGCGAAGCCAGCCGTGGCAAGCAGGGCGGCCGTACGCTGGAGATCCAGCGTCTGATCGGTCGCTCGCTGCGCGCTGCGCTGGACATGAGCAAGCTGGGCGAGAACACCCTGTACGTCGACTGCGACGTGATCCAGGCCGACGGCGGTACCCGCACCGCCTCGATCACCGGTTCCATGGTGGCACTGATCGACGCGCTGAAGGTGCTGAAGAAGCGTGGCTCGCTCAAGGGCGAACCGCTCAAGCAGATGATCGCTGCGGTGTCGGTGGGCATCTACCAGGGCGAGCCGGTGCTGGACCTGGACTACCTGGAAGATTCCGCCGCCGAGACCGACCTCAACGTGGTGATGACCAACGCCGGTGGTTTCATCGAGGTGCAGGGCACTGCCGAGGGTGCGCCTTTTCAGCCTGAAGAGTTCAATGCCATGCTGGCACTGGCGCAGAAGGGCATGAACGAAATCTTCGAACTGCAGAACGCCGCGCTGGCCGACTGAATATTCCCCGAGCAAGGAGCACCAGTATGAACGATGAGATGCAGAATCCGCTTCCGACCCCCGGCCAGGAAGCTCGCCAGTGGGCCATGTTCTGTCACTTCGCAGCGTTTTTCGGGCTGGTGTTTCCTTTCGGCAATCTGCTGGGGCCGCTGATCGTCTGGCAGGTGAAGAAAGATTCGGATCCCTTTGTCGACGCGCAGGGCAAGGAGGCGCTGAACTTTCAGATCAGCGTCTCACTGGCTGCCGTGGTGTGCTTCATTCTGATGGTGGTGGTGATCGGCTTCCCGCTACTCATGCTGCTGGGCTTGGCCGCACTGGTGCTGACCATCATTGCCGGGATCAAGGCCAACGAGGGACAGCCGTATCGCTATCCGTTCAGCTGGCGCCTGATCAAGTAAAGAGTCGAAAGGATGGAGCGACTGCTCCATGTCAGGGAAGGTAGATTTGATGAATGTGCGCATTTGGGCGCTGGCGCTGTTTTTCTCAGGGCTGCTCGGTTGTGGCGATGCTACTCAAGCTCTGGCTGAGAAGGCGAAGCTGCAGGCGTTGAGAGTCGAGGCGTCGCAGTTACATGATGCGGGGCAGTCGCGGCAGGCGATTGCCAAGTTCGAAGAGGTGGTCAGCAGTAGCGTCGCGACGGATGCGGAAAAGGCTCACGCACTTCGCTTCATATCGCTGGGCTATTACGAGTTGGGTGAGTTTCCGCGCTCAGGAGAGTATGCGGCCAAGGCTGCGGCCTACTATCCCCAGGGCTCCTACGATTATCTGGTGAACATGGCCGATGCCGACCTCATGCAGGGGCGAGTGGCGGATGCCGCCACCAAGCTCGAGCAGGCGCATGCTTTGGCGCCCCGTGGGCTGGCGGCCAATAACGTGCTGGGGTTGTTGTATCTGGGTGATAACGGCGAGCAGTATTCCGACTACCGCAAGGCGCTTGCCTATAACCAGGCGGCGTTCGAGATCGAGCCGGGGCGTATCACCGAGATAGCGCTGGTACGTAACTACCTCGCCCTGCAGGAATACGAGCAGGCTCATGTTCATCTGCTCGATCTGAGTCAGCGCTATGCCGATGACGGCTATGTGCGCAAGCTGCTGCTGCAGGCCGAGAGCGGCTTGCAGCAGAGCGATGAGTGACAGAAGAAAGCCGGCGATAAGCCGGCTTTTTCATGGCTGTCGGTCAGATGCTGAGAATCCAGTCATAGTCGACGATCAGCGGCGCATGCTGGGAGAAGCGCGGCTGACGTGGCAGGCGTGCGCTACGTACGCTGCGGCGCATGCCCGGCGTCAGTATCTGGTAGTCGAAGCGATAGCCCAGGTTGAGCATCTCCGCCTGCTCGCTGTCCGGCCACCAGCTGAACTGGTCGCCTTCGCGACTGACTTCGCGCAGGGCGTCGACGTAACCCATGTTGCCGATCACCTCGTCCATCCAGGCGCGTTCTGGCGCTAGGAACCCAGGTGATTGCTGGCAGTCGCGCCAATTCTTCACGTCCAGCTTCTGGTGTGCGACATGCAGCGAGCCACAGTAGATGTACTCGCGGCGCTTGCGTCTTTGCTTGTCCAGATAATGGGTGAAGTCGTCCATGAACTTGAATTTCTGGTTCAAGCTCTCGTCCCCGTCTCGTCCCGAAGGCAGGAGCAGGGTGGCAATACTGACTTTGTCGAAGTCGGCCTGCAGGTAGCGCCCGTAGCGATCGGCCATTTCAAAGCCGAGGCCGCTGATCACCGCCTTGGGTTGCAACCGCGAGTAAAGTGCCACGCCACCTTGGCTGGGTACTTCACCATCGCATGCATAGAGGAAATAGCCATCCAGTTGGAAGGCTTGGTCGTCCAGTTCAAAGGCAGAGGCACGGGTGTCTTGCAGGCAGATCACGTCGGCATTCTGGGCTTGCAGCCAGCTGAGCAATCCACGCTCGGCCGCAGCCTGAATACCATTCACGTTCACACTGATGATCCGCATAAATGGCCCCTAAAAACACGTGCGTGTATGATACCCGAGCTCACCTCATTTAGCTAAATCCGTGCCGTCCGGGACTTTTTCATGCAAGCGTACCAGCGCGATTTCATTCGCTTTGCCATCGAACGCGGTGTTCTGCGTTTCGGTCAGTTCACCCTCAAATCCGGGCGTACCAGTCCCTATTTCTTCAATGCCGGCCTGTTCGACAGCGGCCTGGCGCTGGCGCAGCTGGGGCGTTTCTATGCGGCGGCCATCGTCGACAGCGGCATCGACTTCGATGTGCTGTTCGGCCCGGCCTACAAGGGCATTCCGCTGGCTGCGACCACCGCAGTGGCCCTGGCCGAGCACCACGGCCGCGACCTGCCCTGGTGTTTCAACCGCAAGGAAGCCAAGGATCATGGCGAAGGTGGCACGCTGGTTGGCGCGCCGCTCGAAGGGCGTGTGCTGATCGTCGACGATGTGATCACCGCAGGCACTGCCATTCGGGAGGTGATGCAGATCATCCATGGGCAGGGCGCGCAGGCGGCCGGCACGCTGATCGCGCTGAACCGCCAGGAGCGTGGTCAGGGCGAGCTTTCGGCGATTCAGGAGGTCGAACGCGACTTCGGTATGCCGGTAGTGAGCATCGTGTCACTGCAACAGGTACTGGAATATCTGGCAGGGGATGCTGAACTGAAGCAATATCTTCCGGCTGTCGAAGCCTATCGCGCCGAGTACGGAATCTAGTCCTAGCACAAGGTAGTCCTATGTCTGCACCGCTCCTGACCCGCTGTACGCTGCTGTTGAGCTTGCTGCTGCCATTGTCCGGAGTGGCCACTGAGCTTTACCGCTACGTCGACGACAAGGGTGTCACGGTGCTCAGCCGCCAGGGCGTGCCGCCCGAATTCATCGGCAAGGGGTACGAGGTGCTGAACGATCAGGGGCGCGTGGTGCGGGTGATTCCGCCAGCGCCGACGCCCGAAGAGTTCGCCCGTATGCAGGCTGAGAAGGCGCGTGCCAGCAGTGATGCGAAGTTGCTGCGTCTTTACACCAACCTTAACGATGTCGACCGCGCGCGCGAACGCAAGCTGGCCGAGCTCGACAGTGTCACCAACGTGGCGCGAGGTAACCTGCAGTCGGTTCGCACGCAGCAGGCCAATCTGCAGAGCCAGGCAGCCGATCATGAGCGCGCAGGGCGCCAGGTGCCGGAGAATCTGCTGGTGCAGATCAACAATCTCAAGGAAGAACAGCAGCGGCTGTTGCGCGATATCGTGCGCTACAAGGAAGCACGTGCTCAGGCCGAGGCAGGCTTCGCTGCTGATCGTGCGCGCCTGGCCGAGTTATTCGGCGAACCGCAGAACAAGCCCTGACGTTCAGCTCAGCGGCGCAATCGTTTCGAAATTCTCGATCTTTGCCTGAATCAGTGCGGCAGCAGTGTGTTGCAGCATGTCGCGCCCTCTCCCGCAAGCGGGAGAGGGGCATCAGAAGGCCGCGCAGCGGCCGTTGCTTATGGGCGCTTGCGGTTGCTGATCATGGTGCCGTTACCGATATCGGTGAAAATTTCCAATAGAACGGCATTCGGCACGCGGCCATCGATGATGTGCGAGCTGGTCACGCCACCCTGCACTGCTTCCAGGGCGCACTTGATCTTCGGCAGCATGCCGCCGTAGATGGTGCCATCGGCGATCAGCTCGTTGACCTGCTCGGTAGTCAGACCGGTGAGCACGTCGCCCTGCTTGTTCATCAGGCCGGTGATGTTGGTCAGTAGCATCAGCTTCTCGGCTTTCAGCGCTTCGGCTACCTTGCCGGCTACCAGGTCGGCATTGATGTTGTAGGACTCGCCATCCGGGCCGACGCCGATGGGCGCGATGACCGGAATGAAGTCGCCCTTGACCAGCATGTTCAGCAGGTCGGTATTGACCCCGGTGACCTCGCCGACATGGCCGATATCGATGATTTCCGGTTGGGTCATTTCCGGTGCCTGACGGGTGACCTTGAGCTTGCGTGCGCGGATCAGGCCAGCATCCTTGCCGGTCAGGCCGATGGCGCTGCCACCATGCTGGTTGATCAGGTTGACGATGCTCTTGTTGACCTGGCCGCCCAGCACCATTTCCACCACGTCCATGGTGGCGGTGTCGGTGACGCGCATGCCATCGATGAAGTGGCTTTCGATGGACAAGCGCTTGAGCAGGTCGCCAATTTGCGGACCGCCGCCGTGGACCACCACCGGGTTGATGCCAACAGCCTTCATCAACACGATGTCACGGGCGAAGCCCTGCTTGAGATCCTCGCTTTCCATGGCGTTGCCGCCGTACTTGATCACCAGGGTCTTGCCGACGAAGCGGCGGATATAAGGCAGGGCTTCGGACAGTACCTTGGCAACCTGGGCGGCGGCATCACGCTCGAGGGTCATGCGGGGCTCCTGGAACAAATCGATCAAAAGGGCAGCTGCAGGTCAGGGGCGACCTTGAGCAACTGGCTGCGGAATACATCCTGGATACGCTCCAGCTCTTCCTGGGTGTCGGCCTCGAAGCGCAGCACCAGCACCGGCGTAGTGTTGGAGGCGCGGATCAGGCCCCAGCCCTTGGGATAATCGACGCGCACACCGTCGATGCTGGTGATGTTCGCTTCGCCCCACTGGCCTTCACGCTGCAGGCGCTCGATCATGCCGAACTTGGTCTGCTCGGTCACCTTGATGTTGATTTCCGGTGTGGAAATGTCGCTGGGGAAGGCGCTGAACACATGCTCGGCGTCGCGCTTGTCGAGGCTGAGGATTTCCAGCAGGCGTGCGGCGCTGTAAATGCCGTCGTCGAAACCATACCAGCGTTCCTTGAAGAAGATATGGCCGCTCATTTCGCCTGCGAGCAGGGCGCCGGTTTCCTTCATCTTCTTCTTGATCAGCGAGTGGCCGGTCTTCCACATCACCGGGCGGCCGCCGTAGCCGCTGATCAACGGGGTCAGGCGGCGGGTGCATTTGACGTCGAAGATGATGTCCGCACCGGGGTTGCGCGAGACCACGTCCTTGGCGAACAGCATCAGCAGGCGGTCTGGGTAGACGATGCTGCCAGTGTTGGTGACGACGCCGACACGGTCACCGTCGCCGTCGAAGGCCAGGCCCAGGTCGGCGTTCTCGGATTTGACGCGGGCGATCAGGTCGACCAGGTTCTCCGGCTTGCCCGGGTCCGGATGGTGGTTGGGGAAGGTGCCATCCACTTCGCAATACAGGGGGATCACGCTGCAGCCGAGGGCCTCGATCAGTTGCGGGGCGATCACGCCGGCCGCGCCGTTGCCGCAGTCGACCACCACGCGCAGCGGCTTGGCCAGGGCGATGTCGTCACGGATGGTCTTGAAGTAACGCTCCAACACGTCGACCTGTTGCACGGTACCAACGCCAGTGGCCAGGTCGTTGTCGTCCAGGCGGGTTTTCAGTGCCTGGATCTGCTCGTTGGCCAGGGTGTCGCCAGCGATGATGATCTTGAAGCCGTTGTAGTCCGGCGGGTTGTGGCTGCCGGTGAGCATCACGGCCGAGCGGCCTTCCAGTACGTTGGCCGCGAAGTACACCACCGGAGTCGGCACCATGCCGATATCGGTCACTTCGCAACCGCAGTCGAGCAGGCCTTGCACCAGTTGTTGCAGCAGCTCCGGGCCGGAAAGGCGGCCGTCGCGGCCGACGATGACCTTGGGCTCGCCCTGGGCCAGGCTCTGCGAACCGATGGCGCGGCCAATCCAGTAGGCGTATTCGGCGGTCAGGGTGTCACCCACCACGCCACGGATGTCATAGGCGCGGAAGATGTCGGCGGGAAGTTTCGGGGCGCTTTGGCTAGTCGTCATTGCGGTGCTCTGCTCCAGTCCCAGGAGATCCTGGTCTTCATCGAGAATGTCGATATCGAGGATATCGGTGTCCTGGAACAGCGGATCGACCAGCTCGGCGGGCTTGGCAGCGGGCGGAGCGACGGGGGCCGCAGCTGTTCCTGTAGCGGGTGTGATACTGCCTTCAGAATGACTGCGACGCGGCAGCCGGGCCAGGCTCTGAGCCAGTGCATCAAGTGCTGGCACGCTGAGGCTGAAGGCTTTGACGTTTTTGCCGGCAGAGAGTTCTTTGAGCATTTGCCCGAGTTGTCTGGCATCGCCGTTGACCTGGCTTTGCAGGGCGCTGCGTACCAGGATCAGGCCGATCAGGGCACCGCCGAGGGCGAGCAGGGCGGCGAGGCCGAGCATCAGGGGCGCGATGCTGCCCTGCGCCAGGCCAGGGCCTGGAGTGAAGGTGATCTTCCAGTTCGGATTGCCAGTGGCGAATGTCTGTGTGCTGCCGTCGCCTGGCTGGCCTCGTTGCAGTAGGACTTGCGCCGGGGTATTGGCGAATTGTTGTACCAGCTGCAGCTGGCCATACTCGGCGGGGAGTGGTGGCAGTGCTGCGAGCAGGCGCCCGAGGTCGAAGGCCAGCAGCAGAGTGCCTTGCGCCGGCTGGCTCTCGCTCAGGCGCAGCGTCACCGCGCTGTAGGCCAGCCAGCGCTGGCCGACCCGATAGGCTTCGATGGCGGGTTGCTGGCCGCTCTCGGCGCGGCGCAGCATATCAAGACCGGCAAAGTTCATCGGCGCTGCGCGGCTGGTGTTCTGCACGGCTTCGCTGCGACGGTTGAGGTGGGCATCGATGACGCCGTCCCAGTAGCCCAGGCGCCGCTCGGCTTCGCTGACCTGCAGGCTGTCGCCACTCTGCAGGGCTTGAAGCAGCTCTGGGTTGCGCGCTGCAGCGAGGCTGTCGGCCTGCATCTGCTTGAGCGCCTGCTGCACGGCGGCCGCCTGGCTACTGCCAATGGCGTGGGTCAGTTCGGCCTGGCGTGCCTGGTCGCCGCTGCTTTGCACGAACCAGAGCAGCGCACCTCCTGCGCCGACCCCAAGCAGGGCGGCCAGCAGGCCTGGCAGCATTGCTCCAAGCGCGGGCTGCGCTGCTTTACGCCGGGTTTTCTCCGGTGTGATGCTGGCGGAGGAGTCGGCTTCCTTGGCGTTGCGCTTGAACAGTTTCACGTGGCTGCTCCTAGGCGGGTCGTCCTGCGGGAAAGGGTCAGTGGCTGCCGGAGTGGCCGAAGCCGCCGGTGCCGCGTTGGGATTCGTCGAACTGTTCGACCAGCTCGAAGTGCGCCTGCACCACCGGTACCAGCACCAGCTGCGCGATGCGCTCACCTATGGCGATGGTGAAAGGCGTCTGGCCGCGGTTCCAGCACGACACCATCAGCTCGCCTTGGTAGTCCGAGTCGATCAGGCCGACCAGATTGCCCAGGACGATGCCGTGTTTGTGGCCGAGCCCCGAGCGCGGCAGGATCATCGCGGCCAGGCCCGGGTCGCCGATATAGATCGACAGGCCGGTGGGAATCAGTACGGTCTGGCCGGGCTCGAGGACGATGTCCTCCTTGAGCATGGCGCGCAGATCGAGACCGGCGGAGCCGGGAGTGGCGTACTGTGGCAGCGGGAATTGCTGGCCGAGGCGAGGATCGAGGATCTTGGCTTGCAGAGCGTGCATGGTCAGTTCTTGTTCAAACGGTCGGCGATGAGTGTGATCAACTGGCGGGCGATCTTGCCCTTGCTGGTCTGAGCAAAGCTGGTTTGCTGCAGTTCGCGGTCGATCACGGTGATGGCGTTCTCTTCACTATTGAAGCCGATGCTGGGGTTGGCCACATCGTTGGCGACGATCAGGTCGAGATTCTTGTCGCGCAGCTTGCGCGAGGCGTATTCGAGCAGGTTCTCGGTTTCCGCGGCAAAGCCCACGCTGAACGGGCGGTCGTCGCGTCCGGCGATGGTGGCGAGGATATCCGGGTTGCGCACCATTTGCAGGAGCATCCCCTCACCGCTGGTGGGGTCTTTCTTCAATTTGTGCTGTGCGACCACTTCCGGGCGGTAATCGGCTACGGCGGCGGCGGCGATCAGTACGTCGCAGGGCATCGCTGCTTCGCAGGCGGCAAGCATGTCGCGGGCGCTGATCACATCGATACGACTGACCCGATCCGGCGTCGGCAGGTGCACAGGGCCGCTGACCAGGGTCACCTTGGCGCCGGCTTCGGCGGCGGCTTCAGCCAGCGCGAAGCCCATCTTGCCGGAGCTGTGATTGGTGATGTAGCGCACCGGGTCGATGTTTTCCTGGGTCGGGCCGGCAGTGATCAGCACATGCAGGCCGTCCAGCGCCTGGCGCTGGAAGCAGTCGGCGGCCAGATCGGCCAGCTCGGTGGGTTCGAGCATGCGCCCCAGGCCGACATCGCCGCAGGCCTGGCTGCCGGACGCCGGACCGAACAGGCGCATGCCACGCCGCTGCAGCAATTCGAGGTTGGCCTGGGTGGCGTCGTCACGCCACATGGCCTGATTCATGGCCGGCGCCAGAGCGATCGGGGCGTCGGTAGCCAGTACCAGAGTGGTCAGCAGATCGTTGGCGATGCCCTGGGCCAGGCGTGCGATCAGGTCTGCGGTGGCCGGCGCGATGAGGATCAGGTCGGCCCAGCGTGCCAGCTCGATATGGCCCATCGCCGCTTCGGCTGCCGGGTCGAGCAGGTCGAGGTGAACAGGGTGGCCGGAGAGGGCCTGCAGGGTCAGCGGGGTAATGAACTCGCGTCCGCCTTGGGTCATCACCACGCGGACTTCGGCGCCCTGATCCTTGAGTCGGCGAACCAGTTCGGCGCTCTTGTAGGCAGCAATACCGCCCCCCACGCCGACAATGATGCGTTTGCGATACAGCCGCTGCATAGGCTTGCCTTTTATATACCGGTGGATGTGCGCCACGTGACCAACGCCTCCCCAGGCCGGCCTCGTGTAAAAAGATGGGCTACGATAGCACAGCGCCCGCAGCGGAACAGCGGGCGCCTGGCTAGATGAGGCGCCTCTAAAAAACGTAGGCGAGGCAGCCAGCACAAGGCAAAAACAAGCGAAACGACCGACGAGAGTAACAGCCGAAGGCTGGCCCGTAGGGCGAACGCAGTAAGTCAAAAGCGGAGTTTACGAGCTGTAAATGAGTATTTTGATCGGACTCGCGCACGAGCTTGTTTTTAACGCAGTGATGGCAACGCAGATAGTTTTTAGAGGTGCTGTACAGGGAGGTGTGCATGAGCATTCGTGATTGGCCCGCGGCGGAGCGTCCGCGGGAAAAACTGCTGGCACAGGGCGCTGCTGCGCTGACCGATGCCGAGTTGCTGGCGATCTTCCTGCGTACCGGCGTGTCCGGCTGCAGTGCGGTGGATCTGGCGCGGCGTCTGCTCAACGAGTTCGGCAGCCTGCGCACATTGCTGGAGGCCGAGTTGCCTGACTTCAGTCAGCATCTCGGCCTCGGTCCGGCCAAGTACGCGCAATTACAGGCGGTGCTGGAGATGGCCAGGCGGCATCTGGCCGAGCGTCTGCGCCGCGATTCGGCGCTGGAAAGCCCGCAGGCGGTGCGCGATTACCTCAAGGCGCAGCTGCGCCATGAACCGCATGAGGTGTTCGGCTGCCTGTTCCTCGATGCCAAGCACCGCGTGCTGGCCTTCGAGGTGCTGTTTCGCGGCAGCATAGACAGTGCCAGCGTGTACCCCCGGCAGGTGGTCAAACGTTCGCTGGCCAACAATGCGGCGGCGGTCATCCTCACGCACAACCACCCTTCCGGTGTCTCCGAGCCGAGCCAGGCTGATCGCGTGCTGACCCAACGGCTCAAGGACGCGCTGGCGCTGGTCGAGGTGCGTGTGCTCGATCACTTCATCGTCGGTGAGGGCGAGCCGCTGTCGATGGCCGAGCTGGGCTGGATGTAGGGGCGGCGCACTGACGGTAGGAGCGGATTTATCCGCGATCCTGGCGGCTCGGTGCCCGCCCCATCGCGGATAAATCCGCTCCTACATTGCGTAGGGTGGGCTTTAGCCCACCATGTTGACGACTTACGGCGACATTTGTACCGAGGCAAAATCCTGCCGGCCGAACGGGCTGACCTTGTAGCCTTGTACCTTGTCGCTGAGTAGTGCGAAGGCGGTGGGGTGGGCCAGTGGCAGCCACAATGCCTGCTCCTGGATGACCTTCTGCGCCTGTTGGTAGAGGCGGCTGCGTTCGGCCTGGTCGTTGCTGGTCTTGCCGTCGGCGATCAGCTTGTCCAGTGCTTTGTCGCAATAGCGGGCGAAGTTGAGGCCGGACTCGACCGAGGCGCAGGCGAATTGCGGGGTGAGGAAGTTGTCCGGGTCACCGTTGTCGCCGGCCCAGCCCATGAACAGCAGGTCATGCTCGCCGGCCTTGGCCCGGCGGATCAGTTCGCCCCATTCGATCACGCGAATCTCGGCATCGATGCCGACCTTGGCCAGGTCGGCTTGCAGCAATTGCGCGCCTAGGCTGGGGTTGGGGTTGAGCAGGCTGCCGCTCGGGCGCGTCCAGATGGTGGTCTTGAAACCGTCCGCCAGGCCGGCCTCGGTGAGCAGGGCGCGGGCTTTCTCCGGCTCATGGGCGTAACCGGGCAGCTCGCGGGCGTAGCTCCAGGTATTGGGCGGGTAAGGGCCATTGGCCGGCTCGGCACTGCCTTCGAACACGGCCTTGACGTAGCTGGCCTTGTCGAACGCCAGGTTGATGGCCTGGCGTACCTGCGGCTTGTCCAGTGGTGGGTGCTGACTGTTGACGCCGACGAATGCGGTCATGAAAGCGGCGGTCTGCGCGCTTTTCAGCTTGGTGTCGTCAGCGATGGCCTGCACGTCCTGTGGCTTCGGCGACAGGGCGATATGGCACTCGCCGCGGCGCAGTCTCTGCAAACGCACGTTGCTGTCCGGGGTGATGGCGAAGACCACCTTGTCCACCGCAGGTTTACCGGCGAAGTAGTCCGGATTGGCGCGGTAGCGGACCACGGCATCCTTCTGGAAACGCTCGAAAATGAAGGGGCCAGTGCCGATTGGCGCGTTGTTGAGCTTCTCCGGCGTGCCGGCTGCAAGCAGTTGCTCGGCGTACTCGGCCGGATAGATCGAGGCGAAGCCCATGCTCAGAGTGGCGAGGAAGGTGGCATCGCGACGATTCAGGGTGATGCGCACGCTGTGGGTGTCCGTTGCCTCGACCTTGGCGATCAGGCTCGGCCACTGCATCGACTGGGCGTGTGGATAACCGCTGGCAGCGACGTTGTGCCAGGGATGCGCGGAGTCGAGCATGCGCTGGAAGCTGAACAGTACGTCCTCGGCGTTCAGGTTGCGGCTGGGGGTGAAGTCGGCGCTACGGTGAAAATGCACGTCATCGCGCAGCTGGAAGTCGTAGGTCAGACCGTCGGCGGAGACCGACCAGCTACGCGCCAGGCTCGGCAGCAGTTCACCGCGCTCGGCGTCGAACTCCACCAGACGGTTCATCAGCATGTCGGCCGATGCGTTGGTGGTGGTCAGCGAGTTGTACTGCACCACGTCGAAGCCCTCCGGACTGGCCTCGGTACACACGCTGAGGGTCGCGGCCTGGACAAGAATCGGGGTGCACAGCAAAGTGGCGAGCAGCAGGCGCATGGGGGCTCCTCATTCCTTGTGTAGATGGCAAGTCTGCAACCCTAGTCGATTTGCCGGGTGCTGAATACCTTTGCGAGGCGACGAGCGGTCGAATCGGGATAGAGGCTTGAAGGGCTCGCTCCCTGGGGCGTTCGCGGTTCTGGCCTGACTTTTTATCCTGCGCTTTCCCTTGTTGCCCCTGGGGCTTTCTGGTATAAAGCAGCGCTCTTTTCTAGGGGCCCGGTTCTTGCGCTATCCAGTGCGCCCGGTAAGACCCTCGAGAAACGCGGCGCTGAGCGCCAATGACATTGAGTTTAAGCGGCCAACCCATGCCGGGTTGGGCATGTGGTTTTAGAGGGCTGAGGCATGTCGAGAGTCTGTCAAGTTACCGGTAAGGGTCCGGTAACCGGGAACAACATTTCCCACGCAAACAACAAAACCCGTCGTCGTTTCCTGCCGAACCTGCAGCACCATCGCTTCTGGGTCGAGTCCGAGAAGCGCTTCGTGCGTCTGCGCGTATCTGCCAAAGGCATGCGCGTCATCGACAAGCGTGGCATCGACGTAGTGCTGGCTGAGCTGCGCGCTCGCGGCGAAAAGGTTTAAGGAGAGAGTCATGCGTGAACTGATCCGTTTGGTGTCCAGCGCCGGTACCGGCCACTTTTACACCACCGACAAGAACAAGCGCACTACCCCCGACAAGATCGAAATCAAGAAATTCGATCCGGTCGTACGTAAGCACGTGATCTACAAGGAAGCCAAGATCAAGTAATTGATCGGCTACCTGTCGAAGAAGCCCGCCCTTACCGGCGGGCTTTTTTATTTCTACCCGGGCCATCGCACGTCATGAATGTGTCTGGGTGCTTGCTGGTCATGGCAGGCGCTGCTGCGCGACGCCCTCGTGCAAATTTTTGCGCACAATGGCCTGATGCAGCTGACGTGATGCAAAGCCCCGGTTTAGACTGCGGCGTTGCCAGGGAACTGACCTCTTCCTCAGGTTTGCAGTGGATGCAGGCGTATGTGGGTTCTGGCATCCACCTTCGCCACCCGTCCAGAGGCTCGCATGACCGCTTCAGCCCATCCCGTGGAAGTCCTGATCGCCGAGGCTGATCCCTGGACGTCCAATCTGCTGCAGCAATTGGTGCTCGACGTGCGAGGTGATGCACGCGTGTTGCAGGTCAGTGATGGCCAGGCTGCGCTGGCGCGCTGCAAGCGGCGTCTGCCTGATCTGGTGATCGCCGACGGTGAACTGCCGGGGCTCGATGGCGTCGAGTTGCTGCGTCAGTTGCGCCGTCATCCGCGTACACCGGCTCTGCCCTTCGTATTGATCAGCGGTCGCCTGGATGCCAGTAGCGTGCGCGCTGCCCGCCCGCTTGCCCCCAGTGCCTACCTGGCCAAGCCCTTCAATGCCGAGAGTCTGCGTCAGCGTCTGCGTGGGCTGTTGCCCTCGCCAGTCGGCGAGCTCCTGTTGCCGGTGCCGCTGCTGGTCAGCGAGCTGCGTGACTTTCTCGACACGGTGCGTGAGGAAGGGCAGGGTGCGCCGCTGCTCAGCGATGTACGCAATGCTGTCAGTCAGGGCCTGCAGGCCGGCGAGCGGGATCTGGGTGAACTGGAGGCGGTGTTCGGCGCCGACCCGCAGATCACCGCTCTGCTGATCGCCGCTGCCAATACCGCTGCGCAGCATCAGGGCGTGCCCTGCCACACGCTCGCCCATGCGCTACAGCGCCTGGGTGTGGCGCGCACGTTGAACCTGGTGCTGGGGCTGGCCCTGCAGCGCAATGTGCAGTTGCGTGATCCGCGTCTGGCCGAGCTGGCCACGTATACCTGGCAGCGGGCCAGGCGTAGCGCCGATCTGGCGCGGTGGCTGGCAAGTGAGCTGAAGCTCGACGCCGAGCTTTGCTACACCGCGGGTCTGTTGCACAACCTGGGTGAATTGGCCGTGTTGCGCAGCCTGCAGGACTGGCAGGAGGCAGGTGGCGAACTGAGCAACGAGCAGATCGACGATGCCATGCAGCGGCGGGCGGCCAGCTTCGGCTCCGCGTTGCGGATTCGCTGGCGCCTGCCTTTCGGTTTGCGTGAATTGATCGCGGCATTTTACGGCCTGGGCAGCGGCGTCTTCTCGCGCGAGGCATTGGTGCTCAACCTCAGCGGCCTGCTGTTGGCGCTGCCAGCCAACCAGCTGCCGAGCAGCCTGGCCGATGCGCGTTGCGTGCGCATGCTGCGCTTGGATCCGGCGGTGCTCGAACGTTTGCCAGCGGAGCTCTATCAGGCTTCCTGAGTGCCGTGACGGCGGACCCCGTCAGCCAGCTGGCTCAGCGGCTGCGGGCGACCGACGAAGTAACCCTGCGCATAGTCGATGCCGAGGCGGCGCAGACAGTCCAGGCTGGCCTGGGTCTCGACGAACTCGGCGACGGTGAGCAGGCCGAGCTGGCCGGCGATCTGGCGCATCGAGCCAACCATGGCCTGGTTGATCGGATCGTGCTCGATACCGCTGATGAAGCTGCCGTCGATCTTGAGAATGTCCAGCGGTAGATGGCGCAGGTAGGCGTAGGAGGCGAAGCCGCTGCCGAAGTCGTCCAGGGCGATTCTCAGGCCCTGGCTGCGCAGCTCCTCTATCCATTGTGCGGATACGCCCAGCTCGCCCAGGGCCACCATTTCCGTGACCTCGATGCACAGCTTGCCGGGTGGTAGGCCATGCTGCTGCAGTTCCTCCTGCAGCAGGCGGTGGAAGCTGCTATCGAGCAGAGAGCTGGCGCTGAGGTTGACGTTGACCTGAGACAGTTGCGCCAGATGTCCTGGGTTGGCGGCCAGCCACGCGCACAGGTGCTGGATCACCCAGCGATCGATGGCGCCGAGAAAGTCATAGCGCGCTGCCGCGTCGAGAAACTGCGCGGGACTGATCCAGTCGCCACTTTGCGGGTCGCGATAACGCAGCAGCACCTCGTAATGCAGGCCGCTCGAAGCCTGCTGCAGCGCCCGTACCGGCTGGAAGAACAGCTCGAAATGGCCGCGTTCGGTGGCTTCGCGCAGGCGGGTTATCCATTGCAGCTGGCGCTGGTGCTCGAGCAGGGCGCCATCGGCCGGGTTGAACTGCTGCACGCGGTTGCGCCCCTGATGCTTGGCCAGTTGGCTGGCGCTGCTGGCCCAATTGAGTGCGGTTTCCCAGTCGCGCACGCCTGAGCCAAGGGCAAGCATGCCGATGCTGGTGTGCAGGCGGAATGGGCGCCCTTGCCAGGTAAAGAGGAATTGCTCGACGCTGCGGCGCAACTGCTCGGCCTGGCTCAGCGCGGCCTCGTCGTCCACCTCGCGCAGGAGCACGGCGAATTCGTCACCGCCAACCCGGGCCAGCTGCGCATGCCGCGGTAGCTGATGCAGTAACTGGCTGGCCAGCTGCTTGAGCAACTGGTCGCCGGCGGAATGTCCGCAGAGGTCGTTGACCTGCTTGAAGCGATCCAGCCCCAGCAGCAACAAGTGGCTGAAGCGCTGCCTGGCGCCGCCGCTGAGGGTCTCCGAGAGCAATCGCTCCAACTCACGGCGATTGAGCAGGCCGGTCAGCGCGTCATGGGCGGCCAGTTGCTGCAGACGCTCCTCCAGCGCGCGGCGCTCGCTGAGGTCGACCACTATGCCTTCGATGCAGTCCTGATGCTGGCGCAGGTGCAGCGACAGATAGACCCAGCGCGGGCGCTGTTCGAGGTCATACAGCTGACACTCGCAGTTGGCCGTCCCGTTCTGCGCATCCAGCTGCGACAGCAACTCATGCCACTGCGATTCGCCGACCAGGGTGGGCAGGGAGAGTTCGCCGAGGTTCTCCGGCAGTTTCTCGCGGCCCAGCAGGCGCGCCAGGCTGGGATTAGCTTCTTGCATCTGGCCATCGCGATGGCAGCGGAAAATGCCTTCACCGCTGTGACGGAACAGCGCCTGGTACTGCGCCAGATTGTCGATGGCCTGAGCCTGGCTGCTCATCAGCACACGGCGTACGCGTTCCAGCTGTTTGTCCAGCAGGGCGCCGAACAGCAGCATGCTCAGGGCCGGCAAGTAGGCGTACATGGCGTAGAAGCCCGCAGGCAGCGGGACCAACGCGGCACGGCCCAGCGGCACCAGCAGCATCAGGATCAGGGCCGCGCTCCAGCACAGCAGGTAGCCGGGCGCGTACGGGCGGCGCTGGCGGACACCGATGATCAGGAGCAGCAACTGGTACAGGCCGGTGGCCAGGATCAGTAGGTTCAGCACCTCATAGGCGCGCGGATGATCCACCAGCAGGCCGCCGACGCTGACCAGCAGGCTGGCGGCGAACAGTGCGTCGCGCAGCCAGCGCAGGCGCTTCAGGCGCAGGCCGAGGGCGCTGGCGATGAACAGCGAGCTGAAGATCATCATGCCGGCGGTGGGCAGGTTGACCAGCAGCTTCGGCAGCACCGGCCACTGCGGCCAGAGCAGCCCGGTGAGGTTGTAGATACTGGCGTTGTACAGTGCGGTGCTCAGCGAGGTCAGACCGAAACAGGCCAGCGGCCACTCGCGCAACGTGCTGTAGCGGATCAGGTAGAACAGCGCCAGGGCCAGCAGCGCGCCGACCAGCAGGCCGCTGCGCAGCCAGCCATGAGCGATCAGTTGCTGGCCCTGTGCGGCGCCGACCAGTTGCAGGGGCAGGTTGATCGCCGAATGACTCTGCACCCGCACCAGCAGGGTATGAGCACCATCGTCCAGGCGTGGCAGGTTGAGCAGAAATTGTGGATAGGGCTCGCCGCGCTCGCTGAAGGGGCGCTTCGAGCCACTGTAGAGCGGCCCCAGGGGGCGCTCTGCGTCGTACAGCCAGACTTCCAGATCGTCGAGAAATGTCTGGCCGACGATCAACTGCAGGCGTTCGGCCGCAGGTGCCTGTATCCGAAAGGCCATCCACCAGGCGCTGCGGGTGTAACCGATACGGGGTGTGCCCTCGATTGCTCTGCCCTGCGCCTCGATGCGTTGCAGCACCTCGCTTGCGGTCAGTTGAGCGCTGGGGTCTTCGAGCAACAGGCTGCGTTCGATGCTCACGGGCTCGTCCAGATCGGTTGCGCCGAGCTGGAGCAGCGGCAACGCAGCATTCGCCCAGGTCGGCAGCATGCAGACCAGGCAAAGTAGCGTCATCAGTGAGCGAAATGGGTGAAGCATCCGGGCGCCTCATTGCTACTGCGAGGGCGCCAGTGTCCAGTGGACGCTGCTCTGTCTTGTGGGAACGGTCAGGCGCAGATGAATTCTAGCTGACTGTCGGCCTGCTGATTGCGCGACGAGTCTCATCCACCAGGAAGAATATGCGGGGAAGCCAGGGCGACATCGCGGCGCGCGTGGCGCCGCTGTCGTGAGGGCATCAGGCGGTCTGGGTGCGTTGTTCCTGCGCTTGCCCGCGGCGGGTCCAGCGATTGGCGCGGGTGAAGGTGCCGAAGTCGTTGAAGCGCACGCCCATCTCGCGCATCACCCGGTGTGCGAAGGGCACGCTGAGCTGGCGAATGTAGAAGGGTTCCTTGACCACGAAATGGTGGATCGCATGGCTGCTTCCGAAGTTGAAGCAGAACGCCTGTAGCGGCCACAACCACCAGGGGTTGAGCACCTGGGTCTGCTGGATCACGTTGCCCGGCTCGACATCACCGTAGTAGTGCATGTTGGAACTGACGAAGTGCAGGCAGAAGGTGCGCAGCACATTGGGGCCGACCAGTACCACCACGGCGATATTCACCACCTCCATCAGGCTCAGCGTACTGGCCGACCAGGCGATGGGCGCGCCGAGGGCAGCGCTGGCCCAGTCCAGCAGATGGAAGCCGAGGAACAGGTACCAGGTCGCCCAGTTGAGCAGGCCTAGCGGCGCGTAGACTTTCAGCGTGCGGCTGAGGATCAGCCTGCGGTGGGCAGGATTCTTCGCCCGTAACCAGCGGATGAACGAACTCATCATATTGTCGCCGACCATCAGCAGGCGGGCGATGCCCCAGGGTTCGCCGTTGGTGATGGCGCGCTCCTCGGTATCGGCTTCGCTGCCGGACACCTTGTGATGGTTCAGGTGCAGGTGCCGGCGTACCCAGGGGTTGATGGTGCTCGGTCGGGCCAGCCAGACC
The DNA here is from genome assembly GCF_050473265.1 of Pseudomonas pichavaramensis. NCBI lineage: Bacteria > Pseudomonadati > Pseudomonadota > Gammaproteobacteria > Pseudomonadales > Pseudomonadaceae > Pseudomonas > Pseudomonas pichavaramensis. The sequence goes on along the minus strand of NZ_JBJKFJ010000015.1, from coordinate 89,084 downwards.
AGCGCCAGCATCAGGTTGTGTGGCACCGGGCGCTTGCGGAAGTACATCGAGTGGATCAGGTCGTGTTCCAGCTCGTGAGTCAGCGAGGCGAAGAAGGCGTTGAGTAACAGGCACGCCCACCAGGGCAACTGGCCGCCGATATACAGGGCTGCCGAGCCGATCATGCCGAGCAGGGCGAAGGCCAGGATACCGGCCCCGAGTGCGTCCTGATGCTGCAGGATCGGGTAGCGCTGGCGCAGCGCATTGCCGTGGGCCATCACCTGTTCGCGGATATGCGCGGCGCGTTGCTGATCATTAAGGCTTGCGGGGGAGGGGGACATGCCGACATCCTCTTGTTATTGGGGTGTGACTTCACTGTGCCGTGACGGTCGTCAGAGCGCCCGACCGAGCACGCCAACCTGCCTACCGGATACGCCAATCTGCATGACCGCCGAACCCTCCACCCTGGCCAGCTGGACCCGCGCTCTGCGCAAGCAGCTCGACGCTCTTGGCCTGGACAGCAACGCGCTGTGCCGCGAGGCCGGGCTCGACCCTGCGCTGCTGGATGATCCCAACGCGCGTTGCCCGCTGTCGGTGACCACCCGCCTGTGGCAACTGGCGGTGGCGGCCAGTGGTGACCCGGCGCTGGGCCTGAAGACCTCGCAGTTCGTCAGCCCGACCACCTTCCATGCCCTGGGTTATGCGCTGATCGCCAGCAGCAGCCTGCGCGAGATGTTCGAGCGCATCGTGCGCTATCACCGGGTGGTCAGCGATGCCTTGCAGCTGGAGCTGCGCCAGGTGGACGATGTTTACGAGTTTCGTTTCCGCGTCCCGCCCGGCAGCCCGATGCCGGCGCCTGAAGCGCTGGATGCCTTTGCCGCGATCTACGTGCGCAGTTGCCGCAACCGCCTGAGCCGGGATTTCGCCCCGCTGCTGGTACAGCTGCAGCGTCCGCGCCCGCTCGATCCCGGACCCTGGCAGGCGGTGTTTCGCGCTCCGCTGCAGTTCGACGCCGAGGAAAGCCTGCTGCGCTTTCCCCGCGATGTTTTCGAGCAACGCCTGGACGATGGCAATCCGGAACTGGCCGAGCACAACGAAACGGTGCTCAGACGCAGCCTGGAGCAGCTGCAGGTAGCCAGTTGCAGTGAGCAGGTACGCAACTTTCTGTTGGCTCAGCTGCCAGATGGCGAGCCCTCGGCCGAGCGCATCGCCCAGGCCCTGCACCTGAGTCTGCGTAGCCTGCAGCGGCACCTGGCGGACGAGGGCACCAGCTACGAAGCCCTGCTCGGAGACACGCGCCATACCCTGGCGCTGCAGCATATGCGTGACCCGCGCTGTTCGATCAGCGAGATTGCCTATCTGCTCGGTTTCAGCGACAGCAGCAGCTTTGGCCGGGCCTTCAAACGCTGGACCGGGCAAACGCCGAGCCAATACCGCGACGGATTGAAAAAAGCATGACCCAGTACGACCTGATATTGGCCGGAGCCGGTCACGCTCACCTTGGCGTGCTGCGCCGCTGGGCCCTGGTGGAGCGTCCGCCAGGCCGGATCGGCTTGCTCAGCCTGGGCCCCGAGGCCTGGTACGCCGGTATGTTGCCGGGGCTGATCAGTGGCCGTTTCAGTGCCGCCGACTGCCGTGTGGAACTGCTGCCACTGTGTCAGGCGGCCAAGGTCGAGCTGATCGAGGGCGATATTGCTGCGCTCGATGCGGACAACCGGCGTCTGCAGCTTGGCGATGGCCGCGAACTGCAGTGCGAGTGGCTGTCGCTCAACGTCGGCGCCGGCATGGCCATACCGCCGCAGCAGGGTGATGCCATGCAGGTGCTGGCTGCCCGCCCGATCGACCGGCTGCTCGAAGGTTGGCAGCAGTGGCAGGCCGAACCCCGGCGTATGGCAATTCTCGGCGGTGGTGCCGGTGGAGTGGAACTGTCATTGGCGCTGGCCGACAAGGTGCCGGCGCTGGCGTTGTTCTGCGGTGGTGCATTGCTCGATGGGTTGTCGCCGGGGCTGCGCCTGCGTGCGCTGGGCCATCTGCGTCAGCGTGGCGTGCAGGTGCGTGAGCATTGTCCGATCGGCCGCATCGAGGATGACTGGCTGCTCAGCGGTGACGAACCCGTGTGGCGCGGACGCCGCCTGTTGCTGGCCAGCGGCGCGCGTCCCTGGCCATGGTTGACGGCGAGTCAGCTGGCCAGCGATAGCGCCGGTTTCATCGCCATCCGTCCGACCCTGCAATGTGAATCGCATGCGCAGATCTTCGCCGTTGGCGACAGCGCCAGCCTCGATGGCATGCGTCGTAGTGGTCGCTTCGCGGTGCGCCAGGCGCCCGTGCTGGCCGCCAACCTGCAGGCGGCTCTGCTCAACCGCCCGCTGCGCCAGTACCGCGCGCAGTGGCAGAGTTTGGCGCTACTGGCCACCGGCGATGGCGGTGCGCTGCTCGGCTGGCACGACTGGAGTGCGGGCGGGCAGCTCTACGGGCGCTGCAAGGACTGGCTCGACCGACGTTTCGTCCAGCGCCATCGCGTCATGGGGTAGGGCGTAATGCTGATCGGATAAGCCCCCGCGTAGCAGTCCCGCCCCGGGGCGAAGCGCTTCGAGTCCGCGTCGTACGGGGTCGCGGCGGGGCGCCACTCCTACAGTGTCGGTGCATTTAGGCTTAACTGACTGGCATTAGGGTAGGGCGGGCCAAATTCATGGCATGGTGCTACCAAAGTGCGATGGTGCTGGCGCTTCCGAGCTGCTCGAATTCCAGTCATCGTGCCCGTTGTTGTTCGTCGGGCCTGCCTTCCACGTAGCCTGCTGCCCAGGTTGCGTGGGATATTCAAGGGGAGACCCCGTCGTGACTTCGTCCGCCTACAGCGCCTCGCCGCGCACCAGAACAAGAACTCTGAGGTCGGTCATGCAAGCTGCTTTCATTCGAACACCTGTCGCCTGTCTGTTGCATGCCCTCGGGCTTGCCGGTCTGATGCTGGTCTATCAGCAGGTGCAATTACCTGTCTATGTCAGTGTGCCGTCCTTCCTGCTGCTGGCGCTGTGGCCCTGGCTTGGCCCTTGGCAGCGTCGCGACGAACCTGTATCTGCGCCCCGGCAGACGTCGGCTGGCGATTTCGTCGAGCTAAGCCGCGGCCTGTCGCGTCATACCTGCCATAACGCACTCTCTGCGGCCAAGGTTGCCCATGCGGTCAAGCACCTGGCCGAACGGCTGCAGTCGCAACTGGCGGCGGTGCAGCAGGTCAGCCAGGCCGCTGAAGCCATTACCCATACCGAGCAGGACAGCGCCGCCCGTGCCGAGCACACCCTGAGTGCGGCCCGGCATGTGCGCGAGGCCAGTGCCAGCGGCCAGGCCGAGCTCAATCAGGCCATTGGCCGAATGCAGCAGCTCAGCGCCCAGACCCTGGCCAGCCGCGAGTTGATCGATGGTCTGGGCAGCCGCACCGAACAGATCGAGCAGGTCACCCAGGTGATCCAGTCCATCGCCAGCCAGACCAACCTGCTGGCGCTCAATGCCGCCATCGAAGCGGCCCGCGCCGGGGAAATGGGCCGTGGCTTCGCCGTGGTCGCCGATGAGGTGCGCAATCTGGCCGCGCGCACCGCCACGGCCACCGAGGAAGTCAGCCAGATGGTCGCCGACATCCGTCAGCAGAGCGCGGCGGTGGTCGATCACATCCAGCGCCAGAGCGTCGAGCTGGAGCAGGCTGCGCAGCAGATCGAGACCGCCGGCAGCCGCTTGCACGGCATTGCCGACCAGGCCGAGGAAGTCGAGCAGCAGGTGGCGCAGATCAGTGCCGGCACTGCGGACAATCACCAGCGCCTGGCCAGCCTGTCAGCCGCCGCCTTGCAGTTGCAGGACGACGTACAGGGCAGTGAAGAGCAGACGCGACAACTGGCCGATGCTGCCGAACAGCTGGTCGGCCAGGCCGAGACGGTCAGCGAGCAACTCGCCGAGGTGGGGCTGGATGATTACCACCAGCGTGCCTATGACCTGGCGCGTGAAGGCGCTGCTACCATCGCCGCGCAGTTCGAGCAGGACTTGCAGGCCGGACGTATCGGCCTCGAAGACCTGTTCGATCGCCACTATCAGCCGATTGCCGGCACCCAGCCGCAGAAATACCGCACGCGCTTCGATCAGTACGCTGACCAGGTGCTGCCGGCCTTGCAGGAGCCGTTGCTCGAGCGCCATGAAGGACTGGTCTTCGCCATTTCCACCACGCCGGAAGGCTACGTGCCCACTCACAACGCTGCGTTCAACCATCCGCCCAGCGGCGATCCGGCGGTGGATGCGACGCGCAGCCGTGGCAAGCGCTTGTTCAACGACCGCACCGGTATCCGTTGCGGCAGCCACAACCAAGCGCTGTTGTTGCAGACCTACATGCGCGATACCGGCGAGCTGATGCACGACCTGTCGGTGCCTATCACGGTGCGGGGGCGACACTGGGGCGGCCTGCGCCTGGGCTATCGGCCGGAGCCGTAGGCTGCGCCGCTCGATATGTGCGTTAAGCAGTGCCGGCTTGAATGTTTAGCCGGCACATAACCAAGCGTATGAAAAACCCGATTTAACGCACGTCAAACCCTGTGCGACGCTCCAAAGCCATGATCTCCCTGGCCTGCCAAGTCCATGTTCCGCTGTACCGCGCACCCGCGCGGAGGCGCCTGTTGGAGCGGCTTAACCCGCTGCTGACGATCATTCTCGCCTTCTGGGCGCTGTGGCATTGCCGTCACGCACGCCCACCGGACGTCGTTCCCGCCCGCTGAATTCCGATGGCTGCGCCATGCCCGCAGCTGCTGATGCCCAATTGTCTGCCTGTGCAACCTGTCCGAAAAGCGGATGGGCCGTGCGGACACCGAGCGCCCGACTGGCGCAAGCGAGTGCGATATGACGACTTTCGCTGCTGTGCAGGAAGCCCAGGCTTTCCTGACCGATAACTCCGATATCGAACTGATCGAGCTGTTCATCCTCGACGCCAATGGCGTGCCGCGAGGCAAGCTGCTGCATCGCGAGGAGTTGCTGGCGCTGTACCAGAGTGGCCGCCCGCTGCCGAGCACCATGCTCGGCCTGTCCATTCTCGGCGAGGATGTCGAAGACACGGGGCTGGTCTGGGATGTCGGCGATATCGACTGCCGTGCCTACCCGTTGCCCGGTAGCCTGGTGCGCCTGCCCTGGCGACAGATTCCCACTGCTGCGGTGCAGGTGTCGATGCATCCGAGCGAGGGCCTGCCGGCTACGCCGGCCGATCCGCGTCAGTTGTTGGTGCGGGTGGTCGAGCAGCTCGAGGCGGACGGCTATCATCCGGTGATGGCCTGCGAGCTGGAGTTCTACCTGCTCGACCAGAGGCGTGACGCGCAAGGTCGCCCGCAGCCGGCGCTGGACGCTGACGGCGGCCGTCCACGACAAACCCAGGTCTACGGCCTGCGTGAGCTGGAGCAGATCGAACCGTTTCTCAAGGACCTCTATGCCGCCTGCAAGGCCCAGGGCATTCCGGCGCGCACGGCGATTTCCGAGTACGCCCCCGGCCAGGTGGAAATCACCCTGGAGCATGGACCGGTGCTGGCGGCGATGGATCAGGCGGTGCGTTACAAGCGCTTGGTCAAGGGCGTGGCTCATGCCCATGGCATGCAGGCGTGCTTCATGGCCAAACCATTCGCCGAGATCGCCGGCACTGGCATGCACATGCATGTGAGCCTGGCCGATGCGCAGGGCAACAACCTGTTCGCCAGCGAGGAGCCAGCAGGTACGCCGCTGCTGCGTCACGCGGTCGGCGGCATGCTCGCCAGCCTGCTCGACTCGCTGCTGCTGTTCTGCCCCAACGCCAATTCCTACCGACGTTTCCAGGCCAACAGCTACGCGCCGTTGGCCTTGAGCTGGGGTGTGGATAACCGCACCGTCAGCCTGCGTGTGCCGGGCGGCCCGGCCAAGACCCGGCACGTCGAGCACCGTATTTGCGGCGCTGACGCCAACCCCTATCTCGCGGCGGCGGCGATCCTGGCCGGTATTCATCGCGGCATTCGGGATCGGCTCGACCCCGGTGAGCCGATCGAGGGCAACGGCTATGCCCAGGCCACGGAGTATCTGCCGACCCAGTGGTCGGCGGCCATCCAGGCAATGGAGCAATCCAGTTGGGCGCGCGATGCCTTCGGCGCCGAGTTTCTTCAGGTGTTCCTCGCCATCAAGCGCGCCGAGTACCGCCAGTTCATGGGCGAAGTTGGCGAGCAGGACTGGCGCTGGTACCTGGGCAACGCCTGACTGAACAGCATCGCGGCTGAAGCCGCTCCTACGAAGTGTGCACCCCATGTAGGAGCGGCTTTAGCCGCGAACTCTCCGGATTTACTGGTGCGCACGGCGCACCCTACGGCGGTGCCGCCGCCCCAAGGACATGCAATGAACGCAAACACACACACCGTCAAACCCGCTGCCGAACGCGCGCCTTCCTACTACTCGGCATCGCTCAACTTCGAGTCCGACTACCCGACGCTGCAGGGCACGCACACGGTGGACGTGGCCATCATCGGTGGCGGCTTCACCGGCATCGCCACGGCGGTGGAGCTGGCCGAGCGCGGCCTCAAGGTGGCCGTGGTGGAAACCAACAAGGTCGGCTGGGGCGCCAGCGGGCGCAACGGTGGCCAGGTCACCGGCAGCCTGTCCGGCGACGAAGCCATGCGCAAGCAGATGCGCAACAGCTTGGGCGAGGAGGTAGACGACTTCATCTGGCACCTGCGCTGGCGCGGCCACGAGATCATCAAGAGTCGCGTGGCCAGGTACGGCATCGCCTGCGACCTCAAGCACGGCCATCTGCATACGGCGATGAAGCCCAGTCACATGGACGAACTCAAGGCCAGCTATGACGAGGCACAGCGTCGTGGCATGGGCGATGAAGTGAGTCTGCTCGATGGCGCCGGTGTACGCGCTCAGTTGGGTAGCGACCTTTACTGCGGGGCGATCAAGAACACCCGCAACATGCACCTGCATCCGCTCAACCTGTGCCTCGGTGAAGCGCAGGCTGCGACGAGCCTGGGCGCGCTGATCTTCGAGCACTCCGAAGTGCTGGATATCGTCCATGGCCCGCGCCCGGCAGTGGTCACCATAGGCGGGCGGATCGAGGCCAAGCAGGTGCTGCTGGCTGGTGATGTCTACCACAAGCTGGAGCGGCGCAAGCTCAAGGGCATGATCTTCCCGGCCATGGGCGGCATCGTCACCACCGCGCCGCTGGGCGAGCTGGCGAAAGAGATCAACCCGCAGGACCTGGCGGTATACGACTGCCGCTTCGTGCTCGACTACTACCGCCTGACCGGCGACGGCCGCCTGCTGTTCGGCGGCGGCGCCAACTACTCCGGGCGCGACTCACGCGACATCGCCGGCGAGCTAAGGCCGTGCATCGAGCGCACCTTCCCGCAACTGAAGGGTGTGCAGATCGATTTTAAGTGGAGCTGCGCCATGGGTATCGTGATGAACCGCATCCCGCAGCTGGGCAAGCTGTCGTCCAACGTCTGGTACTGCCAGGGCTACTCTGGCCACGGCGTCGCCACCAGCCACATCATGGGCGAGATCATGGCCAAGGCGATCACTGGCGATCTGGAGCAGTACGACACCTTCGCCGCCTGCAAGCACATCAAGGTGCCGCTCGGTGACCAGCTCGGCAACCCGATGCTGGCCGCAGGCATGTGGTACTACCAGATGCTGGAGAAGCTGCGCTGAGGCGGTGAGTTGCGATAGGTGAGGTCTCCGGCAACCGGGTCAGCGGCCCGGTTCAGCGTTGACCTTCACCGCGATCCTCCAGCGCTGCGTTGTGCTCAGCATGACTGAGCTGCGCTGCCGGACTCTCGTCGCGTTCTGCAGCGAAGGTCACCGGTATCGAGCCATCGGCATTGAGATGGCGGATGCGTGATGGGCGGCCCTGCTCGTCGAAAAATACCTGGCCGAGACCGGCGGCGTTCCACAGGCGTTCGCCCGAGCGACTGCGATCGGGGATCAGTGGGGTAACGCGCATGCGCCGGCGCTTGGTCAGCCAGTTGAGTGGCGACCAGGGCGCATAGAGCCAGCGGTTGAGGCGGTCGAACCAGTCCAGCAGCTTGTGCGGGAATTCATTCTTGATGCCGCTGCTGGTGATCTGCCAGATAGTCGGGCTATTGCGTCGCAGGCGAATGCTGACGCGGTAGACGAAGGAGTAGTGCACGTCGCCGGAAAGGATGACGAAGTCCCCCGGTGTGCGTGAGTGGCGGAAGATGTTCATCATCACGCTGGCCGCGCCACGGTGAGCCATCCAGTTTTCGGCATCGACCATCAAGGGGTGGCCGGCCAGGGTGAAGAGTTTCTGGATGCCCTCGATCAGCTTGACGCCGAACATCGGCGCGGCCGAGACGATGATGCAGCTGGGGTGGTCGAGCAGCGCCTGCTGGAAGTCGCACAGCGCTTCCCAGTCCATCAGCCCCGAAGGTTTCGACAGGTGGCCTTCGCTGCGCCAGCGCCGCGTGCGGGTGTCGAGCACCAGTAATGCCGGGGTGGTCGGCAGCACGTAGTGCCAGTGCTGGAAATGCAGCAGTTGGTCAATCAGCGCGTCTTGTGCCTTGGCCTGCAGGTGGTCATCCGCCTGACGCTGTTGCAGTAGCTCGCTGCTGGCACTCAGCAGTTCATCGAACACGTCCGGATTGTTGCCCCAACCCTGGCACAGCAGGTAGGCGAGCAGGGCGTTGCCGATGATGCGTTTGGAGAACGGGTGGCCGTAGGCGGTCTGCTCCCAGCGCGCCGACAGGTTCCAGTCGTCGGTGACGTCGTGGTCGTCGAAGATCATCAGCGTCGGCAGATGGGCAAATACCCGTGCAGCCTGACCGAGGTTCTGGCGGAATGCATCGATGCGCTGGCGCTCGTCGGCGTAGCGCTGCCGCTGCTGCTCGTCCAGTGGTGGTGGCGTTTCCTCGATCAGCGTCCAGGGCACTGGCGACCAGACCAGCAGGTACATGGCGATCATCTCGGCGAAGGTCACCAGGTGATTGTCGGCGCTGCTGCTGGTGAAGATCGGCTTCTTCACGCCGCCGAAGAACTTGTCGCGCAGGGTCTGGTTACTGGTTATCTCGGGCAGCAGTTCGGCGCGCCGGTAATAACCGACCGGATCGGCGTAGAGGGACTGGCTGTCCTCGACCACGGCGCCTTCGAGCTTCTCGTCGAACAGGCCGAGGCGGGCGATCAGTTGGTGAATGGCGCACAGCATCGGCCCGGCGACGTCGTCCACGTACACCTGGTCGCCGCTCATCAACAGCAAGGCCGGGCGCTGACTGGCATCGTGCGGTTCCGCCAGCAGGCGGTCGGCGCAGAGCAGGCCATCGTCAGCGGCATGGTGCGGTTTGCGGCAGGAGCCGTGGAGCAACTGGTCGACCCGCGAACGCAGGACGAAATCGGCGTGCTCGGTGTCATCGTGGAGCAGGTGTGGGGCCCAGTCGCGCATGCCCCGTACTTCATCGTTCGCGACGATCTGCAGGTCGTAAGCAATGCGCTCGTCCTGCGGGAGTGCTTGCTCAAGAGGCAGGTCGATCAGGTGCAGTACGGCGTGCCGGCCCAGGGGCAACTGCCGGCAGTGCGTGTCGAGAGCCAGCGTGCGCGGTTGTTCGCCGCCGGCTTGCAGCCACAGTTGCAGGCTCAGTTCGCGACTGGCCACCAGCCACAGCACCAGGCGGCCTGGCTCCAGGCGCCGCAGCAGCGGGCCGGCGAGCACATCGGGCAGTGGGGTGTGGGCGTGGTCGGGCATGACGCTTCCTGCAGAAAATGGACAGGGCTTGGACAGTGGCAGGGCGCCAGCGGTTCAGGAGGCCAGTTGGCGCAGGCGTTCCCTGATAAGAGTGGGGCCGAATAGAGGGTCAGGCCCGATTGGTGATCTGGAATGCATTGCCTTCTGCATCTTGCCCGTCGCAAAAGCAAAGTGATTCAGCATGACCCTGCACCTTACCCATCTTTACGCCGATGCCCATCAAGCGCTCCCGCTCGGTGGCAACATCGGCGCAGTGAAAGCAAAGCTTGATCGATGTGCTTGGTAAGCGTTTGCCTTTGTGGAATGCGATGCGTGAGGTCGGCGAATCTGTGGCGCCAATGTCCACGAAAGACCCTTCGACCGAGAGAACCTGCATATCGAATGCGCGGCAGTAGAACTGTGCAAGTACGTCGGGTTGCGGGCTGAAGATGATTACGCGGTGCAGGTGCATGAGAGCGGAGCCCCAGGTTGGCTGGACACATGGCGGCAGCGTAGCGTGTCTTGCCCAATGTACTGAAGATCAACTATCCACTGCATGGCGCAGGCGTTCGATGTCGAGAATCTCGATCTCGCCATAGGTCAGGCGCACGACGCCCTGGGCCTCCAGCTCCTTGAGGATCTGGTTGGTGGTCTGGCGTGACAGCGAGAGCATCAGCGCCAGCTGCTCCTGAGCCAGGTGCAATAGCTGACGCGGTTCGCCTTCACCGTAGTTCTCGGCAATCAGCAGCAGGCGCCTGGCCAGACGTGGCGCGGCCGGCAGCAGGCTCATGTCTTCCAGGGTGACGAAAGCCAGACGCAGTTTATGGCTCATCAGCAGGGCGAAGTCGCGCCAGTGTTGTGGCTCGCGTTCGAGCAAGGCGAGCAACTCGGCTTGCGGTAGCAGCAGCAGGGTGCTGGCGCTTTCGGCGAAGGCATCGTGCGTGCGCGGCAGACCGTCGAACAGCGAGATTTCACCGAACCAGTAGGGTGGCCCGACCAGCGTCAACAGCGCTTCCTTGCCGTTTTCGCTGACCGCGCCGACGCGCACGGCACCTTCGACCACTGCATACAGGCCGCTGGGTTTGTCGCCCCGGCGAAACAGGCGCTGACCGGCGTCCAGGCGTTGCACCTTGGCCATCTCCAGCAGGCTCTGGCTCAGCGCCGAGGGCAGCGCGGCGAACCAGTGGCCCTGATTCAACAGGCTGGCGTAATTGCGAGGATCGGGCATTGCGGCTCCTGTGAGGCGGTGTGGCGATCCCTGCCATTGTCGGCTAGCCGACAGTACGTCGGTTCAGCGCGAGGTGATCATGCACGAGCCTGTTCCCTGCAATGAGGACGATAACAATGAAAACCCTCGTCGATCACCTGGCCCAGTATGCGGCCTATCACCGCGACCGACGCAATATTGCCAGCCATTTCATCGGCATCCCGATGATCGTGCTGGCTGTCGCGGTGCTGCTGTCGCGTCCGGGCTTCGAACTGGCTGGCCTGTGGTGGGCGCCGGCAACCCTGGTGGCGTTGGCCGCCGCGCTGTTCTATCTGCGCCTGGATACCCGCTTCGGCCTGCTCATGAGCGTGTTGTTGGCGTTGTGTCTGTGGGCCGGTGCCATCCTGGCGAGCGCTTCCACGGTCGTTTGGCTGTCAGCAGGCATTGGCTTGTTCGTGATCGGTTGGATCATCCAGTTCATCGGTCACTACTACGAGGGGCGCAAGCCGGCGTTCGTCGATGACATCATGGGGCTGATGGTCGGCCCATTGTTCGTGGTCGCCGAGTTGGCCTTTCTCCTTGGTCTGCGCAAGGAGGTCGAGCACGCGGTGGTGGAGATCGCCGGCCCGACCTGCATTCGCGAGAAGAAGGCGCTGGCCTGAGTCGGCCATACCTGTCGGAGCGCCGCCCCGGCGCGAAACGATCGTGGACCTGACGCCTGCTTGGCATTGTCGGCACGAATTTATTCTCGATGGTCGCGGGTGTTGTGGGAGGCGCTTTAGCGGCGAGCTTTTATCGCGGCTGAAGCCCCTCCCACGATTTCTCTGGGTCGTTGGATGGGCTTCGGTCGCGAGTGCTTCTAGAACATCGTCATCCACTGCGTGGTCATTGCACGCGTGTGACGAGCCACGGTGATCGGCGCGAAGGGGCGACCGGACACACTTTCCAGCGTATTGCTCTGACTGTTCATGTCCGCGAGAGCTGCGCGCAGATATCCCCAGCGGGTCTGCAACTTACCGAGCTGCGGGTCGGCTTCGGCATCCAGTGCCTGTAGTTCGCGATCGATGGCCGGCAGCAGCAAACGCTCGTCCTGGCCCAGGTAGGTGTCGGGTTGCTCGCGGGCAATCTCGAAGGTGCCCAGGTAGGAGCGGGCGAGGTATTGCACACCCAGGTATTCGACTTTCGCGGCCAATTCGCTTTGTCCTTGCGCGCCAGGTACAGCCCTAGCTGCCGCAAGGAAATCACGCAGGGCGCGACTGAGATCCTCAGGGAAACGCCAGGGCACGTTTTCGTCACCGGGGCCATAGGAAACACCGTTACGCAGTTGGGTAACGAGGGCGTGATGAGTGCTGGTGAGTTCGTTGCTGCCTTGCGGCAGGCTCTGCATGGCGCCGGCCAGAGCGGCCAGATCGGCCTCCAGGCGCTGCTGATGAATCTTCTGGAAGCCTTCACCGCGTAACAGCATCAGGCTGCTGGTGGCGCGACAGGCGTGAATCTGGATCTGTTCCTGCGGGGTAACGGCTTCGGCAAAGGCCATGGGCGAGAGCCCGATGAACAGGCCCAGTGACCAGAGAAAGGCATGGCGCAGCAGTGCTTTACAGCGCATCCGGGTGCTCCTTGTTATTGTTTTGAGCGGGGCTGCGTCAATGACGCAGCGTCAAGACTACTGCGTCGTTCAGCGTCGGGCATGGCCCGAAAGAGTGATTTCGTCGGAAATCGCTACCGTTCGGGTGTTTTTACCGGCTGCATGAAACGGGGCGGTAACGGATGCAACCGCTCTACTGCGCCTGTCAGAGCCCGCGCAGCGCCAGTTCGGCACCGAGCAGCAACAGGCCAACGAAGAACCAGCGTTTGAAGCGCTCCGCACTGATGCGCTTGCGCAGCCACTGGCCCGCTGCCATACCCAGCAGCGCCGGCAGCAGGGCGATGGCGGACATGCCCAGCACCGCAGGTTGCAGCAACTCGCCGCTATGGCCGAGGGCGGCTGCCAGGGCCAGGGTGGAGACACTGAACGACAGCCCTAGGGCTTGCACCAGATCGTCCTTCTCCAGACCTATGGCTTGCAGGTAGGGGACCGCGGGGATGGCGAAGATGCCAGTAACAGCGGTGATCGCCCCGGTGACGGCGCCAATCAGCGGTGCCAGCCAGGGCTCATGCCGTGCTGCGACATGAAAATGCACCCTGGCCAGGCCAAGCCCGGCATAAACCACCAGTGCCGCGCCCAGCCAGCGCGTGGCACCCGGCAAGTCGAGGCTTCGCAGCAAGCCGGCGACCAGCAGCGTGCCAGCGACGATTCCCAGCAGCATCGGCCACAGGCGACGTAGCATCGGCAGCGGACTGCGGCCGTCGCAGAGCTGCCAGATGTTGGTCACCATCGACGGGATGATCAACAGCGCTGCTGCTTGCAGCGGTGGCATTACCAGGCCGAGCAGGCCCACGGCGATGGTCGGCAGGCCGAGGCCGACCACGCCCTTGATCATGCCGGCAAGGATGAAGGTGGCGAGGATCAGCGGCAGATGCTCGGCCATTGCGCCGCCTCCTGCTCGTGGAGCGTGCGGCTGTCGGCGGGTGCTTCGTCGCGCTCGTGCAGGCCGTAGTCGCGAACCACCTGGGCCACGCGCAGGCGAAAGTGGCTGAAGAGCTCTTCACGACCCGCCGTCTGAGCCTGGCGGTGCTCCTGACGCTGACGCCAGGCCGCGACCGAGGCTTCGTCCTGCCAGAACGACAGGGAGAGAATTTTTCCGGGCTGGGAGAGGCTCTGAAAGCGTTCGATGGAGATGAAACCGGGTTGCTCGGCGAGCAGTGGACGCAGTTCGCCGGCGAGCTCGAGATAGTGTGGTTGCTGACCGGGCTTGGCTTCCACTTCGAAAATCACGGCGAGCATGGCGTCTCCTTGGCTGGCTCTGTTTGATATTGCCTGCCAGTATCCACATTTGTTGCATGCCATGTTTCGTCATGAGGTGAATTATGGAATACGCACCGGGCTTCAGTTCGATCGCCGCGCTGCTCGCCGATGCCGGGCGTGCCAGCATGGTCTGGGCGTTGATGGATGGCAGCGCGCGTCCCGCCGGTGAGCTGGCGCTGTTGGCCGGGTTGTCGCCATCCTCGACCAGCGCACACCTGAGCAAGCTGGTCGAGGGCGGCCTGCTGGTGCAACAGCGCCACGGGCGTAATCGCTTTTACCGCCTGGCCGGGCCGGAAGTGGGTCAGTTGGTGGAGGCGCTGGCCAATGCGGCGCTCGCCGCACAGCCACGTCAGGCTCGCCCGCTGCCGGCGTCGCGCGGTACGCCGCAGGCGATGCGTGAGGCACGCACCTGCTACGACCATCTGGCCGGCGAGCTGGCGGTGGGGATGTTTGCGCGCATGTGCGCAGCCGACTGGCTGCTGGAGCAGGATGGCGCGCTGGCCGTCACGGCAACGGGCGAACAGCACCTGCAGGCATTGGGGATCGATTGGCCGCAGGTGCAACGGCAGCGCCGCCAGCGTCTGTGTGCCTGCCCCGACTGGAGCGAACGCAAGCCGCATCTGGGTGGCGCGCTGGGCGCGGCATTGCTGGCGTTATTCGAAGGGCACGGCTGGCTGCGGCGCAGCCAGGGTTCGCGTGCCCTGCAGGTTTCAGCGCAGGGACGCCAGGCGATCATGGCGATCGCCTTGGAGTAGGTGCTAGAGCCGTTCGCGGCTCTCAGGCCTGGGCGCTGACCGGCTTGCCACCCTTGGGCTTGAAGTACAGGGTGGTGCCGCGCGCCAGGTTGTCCAGGCTGGCGTGGTCCTTGGCCACTTCCGCTTCGATCAGCTCGTCCTGGCCCTCGACCTTGAGGGTGATGCGGGTGATGGCGCCGAGCAGGCGGATGTCGCGCACTTCACCGGCCTGGTGATCGGCGGCCGGCTCGGTGGCGAGGTCCACCTCGTGGGGGCGGAACAGCACATGGTGATCGCTGCCCACGTACAGACGGTTGGCGTCGCCGAGGAAGTGGTAGACGAAATCGCTGGCCGGGTATTCGTAGACTTCCGCCGGCGAGCCGATCTGCTCGATCACGCCCTTGTTCATCACCACGATGCGGTCGGCCACTTCCATGGCTTCCTCCTGGTCGTGGGTGACGAACACACTGGTCAGGTGCACTTCTTCATGCAGGCGTGCCAGCCAGCGGCGCAGCTCCTTGCGCACCTTGGCGTCGAGGGCGCCGAAGGGCTCGTCGAGCAGCAGCACCTTGGGCTCCACCGCCAGCGCGCGGGCCAGGGCGATACGCTGGCGCTGACCACCGGAAAGCTGCTCCGGGTAGCGGTCACCGAGCCAGTCGAGCTGCACCAGGTTGAGCAGCTCATGCACCTTCTCGGCAATCTTCGCCTCGCTCGGGCGCTCGCTCTTGGGCTTCATGCGCAGGCCGAAGGCGACGTTGTCGAACACCGTCATGTGGCGGAACAGGGCGTAGTGCTGGAACACGAAGCCGACGTTGCGATCACGCACGTCGTGCTCGGAGACGTCCTCGCCGTGGAAGCCGATGCTGCCGCTGTCCGGGGTTTCCAGGCCGGCGATGATGCGCAGCAGGGTGGTCTTGCCGCAGCCGGAAGGGCCGAGCAGGGCGACCAGCTCGCCGCTCTGGATATTCAGGTTGATGTCGTTCAGCGCCTTGAACTGGCCGAACCGCTTGTTGACGCCTTTGACTTCGATACTCATGGCTGATGTTCCTGATTTGTTCCGTGGGCCGGGCCGCTCTCGGCGGCGCAACGGCGGTCAGTCCTCTCGGTCGGCCTGTAGCTGGCGGCTCAGACGCGCCTCGCTCCACTGGCGAAGCAGCAGCACCACCAGGGCCATCACGAGCAGCAGGATCGCGACGCTGAAGGCGGCGACGATGTTGTACTCGTTGTAGAGAATCTCGATGTGCAGCGGCAGGGTATTGGTGTAACCGCGGATATGCCCGGACACCACCGATACCGCCCCGAACTCGCCCATCGCACGGGCGGTACACAGGACCACGCCGTAGATAAGCGCCCATTTTACGTTAGGCAGCGTGACATGCCAGAACATCTGCCAACCATTGGCGCCAAGCAGGCGCGCCGCCTCTTCCTCGGTGCTGCCTTGCTCCTCCATCAGCGGGATCAGCTCGCGGGCGACGAAGGGGAAGGTGACGAAAATGGTGGCCAGGACGATGCCCGGCACGGCGTAGACGATCTGCAGGTCGTACGAATCGAGATAGGGCGCGAGCAGGCTCTGCGAGCCGAACAGCAGCACGTAGATCAGGCCGGCGACCACCGGCGACACCGAGAACGGCATGTCGATCAGGGTGACCAGCAGGCTCTTGCCGCGGAACTCGAACTTGGTCACCGCCCATGCGGCAGCGACGCCGAATACCAGGTTCAGCGGCACCGAAATGACGGTGGCCAGCAGGGTCAGCTTCAGCGCGGCGATGGCGTCCGGTTCGCTGATCGCGTTCCAGAAGAACTCCAGGCCGCGACTCAGGCCCTGGGTCAGCACCATGTACAGCGGCAGCACCAGGATCACGGCGAACACAGCCCAGGCGATGACGATCAGGGCGATGGCGCCGACGGAGCGGCTGGCCGGGCGCGCAGCCGCGCGCTGGCCAAGGGTTGCAAGGCTCATGACGGGCTCCTCAGGTTTGCGGCTGGATGCGGCGCTGCAGGATGTTGATCAGCAGCAGCAGGATGAACGACACCACCAGCATGATCACGCCAATGGCGGTGGCGCCGGGGTAGTCGTACTGATCCAGCTTGGAGACGATCAGCAGCGGCAGGATCTCGGTCTTCAGCGGAATATTGCCGGCGATGAACACCACCGAGCCGTATTCGCCGACGCCACGGGCAAAGGCCAGGGCAAAACCGGTCAGCCAGGCCGGCAACAGACTCGGCAGCAGCACATGGCGGAACACCTGCAGCGGTTTGGCGCCGAGGCAGGCGGCGGCTTCCTCGACCTCCTTGGGAATGTCCGCCAGCACCGGCTGCAGGGTGCGCACCACGAACGGCAGGGTAACGAACACTAGGGCCAGGGTGATACCCAGCGGGGTATAGGCGATCTTGAACGGGAACAGCGAGCCGATCAGGCCGTTGGGCGCGTACAGCGCGGTCAGGGCGATACCGGCCACGGCGGTGGGCAGGGCGAAGGGCATATCGACCATGGCGTCGATGATGCGCCGGCCGGGGAAGGTGTAGCGCACCAGCACCCAGGCAATGATGGTGCCGAGAATGCCGTTGAGCAGGGCGGCGGCCAGGGCTGTAGCGAATGACAGTTGCAGCGAAAACTGTAGCTGGCGGTTGCCGAGCAGGCTCCACCATTGTTCGGCGGAGAGTTGCAGGGAGAAGAGGAACATCGCTCCCAGCGGGATCAGCACGATCAACGCCAGGTAGCTGAGGGTGAAGCCCAGCGTCAGCCCGAAGCCGGGTATGACCGGGGAGGTTCGACGAGACATGGTGAGTCCTTTTGTGCAGGTCCACAGCATGGCCTGCCACCGCTTATCCGGTGGCAGGCCGGGTCGTTCAGATCACTGGTTGATCTTCTTGAAGATGTCGTCGAACACGCCGCCATCGTCGAAGTACTTCGGCTGTGCCTGCTTCCAGCCGCCGAAGTCCTTGTCGATGGTGACCAGGTGCAGATCCTTGAACTGGTCCTTGAACTCGGCCGCTACTTTTTCGTTACGCGGACGGTAGAAGTTCTTCGCCGCAATGCGCTGGCCTTCCTCGCTGTACAGGTGCTCAAGGTAGGCTTCGGCGACGGCGCGGGTGCCCTTGCGGTCGACGTTGGCATCGACCACGGCCACCGGTGGTTCGGCGAGGATCGACAGCGACGGGGTGACGATTTCCAGTTGATCGCCACCTTCCTCGGCCAGCGACAGGTAGGCTTCGTTCTCCCAGGCCAGCAGCACATCACCCAGACCACGCTGGACGAAGCTGATGGTGGCGCCGCGGGCGCCGGTATCCAGCACCGGGGCGTGGCGGTACAGCTCGGTGACAAACTCCAGCGCCTTCTCTTCACTGCCGTACTGCTGGCGCGCGTAGGCCCACGCGGCAAGGAAGTTCCAGCGCGCGCCGCCGGAGGTTTTCGGGTTCGGCGTGATGACCTCGACGCCGTCCTTGACCAGGTCGTTCCAGTCCTTGATCTGCTTCGGGTTGCCCTTGCGCACCAGGAACACGATGGTCGAGGTATAGGGCGTGCTGTTGTCCGGCAGGCGCGCCTGCCAGTTCGGATCGATCAGTTGCTGGTTGAGGTTGATCGCATCGATGTCGCCGGACAGCGCCAGGGTCACCACGTCGGCGCGTAGGCCGTCGATCACCGCGCGGGCCTGCTTGCCCGAGCCACCGTGGGACTGCTGGATGGTCACGGCCGGGTTGCCCTTGGCCTGCCAGAATTTGTTGAAGGCGGCGTTGTACTCGACGTACAGCTCGCGGGTCGGGTCGTAGGAAACGTTGAGCAGCGGTTCGGCGATGGCCGGGCCGGCGATCAGGGTGCTGGCCAGCGCGGCCAGGGCAAAACGACGAATGGACATGGTGCAGCTCCTAACGGGTGACTTTTTGTGTTGGCGTGTAGGTGTCAGGTGGGCGAACGGTTTCTAGCCCTCTGGTGGTCCAGTCGGGCCGCATCATGTGTCAGTTGCTTTTGGTGCTCGGGGGTTGCAGGCGAAACTTTTCCTTGCGCTCGATCTGCACGACCTGGCCGTTGTGCACGGTGATTTCCACCGAGCCGAATTTCAGGCCATGCAGGGCGGTCTGGATCTCGCGCAGGATGCTGGCTTCATCCTGGCCTTCCAGGTTTCTCAGGGTCGCGGTCATTTCCAGGCTCCTTGTGTTTGCACGCCACCTTGTTGGGTGGGGCGCCGATAGTGGCGTGGAGCGGATAGTAGGCAGACGTGAATATTCTTAAAAATAATGTTTAAGAACATTTATAGATCTTTATGGAATATAAGAGGTGGCGGGTATTCTTGTTTTTTTGAATAAGCAAATAATTTCTTATTCTTTTTTGTGCTGCATCGCTTCTGCCTAGACTGTGGCCATTCGATTCAGGAGGCAGTGACATGCGCAGCGAAGCAATCCGTTATCTGATCCTGCCGGGCTGGCAGGGCTCATCCGACGACCATTGGCAGAGCCACTGGCAGCGCAACCTGCCAAACAGTGCGCGCGTCGAGCAGAAAGACTGGGCCAGTCCCCAGCGCGCCGACTGGGTCGCCGAGCTGAACCAGGTCGTCGCGGCGGACCCGCGTCCGGCCATCCTCATCGCGCACAGCCTGGGCTGCGTGACTGTCGCGCATTGGGCGCAGCAGGCTCCGGTGGAGTTGCTGCGTCGTGTACGCGGTGCGCTGCTAGTGGCACCGGCCGATGTCGAGCGGCCTGGCTGCCCCGAGCCGCTGCAGAACTTCGCGCCGCTGCCGCATGATCTGTTGCCGTTTCCCAGCCAGCTGATCGGTTCCGACAACGACACCGCCGCCAGTGCTGCGCGTGCCATCGAGATGGCGCGGCGCTGGGGTAGCGAGGCGGCCATTCTCAGTGGTGCCGGGCATATCAATGTGAAGTCCGGGCACCATCATTGGGAGCAGGGTTTCGCCTATCTCTATCGCCTGCAGAGCCGCATCGAGCAGCAGTTGCGCCTGCGCGCCTGATTTTCCGGGGCGGGATCGGGCCAGGCAGCCTCCCGCTTCCTTTTTCTTTCTGGGTGAGCCGCCCCGTGCGGGCGTGCCACGGAGCCTTGCGCATGCCTTCTGCGTTGAATACACCGCCGCCACTGACGTTCGCCGATGTAGACAAGAGCCCGTTGAGCATTCGGGCCAAGGCGCTGGTGTTCGTCGATCCGCGCTCGCATCAGTTGCGTGAGCGAGCCGAGGCGCTGGCTCCCGGCAATCAGCCGCTGTTGATCACCGGCGAGACCGGGACAGGCAAGGAGTTGCTGGCCCGTTATATCCACCGGCACAGCGAGCGTGGTGGATTGTTCGTTGCCCTGAGTTGCGCCGTGATCAGCCCGCAGTGGGGCGAGGCCGAGCTGTTCGGGCATGTCGGCGGCGCCCATGTCGGTGCGGCCAGTAGCCGCGCCGGCTGGTTTGGCTCGGCCAATGGCGGGACGCTCTACCTGGACGAGATCGCCGATCTCTCGCGGGCGTTGCAAAGCAAGCTGCTGGCGGCGCTGGAGACCCGCGAGGTGTATCGGGTCGGCGCCAGCCAGGCGCTGCCTGTGGATGTGCGCCTGCTGGCAGCCAGCAGCATCGACCTGGGGCGCGCGGTGGCGGCCGGTACCTTCGACGAGCGTCTTTACGCCTACCTGTGCGACGGTCAGCTGCGCTTTCCGGCGCTACGTGACCGGGTCGGCGACATCTTGCCGTTGGCCGAGTACTTCCTTGGCATTCACGCCCTGCGTCTGAGCCTGGCCATTCCCGCGATCAGCCCGCAGGCGCAGGCGGTGCTGGAGGCGCATCGCTGGCCGGGCAACACCCGCGAGCTGGAGAATGTCATCCACTTCGCCCTGTTGCTGGCGGGGCGGGCGGAAATTCGGCCGGAGCATCTGGAGTTGCCCGGCATCTCGTAAGGTGTGCGCGGACCGGCGCAGGTACCGGTTATGGTGCCAACAGCGATACCGACTTGACCTGCGCCCAGAGCATTTGCTCGGCGGCGATGCCCAACTGGTCGAAGGAGTAGCGGGTAATCCGCGCCAGCAGTCGCTGCTCGCCGAGGCGCAAGGTCAGCAGAACCTGGGCATTCATCACGTGCCAGCTTTCCACGGTGACCGGCAGCAGATTGAGCAGGCTGCTGCCGCCCGCGCGGTGCAGGGCGAGGCTGACATCACGCGCCTTGATCTTCACCCGAACCGCATGCCCGTTCGGCAGCGCGGCATGGGGCAGGCGCAGAAAGGCCTCAGTGCCGGGCAGGCGCAACTGCAGCAGGCCGTAGCCCGCATCGTGGTCGTAAACCTGACCGTCGATCACCGCCTCGGCATCGTCTTCATTGGCAAACGGCAGGTCGGTACGCAGCAGCGTTTCCTTGAGCGGACCGCTGGCGCTGACCTGGCCGTCCTCGAGTAGGACCAGGTGATCGGCCAGGCGCGCCACCTCGTCCGGCGCGTGGCTGACGTAGATCACCGGAATATCCAGCTCCTCATGCAGACGTTCCAGATAGGGCAGCACCTCCTGCTTGCGCTTGAGGTCGAGCGAGGCCAGCGGCTCGTCCATCAGCAGCAGGCGCGGGCTGGTGACCAGGGCGCGGGCGATGCCGACGCGCTGCCGCTCGCCGCCGGACAATGCCGAGGGCAGGCGTTCGAGCAGATGGCCGATGCCGAGCAGCTGCAGCGCCTGGTCCAGGGCGACCTTGCGTTCTGCGGCGGCAATGCGCCGTTGGCCGTATTCCAGGTTTCTGCGCACGCTGAGATGGGGAAACAGGTTGGCATCCTGAAACACGTAGCCGATGGCGCGTTTGTGGGCCGGCAGAAAATAGCCCTTGGCGCTGTCCTGCCAGAGTTCGCCGGCCACTTGCAGATAACCTTCCGCGGGCCGGTCGAGCCCGGCGAAGCAGCGCAGGCAGCTGGTCTTGCCCGAGCCGGAATGGCCGAACAGCGCGCTGACGCCACGCCCGGGCAGGTCAAGGTCGACGTCCAGGCGAAAGCCGGCATGCTCGACCAGAAAACGTGCGCGGATGCGGCCGTCATCCTTTGCCGGTAGTGCGTCACGACCTTTGCCGAACAGGGAAGCGAGCATCACAGCGTCCTCGCCTTGTGACTGCGGCCGCTATACAGCGCCAGCAGCACGATGAACGAGAAGGCCACCATGCCGCCGGCCAGCCAGTGCGCCTGGGCGTAATTCATGGTTTCCACATGGTTGTAGATCTGTACCGAGACCACCTGGGTCTTGCCGGGGATGTTGCCGCCGATCATCAGTACCACGCCGAACTCGCCGACGGTGTGGGCGAACGCGAGAATCGAAGCGGTGATGAATCCGGGCCGGGCCAGCGGCAGGACCACAGTGAAGAATGCATCCCAGGGATTGGCGCGTAGCGTTGCTGCCGCCTCAAGAGGGCCGCGGCCGATGGCTTCGAAGGCGTTCTGCAGCGGTTGCACGACGAAGGGCAACGAGTAGAACACCGAGCCGATCACCAGGCCGGTAAAGGTGAAGGTGAAGGTACCCAGGCCAAGGCTCTGGGTCAGCTGGCCGAAGAAGCCGTTGGGCCCCATGCTCACCAGCAGGTAGAAGCCGATCACCGTCGGTGGTAACACCAGCGGCAGAGCCACCAGCGCACCGACCGGACGTTTCAGCCAGGAGTTGGTACGCGTCAGCCACCAGGCGATCGGTGTGCCGATCAGCAACAGCAGGAGCGTGGTCAGTGTGGCCAGTTCGAGCGTCAGCGCGATGGCGGCGAAGTCGTTCGACGAGAGGGGCATGCAAAACGATCCGGTTCGAAGGTGGCGCCGCGATCATAACGCGGCGCCATTGGCTCTTACTGGTTGTAGCCGAAGGACTCGATGATCTTGGCGGCTTCCGGCCCCTTGAGGAAATCAACCAGGGCGCTGGCAGCCGGGTTGTTGGCGCCCTTGGTGAGAATCACCGCATCCTGGTTGATCGGCTCATGCAGTTCACCGGGCACGATCCATGCCGAACCGCTGGTGATCTTGCCGTCCTTGTACACCTGCGACAGGGCGACGAAGCCCAGCTCGGCATTACCGGTGGACACGAACTGATGAGCTTGGGTGATGTTCTGGCCTTCCACCAGCTTGCTCTTGACCGCTTCGCTCAGGCCCAGCTTGTCCAGCACCTGGGTGGCAGCCAGGCCGTAGGGCGCGGCTTTCGGGTTGGCAATCGACAGATGCTTGAACTGGCCGGCCTTGAGCGCCGCGTCGCTGCCGTCCAGATAGCTGGCGTCAGCCGACCACAGCACCAGGCCACCCACCGCGTAGGTGAAGCG
Source organism: Pseudomonas pichavaramensis (assembly GCF_050473265.1). Lineage (NCBI taxonomy): Bacteria > Pseudomonadati > Pseudomonadota > Gammaproteobacteria > Pseudomonadales > Pseudomonadaceae > Pseudomonas > Pseudomonas pichavaramensis. The sequence continues at coordinate 66,306 of NZ_JBJKFJ010000015.1, read as the reverse complement.
CGAGTCCTTGACCGTCAGGCCTTCGCTCTCCAGTTTGGCCGGTGTGGTGTCGTCGGCGGCCAGGAACACTTCGAACGGTGCGCCGTTGCGAATCTGTGCATAGAACTGGCCGGTGGAGCCGAATGCGGCGACCAGCTTGTGCCCGGTGGCTTTCTCGAACTCCGGCGCGATGGCCTGCATCGGCGCAGTAAAGTTGGCGGCTACTGCCACCTGCACTTCATCGGCAAGGGCGCTACCGGCGAAGGCCAGACCAAGAACGAGCAGGCTGTGCTTGAGGGACTTGAGCATGAAGATTCCTTGTGGTGTTCGGGGTGTAGAAACGAGTCAGGCGGCAGGCCAAGTGCCGTCATCCTACATCGTTATGTTTTTTTGTATATAGCGTTGTCGTGCACGGTGATCGTGCACAAGGTAAGAAGCTGCACCTAATGGGGATACAGGCAGTTTTTACCTTGCCAGCGACTACAAAAAACATAATTTCGCGAATGCCCCGCTCTGAACAGAATGCCCACAACGAGGCGCCACGGCGCAACAGTCACGAGCAGAATCAGAGCAGGCAACCATGACCGAGCTGAAGCAGACCCCTTTCCCCACTCCCGCCGGACGGGCTCCCGTACCTCTTGAGATCGACACCCTGGTCGTCGGCGCCGGTCAGGCCGGTGTGGCCATGAGCGAGCATCTGGGCAAGCTCGGCGTACCGCACCTGGTGCTGGAGAAGAGCCGCATCGCCGAAGCCTGGCGCAGCGTGCGCTGGGACTCGCTGGTGACCAACGGCCCGGTCTGGCATGACCGCTTCCCCGGCATGGAATTTCCCGATCTGGATCCGGATGCCTTCGCCCACAAGGATCAGGTTGCCGATTACTTCGAGGCCTACGCCAAGATGATCGATGCGCCGATTCGCACCGGTGTCGAAGTGAAGAAGGTCGAGCGTAATGCGGATCGTCCGGGCTTTACCGTGGAGACTTCGGAAGGTGTGATCCGCGCCAATCGCGTGGTCGCCGCGACCGGCCCGTTCCAGCGTCCGGTGATCCCGGCCATCGCCCCGCAGGATGAGACGCTGCTGCAGATACACTCGGCGCATTACCGTAACCCGCAGCAATTGCCCGAGGGTGCGGTGCTGGTGGTCGGTGCCGGTTCCTCTGGTGTGCAGATCGCGGATGAACTGAACCGCGCCGGGCGCCAGGTCTACCTCTCCGTTGGTGCCCATGACCGTCCGCCGCGCGCCTACCGTGGCCGCGACTTCGTCTGGTGGCTGGGTGTACTCGGCCTGTGGGATCTGGAAAGCGTGCAACCGGGCAAGGAGCACGTGACCATTGCTGTCAGCGGCGCCCATGGCGGGCGCACCATCGATTTCCGCGAGCTGGCCGGGCAGGGCATCACCCTGGTCGGGCTGACGGAGTCCTTCGCTGACGGCAAGGCGCTGTTCCGCGCCGACCTGGCCGCCAACCTGGCGGCGGGCGATGAGAACTACCTGTCGCTGCTCGATGCCGCCGACGCCTATATCGCCCGCAATGGCCTCGACCTGCCGGAAGAACCGGAGGCGCGTAAACGCTTCGCCGAGCCGGCCTGCGTCAGCGACCCGTTGCTGCAACTGAACCTGGCTGAAGCCGGCGTCACCAGCATCATCTGGGCTACCGGTTATGCCGTGGACTTCAGCTGGCTGCCGGCCGATGCACTTGACGCCAGCGGCAAGCCGCAGCACCAGCGCGGGGTGTCCAGCGAGCCGGGCGTCTATTTCGTCGGCCTGCCGTGGCTGTCGCGTCGTGGCTCCACCTTCATCTGGGGCGTGTGGCACGACGCCAAGCACGTCGCCGATCACATCGCCACCCAGCGCAAGTACAGCGCCTACCGCGATGCCAGCCAGCGCGCCGCCGAGGCGCCCGTCACCGCCAGCCTTACCGGAGTTCGCTGATGCCCACGCATACCCGCATTCGCATGTTCAACACCAAGGACACCTACCCCAACCAGTCCCTGGACAATGACCTGTGCCAGGCCGTGCGCGCCGGCAATACCGTGTACGTGCGCGGTCAGGTCGGCACCGACTTCGACGGCAAGCTGATTGGCCTGGGTGATCCGGCGGCGCAGGCCGAGCAGGCGATGAAGAACGTCAAGCAACTGCTCGAAGAGGCCGGCAGCGACCTCTCGCATATCGTCAAGACCACCACCTACATCATCGACCCGCGCTACCGCGAGCCGGTCTACCGCGAGGTCGGCAAGTGGCTCAAGGGCGTATTCCCGATCTCCACCGGCCTGGTGGTTTCGGCCCTCGGTCAGCCGCAGTGGTTGATGGAGATCGACGTGATCGCCGTCATCCCCGATGACTGGCAACAGTAAGGAGCGCCCATGACTTTCTCCATCGTCGGGCGTTGCCCGGAGACCGGCCATCTCGGTATCGCCATCAGTTCCTCGAGCATCGCCGTCGGCGCGCGTTGCCCTTGGCTACGCGCCGGTGTCGGTGCGGTGTCGACGCAGAACATCACCCTGCCTGCGCTCGGCCCGCAGATTCTCGACTTGCTGGAGAGCGGCCTGGAACCGCAGGCGGCGTTGGACAAGGCGCTGGGCAGCAATGGCTATGGTCAGTACCGCCAGGTGACGGTGATCGACAGTCACGGCGCCAGCGCGCATTTTTCCGGTAGTGAAGCGTTGGGTTTGCACCATGCGCGAGCCGGTGAGCAATGCGTGGCGGCCGGTAACCTGCTGGCCAGTACCGCGGTGATCGATGCCATGGTCGAGGCCTTCGAGCAGGCCGACGGCGGCTTGCCGGATCGCCTGCTGGCGGCCATGCAGGCGGCGATGGCCGCCGGTGGCGAGGCCGGGCCGGTGCATTCGGCGGCGATGTCGGTGGTCGGTGATCTGGTCTGGCCGGTGATCGACCTGCGCGTCGACTGGGCCGAGGAAGATCCTATCGGCGAGCTGGACAAGCTCTGGCGCGCCTACGAGCCGCAACTGCACGACTACATCACCCGCGCCCTCGACCCGACCACGGCACCCAGCTACGGCGTGCCGGGTGATGAATGAAACGGTGCGCATGGCGCACCTGCAATGTCTCTCGTAGGGTGCGCCGTGCGCACCGATGACCTGGATTGAAGCCATGCCCAGCAGCCGCGACCTGCTCGCCGACCTGATCGCCTTCGACACCACCAGCCGCGAATCCAATCTGGCGCTGATCGACTATGTGCGCGATTACCTGGCCGGCTTCGGCATTGCCAGTGAGCTGCTGTTCAACGCCGAACGCAGCAAGGCCAACCTCTATGCACGCATCGGCCCGAGCGGCGCTGGTGGTGTAATGCTCTCCGGTCACAGCGACGTGGTGCCGGTCGACGGCCAGGCCTGGACGGTGCCACCGTTCAGCCTGAGCGAGCGCGACGGCCGTTTGTATGGTCGTGGCACGGCGGACATGAAAGGCTTTATCGCCTGCGTGCTGTCGGCCGTACCGCAGTTCTTGCAACAGCCGTTGCGCCTGCCGCTGCATATCGCCATCTCCTATGACGAGGAGGTCGGTTGCCTCGGCGTGCGCAGCCTGGTCGAGCGCCTGCGCGCCATCCCCGAGCGCCCGGCCATCTGCCTGATTGGCGAGCCGACCGAGATGCGTCCGGTGCTCGGCCACAAGGGCAAGCTGGCGATGCGCTGCGAGGTGCACGGTGCCGCCTGCCATTCGGCTTATGCGCCGCAGGGGGTGAACGCCATCGAATACGCGGCGAAGCTGATCGGCCAGCTCGGTGAGATCGGCACGCGCCTGGCCGCGCCCGAGCGCCACGATGCACGCTTCGATCCGCCGTACTCCACCGTGCAGACCGGCGTGATCCAGGGAGGTCGCGCCTTGAATATCGTGCCCGCCGAATGCCGTTTCGACTTCGAGATGCGCGCCCTGCCAGCCGATGATCCGCAGCAGGTCGCCCGTGAATTGCGCGACTATGCCGAGCGCGAATTGCTGCCGCGCATGCGCGCGGTCAGCGCCGCCAGCGACATCCGCCTCAGCGAGCTGTCGAGTTATCCCGGCCTGTTCACCGACCCGGCCAGCGAGGCGGCGCGCCTGTTGGCGCTGATCGCCGGGCGCGAGGACTTCACCACCGTGGCCTTCGGCACCGAGGGCGGCCTGTTCGACGAGGCCGGCGTGGCCACTGTGGTCTGCGGCCCCGGCAGCATGGAGCAGGGTCACAAGCCGGATGAGTTCGTCAGCCTGGAGCAGCTCGAACGCTGCGATGCCATGCTGGCACGCCTGGCGCAGTGGATGCAGGTGTCAGGCTGACGCGGGCTTGTCCGCGATATCCGACTCCGGGTTATCGGTCTCTGCGGCGGCATGAGCAATGAGGCGAGATCTGGCTCAGCGGGGCGAGCGGCATGCCTGCCTGGATTAGCTGAGCCGTTTTCCGTCGCAGCGTGCGTCGAGGGTGGTGCGACGATGCCTCGTTGTGCTTCCATCGCGGGCCCTGTCGAAACCTGAAACAAGGACTGCCATGGTCACCTGCTACCTGCGTTACATCGTCGATGCCTACAAGCTCAAGGAGTTCGAGCACTACGCCAAACTGTGGATTCCTCTGGTGGAGAAGTTCGGTGGCACGCACCACGGTTACTTCCTGCCATCGGAAGGCGCCAACAACGTGGCTCTGGCGTTGTTCAGCTTCCCCAGCCTGGCGGAATACGAGCGCTATCGCCAGGATTCGCTCGCGGACGCCGACTGCCAGGCCGCCTTCCGCTATGCCGAAGACACGCGCTGCATCCTCAGCTACGAGCGCAGCTTCTTCCGTCCGGTATTCGAGTAAACCGGCGGCCCCGGAGTGCATCCGGGCTACATGTGCAGCGCTATCCGTAGCCGGATGCAACCCGGGAGCTCGCTCAGGCGGACGGCGCGGCCTCGCCCAGCTCTTCCTTGCAGTAGTCGACGAACAGCTGTGCCGGCTTGGTCAGTTGCGCGCGTTTCAGCCAGGCGGCCACCAGGCCGGAGCCGGTGACGGCCTCGGTGATATCCACGCACACTACCTGCTTGCCGTCATAGGTGGTGTTGCAGTGCGGGCGGGTGACCAGCACGGAGAAGCCGAAGCCCTGGCCGACCATGCCGCGCACCATCTCGATCGACGGTGAGCTGAACACGATATTGGGCGACAGGCCCAGTTCTTCGAAGATGCTCACGAAGTAGTTTCGGCTCGGCAGTACGTCGAGCAGGATCATCGGGTCGAGCGCCAGGTCGCGTAGCGATACCTTGGCCTGGGCGGCGAAGCGATGCCCTTCGGGCAGCAGTGCATAGGGGCGCTGCGGCGGCATCAAGGGTTCGGTCTCGATGGTGCCGTCGAGATCATGTTCGTAGAAGATGGCCAGGTCGAAGCGGCCTGCGGTCAGGCCCTGTACCAGCTCATGCTGCTCGCCGTCATGCAGACGGATTTCCACGCCGGGGTAGCGCTCGCGAAAGCCGGCGATCAGGCGTGGCAGGTAGAGCGGGGCAACGGTCTCGAAGCAGCCGATGTCGATCTGTCCGGCCACCACGTCGTTGTCGGCCAGGGCGTTCTGCTCGAACTCGCGCGCCATGCGCAGCAGTTCCTGCGCCTTGCGGTAGAAGCGCGCACCACCGGGCGTCAGGGATACCCCTTGGGCATGGTGGCGGATGAACAGTTGCACGCCGAAGCTTTCCTCCAGCCCCTTGATCGCGGTAGAGATGGATGGTTGTGCGATGTACAGCTTGCGTGACGCTTCGGCGACGCTGCCGCATTCGACGGTGGTGACGAAATACTTGAGTTGACGCAGGGTGTAGGCAGCCACGCAGACCTCTGATGATCTTCTTTGCGACGTTCACCTTAACCGCAGATGGTCGGTTCGCGGGTGAGCATCTTGTTTGCCAGTGACCATATTTTTCCTGGCCAGCAGCCTGTGTGCGGATTACCTGCAAAAGCCGTACACGCGGCGTGATTGACAGCAATGCGGGTCAGCAGAATGCATGCCCTGCAAGCAGATGACGCAGTCGCTGGGGGCGTGCAGGCGTAACGACTAGATAACCTGAAGGCTAATGCTGATTGGATAAAGCTCCCCAAGCCGCTTTCTGTAGGGGGGCGAAGCGCTTCGAGTTTGCGTGGTATTGGTTCGCGGCGAGGCGCCGCTCCTACCCGTTCGGCGCAATCAGGCTTAACTGGCTGGCATTGGCCTGCAGGCCGCCCCTCTGTCGATTGTTGCGCGCTGCAATGGTGCGCCAATTCGCTGTTGTGGCGCGTGCGGCATGCAGGCCTGACGGGGCGTTGCGAGGTGTTTTTTGCGGGTTGCACTAGTAGTTGGCGGCATGCACCGGCGTGGTGCTGGTGTGACCATCTTTTTCGTATGTCCCGGCGATATTTTTAATATTTTTCCTATCTTCGGCCATGCGCCACCATCACCTCGAATTCGCCAAAAACGGCAGAAGGGGACAGTGGTGTACGAACTCAGCGACTGGCAAAAACGAGCCCGAGAGCAAGCTTTCATCGCCCAGGCGATCATCGGCGGGCGCCGAGTAGCGGCGCAATCCGGCGCGATGTTCGCAGCTATCAATCCGGCCACTGGCGAGCAGCTGGCGCAGGTCGCCGCCTGTGCCGAGGCGGATGTCGATCAGGCCGTGCGCAGCGCGCGTCGGGCCTTCGAGTCCGGTGTCTGGTCGCAACGCGCCCCGGCCGAGCGCAAGCAGGTGCTGCTGCGTCTGGCCGAACTGATCCTGGCCAATCGTGACGAGCTGGCGCTGCTCGACTCGCTGAACATGGGCAAGCCGGTTATGGATGCCTGGAACATCGACGTGCCCGGTGCTGCAGGCGTGTTCCGCTGGTACGCCGAAAGCCTCGACAAGCTCTACGACGAAGTCGCGCCCAGCGCGCCCAATGTGCTCGCCACCATTACCCGTGAGGCGCTCGGCGTGGTGGCCGCCGTGGTGCCGTGGAATTTCCCGCTGGACATGGCCGCCTGGAAACTTGCTCCAGCGCTGGCGGCAGGCAACTCGATGGTGCTCAAGCCCGCGGAACAATCGCCGTTTTCCGCTCTGCGTCTGGCCGAGCTGGCGCTGGAAGCCGGCCTGCCGGAGGGCGTGCTGAACGTGGTGCCCGGTCTCGGCGAAAGTGCGGGCAAGGCCCTCGGCCTGCATATGGACGTCGATTGCCTGGCCTTTACCGGGTCGACCGAGGTGGGCAAGTACTTCATGGGCTACTCGGCTCAGTCGAATCTCAAGCAGATCTGGCTGGAGTGTGGCGGCAAGAGCGCCAACCTGGTGTTCGCTGACTGCCAGGACCTCGACCTGGCAGCGGAAAAGGCGGCCTTCGGCATCTTCTTCAATCAGGGTGAGGTGTGCTCGGCCAACTCGCGTCTGCTGGTGCAGCGCTCGATCCATGATGAGTTCGTCGAGCGGCTGCAGGCCAAGGCGCGCAACTGGATGCCGGGCGACCCGCTGGATCCGGCCAGCCGCGCCGGGGCCATCGTCGAGGCGCGGCAGACCGCGCGGATCATGGCGTTCATCAAGGGGGCTCAGGCCGATGGTGCGCGCCTGGTCTCTGGCGGCCGGCAACTGACGTTCAATGGCTCGGACAACTTCATCGAGCCGACCATCTTCACCGGCGTTGCAGCGGGCAGTCGTCTGGCCTGCGATGAGGTCTTCGGTCCGGTCCTGGCGGTGCAGCCGTTCGACGCCGAGGACGAAGCTGTGGCCATGGCCAACGACAGCATCTATGGCCTGGCCGCCTCGCTGTGGAGCGACGACCTCAATCGCGCTCACCGCGTTGCCCGCCGTCTCAAGGCCGGCACCGTATCGGTCAACACCGTGGATGCGCTGGATGTCACCACGCCCTTCGGTGGCGGCAAGCAGTCCGGCTTCGGCCGCGACTTGTCGCTGCATTCGTTCGACAAGTACACACAGCTGAAAACCACCTGGTTCCAGTTCCGTCCGTAGGGTGCGCTGCGCGCACCGGATGGCCCCAAACAGACCGAGAACGGTGCGCACGGCGCACCCTACCGCCCAGCTTCAGCGGAGCCCCTGCAATGACTGCCAAGCATACGACTCAGGAATATCAGGCACTGGACGCTGCCCACCACATTCATGCCTTTCTCGATCAGAAGGCGCTGAATGAAGAAGGGGCGCTGGTCATCGCCAAGGGCCAGGGTCTGAACCTCTGGGATACCGACGGCAAGCGCTATCTCGATGGCATGTCCGGTCTGTGGTGCACCGCATTGGGCTACGGCCGTGCCGACCTGAATGCCGCGGCATCGCGTCAGCTCGAAGAGCTGCCGTACTACAACCTGTTCTTCCACACCACGCATCCGCGTGTGGTGGAGCTGTCCGAGTTGCTGTTCAGCCTGCTGCCGAAACACTACAGCCACGCCATCTATACCAACTCGGGCTCCGAGGCCAACGAGGTGCTGATCCGCACCGTGCGCCGTTACTGGCAGGTGGTCGGCAAGCCGCAGAAGAAGATCATGATCGGCCGTTGGAACGGTTACCACGGCTCTACCCTGGGCAGTACCGCACTCGGCGGCATGGGCTTCATGCATGAGATGGGCGGCATGCTGCCGGACTTCGCTCATATCGGCGAGCCGTACTACTTCGCTGAGGGCGGTGAGCTGAGCGAAGAGGCCTTCGGCCTCAAGGCTGCCCGTGAGCTGGAGGCGAAGATTCTCGAGCTGGGCGCCGAGAATGTCGCGGCCTTCGTTGCCGAGCCGTTCCAGGGGGCTGGCGGCATGATCTTCCCGCCGGCCAGCTACTGGGCTGAGGTGCAGCGCATCTGTCGCCAGTATGACGTGCTGTTGTGCGCCGACGAGGTGATCGGCGGCTTTGGCCGTACCGGCGAGTGGTTCGCCCATCAGCATTTCGGCTTCGAGCCGGACACCCTGACCATCGCCAAGGGCTTGACCAGCGGTTACATCCCCATGGGCGGCCTGGTGTTGGGCAAGCGCATTGCCGACGCTCTGGTGCAGGAGGGCGGTCTGTTCGCCCATGGTCTGACCTATGCCGGCCATCCGGTGGCGGCTGCCGTGGCCATCGCCAACCTCACCGCGCTGCGCGACGAGAAAATCGTCGAGACAGTCAAGGCCGACAGCGGCCCCTACCTGCAGAAACTGCTGCGCGACACCTTCAAGGATCACCCGCTGATTGGCGACATCCAGGGCACTGGGCTGGTCGCTGCGTTGCAGTTCGCCGAAGACAAGGCCACGCGCAAGCGTTTCGCCAACGAGAACGACATCGCCTGGCACTGCCGCACGGTCGGCTTCGACGAAGGCCTGATCATCCGCTCCACCCTCGGCCGCATGATCATGGCGCCTGCGTTGGTGGCCACCCACTCCGAGCTGGACGAACTGGTGGAGAAAACCCGGCGTGCGGTGGACCGCACCGGGCGTGAGCTGAATCTGCTGTAACAGCCACTCCCACGACAGCAAACGCGACAGGCATCACCCGATACCGCCCCGCAGAGGGCGGAGAAGAACCAGGCGCCGGCCCGATGAGGTTGGCCCGAGCAGGACACTTGGCCGCTGGCCGCCTTCTGCCCCACGCAAACCTATAACGAGCCAACAGGCTGTGGGAGTGCTTCATGAAATCATCCTTGCGCCACCGTATCGTCCGTTCCTTCGCGTGCACCGCACTGGCTGCGGGCATGGCCGCCACCGCTCAAGCCGGTACCCTGTCCATCGGTCACACCACCTGGGTGGGGTACGGCACCCTGTACCTGGCCCGCGACCTTGGTTACTTCAAGGACGCCGGTCTCGACCTGCAGCTGACCACCATCGAGGAAGCCTCGATGTACATGGCTGCGCAGGCCTCGGGCAAGCTGTCCGGTTCGGCCTCGACCATCGACGAGATCCTCAAGTACCGCTCCAAGGACTTCTGCTTCAAGGCGGTGGCCGCCCTGGACGAGTCCCACGGCGGTGATGGCCTGGTGGTGAGCGACGACATTGCCAGCATGCAGGACCTCAAGGGCAAGGCCGTTGCGGTCAACGAGGGCTCGGTTTCGCAGTTCTGGCTGAGCTATCTGCTGAAGAAGGCTGGCATGAGCATGGCCGATGTCGAAGTGCAGAACATGACCGCCGATGATGCCGCCTCGGCCTTCATCGCCGGCCACGTGCCGGCGGCAGTGACCTGGGAGCCGAACCTGACCATGGTCAAGCAGAAGGGCAGCGGTAAGGTGCTGGCCGACAGCGGCGAAACCCCCGGGGTGATCGTCGACGTGGTGGCGCTGGACTGCGACGTCATCGAGAAGCAGCCGGAAGACGTCAAGGCGCTGGTTGCCGGTCTGTACAAGGCGGTCGAGTTCACCAAGAGCAACCCGGAAAAGGCCTACGAGATCATGGCCAAGGGTGTGGGTGGCTATCTGTCCGATCCCAAGGACCTGGCCGAGGCAGCCAAGGGCGTGAAGTTCTACGACCAGGCCATGAGCGAGAAGCTGCTGGGCACCGCCGGGCAGACCGGCGACATCGCCGAGATCATCGCGCTGGCCAACGAAACCTGGAGCGCCCTGCAAGGCAAGACCTACTCGGTGAAATACGAGGACATGGTCGATACCACGTTCGTTACGCCCTAAGCCTTCGACACAGCCTTGTAGGAGCGGCTTTAGCCGCGAAGTTCGCGGATGAATCCGCTCCTACAACGGACGTGGTAACCCATACGGCTTGGCGTTCTTCTCAGCTTTCGCAACACGAGGTGGTTCATGGCCACGCAAAAATCCTGGGTGCAGCGCTGCCTGACCCCAAAAGTCGATCTGCCGGGCCGTCTGGTGCTCGGCGTCAGCGGCCTGTGCTGGCTGCTGGTGCTTGGCCTGTGGGCTCTGCTTTCCTATGGCGGCGTGGTGCCGTCGATGTTTCTACCTACACCGGGTGACGTGATCGCCGCCGGTATTCGTCTGGCCGGTGACGGGACCCTGAGCAAGCACGTGCTGGCCAGCCTGGAAGTGGTGCTGATCGGTTTCGTCATTTCCTCGGTGGTATCGGTGCCGTTGGGGCTGCTGATGGGCAGCTTCCGTATCGTGCAGGCGTTCCTCGAACCGCTGGTCAACTTCATCCGTTATCTGCCGGTCACCAGCTTCGTGCCGTTGTTCATCCTGTGGATCGGCATCGGTCTGGAGCAGCGCGTGTCGGTGATCATCTTCGGCGTGTTCTTCCAGCAACTGGTGATGATCGCCGACGTCTCCAAGGGCGTTTCCAAGGATCTGCTCAACGCCAGCTATACCCTCGGCGCCAGTCGTCGTGACGTGGTGCTGCACGTACTCGGCCCAGCCTCGTTGCCGGGCATCCTCGACACGCTGCGCGTGACCATGGGCTGGGCCTGGACCTACCTGGTGGTGGCCGAGCTGGTCGCCGCGAGCAGCGGCCTGGGCTACATCAGCCTCAAGGCCATGCGTGGCTTCCAGGTGGACGTGATCTTCCTCGCCATCGCCATCATCGGCCTGCTCGGGCTGATGACCGACCAATTGTTCCGCTTGCTCCGACTGAGGATTGCCGCATGGGCGCAGTAGCCAAGAAACCCTACATCATGCCTCCGCTCAGCCAGTACGCCGAGGTCGAGGCGCGGCTCAAGGTGGACAACGTCAGCCTGCGTTATCAGTCGCCCAAGGGCGACACCTTCACCGCTCTGGACCGGGTCTCCTTCGAGGTGCCGGACCAGCAGTTCGCGGTGATCGTCGGCCCGTCCGGCTGTGGCAAGTCGAGCCTGCTCTACCTCACCGCCGGCCTCAACGAACCGAGCGAAGGCGATATCTATGTCGGCGGGCAGAAGGTCGAAGGCCCCGGCGCCGATCGTGGCATGGTGTTCCAGGGCTATACCCTGTTCCCCTGGCTGACGGTCCGCCAGAACATCGAGTTCGGCCTCAAACGCCGCGGCCTGCCGGCCACCGAGATCCGTACCATCGTCGAGTTCTACCTGCAGGAAGTCGGTCTGGCCAAGTTCGCCGAACATTATCCCAAGCAGCTTTCCGGCGGCATGATGCAGCGCGTGGCCATTGCCCGCGCCCTGGCCAACGACCCGCAGATCCTGCTGATGGACGAACCCTTCGGCGCGCTCGACAGCCAGACCCGTCTGCAGATGCAGCAGTTGCTGCTGCAGGTATGGGGCAACAGCAAGAAGACCGTGGTGTTCGTCACTCACGACATCGACGAAGCCATTCTGCTGGCCGACCGCATCTACGTGATGGGCGCCCGTCCCGGACGGATCAAGGAGATTCTCGAGGTGCCCATCGAGCGTCCGCGCAATCTCGATGTGGTGATGGAGCCGGAGTTCATCCGCATGAAACGCCACATCCTCGGCTTGCTGCATGACGACATGGAAGAGGTGCATTGAGATGAGCGATCGCTTCGACTATCTGATCGTCGGCGCCGGTTCGGCCGGTTGCGTGCTGGCCAACCGCCTGAGTGCCAACCCGGCCGTGCGCGTGTGCCTGATCGAGGCTGGCGGCAGCGATGCCAGCCCGCGTGTGCAGGTGCCGGCCGGCACCATCACCCTGTACAAGAGCAAGGTCTTCAGCTGGAACTATTTCTCGGCGCCGCAGAAGAACCTCGCCGGGCGCCGACTGCACACGCCGCGCGGCAAGGCGCTGGGTGGTTCCAGTTCGATGAACAGCATGATCTACATCCGTGGCGATGCCAGTGATTACGATCGCTGGGAAGCGGCCGGCTGCCCGGGCTGGGGCTGGAACGATGTGCTGCCTTACTTCAAGAAGTCCGAGGGCAACCTGCTCGGCCAGAACCCGCACTATCACGGCACTCAGGGTGAGCTGCTGGTGGACCGCCCGCGTGATCCCAATCCGCTGTCCGAGCGTTACATCAGCGCCGCCAGTCACATCGGGCTGCGCCGTAACGACGACTTCAACGGCGGTACCCTGGAAGGGGTCGGCATCTACAACGTCACCCAGAAGGATGCCAAGCGCCTGTCCAGCTACCGCGCCTTCGTCGCACCGGTTCGTCAGCGCAGCAACCTTACCGTGCTGACCGGCTGCGAGGTGGAGCGCCTGCTGCTCGATGGCGAGCGCGTGGTCGGCCTGGAACTGCGCGAGAAGGGCCAGTGGCGCACCTTGCATTGCGCGCGTGAGACCATCCTCTGCGCCGGTGCCCTGGGTTCGCCGCATATCCTGTTGAAATCCGGTATCGGCCCCAAGGCCGAACTGGAGGCCGCGGGTGTGGCCAGTCGGGTCGATTTGCCCGGCGTCGGCAAGAATCTGCAGGACCATATTGACGGTACGCTCACCGTGCGCTCAAAGAGCCCGCTGTCGCTGGGCTTCTCGCTCGGCTCGCTGCCCAAGGTGCTGGCTTCGCCGTTCCAGTACCTGGCGCGCAGAATGGGCTGGCTGACCACCAACTACGTCGAAGCAGGCGGCTTCGCCCGCACGCCGCTGGCGGGCGAGCTGCCGGATGTGCAGATGCACTTCGTGCCGGGGTATCGCAGCCATCGCGGCCGCCTGTTCGAGTGGGGGCATGGTTATGCCATCCACACTTGTGTGCTGCGCCCGAAAAGCATCGGCGAGGTACGTCTGGGCGAAGGCCGCAGCCTGAGCATCGACTTCAACTTCCTCAGCGACGAGGCCGACGCCCGGGCGTTGGTGGAGGGCGTCAAGCTGGCCCGCAGCATCCTGGCTCAGCCGGAGTTCGACGATATCCGTGGCGAGGAAATGTTGCCCGGGAAACAGGTGCAGAGCGACGAGCAGTTGCTGGCACACCTGCGCGAGAACGCCGCCACGGTGTTCCACCCGGTCGGCACCTGCAAGATGGGCACCGACGATGCCGCGGTGGTGACGCCTGATCTGAAGGTCCGTGGGCTGAGCAACCTGCGGGTGGCGGATGCCTCGATCATGCCGACGCTGATCAGCGGCAACACCAATGCGCCTTGCATGATGATCGGCGAGCGCGCGGCGCAGATGATCCTGGGCTGACGGTAGCGGTCAGACGCGAGCAAGGCACACGAAGCCGCAACCCGACCGGGTTGCGGTTTTTTCGTCAGGATTCCTGCTTGCGCTCGTTGGCCGGTTTGGGATGACCGAACAGGAAACCCTGGAAGTGCGAGCAGCCCTGGGCCTTGAGTTGTTCGAGCTGTTCTTCGGTCTCCACGCCCTCGGCGGTGGTCTTGATCTGCAGGCTGCTGCTCATGCCGGTGATGGCGCGCACGATGGACATCGCCTCCGGGCTGTCGACCATGTCGTTGATGAACGACTTGTCGATCTTGATCCGGTCGAAGGCGAACGAGCGCAGGTAGCTCAGCGACGAGTAGCCGGTGCCGAAGTCGTCGAGGGCGATCGTCACGCCCAGAGCCTTGAGGCGCTTGAGCGTCTCGATGTTGCCGTCGCTGTTGTCGAGCAGCACGGACTCGGTGATCTCCAGCTCCAGACGCTGCGGCGTCAGGCCGGAATCCTGCAGTGCCAGCGCCACGATATGCACCAGCTCCGGGTTTCTGAACTGCGCGGGTGACAGGTTGACGGCCACCGTCTGCTCGGTGCCCCAGCTGGCCGCTTCCTGACACGCCAGGTTGAGCGCACGCGCGCCGACCTCGTGAATCAGCCCGGTTTCCTCGGCCAATGGAATGAAGTCCATGGGCATCACCAGGCCGTTGAGCGGATGGTGCCAGCGCATCAGCGCTTCGTAGCCGGAAATGTGTTCGCTCTGGTGGTCGATGATCGGTTGGTAATGCAGCTGCAGCTGGCCAAGGTGCAGGGCCGTGCGCAGGTCCGTTTCCATGGTGCGTCGGCGGCGCGCGGCGGCATCCAGTTCTGGATGGAAGTATTCAAAGCGATTGCGGCCGTTGCGTTTGGCTTCGTACAGCGCCATGTCGGCGTAGCGCAGCAGCTGGTCGGCGCTTTCGTGGTCGTTTGGCGCAATGGCCACGCCGACACTCAGGCCAACGGTGAAACTGTGGTCGTCGATGAGGAATGCCGGTGCCACCACATCGATCAGGCGCTGAGCGGTGCGATGGGCATCCTTGGGGTGGTCCAGGTGGCGCAGGACGATGGCGAATTCGTCGCCACCCAGACGGGCCAACGTGTCGTGATCACGCAGCGTGTTCTGCAGTCGTACCGCCAGCGAACGCAGCAGGCGGTCTCCGAAGGCGTGGCCGAGGGCATCGTTGATGTTCTTGAAGTTGTCCAGGTCCAGACACAGCACGCCGACCAGTGATTGGCCGACGCTGCTCTCGGCGAGCGCTTCCTGCAGGCGTTCGGCGAACAGGGTGCGGTTGGCCAGGCCGGTCAGCGCATCGTGATGCGCCATATGGTGGATCTGGGCATGTGCGGCCAGCTCGTCGGTGACATCTTCGGCGATCATCAGCACATAGCCGGTCTGGCCTGCTTCGCCCTCGCTGAACACCACGCGGGTACGCAGCGTGCGCGCGCCCAAGGGGGTTTGCAGGCACTCTTCCGTCGGCTGGCCGTTGTCGCTGCGCGCGCCCAGCTCGGTCTGCGCTTCGATATAACGGGCGATGACCGGCGCCAGGCAGGCACGTGGATGCTGGCCGATCATCGCCTGGGCACTGCAACCGAACAGGCGCTCGGCCTGCGGGTTGGCCAGCAGGATTTCCCCGCTGAGAGGGTTCCTGACGATCAGGCTGGCTGGAATGTTGCCGATCACCGAGTCGAGAAAGCGCGACAGCTTGCTCATTTCCTCGCTGTAGCTTTCAGCCAGCTCCTTGGCTTTGAGCAGCTCCTGTTCATGCTGGCGGCGCTCGGTGATGTCACGGGTGATCTTGGCGAAGCCGATCAGTTGGCCATCGTCGTCACGTACCGCATCGATGATCACATGGGCCCAGAACGACGAGCCATCCTTGCGCCGGCGGATGCCTTCGGCCTCGAAGCGGCCCTCGCGGTGGGCGGTTGCCAGACCCTGTGCCGGCAGCCCTGCGGCGCGGTCCTCGGGGGTATAGAACAGCGAGAAATGCTGGCCGACGATTTCCGCAGCGTTGTAGCCCTTGGCGCGCTGCGCGCCGGCATTCCAGTTCTGCACGTGGCCCTGGGGGTCGAGCATGTAGATGGCGTAGTCCTTGACGCCCTGTACCAGCAGGCGGAAGCGCCGCTCCTGCTCGCGCTGCGCATTCTGCAGACGCTGCTGCTCGGTGCAATCGCGGGTGATCTTGGCAAAGCCGAGGAGTTCGCCATCGTGGTCGTGCACGGCATCGATGATCACGTGTGCCCAGAAGGATGAGCCGTCCTTGCGCATGCGCCAGCCGGTGGCCTCGAAGCGACCGGTTTCACGTGCCTGTTCCAGCCCCCGTTGCGGTACGCCGGCCTTGCGCTCTTCCTCGCTGTAGAACACCGAAAAGTGCTGGCCGACGATTTCGGCAGCGCTGTAGCCCTTGGCGCGCTGTGCACCCGCGTTCCAGTTGGTCACCACACCTTCGGGGCTGAGCAGGTAGATGGCGTAGTCCACCACGCTCTGCACCAGCAGGCGATACATCATGTCGGAGTTGAGGTCTATCGGCGGCATTGCTGCGGTACCTGCTTGAAGAAAAACGACGCAGGTTCGGCCTGCGCAACTGCCGTGTTGGCTGGAACAGCCCGCGCTTCGTCCGGGAAGCGCACTGCAGGTCGTTCAGGATCGGGCTGGCGGAAATTTTGCCCGTAAGGACGGGCTTTTGCCAGCGGGGCTAACAGGCCGTTGAAAAACGTAGGCGAGGCAGCCAGTGCAAGGCAAAAACAGGCGAAAAAGCGCAGTTTACGAGTTGTAAATGAGCATTTTTGGCCTGTTTTTAACGCAGCAATGGCAACGCAGGTAGTTTTTCAACAGCCTGTTAACGGAGCAGAACCAGCAGCAGGGCGAGCGCCAGTGTCAGGCTGCACAGCTGCCAGAACATCAGCGGATTACGTTCCAGCAGGGGGCGATGTTTGCGCTGCAGTAGCGCCTGGCCCGGATGGCGCAAGGCGTGGGCGAATTCGTCCGGGTCCTGATAGCGCTTGTTCGGGTCTGGATGACAGCCCTTGCGTAGCACATCGTCCAGCCATGGCGGCAGGTCCTGCCGGCCGAGTGGCTGGTAGCGCAGGCGCATCTGCGCCGTACGGCTTCGCGCCCTGGCCATGGCCGTGCCGTAGGGCAGGCGGCCACTGAGCAACTGGTAGGTAATCACCGCCAGGGAGAACACGTCCGAGCCTACCGTTGCCGGCAGCCCCAGCCAGTATTCCGGCGCGCTGTACTGGGCGGTGCCGAGCACCGGTTCGTGGTTAGCGCTTTCCTGCAGCCCGGCCACGCGCGTCGCGCCGAAATCGATGATCTTCACGGTGCCGTCGGCGTCGATCATCAGATTGGCCGGGCGCAGGTCCTGATGCAGCATCTCCAGGCGGTGCAAGGCGCGCAGGCCGCGCGCGATCTGCTCGACCATGTCACGCACCACCTGCAGCGACGGTTGCGGGTGGTCGAGCAGCCACTGCGCCAGCGTCTGCCCGTCGATGAATTCGCTGACGCTGTACAGGTAGTGGCGCCTGCGCGTCGCGGCATGCGCCTTGAGTACGTGCGGGTTGTCGATGCGTCGGGCGATCCACTCCTCCAGCAGCAGGCGTTGCAGGTACTGCGTGTCGTGCTGCAAATCCTGCGAGGGCGTCTTGATTACCAGCATGGCGTCGCTGGCCGAGTCGCGCGCCAGGTACAGGTGGCTGCGTGCGCTGGCGTGCAGCCGCCGCAGGATGCGGTAGCCATCGAATTCACACGGCGCCTCCAGCGCGGGCGGGCAGGGCAGTTCGTCCAGGCGCTGCTGCAGCTCGCTGACCTCGCCATCGGGCAGTTGCTCGATGCGCAGCAGTTGCACGGTCAGGTTGTCGTCGCTGCCGCCGGCCAGCGCGCGTTCGACGATCAGTTGTGCGGCGTGCTGCAGGTCATTGGCGCTGGCGTCGATGCAGGTGCGCAAGCTGCGATCGTCGACGAAGGCATGCACGCCGTCGGTGGCCAGCAGGAACAGGTCACCGGCCTCCAGGGTCAGGGCCTGATAGTCGACCTCCAGATGGGCCTGCATGCCCAGTGCGCGGCTGAGGTAGCTTCTGTCGGCATCGAGTTGCAGGCGATGCTCTTGGGTCAGCGGCTCCAGCACGGCGTCGCGCAGACGATAGATGCGCGCGTCACCGATGTGGAACAGGTGCGCCGTGGTCGATTTCAGCACCAGCGCGCTGAAGGTGCAGACGTAGCCGCGATCCAGGTCGTAGCGATGCGGGCTGCGCCGGCTCTGCGCATGCAGCCATGCATTGGTGGCGGCCAGCACGCGCAGCGCCGAGGTCTTCACCGACCAGGCGTCGCTGGTGCTGTAGTAGTCATTGAGAAAGGCCGCCACTGCCGTCTCGCTGGCGATGTGGCTGACCTCGCTGCTGCTGATGCCGTCGGCCAGGGCAACGGCGATGCCCTTGCTGTCGAGCTGCGCCGCGTGCGGTACGCACAGGCCATGGAAGTCCTGGTTGCGAGGCTTTTTCCCCTTGTCCGAATACTGGCCGACGCTGACGCGCAATCGCCCTGGCTGGCGGCTGCGCGGCGAGGCGTCGGCCAGATTCATCGGCACGCCTCAGTTGTAGCTGGTGCGCTTGGGCGCGGTTCTGACGTGGGTGGTGTAGAGGGTCAGGCCGGTGAAGGCCAGGCCGCCGACCAGGTTGCCCAGCGCGGTGGGGATCTCGTTCCAGATCATGTAATCCATCACCGAGAAATCGCCGCCGAGGATGATGCCCGAGGGGAACAGGAACATGTTCACCACCGAGTGCTCGAAGCCCATGAAGAAGAACAGCATGATCGGCATCCACATGGCGATGGTCTTGCCGCTCACGGTGGTGGAGATCATCGCCCCGACCACGCCCATCGATACCATCCAGTTGCACAGCATGCCGCGCAGGAAGATGGTCGCCCAGCCGGCGGCGCCGTATTCGGCGTAGCCCAGGGTGCGCGCCTCGCCGATGTGCGAGATCTTCTCGCCGATGGCACCCGGGTCGGTGGAGAAACCATAGGTGAAGACGAACGCCATCATGAAGGCCACGGTCAGCGCGCCGGCGAAGTTGCCAACGAACACCAGACCCCAGTTGCGTAGCACGCCGCTCACGGTGACGCCGGGGCGACGGTCGAGCAGGGCCAGCGGGGTGAGCATGAACACGCCGGTGAGCAGGTCGAAGCCCATCAGGTAGAGCATCACGAAACCGACCGGGAAGAGCATGGCGCCCACCAGCGCTGAGCCGGTCTGCACGCTAACGGTGATGGCGAACACTGCCGCCAGGGCAAGGATGGCGCCCGCCATGAAGGCGCGGATCAGGGTGTCACGGGTCGACATGAAAATCTTCGACTCGCCGGCATCCACCATCTTGGTGACGAATTCTGTCGGGACCAGGTAGGACATGTTTGCGCTCTCTCGTTAAGTGTTGGGGAAGGCGATACGGACTCAGCCCAGGCTGATTTGCACCTGCTCGCCGTGCAGGCGCACCGGCCAGACCGGCAGCTGTTGCTCTGGGTATTCCAGGCAGGCGCCGTCGCGCAGGCGAAAGTGCTGCTTGTACAGCGGCGAGGCGATCACCAGCTCGCCGGCCAGGTGGCCGAGCAGGCCGCGGCCGATGACGTTGGCGCCGGATTTCGGGTCGCGGTTGCCGATGGCGAATACCTGCGGCTCGCTGTCCGGCAGGTAGAACAGCGCCACCTGCTGGCCGCCAGCCAGGGCGACGATGCCGGAGCCGGCCACCAGGTCGGCGGTGCGGCACAGGGGTTGCCAGTCGGCGTGCAGGTCGCGTGCGGTGTTGGACGGGCTCATCAGACGGCCTCCTCGGTGACGGGAATCAGCTGCAGTTCATCGGCGCGCGCCGGACGGCGCTGGCCACGTTCGCGGACGAAACGGATATCCGGGTCGCCGCCTTTTTCGTTGACGAAGGTGCGAAAGCGCTTGAGCTTCTCCTCGTCCTTCAGGGCGCCGGCCCATTCGCATTCGTAGCGCTCGACCACCAGCTGCATCTGCGCCTCCAGTTCGGCGGCCAGGCCGAGGCTGTCGTGCAGGATCACTTCCTTGAGGTAGTCCAGGCCGCCTTCCAGTGACTCGCGCCAGACCGAGGTGCGCTGCAGCTTGTCGGCGGTGCGGATGTAGAACATCAGCACGCGGTCGATGATGCGCACCAGGCTGTCGTCATCCAGGTCGGTGGCGAACAGTTCGGCATGCCGTGGGCGCATGCCGCCGTTGCCGCAGATGTACAGGTTCCAGCCGTTCTCGGTGGCGATCACGCCAATGTCCTTGCTCTGCGCCTCGGCGCATTCGCGGGTGCAACCGCTGACCGCGAACTTGATCTTGTGCGGCGAACGCAGGCCCTTGTAGCGATTCTCCAGGTGCAGGGCCATGGCCACGCTGTCCTGCACGCCGTAGCGGCACCAGGTGCTGCCGACGCAGCTCTTCACCGTGCGCAGCGACTTGCCGTAGGCGTGACCGGTCTCGAAACCGGCTGCGATCAGTTCGCCCCAGATATCCGGCAGCTCGTGCAGCTGGGCGCCGAACAGGTCGATGCGCTGGCCGCCGGTGATCTTGGTGTAAAGGTCGTATTTCTTCGCCACCGCGCCGATGGCGATCAGCCCTTCGGGGGTGATCTCGCCGCCGGGAATGCGCGGCACCACCGAGTAGGTGCCGTTCTTCTGCATGTTGGCCATGAAGGTGTCGTTAGTGTCTTGCAGCGCAATCAGCGCCGGCTCGGTGATCGGCCGGTTCCAGCAGGAGGCGAGGATCGAGCCCACCGCCGGCTTGCAGATGTCGCAACCCAAGTGGCCCTTGCCATGCCTGGCCAGCAGGTCCTCGAACGTCTCGATGCCCTCGACGCGGACGAAGTGATAGAGCTCCTGGCGGGTGTGGGCGAAGTGCTCGCACAGACTCTTGTCGACCGCCACGCCGCGTGCGCTCAGTTCGTGCTCGACCACCTGCTTGAGCAGGGCCGCGCAGCCGCCGCAACCAGTGGCGGCCTTGGTGCTGGCCTTGACCCCGGCGACATCGCAGCAACCGGCATCGATGGCCGCGCACACCGAGCCCTTGCTGACGTTGTGGCAGGAGCAGATGGTGGCGCTGTCCGGCAGGGCATCGGCGCCGAGAGCCGGGGCACCGCCACCGGCGGGCATGATCAGGCTGGCTGGGTCATCCGGCAGCTTGATGCCGTTCTGCGCGTACTGCAGCAGGGTGTCGTAGTAACTGTTGTCGCCGACCAGTACGGCGCCGAGCACCTGCTTGCCGTCGGCAGAGACCACCAGGCGGCGGTAGCTGGACGTGGCCTCGTCGATATAGCGGTAGCTGCGTGCGCCGGCCGTTGCGCCGTGGGCATCGCCGATGGAACCGACATCGACGCCGAGCAGCTTGAGTTTGGTCGACATGTCGGCGCCGAGAAACGCTTGCGCCTCGCCACCACAAAGTTGCGCGGCTACGTTGCGCGCCATCTGGTAGCCGGGTGCGACCAGGCCGAAGATGCCGCCATTCCAGGCTGCGCATTCGCCGATGGCATAGATCGCCGGGTCGTTGCTCTGGCATTGGTCGTTGATCGCCACGCCGCCGCGTGGGCCAAGCTCCAGGGCGCAGGCACAGGCCAGAGCGTCCTGTGGGCGAATGCCGGCGGAGAAGACGATCAGGTCGGTTTCCAGGCAGTCATCGTCGGCAAAGTTCATCCGGTAGCGGTAGTCGCTGCCAGCGCTGATCGACTGCGTGGCCTTGTTCAGGTGCACGCCGACGCCGAGGTCTTCGATACGCTGCTTGAGCGCGGCGCCGCCGAAGTCATCGAGTTGTACCGGCATCAGGCGTGGGGCGAATTCCACCACGTGCGCTTCCAGTCCCAGCGACTTCAGCGCGTTGGCCGCCTCCAGGCCAAGCAGACCGCCGCCGACCACCACGCCGCGGCGTTTGCCCTGGGCGGCAGCGCGGATGGCGTCGAGATCGTCGAGGGTGCGGTAGACCAGGCGCGCATCGCCCTCGGCACCTGCGATGGGCGGCACGAAGGGGTAGGAGCCGGTGGCCAGCACCAGCTTGTCGTAGGCGAAGCGGCCCTTGGCGGTGATCACCTCGCCCGCGGCGCGGTCGATCTCCAGCACAGGCGCAGCCAGATGCAGGTACAGGCCGGCTTGCGCGTACAGGTCGGCGCTGCTCATCGCCAGGGACTCGGCGTCGCGCCCGGCGAAGTATTCGGACAGGTGTACGCGGTCGTAGGCGCGCTGCGCTTCCTCGCCGAATACGTCGATCTGGTAATGGTCCAGCGCACCGGCGACAAGCAGTTGCTCGACGCAGTGATGGCCGACCATGCCGTTGCCGATGATGACCAGGCGTTGCTTGTTGCTGGGGCGTGCTGTGCTGTTCATGGTGGTTCCCGGCGAAAGCTCATCAGGTTTTCTTGCGGCAAAAAAAAGCGCCTGAAACCTTGCGGTTCCAGGCGCCTTTGCCTGTTCTGTCGCGTGCCGCTCGAAGGCACGTCGCTACCCAATTGCCTGCGTTGGCTGTTCGATCGCCGTTGACCGAGTGGGTTGCCCGGATTGCCGGGCTTGTCTGGCGTTATGCAGTGGCTGTGCCAATCCCTGTCGAAGTGCTCAAGGCCGGGCTCTCACTGGCCTGGCGCGATTCTGTGGCTTGTGGCGCACGCGTCGAATACAGCCCAAAAGAATGCACGGACCGAACCTTTGCCCCATTGTGAGTCGCTTCAGGCTGGTGATTTGGCCGCACGCCAGACGCTGGCCAGCCAGGGTTGTTGCTCACGCGGCAGGCCCTCGGGGCGGTAGTAGTGTTCCAGCTCGACGAAGCCAGCGGCAGCCAGTCGCGTGCGCCAGCGTTCCAGGTCGTGGTAGCTGCCGTAGCGTGGGCCGTTCCAGCCCTCCTGGTTGTCGCCACGCGGGTTGGAGCTGAACAGCACACCACCGTTTTTCAGCGTTGCATGCAACTGGCCGAGCACCCGCGGCAGCTCCTGGTCCGGCACATGGAACAGGCTGGCGTTGGCGAAGATACCGTCGAAACGCGCCTCGGGCAGGTTCAGGGCGAGGAAGTTCTGCTGCCACACCTCGCAGCCACTGTCGGCGCGCGCCATCTCGACGAATTCGGCGCAGCCGTCCAGCCCGACGGGCTGATGGCCGAGCGCGCTGAAGGTGCGCAAATCGCGACCGGGGCCGCAGCCGAGGTCGAGGATGCGCCAGGGTTTCTCCGCCTCGATATGCCGCAGCAGGGCGGCGATGTTCTGGCTGACGTCGTGGTCGCGGGTGCCCTCGCGAAAATCCTCGGCGCTGTCCTGATAGTGGGTCAGGGTGAGGGCGCTGATCTGGGCGAGCTCGTCGGGGCTCAGAGGCATGCTGGTGTTCCTGCAAAAAGAGTTATTAGAACCGCTCGCCGGGGTAGGCGGCCAGGGGCGAGTTGCCACTTGGTCGGCCGCCAATGAACCACCGTCGTGCTTGTACAGTCCCATTTTCTGAGGGGTGTAGACCGACTGGCTGCAGTCGGGTGCCCACAATCAGGAGATAACGCGATGGTTACGCACTACAAAGTCTCTGGCCACCTCGCCTGTGGCTCTCATGGTGAAAAACTGCCCTCCACCACCGACCTGGCCAAGGTCAAATGCCGCAATTGCCGTAAGACCGAAGTGTTTACCGAAGCGCGGCGTAATGCCCGCAACGCCGCCCGACGTGCAGCGCGTCGAGCGAAAGCTACCCGTGCCGTCAATGACTGGCGCGCCTCCTGGGAAGCACGCCTGGCGGCGCTGCCGGGGCCGCAGCGTCTGCCTCGCGGTTTTGGCGACCAGGCCTTCGTCTAGTCTGAAAACTTGCGGGCGGCACCCGCCTGCAAACACGTGTAGGAGCCGCGCTCCGCGGCGAACGGAGCACACGACGCAATCTTGCGGTGTGGCCGTATTCGTCTTCGCGCCGGGGCGCCGCTCCTACAGCGACCGGATCAGGCGCTGTCGTGTGAATGGCCCTGTGTCGGGTGGAGGCGGCCTCTGACGCCTCTGCGAGGTCCGCAGTGCAATTTACGCAACAGCCTGTTCGCCTGATTGCCCCAACGCGGTGCGTTGCCGTAGATTGGCCGGCTACTCCTCGACTGGAACCCACCGGTCATGTCTTGAGGCTTAACCCGTGTCTGCTGCCGCTTCCTCCTCCGTTTACCGGCTTCCCGGCTTCCTGCCTTTTCTCACCGCACGTCTGATGGCCGTATTCGCCATGCAGATTCAGGCTGTGGTGGTGGCCTGGCATATCTACGACCTGACCCGCGACCCGCTGTCGCTGGCCTACGTCGGTCTGGCGCAATTCATTCCGATGCTGGTGCTGCTGATGCCGGCTGGCGATCTCATCGATCGTTACGACCGGCGCCTGATCCTTATGCTCAGCTGGCTGCTGGAGGGCGTCTGTGCTGCGGCCCTGCTATGGCTGGCGCTGAATGATGCGGCGGTGAACTGGTACTACGCTGTGCTGGTGCTTTATGGCTGCGGTCGGGCCTTTACCGGGCCTGCTCTGGGCAGCCTGTTGCCGCAGATCGTGCCGCGCGAGCGCCTTTCTGCGGCCATCGCCGCCAACAGCATGCTCATGCGTACGGCGACCATTTCCGGGCCGGTCATTGGCGGTGGCCTTTACGCCATCGGTGGCGGCGGCCTGACCTACTCGGTCTGCCTGCTCGGTTTCGTCGCTGGCGCCTTGTTGCTCAGGCGTGTGCCGGTGCTTTATGCCGAGAAGATGCAGGCGCTGGAGGCGGGCGCCTGGACGCGCTTTACCGCCGGTATTCACTTCATCCGCACGCGGCCGATCATCCTTGGCACCATTTCCCTGGATCTGTTCGCCGTGCTGCTCGGCGGCGTTGTCGCATTGCTGCCGATCTACGCGCAGGAAGTCCTTGAGGTCGGTCCCACCGGTCTGGGCCTGCTGCGCAGCGCCATGGCCATTGGCGAAGTGTCCGTTGGCCTGTACCTGAGCATGAGACCCTTCAACCGCCATGTCGGCCTGGTGATGTTCGGCGCGGTGGCGCTGTTCGGCCTGGCCAACCTGATGTTCGCCCTATCCAGCCTGTTCTGGCTGTCTTTCGCCGCGCTGATGGTGGCCGGTGGTGCGGACATGGTGAGCATGTACATCCGCTCGTCCCTGGTGCAGTTCTCCACCCCTGACGCTATGCGCGGCCGGGTCAACGCGGTGAACATGCTGTTCATCGGTTCCTCCAACGAACTGGGCGAATTCCGCGCCGGCACCAGTGCCGCCTGGTTCGGTGTCGTGCCGGCAGCGTTGCTCGGGTGCGCCTGCACCCTGCTGGTGACCGGCGGCTGGATGCTCGGTTTCAAGAGCCTGCGCAAGGTCGACCGTTTCGAGGATGCGGCGCCGAGCAAGGCGGCCTGATGCCTGCGGGCCTGCGCCTGCAGGCCCGGCATTTTCCGCGTGGGTTTGCAGGCACAGGGCCATTAGCTCCTCTGTGCTATGGCTGCTATGTCTGGCCGTCCTTATGCTCGCCCGTTACCGCGTCTTTTGTCGCTTCTCTCCGTGACGCAAAGGCCTTGTTGGCGGTATGGACGGATCAAACCAAGGATATCCAACATGAAAAAGACAACCCTCATCGCCGCGGCGGCCCTCTCCCTGACCCTGCTGGCAGGGTGTGGCGGGCGTACCCCGCTGGACTACGAAACCGGTACCTACATCACCCCGCAAACCGTGCAACAGCTGAAGGGCTCCGGCGCCAGCCAGGATGAGGTGGTCAACCAGATTGGCTATCCGAATTCCAAGTCCGAGCTGAGCGGCAAGGAAGTGTGGAAGTACGACTACAGCCTGATCACCGCACTGCCCGGCGCGCCGAACAAGAACGAGTCCACCGTGTTCGAGTGGAGCAAGGCCGGCAAACTGCTGGACGCCTACAAGACCAATGGCGGCGCCGGCGCCAACGGCAACCCGCTGCTGAACGCCGCCGGCATGTAAACAAGGTTCCGCGCTCACGAAAACGCCCGACATGTCGGGCGTTTTCGTGTGTGGGGGTTGCAGAGAGGTGCCGGTTGGCCGTGAGACCGGGATTCTCGTCTATCGCTTGTCCGCATCCACCGCGGCGCTGGCGCGGCTCGTACCGCGACTGGAAAGAAACGCCGATCGTCCCGGACGAGCGGCACTGGCCTGTGGACAGTCGCCAGCAGTCGCTGAGCAGCCTTGATTACCTCTGCCGTTACGGCTTTTGCATCGAGGTGGCCGCCGCGTTGATACGCGATGTCGATGGCCTTATCAACAGCCCGGGCAGCTATTCCGCCTATGGTCGGATCGGCCTGATCGTCGTCAGCCCCGAGAAGCGCCTGGTGGTCTATCTGTACAACGGCTGACGGCTGTCCGCCTGCCTCCCGATTCCTTCACAGATTCTGTTGGCAGTCCTGTGGATAACCTTTGCAAAAGCCCTTCGCGCCTAGCATTCAAGCAGGCTGCGGTAGGCCGCTCAGTTTTTACCCAATGACGCTTCGCTGGCGTTATTGCCAAGTGGTATATCGATTTTAATCAATCACTTGGCTCGGGTTTTCACCAGCAGAGCAAGGCGGAGTGTGTTACTGGGAGTCGTGCACAGAATCTGGGGAAAGCGCTGTGGATAAGGTGCGGGAAAACGCGGCCAGGCTAGGTGGGGCAAGGGCTGAGCGGGGCTGGCGATTTCTCGTTCGGTCACTGTGGCTGCCGAGGCGTAAGGCCGCCCGGCTGCAAGCCGGGGTAGGCCCGCGACATCAGAATCAGACGACAAGATCGCGGCGAAAGCCCTCCCACTGCCCCTGCTGGTATATGGCGTGCCCCGGTCAGCTGTACAGCGACGCTTGCGGGCCCTGGCCGCTGAGCAGCCAGTGGCCGAGGTCGCGCACCTTGTAGTCGATCGGGTCGTGCAGGCTGTGCACCCGCACGTTACGCCAGAATCGGTCGAAGCCATAGCGCGAGCTGGTCGCGCGGGCGCCCATGGCCTCGAAGATCTGGCTGGTGATGTCCAGTGCGGCACGTACCGCCACCACCTTCGCTTCGCTGATGGCCAGTGCCACTTCGGCACGCTCGGCGGCGGTCAGCGCCGGTTTCTCCCAGGCTGCTTGCAGGCGCTGCGCAGCGTGTTCGGCCAGCGGCAGGGCGCTGCGATAGCGTAGCCACAGCTCCCCGTAGCGTTGCTGGATGAATGGGTCGTCACTGGCCTTGGCCACGCCCGCCGTCGGCCATGGGCGACTTTGTTCGCGGGTATAGCGCAGCGCCGCATCCAGTGCGCCCTGGGCGTTGCCCAGGTAGAGCTGGGTGAGGATCAGCTGCGACAGGCAGGCGCGCAAGGTGGTGCGCGGGCTGGGGCCGACCGGGCCGAGTAGCTCGCTGGCATCGACGAAGACCTGCTCGAACTGCACCGTGCCGCTGTCGGTCTGGCGCTGGCCGAAGCCGTCCCAGTCGCTGTTTACCGCCAACCCCTCGCGCTGACTGGGCACGACGATGAATACCCGGTCGTCCTGGTTCTTGCCGCGCGGGGCGCTGACCACCAGCGCATCGGCGCCGAGTGCGCCGGAGCAGAACGACTTGCTGCCATTGAGCTCGTAGTGTTCTTCACGCGGACTGAGCGCAAGACCGGTGTCGCGACCGTTGGTGGCGTTACCCCAGAACCAGCGCTCCTGCACCGTGCGCGTCAGCCAGTGACGCTGCTGTTCAGGGTTGCCGAACAGCAGGATGGTCGCCACCTGCAGGTGTTGGAAGGCAAACAGGTGGGCCAGCGAGCTGTCCGCCGCCGCCAGGTAGCGCACGATGCGATAGATCTCTGGCCAGGCCACGCCAGGGCCACCGTATTGCTGCGGCACGGCCAGGGGCAGCAGGCCGCTCTCACGCAGCAGCTCGCGTTCTGCCTGCGCGCTGCCACCGGCTCGGTCCCGTTCCACCGCACTGGCCGCCAGACGCCTGGCCAGGCGTTCGACCTTGGCCGTGCGGTTGCCGAAATCCACGGGGAACAGGTGCGCGGCAAACAGCGGATCGTCACGCAGGCTCGGGTGCAGGCGGGCTTCGACGCTCATTGTGCGGCGCTCCAGATGGTTACCTGGCTGGCGTCGACCGCCTTGGGTAGCAGACTGGCGGCGAAGAAGGCGTCGGCGATCTTCTGCTGCTCGGCCAGGCTTGCTGGCTGCACCAGGCGTACCTGGTAGCTGCGTTTGGCATTGGCCTGCTCGACGATGGCCGGGTCGAGGTTGCCCCACAGCGGGCCGAGTATCGCTGCGGCCTGGCTGGGGTTGGCGCGCAGCCAGTCACCGGCTTTCACCAGTTCGGCGAACACGCTCTGCAGGACCTGTGGATGATTCCTGGCGAAGCTGGCGCTGGTCAGATAGTAGCGTTGGTAGTCGGCCAGGCCCTTGCCGTCAGCGAGGATGCGTGTCGGCAGTTGTTGCTGGGCGCCACTGAGGAAGGGCTCCCAGGTGACCCATGCATCGACCTTGCGGTTTTCGAAGGCGGCGCGACCGTCGGCCGGGGTCAGATAGGCCGGCTCGATATCGCTGAATTTCAGACCGGCCTGCTGCAGCGCAGCAATCAGTAGGTAATGCACACCGGCTGCTTTGGTCACGGCGATCTTCTTGCCCTTGAGGTCGGCCAGGGTTCTGATCGGCGAATCCTCGCGCACCAGAATCGCCTGCGCGCTGGGTGAGGGGGCTTCCTGGGCGAAGTAGGCGAGGTCGGCGCCAGCGGCCTGGGCGAACACCGGCACGGTGTCGGCGACATCGGCAGAGAGATCGATATTGCCGACGTTGAGTGCTTCCAGCAGTGGCTGGCCATTGGGGAATTCGTGCCAGCTGACCTGGATATCCTGCTCGGCCAGGGCTTTTTCCAGCGTGCCCTGGCTCTTCAGCAGGCTGATCAGCGTGGAGGATTTCTGGTAGCCGATGCGCAGCTGTTCGGCTGCGTCGACCAGTGGCGCCGCGAGCAGGCCAACGGCCAGGGAAACGGCGATCAGGGTGCTGCGTCTGGAGTGTGTCTGGGACATGGCGGGCTCTCGATGCGGACACGTGCCAGCCATGGACAGAGGCGGACCACGCGTACTTCAGTGTTCAGGGAAAGAAGTCCGGTGATCCGGTGAAGAGAAGCTAATCGATATAAAAAATATCCAATAAATAATTTTTAGGAATTAGCTTAGGTGTCGTCACGCGACACGTCTTATATGCAATTTAGTTACTACAAAGTAAAAAATAATTCTTTTTAGAGATTATCCATCGTCTCGTAGATTAGCCACCAGCCGACAGCGGACCACCGCATCGGGCCCGAATCAGGGGCTCTCATGCCGTTTCGTCGTGTCGGTCGTCCGCCGAGCCCCTGTGCAGTGCCCAGCCCATAACAGCCACACAGCACCTGGAGCATCGAGCATGAACAAGTCCAACCTGGCGCTGGCCGTCGCCCTGGCCGCCCTGGCCACAGAAGCGAGCGCCGCCGGATTCATCGAAGACAGCAAGGTCGACCTGACCCTGCGTAACCTCTATTTCGACCGTAACGCCAAGAACACCGACAACAACAATGCCGAGGTCGCCGAGTGGGGCCAGGGCTTCATCCTCAATTTCCAGTCCGGATTCACCGAAGGCACCGTAGGCTTTGGGGTGGATGCCATTGGCCTGCTGGGGGTCAAGCTGGACTCCGGTGGCCGCACCGACAAGGTGGGGCGTGAGCGCAATCCGGGGCAGTTGTTCCCGCTGGATGGCGACAACAGCGCGGTGGACGATTACAGCAAGGCGGGCGTGACGGCCAAGGCGCGTATCTCCAAGACCGAGCTGCGCATCGGCACCCTGCAGCCGAAGCTGCCGGTGGTGAGCTTCAACGATGGGCGTCTGTTGCCACAGCTGTTCGAGGGTGGGCAGATCACCAGTAACGAGATCGACGGCCTGACCCTGACCGCCGGCCAGCTCGAACATGCCAAGGGCCGTAGCTCCACCGACTCCCGCGGTCTGTCCATCGCCGGCGCCAACAACGCCACGACCGGTCAGTTCGTCAACACGTTCTACTTCGCCGGCGGCGACTACAAGCTCAGCAAGGACCTGACCGCGCAGTACTACTACGGCAACCTTGAGGACTTCTACAAACAGCACTTCCTGGGGCTGGTGCACAACTGGGGCCTCGGCGGTGGCAACCTGAAGACCGACCTGCGCTATTTCTACAGCGACTCCGACGGCAAGAACGGCAGCGCCTCCGGCCGTGCCGAGGGATACCGCAGCAATGGTTACTGGCGAGCGGGCGACAGCAAGACGGGCGAGGTGGATAACCGCACCTGGAGCGCGTTGTTCACATACAGCCACAGTGGTCACGAGCTGAGTGCCGGCTACCAGCAGGTATCGGGCGACAGTGCCTTTCCCTTCCTGGATCAGGGTGACGGCTCGACGTCCTACCTGATCACCGACCGCCAGATCGGCAAGTTCCAGAATGCGGGCGAGCGCACCTGGCTGGCGGGGTATGCCTATGACTTCGGCAAGCTGGGTGTGCCAGGCCTGAAGGCATCGCTGGTGTACCTGTCGGGCGACAACATCGACAAGGCCCAGGGCGAAGACAAGGAATGGGAGCGTGACATACGCCTGGATTACACGCTGCAGGACGGCGCACTGAAGGGGCTGGGGTTCTCCTGGCGCAACGCCAGTTTCCGTTCCAGCACCACGGCCACCGACCTGGACGAGAACCGCCTCTACGTGACCTACAGCTTGCCGCTGCTGTAAGCACTGCCCCGCACATCTCCTGACCGGCCCGTCAACGGGCCGGAAGGCAGTAATTTCCATGAGGAGATGATCATGAAGAAACACGCCTTGCGCCTCGGCCTGGCGGCACTTTTCGCCGCCTGGTTGCCAACCGCTGTACACGCCGCGCCGCCGAAAGAAGTTCGGCTGGACTATGCCTACTATGCCCCTACCAGCCTGGTGCTCAAGCAGCAGGGACTGCTGGAGAAAGCCCTCGCGCCGCAGGGTATCAGCGTCAAATGGGTGTTCAGCCAGGGCAGCAACCGCTCGTTGGAATACCTCAACGGTGGTAGTACCGATTTCGCTTCCACAGCCGGCCTGGCTGCTGTGCTCAGCCGCGCCAATGGCGCGCCGATCAACACCGTCTACGTCGCCAGCCGCCCGGAGTGGACGGCGCTGGTGGTACCCAAGGACTCGTCCATCCAGTCGCTGGCAGAGCTCAAGGGCAAGAAGGTTGCCGCCACCAAGGGTACTGATCCGTTCCTGTTCCTGCTGCAGAGTCTGCAGCAGGCCGGACTGGACAAGAACGATGTGGAAATCGTCCATCTGCAACACCCGGATGGGCGCGTCGCGCTGGAGCGAGGTGACGTACAGGCCTGGGCCGGGCTTGACCCACTGATGGCGGCCAGCGAGCTGCAAGCGGGCTCGCGCTTGCTATACCGCAATCGTGACTTCAACAGCTACAGCGTGCTCAGTGTCACCGAGCAGTTTGCCAAGGACCAGCCGGGGCTCATTCAGCAGGTTATTGGGGCCTATGAGCAGGCGCGTCAGTGGGCCATCGCCAACCCGGACGATTTGGCGCAGTTATTGGCCGACGAAGCCAAGCTGCCGCTGGCGGTGGCCAAGTTGCAGTTGTCGCGTACCGACTTCAGCAATCCACAGCCGGGGCAAGAACATATCGCGGCCTTGCAGGCATCAGCGCCGATTCTGCTCGAGGAGCAACTGGTGCGCCCAGGGACGGATGTGGCTCAGGTGGTTGAGCAACTTATCCAGCCGCAACTCGCTGCCAAGGTGATTGGTCAGTCGAATGTGGCCAAGGCGGAGAACTGACCTATGGGTGTGCTCAATCTCGCCATCGGCCGTTGGGCTGAACGGCTGCCAGGCTGGCGGCCGGCACTGACCGACTTGCGCGGTTGGGTAGTGCCCTTGTTGTTGCTGAGCCTGCTGGAAACCTTGGTGCGCAGCGGTGTTCTACCTGCGCACCAGATGCCCGCGCCGAGCCAGGTGGCGCAAACACTTTACGCACTGGCGCAGAGCGGGGAGCTGTGGCGTCACCTGAGTGCCAGCCTGCTCCGCGTGGGCGGCGGTTTTGCCATAGGTGTCGCGCTGGCCATCGTCATCGGTACCTGGGTCGGGCTTAGCCGGCGCGCCGAGGCTTATCTGGAGCCCACCTTCCAGGCCCTGCGTGCGATTCCCAGTCTGGCCTGGGTGCCGCTGCTGTTGCTCTGGCTGGGTATCGATGAAACGCCGAAGATCGTGTTGATCGCCCTTGGCGCGTTCTTTCCGGTGTACCTGGCGTTGCTCGCGGGCATCCGCAACATCGATCGCAAATTGGTGGAGGTAGGTCGTCTCTATGGCCTTTCTCCGTTGGCGCTGGTGCGCAGGATTCTCCTGCCTGCGGCGCTGCCGAGTCTGTTCACCGGTCTGCGTGGCGCGCTCAGCTTGAGCTGGATGTTCCTCGTTGCCGCAGAACTGATCGCTGCGACTCGGGGTCTCGGCTATCTGCTCAGCGACGGCCGGGAAACCTCGCGGCCTGATCTGGTGATCGCCGCCATCCTGCTGCTGGCGCTGCTTGGCAAGCTCAGCGACAGCCTGCTCAAGGCCTGGGAAACCCGTGCTCTGCGTTGGCGCGACAGCTTCCAGGGCGGGGAGGGCGGAGCATGAGTGCGCTGCTGAAACTGCAGAATATCCACAAGGCCTTCGCTGATGTCCGCGTGCTCGACGACGTCAGCCTGAGCCTGGCCGCTGGCGAAGTGGTCAGCCTGCTCGGCCCCTCCGGTTGCGGCAAGAGCACCTTGCTACGTATTGCCGCCGGGCTGGATCAGGATTATCAGGGCGGACTGGAGCTCAACCCGCTGCTCAACTTCGGCCGTGGCAACGGCATCGGCGTGGTGTTTCAGGAGCCCCGGCTGATGCCCTGGCTGAGCGTGGCGCAAAACGTCGGCTTTGCCGATGGCTGGGTGGCGGATGAGTCCTGGGTAGAACAACTGCTCTGTGATGTCGGCCTGCGGGGGCGTGGCCAGGCGCTACCCAAGCACCTCTCCGGCGGTCAGGCGCAGCGCGTGGCCATCGCCCGTGCGCTGTACGGCAAACCGCAGGTGTTGCTGCTCGACGAACCCTTCAGTGCGGTCGATGCCTTTACCCGCATGAAACTGCAGGACCTGGTTGTGGAGCTTGGGGCGCGCTACGAGATAGCCGTGCTGCTGGTCACCCACGATCTGGAGGAAGCGTTCTATCTGAGTGACCGGGTGCTGATCCTCGGCGGCTCTCCGAGTCGCCTGCAGCGGGAGCTGGCTGTGCCGTTGGCGCGACCGCGTGACCGTCGTTCCGCTGAGCTGGCGTATCTGCGGGGGGAGGCACTGACCGAACTGTACCAGTCACATGCGTTGTAAACGGACTCTTCAAGGTGGAGTACTTTCGGGCCGCAAGGCCCGTTTTTTTGTCCGCGTTGTGTGCGCCGGCGGATGCAATTCGCGAGCATTGCCCGCGGGTCCCATTGAGCAGCAGTACTCACCGTTCCCGATTGCCATGATGTGGCGCAATTCGCTGTAACTTTTGCGCGCGTAAGCTTCAGCCATGGTCTTGCGTATTTCCTGCAGGATGTATGAGTCGACTCAAAGTGACCATGGAGGTTGAAGCATGAAAGCAGCACGTTTTTACGACCGGGGCGATATTCGTATCGAGGACATCCCAGAGCCTGTCGTCAAACCCGGTACCGTGGGTATCGAAGTGGCCTGGTGCGGCATCTGCGGCACCGACCTGCACGAGTTCATGGAAGGGCCGATCTTCATTCCACCCTGCGGCCATCCGCATCCGATTTCCGGCGAGTCGGCGCCCGTCACGATGGGCCATGAGTTCTCCGGCGTGGTCTACGCGGTGGGTGAGGGCGTTGACGACATCAAGGTCGGCCAGCACGTGGTGGTCGAGCCCTATATCATTGCCGATGACGTACCCACCGGGCCGGGGGAGCGCTATCACCTGTCCAAGGACATGAACTTCATCGGTCTGGGCGGCCATGGCGGCGGCCTGTCGGAAAAGATCGCCGTCAAACGTCGTTGGGTTCACCCGATTTCCGACAAGATCCCTCTGGATCAGGCCGCTCTGATCGAACCGCTTTCGGTCGGTCACCACGCCTTTGTGCGCAGTGGCGCCAAGGCTGGCGACGTGGCGCTGGTCGGTGGCGCCGGGCCGATTGGTCTGCTGCTGGCGGCGATCCTCAAGGCCAAGGGCCTCAGCGTGATCATCACCGAGCTGAGTGCCAAGCGCAAAGAGAAGGCCCGCGAGTCCGGCGTTGCCGATCACATTCTCGACCCGTCGCAGGTGGATGTGGTCGAGCAGGTGATGGCGCTCACCGGCGGCAAAGGTGTGGATGTGGCCTTCGAGTGCACCAGCGTGAACAAGGTGATGGATGCCCTGGTCGCCGCGACCAAGCCCACAGGTGTAGTGGTGATCGTGTCGATCTGGAGCCATCCGGCCACCATCAACGTTCACAGCGTGGTGATGAAGGAACTGGACGTGCGCGGCACCATTGCCTACTGCAACGACCATGCGGAAACCATCAAGCTGGTCGAGGAGGGCAAGATCGACCTCGAACCTTTCATCACTCAGCGTATTCAACTCGACGACCTGGTCGCCAAGGGCTTCGACACCCTGATTCACAACAATGAATCGGCAGTGAAGATCATCGTGCAGCCGCGTTTGAAGTAATCGCCTGTCCTGCAGAGTGGGGTGCATGGTTTGCGCTCCACTCTGCTCACACAATCTGTTGGCAGCCCTGTGGGTAAACTGCGCAAAAGCGCGTTCCAGTCAGTGTCTGCGCGGCGTGGTCGAGGTCGCTCAGTTTTTGCCCGATGACACCTGGAAGGCGCTATCGCCAGTCGCGATATCTCAATGAATCAATAACTTGTACAGACTGCTCAGTCATCTGGCAGATGGCGGCCCTGTGCCTGTGCTTCATGCACAAAATCTGGGGAAAGTGCTGTGGATAAGATGAGGGAAAAGACGTCCAGGGCAGAAGGTAGAAGGGCTGTGCGGGACTGGTGATTTTTTGTCTTCTGCCATCTTTTCGGCTCACCTTGTGCTGCGTAGACGCGGCAATCCGCTGTCAGCCTTCTACTCGACCATGTCACTCGCTTGCCGCGGCGCTCTATCCCGTCAGCTGAGCAATGCACGCGCCTAACGCCAAGAGTGAGACCAGTCCCGTCATGGACACCATGAACTGGGTCATCCCTGAAGCCTGGTCTGATTCCGTGATGCGCTCGCCAGGGCGTGAGTTGAACGTAACCAGGCGACAGATGGGCCAGCCTATGTACCAGGCCACTTCTTCAAAGAGGAACTCACACATAAGCCAGATCAACACGCGTATGCACAGGCCGAGTAACCGCAAAACGCCTTTCAATGCCCCTTCGGCTAGCTCTTCCAAATACACTGCTCCTGCTTGCTCGGTTGTTTCGCTCTGTCGGTCAAGCGCTTTGGCTTCGGCAACAAGTCCGTTTCTTTATTGAGCGATTTCTCTCATGCGCAGGCAGGCAAACCCGGAAGGACGCAGGTTCATTTTCTTGAGCGTGAGTGCTTCTGTCTTTCCGGATGGCAGAATTTTTTCGCCTGTCACCGTGCAGTAGAGGGCCGGCCCCGACAGGACGCCAAGAATGCCTGGTGCGTTCTCGACATGAGTCCCCTGAGTGAAGCGATATCGGGCGTTGCTCTCGGGGGAGAAGGAGAAAATGACCTGGCAAAACGAGTTTCCATGGCGTCTGTTCAATGCCATGAAGGTCTGTGTATCGGCGTGGATCTTTACGCTCGACCCGGACGAGCCAAGCGTCGATGTTCCGGCGAAACATCCGTTGGCATCCATGTTGAAAATGTCGAACCACGAGCGTTCGTTGAAATTCACGGTGACCTCGGCGGAAGGCTCAGCCTCAGTCGGGAATAGGTAGGGCTTGTTGCCTAGCCGGTCGTAAAGCGTACAGCTGCTCAGCAGGGCGGATAACAGAAGCAAAGCAATGCGCATGGTCTTCCTTGTGGTCTATCGACTGGCGCTGATAGCGCATGGCCGTGTCAGCATGCCATGCGCTATTCCTTGTCGTATTGCGGTTTAGCGAGGGGAGGGAGCCCCGTGGCGGCGATGGTGGCAGGTCAGGGCCCTGCAAGTCCGTGGCGGAAGCTATTCCAGGGGCGACGCTGTTGTCCATGCTGAACAAGTCAGAACGCCACTTGGGTAGCATTCAGCGTGGTCAGGCGTTACCAGACAGCTCTCGCATCACCCACAGATTCTGTTGATTGCGCTGTGGATAACCTTTGCAAAAGCCTTCTGCGCTTAGCATTCAAGCGCCTCTTACGTTACCGCTCGTTTTTTGTGCAATGACGAATTTCCGGCGTTATCGCGAAGGGGTATATCTCAAGCAATCAATGACTTGCGTGGAATTATCAATAGCGAGACAGGCTGCTGGCGTGTTGCTAGGTGTCATGCACAGAAACTGGGGAAAGTGCTGTGGATAAGATGCGGGAAAAGTCCGCCAGGCCAGCTAGTACAAGGGCTGCGCGGAACTGGTGATTTTTCAGGCGGGTTCGCCTGTCTGTCATCTTTCGCGCCTATAGTGGTCGGTCGATTCGCCGATTGCGGGAGCCTGCCGATGTCCGATTTGCCTGAGCGTGATGCCCCGGTCAGCCTGCTGCAGGCCTTCTGGTTCTGGTTGAAGTTGGGGCTGATCAGTTTTGGTGGGCCGGCCGGGCAGATTTCGATCATGCATCAGGAGTTGGTGGAGAAGCGCCGTTGGTTGTCCGAGCGGCGCTTTCTGCATGCGCTGAACTACTGCATGTTGCTGCCCGGGCCTGAGGCGCAGCAGTTGGCCACCTATATCGGCTGGCTGATGCACCGCACCTGGGGCGGGGTAATTGCGGGTGCCTTGTTCGTGCTGCCGTCGCTGCTGATCCTGATCGTGCTGTCCTGGGTTTACCTGGCGTTTGGCGATGTGCCACTGGTGGCGGGTGTGCTCTACGGCATCAAGCCGGCGGTTACGGCCATCGTAGTGCAGGCCGCTTGGCGCATCGGTGGGCGGGTGCTGAAGAACGCCTGGCTGTGGGCCATCGCGGCGGCGGCGTTCGTGGCCATATTCGTGTTGCAACTGCCGTTCCCTTTGATCGTGCTGGGCGCAGCGCTGCTGGGGTATCTCGGCGGACGTCTGGCGCCGCAGCACTTCGCGGTCGGCGGCAGTCATGCCGAGGCGGGCGAGGCGCATGCGCCGGCGTTGATCGATGACGATACGCGCCTGGCCCATACGCACTTTCGTTCTGGCCGACTGGTGCTGATCCTGCTGCTTGGCGCGCTACTCTGGCTGCTGCCCATGACTCTGCTGACCCTGGCATTCGGCTGGCAGGGCACGCTGACGCAGATGGGTTGGTTCTTCACCAAGGCGGCGCTGCTGACCTTCGGTGGCGCCTACGCGGTGTTGCCCTACGTGTACCAGGGGGCCATCGAACATTACGCCTGGCTGACACCAAGGCAGATGATCGATGGCCTTGCGTTGGGCGAGAGCACGCCAGGGCCGCTGATCATGCTGGTGGCCTTCGTTGCCTTCGTCGGTGCCTACGCTCAGCCGCTGTTCGGTAGCGACTCGGCTTTCGCCAGTGGCGCGTTGGCGGCTCTGCTGGTCACTTGGTTCACCTTTTTGCCGTCGTTTTTGTTCATCCTCGCCGGCGGGCCACTGGTGGAGTCGACCCACGGTGAGCTCAAATTCACCGCGCCGCTGACCGGTATCACCGCCGCCGTGGTCGGGGTGATCATCAATCTGGCGCTGTTCTTCGCGTATCACGTGCTCTGGCCGCAGGGCTTCGCTGGCACGTTCGATTGGCTGTCGGCGTTGATTGCCCTCGCTGCGGGCGTGGCGTTGCTGGGCTTCAAGCGTGGGGTGATCGAAACGCTGGTGGCTTGTGCATTGGTGGGTTTGGCAGTGCAGCTGTTGGCTTAGCGCTGCCAGGCCAATAGCCATGCAGGTTTCGTCTGGCGGCTGCTCTGCTTCGGCTGATGATGGACGACGGGCGGTCGGTGGCAGCTGATTCTGAACGACTTTTTGGTTATAAATAAATCATTATTTATTCTTTTTGTTTTGGTTTTTTCCTGAGCATAGTGAGCGCCACGCAAGTCACTGCCAAGGAGCACGACCATGAGTATCCGCCTGGGCGACATCGCCCCCGATTTCGAGCAGGATTCCAGTGAAGGCCGCATTCGTTTTCATGAATGGCTGGGCGACAGCTGGGGCATCCTCTTCTCTCACCCGGCTGATTTCACCCCGGTGTGCACCACCGAGCTGGGCTTCACCGCCAAGCTCAAGGATGAGTTCGCCAAGCGCGGCGTCAAGGCCATTGCCCTGTCGGTCGACCCGGTGGACTCGCACCTGAAGTGGATCGACGACATCAACGAGACGCAGAACACTGCGGTCAACTTCCCGATCATCGCCGACGCCGACCGCAAGGTGTCCGATCTCTACGACCTGATCCATCCGAACGCCAACGACACGCTCACCGTGCGCTCGCTGTTCGTCATCGATCCGAACAAGAAGGTACGCCTGACCATCACCTATCCGGCGAGCACCGGGCGTAATTTCAACGAGATCCTGCGTGTCGTCGATTCGCTGCAACTGACGGACAACTACAAGGTGGCCACACCGGCCAACTGGCAGGACGGCGATGAAGTGGTGATCGTGCCGTCGCTGAAGGATGAGGCTGAGCTCAAGCAGCGCTTCCCCAAAGGCTATCGCGCGGTCAAACCCTATCTGCGTCTGACCCCGCAACCGAATAAATAAGGAATCACCATGCATGTCGTGTTGCTGTCCGGCAGCCCTGCAGCGCGTTCGCGCACCGAGTTGTTGCTGGATCATGTGCGCCAACGCCTGGAGGCGCAGCAGATCGAGGTGACGCTGCTGCGGGTGCGCGACTTTCCGGCCGAGGACCTGTTGCACGCGCGTTTTGACAGTCCGGCGATTGAGCATCTGCAGTCTGCAGTGGCCAGTGCCGATGGCCTGGTGGTCGGCACGCCGGTGTACAAGGCTTCGTTCACTGGCGCGTTGAAGGTGCTGCTGGACCTGCTGCCGGAGCGCGCCCTGGCGCACAAAGTGGTATTGCCTCTGGCCAGTGGCGGCAGCCCGGCTCATCTACTGGCGGTGGACTATGCGCTGAAGCCGGTACTGGCGGCGCTCAAGGCGCAGGAAATGCTCTCCGGCGTGTTCGCTGTGGACAAGCAGATCACCTACCCGGAGGCCGAGCGTCCGGCGCAGATCGACGATGAGCTGCGCGAACGTCTCGACGAGGCACTGGAACAACTGGTCGCGGCCCTGGCACGACGGCCAAAACCGATTGACCCGAAGCTGTTGAACGACCGGCTGGTGAACGCCCGCTGGAGTATCTGATTCCCCCGCCTTACTCGCCCGCTAACGGGCAAGCAGGCCCACACTCGATTTGCAAAGGAGGTCGCCATGGGCGCCAGCACTTTGCGTCGGAGTCTGGTCGCCCTGTTTGCTGCGGCCATTTCCTTCGGCGCCATCACTCACGCACAAGCCGAGACGCTGCGTATCGGTTATCAGAAGTACGGCACCCTGGTGCTGCTCAAGGCCAGGGGCACGCTGGAGAAACGCCTGGCGGAGCAGGGCGTGGATGTCAAATGGACCGAGTTCCCTGGCGGCCCGCAGTTGCTCGAAGGTCTCAACGTCGGCTCCGTGGACTTTGGCGTTACCGGTGAAACACCGCCGGTCTTCGCCCAGGCGGCGGGCGCCGATCTGCTCTATGTCGCCCACGAGCCACCGGCGCCGACCGGCGAGGCGATTCTGGTGGCGAAGGATTCGCCGCTGCAGTCGGTGGCCGAGCTCAAGGGCAAGAAGGTCGCCCTGAACAAGGGCTCCAACGTGCACTATCTGCTGGTGCGCGCACTGGAGGATGCTGGCCTCACCTACGCTGACATTCAACCGGTTTATCTGCCGCCAGCAGACGCCCGCGCCGCGTTCGAGCGCGGCAGTGTCGACGCCTGGGTGATCTGGGACCCGTTCCAGTCTGCCGCAGAAAAGCAGCTGCAGGCGCGCACCCTGCGTGACGGCAGCGGCCTGGTCGACAACCACCAGTTCTACCTGGCGACCCGCAGTTTCGCCGAGAAGCACCCGCAGGTAGTCGGGGTGCTGGTCGAGGAAATTCGCGGCGTTGGTGAGTGGGTCCAGGGCAATCTCGATGAGGCCACCCGCGAGGTCGCACCGCTGATCGGCCTGTCGCCGGAGATCACCCGTCAGGCCGTCGAGCGCCAGGGCTACGGTGCGCAGTTCATCACCCCGCAGGTGGTCGAGGCGCAACAGAAGATCGCCGACACCTTCACCGAGCTGAAGCTGATTCCCAAGCAGCTGAGCATCAGGGACGTGATCTGGAGTCCACCCGCAAAAGTGGCCCAGGCCCAGTAATTACGTGGCCTGGGTAGCCCGGGCCATATCGATGATTTCCCAGCAAGGAGACAACTCCGTGAGCCTCAATATCTTCTGGTTCCTGCCTACTCATGGCGATGGCAAGTACCTGGGCACCGCCGAAGGGGCGCGCGCGGTCGACCACGGTTACCTGGCGCAGGTCGCCCAGGCTGCCGACCGCCTTGGTTATGGTGGCGTGCTGATCCCTACCGGGCGTTCCTGCGAGGATTCCTGGCTGGTGGCCGCTTCGCTGATCCCGGTCACGCAGCATCTGAAGTTTCTCGTCGCGCTGCGGCCCGGGATCATTTCGCCAACCGTGGCGGCGCGCCAGGCCGCGACGCTGGATCGCCTGTCGGGTGGTCGTGCGCTGTTCAACCTGGTGACCGGCGGCGACCCGGACGAGCTGGCCGGGGACGGGCTGCACCTGTCGCATGCCGAGCGTTACGAGGCTTCCGTCGAGTTCACGCGGATCTGGCGCCGTGTGCTGGAAGGCGAAACTGTCGACTACGAGGGCAAGCACATCCAGGTCAAGGGCGCCAAGCTGCTCTATCCGCCACTGCAACAGCCGCGTCCGCCGTTGTACTTCGGTGGCTCTTCCGAAGCAGCGCAGGATCTGGCTGCCGAGCAGGTCGAGCTGTACCTGACCTGGGGTGAGCCGCCGGCCGCCGTCGCGGAGAAGATCGCTCAGGTGCGTGAGAAGGCCGCCAGGCAGGGGCGCGAGGTGCGTTTCGGGATTCGTCTGCACGTGATCGTGCGCGAGACCAATGAGGAGGCATGGGCGGCGGCGGATCGCCTGATCAGCCACCTCGACCAGGACACCATCGACCGTGCTCAGGCGTCACTGGCGCGTTTCGACTCGGTGGGCCAGCAGCGCATGGCGGCGTTGCACGGCGGCAGCCGCGACAACCTGGAGGTCGCGCCCAACCTCTGGGCCGGAGTTGGCCTGGTACGTGGCGGTGCAGGAACGGCGCTGGTCGGCGATGGCCCGACCGTGGCGGCACGGGTCAGGGAGTACGCGGAGCTGGGTATCGACACCTTTGTCTTCTCCGGCTACCCGCATCTGGAAGAGTCGTATCGCGTTGCTGAACTGCTGTTCCCGCATCTGGACGTAGCTCAACCGCAGCGTCCGGAGAGCCGCGGTTATGTCAGCCCGTTCGGCGAAATGATCTCCAGCGACATTCTGCCGAAGGCCGCGTCGGCGAGTTGAGGGAGAGGATGTAGCCCGAATCGTAGGGTGCGCTGCGCGCACCGCGATTGCCAGCGCTCCCATTGGTGCGCACGGCGCACCCTACGGATCGATGTTTCTCCGGTTTTCCATTTCATGGACGAGGCGCTTTTTCAGTCATTAGCCCGGATGCAATCCGGGACAGCAACACAGGATTCTTCGAGGCAAGCATGAGCAACACGACACTCAACAAACTGGCCCTGCGCGCCGCGCCCTGGGCTCTGCCGCTGGCGCTGCTGGCGGCCTGGCAGCTGTCGGTCAGCAGCGGCTTGCTGTCCAGCCGCATTCTGCCGGCACCCAGCGCCGTGATCGCAGCTGGCTGGGCGCTGCTGTCGTCCGGCGAGATCTGGCAGCATCTGGCGATCAGCGGCCAGCGTGCGGCCATCGGCTTCATCATCGGCGGCGGTATCGGGCTGCTCCTGGGGTTCGTCACCGGTCTGTCGAAATGGGGCGAACGCTTTCTCGACAGTTCGGTGCAGATGATCCGCAACGTGCCGCATCTGGCGCTGATCCCGCTGGTGATTCTCTGGTTCGGCATTGACGAGGCGGCCAAGGTGTTTCTGGTCGCGCTTGGCACGCTGTTCCCGATCTACCTGAACACCTACCACGGTATTCGCAATGTCGACCCGGCACTGGTGGAGATGGCGCGCAGCTATGGTCTGTCCGGCTTCGCCCTGTTTCGTCAGGTGATCCTGCCCGGCGCGCTACCGTCGATCCTGGTCGGTGTGCGTTTCGCCCTTGGTTTCATGTGGCTGACGCTGATCGTCGCCGAAACCATCTCGGCCAGCAGTGGCATTGGTTATCTGGCGATGAACGCCCGTGAGTTCCTGCAGACCGATGTGGTGGTCCTGGCGATCCTGCTTTACGCGGTGCTCGGCAAGCTGGCCGATGTCGCGGCGCGTGGCCTCGAGCGCGTTTGGTTGCGCTGGCATCCGGCCTATCAGGCCAAGGCGGGTGGCCAATGACCGCGTTGCACAACATTCATCAGGGTGTTCCGCTGGCCATCGAGAAAATCGAGAAATCCTTTGGTGAGCGTCAGGTCCTCAAAGGCATCGACTTGCATATTCCGGCCGGTCAGTTCGTTGCGGTGGTCGGCCGCAGTGGTTGTGGCAAGAGCACGCTGCTGCGGCTGCTGGCCGGGCTGGACCAGCCCTCCGGCGGGCAACTGCTGGCGGGCAGCGGCTCGCTCAATGCGGTGCGCGAGGATATCCGCCTGATGTTCCAGGACTCGCGCCTGCTGCCCTGGAAACGGGTGATCGACAACGTCGGCCTGGGCCTTTCCGGCAACTGGCGCGCGCAGGCCGAAGAGGCGCTGGCGGCGGTTGGCCTTGCGGATCGCGCCAACGAATGGCCGGCAGCGTTGTCCGGCGGGCAGAAGCAGCGTGTGGCGCTGGCTCGTGCGCTGATTCATCGGCCGCGTCTGCTGTTGCTCGACGAGCCGCTGGGGGCGCTCGATGCGCTGACTCGCATCGAGATGCAGCAACTGATCGAGCGCCTGTGGCAGCAGCATGGCTTCACTGTGCTGCTGGTGACCCACGACGTTGCCGAGGCGGTGGCCGTGGCGGACCGGGTGATTCTCATCGAGGACGGACAGATCGGCCTCGACCTTGACGTGCAACTGATTCGCCCTCGCCCGCGAGCTTCGCCACTGCTGGCTGCGCTGGAGGCGCGTGTGCTCGACCGCGTGCTGGCACAGCCGGAACTGCCGATACCGCCTGATCCTGTATCACCTCTGCCCACGCAACTGCGCTGGGCGCTTTGAACCCGTAGCCCGGATGCAATCCGGGTCATCCACGCCCCGGATTGCATCCGGGCTACCCGTAAGGAGTTGTACCCATGACCATCAAAGCCATCAACGTACGTAACCAGTTCAAGGGCACCATCAAGGAAATCGTGCTCGGCGAC
Organism: Pseudomonas pichavaramensis; assembly: GCF_050473265.1. Lineage (NCBI taxonomy): Bacteria > Pseudomonadati > Pseudomonadota > Gammaproteobacteria > Pseudomonadales > Pseudomonadaceae > Pseudomonas > Pseudomonas pichavaramensis. The sequence goes on along the minus strand of NZ_JBJKFJ010000015.1, from coordinate 22,984 downwards.
GTGCTGTCGGAAATCGACGTCCAGACCGCTGCCGGCATTGTCACATCGGTCATCACCACGCGCTCGGTACGCGAGCTGGAGTTGCAGGTGGGCAGTGAAGTGATCGCCTTCGTGAAGTCCACCGAGGTGTCCATCGCCAAGCTCTGAGCCGAACGGCCGCCCCAGGCGCTCGTCTTGTCGTGCGCCTGGCGGTTCGCCTGGGCGGAAAACATGCCTTATCCTTGTCGGCCAATCGCCCACGCCTGCGGTACTGGGTGGCTCAGATAAGTTATAAGCCGATAAGAAAAAGATATTTTTCAGCTATATGACTTTTCTGCAGAATCGAGCCATCAAAATGCCTGCCTGCAGGTTCCCCTCTCGATAAGGAAAGCGTACATGCTGAAGAAAATCGTTCTGGCCACCGTGGCCAGCGCCACCCTGCTGAGCGCATCGCTGAGCCACGCGGCGGCTGACACCCCTTTCCACAACGCCTCTTACGACATCGCCCGCGAGCTGTTCGGTGAGATCAACCCCAAGTTCGTCGAGTACTGGAAAGAGAAGTCCGGTAAGGACGTGAAGATCATCCAGTCCTTTGCCGGTACCTCGCGCCAGGCGCAGGACATCATCCAGGGCAAGAAGGTCGACGTGGTGACCTTCAACCAGGTGACCGACGTGGACATCCTGGCCAAGCGTGGCTTGCTGCGCGAAGACTGGGCCCAACAGTTCCCCAACAACAGCTCGCCGTACTACAGCACCACCGCCTTCCTGGTGCGTGAGGGCAACCCGAAGAACATCAAGGGCTGGGACGACCTGATCCGTGATGACGTCAAGCTGGTGTTCCCCAACCCGAAAACCTCCGGCAATGCCCGCTACAGCTATCTGGCGGCCTGGCTGTTCGCCAACGAGAAATTCAAGGGTGACGAAGCGAAGATCAAGGCATTCGTCAGCAAGGTGCTGCATAACGTCGAGAACTTCCCCACCGGCGGTCGTGGTGCCACCGTGGCCTTCGCTCAGAACGGTCAGGGCGATGTGCTGCTGACCTTCGAATCGGAAGTGATCAACATCGCCAAGGGTGATGAGTTCAAGTCCGCCAACCTGGAAATCGTGGTGCCGGAGGTCAGCGTGCTGGCCGAGTTCCCGGTGGCCATCGTCGACAAGGTGGCTGACGAGCGCGGCACCCGCGAGCAGGCCAAGGCCTTCCTCGACTTCCAGTACAGCAAGGACATCCAGCAACTGCTGACCACCTACAACTACCGCGTGCACAACCCGGAAGTGGTCGAGGCGACCAAGGCTCAGTTCGCTCCGGTGCGCCTGATCAACCCCAACGAGGTGCTGGGCAGCTGGGATGACATCACCGCCAAGCATTTCGACAACGGTGGTATTCTTGACCAACTCCTGGCTGAGGGTCGTTGATACTCGCCCTCGATAGCCGATTTTCAGGTCCGTTGGCCGCCTTCTTGGCGGCCAACTGCATTTGTAGAGCCGAGCTTTTTCGTGAGTAAACCGACGTTGTTCTTTCTGCAGACTCCGCTGCTGCCGGGCTTTGGCCTGAGCTTTGGGGTCAGCGTGCTGTACCTGTCGCTGGTCATCCTGCTGCCGCTGTCGGCGCTGTTGCTGTACGTCAGCGACATGACCTGGGCGCAGTACTGGTTCGCGATCAGCGATCCGCGCGTGGTGCAGACCTACAAGGTGACCATCTCCGCGGCCTTCTTCTCGACGCTGGCGGTATTGGCGATCGGTCTGCTGCTGGCCTGGATCATCACCCGTTACGACTTCCCCGGCCGGCGTATCGTCGATGCGCTGGTAGATCTGCCGTTTGCCTTGCCTACCTCGGTGGCCGGCCTGACCCTCGCCGCGCTGCTGGTGCCCAATGGCTGGATTGGTCAGTGGCTCGGTTTCAAGGTGGCCTATGCCTATGCCGGTATCATCGTGGCCATGGTCTTCACCAGCATTCCCTTCGTCGTGCGCACCGTGCAGCCGGTGTTGCAGGACCTCGGCGCGGAGTACGAGGAGGCCGCGCGCACCCTGGGCGCCAGCCGCCTGCAGACGTTCCGCCACGTGGTGCTGCCGACCCTGACGCCGGCGCTGGTCACTGGCGGTTCGCAGGCCTTCATCCGCAGCCTCGGTGAGTTCGGCGCGGTGATCATGATTGCCGGCAACATTCCCTACAAGACGGAGGTCAGCTCGCTGATGATTTTCGTCCGTCTGCAGGAGTTCAACTATCCGGCGGCTGCAGCCATCGCCTCGGTGATTCTGCTGGCGTCGCTGACGCTTCTGTTCATTCTGCAGGTCGTGCAGGGTCGTCTGTTCGCATGGCAACGGCAAGGTCGATGAAAAAACCTCAAGATTGGCGCCAGTGGGCGCTGGTAGTGTCCGGCCTGGCAGTGGTGGCGTTGATTCTGCTGGTTCCGCTGGCGCTGATCTTCACCAAGGCACTGGCCGGTGGCCTGGAGTTGCTGTGGAGCAACCTGGGCGAAGACTACATGCTGCATGCCATTGGCCTGACCCTGTTCGTCGCGGCCATCACCGTACCGCTGAACCTGTGTTTCGGCATTTGCCTGGCCTGGTGCGTGACGCACTACGACTTCCGCGGGCGCAAGCTGCTGACCACACTGATCGACATCCCCTACGCGGTATCGCCGGTGGTCGCCGGTCTCTGCTATCTGGTGGTGTACGGTCTGGAGAGCTTCATCGGCCGCTGGTTCTACGATAACGGCATGCAACTGATGTTCGCCTGGCCGGGCATCGTCATGGTGACGGTGTTCGTCACCGCGCCCTACGTGGCACGCATCCTGATTCCTGTGATGCAGGCGCAAGGCCAGGACGAGGAGACTGCCGCCATGTGTCTGGGCGCCAGCGGTTGGCAGATCTTCCGCCGCATCAGCCTGCCGAAGATCAAATGGGCGCTGCTGTACGGCGTGGTGGTGACCAACGCCCGTGCGGTAGGCGAGTTCGGTGCGGTGTCGGTGGTGTCCGGCACCATCATCAACCAGACCCTGACCTTGCCGTTGCTGGTCGATCAGCTCAATAACGACTACAAACCGGCCGCCGCCTTCACCGCTGCTGGCCTGCTGGCCTGCATGGCGCTGCTGACGTTGTTGTTGAAGACCTTCATGGAGTGGCGCCAGCGCAAGATGATGCAGCGCGCCGAGGCGTGATCGGGGTGGCATTGGCGGTGACGCTCCGCCGTAGCCTTTATGAATGACCTATCGCGGCTGAAGCCGCTCCTACACCTTACCTCGTGGGAGCGGCTTCAGCCGCGATGCTCTTCCGACGCTGCTATCTGCACCTGATTACGCCCGCCGTGCTTGGCGGCGTATAGCGCCTTGTCCGCGCGTTCGCGCAGTTGCTCGGCGTCGCTGTTGACGTCGGTGCCGGCAATGCCTGCGCTCAGCGTCACGGAAAACTCCCCGCCGTCGGCGATGAAGCGCAGCTCGGCGAAGCGTTGGCGAATCTCGTCGACGATCAGGCGCGCCTGCTCTGGCGTGCAATCGGGCAGTACCGCAAGAAACTCTTCACCTCCGTAACGGCCCAGGCTGTCGACGCGGCGCAGGCGCTGGCGTAGCAGGTTGGCCAGCGCACGAATGACGTTGTCGCCGGCAGCATGGCCATGGTCATCGTTGACCTGCTTGAAGTGGTCGATGTCCAGCATCACCACACTGGTGCGATCGCCGCTGCGCAGTGAACGTTCCACTTCGATGGCCACCTGTTCCTTGATATCGGCGTGCTTGAGCAGGCCGGTCAGGCTGTCGCGGGCCAGGGCGATGGACAGCAGCCGCGCACGCTGGGCACGGGAAAATACCGTGGCGACCAGGGCGTTGTCGGAGATGGGCTTGGTGATGAAGTCGTCGCCGGCCTTGATCAACGCATTCATCTGTTTGCCGATATCGGTTTCCGCCGACAGATAGATGATCGGGATGCGCAGCCAGTCGTCGTTGCAGCGGATGATCTGCGCCAGCTCCGGCCCGTTGCAGTCCGGCATGCTGACATCGAGCAGCACCACTTCCGGATTGAAGTCGCGCAGGTGGCTGAAGATTCGCGCCGGTTCACTCAATATTTCTACCAGCATGCCGGCGTCGCGCAGCACCAGGCTGTAGCGGCTGGCCAGGTCATGATCGTCGTCTGCGATCAGCACGCGATAGGGTTCGCCGCTCTGCTGAGAGAAGCAGCGCTCCAGCCGGCTTTCCAGTTGAGGAATGTCCACGGGTTTGCTGAACAGTCCCATGGCGCCGGCCCGCACCGCCTGCAGCTGGGTGGTGAAGTCGTCCTGCTGATCGGTGAGCACCAGCAGCGGCAGCGGCTCGTCCAGGCGCGCCTGCAACTGGCTGGCGTATTCCAGGCCGCTGCTGGTTTCACCGCGTAGCTTGGCGTCGATGATCAGTGCATCGGGCATCTGCTGCTGCAGTGCTGCGTCGAGTCCGGCCATGGAGTTGAAGTGCTCGGCCCTATAGCCGAAGTTGCTCAGCGTCTGCCGCATGTTTTCGCCGGCAGCAGACTCGCTCTCAAGGATGTAGATGGTGCGGCTGTCGTCCTCCTGGCGTGGCGCCTTACGTGCTTTGTTCGCTGGCTCGCTGGCGGCGTCGCTGGTGATGGCCTGTGCGTCGAGTGTCTGCAGCGCCGTTACCAGCTCGCCGAGACCTTGCTGTTGGCGTAACTGGCGCTCCATCCAGCGCTCGGCATGTTGCTCCAGCTCGCGCGCCTGCTGGCCCAACTGAGTAAAGCCGAAGGTGCCGGCGCTACCGGCCAGGCGATGCAGCTGATGGCGCAGCTCCTGCAAAAGACGCTGGCGCTCGGCTTCGTCGGCATCCGGCAGTTGCCCGGCCAGTTGCGCCAGGTGGGGCAGCTCCTGGCGCAGGCGCTCGCTGAATTGCTGGCTGAGCTGCTGCAGATGCTGCTGCAGCGCAAGCGGCACGGCGCTGCCCTCGGTCTTATCCATGGCGCTGGCTCCAGATCGCCCGGACCTGGGCGGCGAGCTGCATGGGGTCGAACGGTTTGATGATCACGCCGTCGGCACCCAGGCTGCGGTAGTGAGCGACCTCATCGGGCTGCACCTTGGCGGTCATGAAGGCGACGGGAATCTGCTCGGTGTTGACCAGTTGGCCCAGCAGCTCCAGGGTTTTCGGGCCGTCCATGCCCGGCATCATCACATCCAGCAGAATGAAGTCCGGCGCGAAGCCCTGAACCTGATCGAGTGCGTCCTGGCCACTGGAGCAGGTCAGTACCTGAAAGCCGCCAACGGCCTCCAGGGCCACCTTGGCCACGGCCTGGATCGAAGGATCGTCCTCGACATGCAGGATGCGCTTGAGCTCAGTCATAGGCGGTACCCGGTGGTTGGCTGTTATCAGCAGTGTGGTACAGCTTGGTCCATCTCGGCCAGCGCTGCGAACGTATTCATGTGTCGTCCTCGTCCGCGCGTGGCAGCTCGAACCAGAATGTCGCGCCCTGGCCCGGTACCGAGTCGAAGCCGATACGGCCGTGCATGCGTTCGATCATCTCCTTGCAGATCGCCAGGCCGAGGCCGGTACCGCCTTTCTGGCGGGTATCGCCGGAGTCGGCCTGGGAGAACTTGGCGAAGATGCGCGAGCGAAATGCCGTAGGGATGCCCGGCCCCTGATCGCTGACACTGACGCGCAACTGAGCGCCGACTTCCTCCAGCGTTACCCGTACCTCGGCACCCGCTGGCGAGAACTTGGCAGCATTGGAGAGCAGGTTGGCCAGTACCTGCCCCATGCGCTGCGCATCGACCCTGACTTCGGCTCTGCTCTGCGCGTGCAGGGCCAGGCGGACCTGGTGCTGATCGGCGTAGGGCTGGTTGTGCAGCAGTGCCTGCTCCAATAGCGGCAACAGCGCTCTGCGTTGGAGGTCGAAGTGCATCTTGCCGGCGACCAGCTTCTCCATATCCAGCAGGTCGTTGATCAGCTCACTCAGGCGCTGGCTGTTGGCCTGCGCGATACTCAACATCGGCCCCATTGCGTCAGGCACCGGGCCCAGTGCACCGCCGTTGATCAGCCCCAGCGAGCCTGCGATGGCCGTCAGCGGCGTACGCAGTTCATGGCTCACGGTGGAGACGAACTCGTTCTTCATCTGTTCGATGCGCTTGCGTTCGGCGATATCGTGGATCACGGCGATGAAGCGCAGCTGTCCCTGGTGACTGATCTGCGACATGGCCAGTTCCACGGGGAAGCGCTCGCCGCTGTGACGCATACCTTCCAGTTCGCGCAGCCGATTGATCAGCGTGTCCTGCTGTCCCAGTTCATCCGCCATGTCGGGAATCAGCATGGCGATGTTCTGCCCCGCAACATCGGCCTGGCAATGGCCGAAAATGCGTTCGGCAGCATGGTTGAATGTTTCGATGTGGCCTTGCTCGTCAAGGGTGACGATGGCGTCAACGACATTGTCGAGCAGGGTACTCAGGTAGTGCTCGCGTTCACGTACCGCCCGCTCGGCCGCGACGCGGTCGCTGAAGTCCTGGATCTGCGATACGAAGTGTACGGGGTTGCCTTCGCCGTCACGCACCAGAGAGACACTCAGCAGACCCCAGATCACGTGTCCCTGTTTGTCCACATAGCGTTTCTCCATCTGGTAGGCACTGATGCGCCCGGCGATCAGGTCTTCGAGGTTGTGCAGATCGGCATCCAGGTCATCCGGATGGGAGATGCCCATGAAGTCATTGCCCAGCAGCTCCTCGCGGCCATAGCCGAACATGCGGCACAACTCGTCGTTGACTTCCAGCCAGCGGCCGTCCGGGGCCACCAGAGCCATGCCCAGTGGCGCGGTGTTGAAGGCATTGCGAAAGCGCTGCTGACTCAGGCGCAACTGGTCTTCGATGACCTTGCGCTCGCTGATGTCCCAGATGAAACCGTCGACCCAAAGCAGACGGCCTTGTGTGTCGTACTCGCCGCGGCCCTTTTCGCGTACCCAGACGCTGTGGCCATCGGCGTGGCGCAGGCGGTAGGTCAGCTCGAAGGTTTCCTGGCACACGATGCTGTCGTTGGCCCGGTAGGTGATCGGTAGGTCGTCCGGATGGATGATGCTGGAGAAGCTGCGTACGCGGTTTTCGATGAAGTCGCTTGGCGGGTAGCCGGTGAGGCTGAAGATTTCGTCGCTGATATAGCGCATGCTCCAGCCGCTGTCGTTGGCGCAGCGATAAACCACGCCAGGCAGGTTGGCGACCAGACCACGGAAGCGGCTCTCGCTCTGTTGCAAGGCCCTGGTGGCTTGCTGCAGTGGGGTGATGTCACTGGCTACGCCGAGAAAGCCTATGGTTTCACCGGCGGCGTCGATGATGGCGTTGGCGGTGAGATTGACTCTGCGCTCGCTGCCATCCTTGTGGCGGTAGGTCCATTGATGGGTTTCTGGTTCACCGTCGCGGGTGTTATGGATGAACACCTCGAAGCCAGCGACCGGGCTTTCACTGTTAAGACTGAGCTCTTTGGCTCGTGCTTCGATCTCGTGTGGCAGGTGGAAGCGTTCAGGGGTCATTTTCCCGACCACTTCTTCGCTGCGGTAGCCCAGCAGCCGCTCGGCGCCGGAATTGAACAGCGTGATCAGGCCATTGGGGTCGGTGGCGACGATCGAAACGCCTGTGGCTGAATCCAGCAAGGTTTGCAGGAATGCCCTGGCGGCCACGACGGCATCTTCACGCTGACGCGCCGCACTGATGTCGGTATGAGTGCCGTACATCAGCAGGGGACGGCCATGTTCGTCGCGTCTGGACAGGCGTCCACGTACCTGTATCCACAGCCAGTGACCGTCGCGATGGCGCATGCGGATCTGACTGTCGTAATACGCCACCTCGCCGGCGAAATGACGCAGCAGCAAGCGTTTGCTAGGTTCGCGGTCATCCGGGTGACACAGGCGCTGCCAGGTTTCCATGCGTGTAGGCTGCAGTTCTTCGAGGCTATAGCCGAGCATCTGCGCCCAGCGTTCGTTGAACACGGTCTCGCCAGTCTGGACGTTCCACTCCCAGGTGCCGACATCCGTGCCTTCGATCGTACTGGCCAGGCGTTCGAGCAGGGTCTGACGTGACTGTTCCTGCTGGTCTCGTTCCAGCGTTGCCCCTACCCAGCGAGCGAACAGGCGCATGAACTCTCGCTCGCTGTCATCGAAGGCGCGTTCGTGGATGCGCTGGTCGCAGAACGCCAGTGTGCCTGCACGTCGACCATCGACCCAGATGGCGATGCCGATATAGCTCTCCAGGGCGAAGCGGTCGTAGCAGGCGTGCGTGCGATAAGGTGACGAGGCCATGTGCTCGATACTCAGCACTTCGTCTTGCGCATAAGCCAGGCCGCAGTAGGTTTCGTCCACATCGAAGATCTGCTCGTCCTGCAGTTCGCCTGCCGGCGTGACCTGCGCCAGCACCCGGTAACGGTCGCCTTCGATCAGGCCGATGACCCCGATCGGCAGGTCAAAGTACTCCGTGCCTGTGCGCAGCGCTGCGCGCAGCTGATCCTTGCTGCTAAGGCTGGGGAGCGCAGAAATTTCATTCAGGGCTCGCAATGCGCGTTGCTGGCGTTGCATCAGTTGCTGGGTGCTGTGGCGCGTCGCGCGTAGCAGAACCAGCAGCAGGATTTCGGCGCTCAGCCAGGCCAGCAGCCACTTGCCGACCAGCCAGCGCTTGTCACTGATATGTACGTCCTGAAGTGAGGTGATGTCTCGCCAGGCCAGCAGCGCTGCGTTGGCAGGCGCTTCGGGTCGGTCGGTGAGCCCGGTCAGAGGGTAGGCGCTGAGCAGGTAGTAGCGTCCCTGATCCTCCCGAAGGCTATGGCTGTCAGCCTGATCCGGGGCCGGCAGCTCGTCACGCTGTTGCCAGTGAATGGCCTGTGGGCGGGATGAACTGACGATCTGCCAGCGTTGCGGATCGCTGTTCAGTCCACGCAGCGCCTCTTCGCTGTCATGGGTCAGCTGGTTCGAGCGCAATAGCAGGGCGACGCCGGCACCCAGTTCTTCGTCCAGCTCCATGGGCGCGGCGAGTACGCTCATGGCCACTTCGATAACGCCCACCTGTTCGTAGCCGGCGTGCGTCTCCACCTGCAGCGGCGCCATGGCGTGCACGCTGACATTACCCTGGCTGGTCGAGCTGACGCCGGTCATGCTGACACCTTTGCGTAGGCTTTCCTCCGCTAGCGGTCGAGTGAGCCGGCGAGTGTCGCCATAGCGCTGCGGCTCATGCACGCGCAGCAGCACCTGGCCAGTGCCCGCCAGGTGCACGAACAACCGGAAATCGTGCTGACGTTGCAGGTTGCGCCAGCGAGGGGCGATGCGGGTGTAGAGCTGGTTGCGTATGTCTTGCAGGCTCTGCGGGGCGAGCTCTGTCGTGTTGTACGCCTGGCGTACCAGTTCCACTACCCAGGCGTCGGCGGCGAGGGCCTCGGCCAGCAGTTGTGCGCGTTCGTGCAAGCCTTTTTGTGTGCTGAGCAAGGCCAGATGCAGGGCTTCGGCCTGCTTGTTCATCTGCAGCTGCCATAGCGCCTCACGCTCATTCAGGGCCTGACGCCCGAGCAGGGCGAACAGCAGCGCCAGACACAGGCTGCCGCCCACGACAATCCGGCGGATTGGCCGTGGGCCCATTTTCACCGGATCGAGCCTTTGTTGAGGCCGGCCAGGCGGTACAGGCGTTCCAGCTCCTGCTCGCTGCCGCCGTACAGCTCTGCGCAGGCCAGGCGCATGACCACCGGCTCACGCCTGGTGTTGCCTGAGGGCAGGGCGTAACAGGCGCCGATCAGCTCGCGCAAGGGAATAGGCAGCCGCCAATGGGCCTTGAGACGGTTGGCCAGCTCACTGCTTTGACGCTGCAGGGCGAGGCGCAGTGTCTCTTCATCCAGGGGCTGGCCGCTGTTACGCCAGCACTGTGCCTGGTGCAAAACTGCCAGTTCGCCCATGCGTTGTAACAATGCTGCGCTGTTCATGGCTGCTGGGTCGATACGACCTGCCTTGGCCAGTTCGCCAACACGCTGGCGCAGATACAGTGCCTGAGTGAACTGCTCGCCGCCCAGGCGCTTGAGGTCATCGTCCTGCAATGTCGCTACCGGGCGCAGGGCGAGTCCCTGGACAAGACTCAGCGAGGTGCCTGGCCCAAGGCGCTGTACGGCTTCGATCAGGTTGAGGCAGGGTTGTCCGCTGCTGTTGTAGGTCGGGCTGTTGGCTGCGGCGATCAGGCGCGCATGAACGACCGGGTCATCCTGCCAATCGTTATCCAGCTGCTGAAGATTGGTCAGCGGTTGTTGCGGGTTCTGCAGATGCAGAAACAGGGCCTCATGCAGAGGCATATCCAGGGCATGGTTGGGGCGCGATTGGAGAAACTCGATAAAGCTGCCCGATGAGGGCGATTCGGCTTCTACCTTTTCGGGCTGGCTCGCCGAGATCAGTGGGCGCAAGGTCTCCAGAACCTTGGGAACCTGGAACGGCTTGCTGATGAATGCACTTATGCCTAGCCGGCGTGCCAGCAGCACGCTGTCGCGATCGGAGCGCGAGGTGATCATCACCAGCGGCACCTTGGCGTCCTTTCGGCGTACGGTTTCGAGTATCTGCGTGCCGCTGCCATCGGGCAGGTTCCAATCGGCGATGACCAGTTGCGCCGGCTGTTTTTGCCAGGCAGTGAGCGCGTCGGCGACCCGCGAGACGCTTTCGATCTGAATGCCGGGGTGAAGACTTTGGACGATCTGTTTGAGCAGATCGGCGATCCATGGATCGTCTTCCAATAACAGCACCCGCATGCTCAATCCCCCGGGTTGGATGGGCTGTCGTGTCGAATCATCGGTTCAGCGTGACCGTTCGCCGGCTCCTCTGCCGGCAGTGGCTTGCCGAAGTGATAGCCCTGGCCGTAATCACAGCCCAGGCTGCGAAGAAAGTCGACCTGACACGGCTCCTCGATACCTTCGGCCAGCACTTTTAGCCCGAGGCTGTGGCCCAGCGCGATGACGGCGCGAGCGATAGCTGCATCCTCCGAATCCTCGGGCAGGCCATAGACAAAACTCTGGTCGATCTTCAGTTTGTCCACGGGCAGACGCTTGAGGCGAGCCAGCGAGCTGTAGCCTGTGCCGAAGTCGTCGATAGCCAGACGGACGCCCAGCGCGCGCAGGCTGGTCAGCAAACGCAGGGCAGCGTCAGGATCTTCCATGATTGCGCTCTCGGTCACTTCCAGCTCCAGCTGTCTGGAGGGCAGGCCGGTTGCGGCCAGGACCCCGGTGACCTTCTGGTCGAGCTCGCCGCGACTGAACAGGCGGCTGGAGACGTTGACCGCCACGAAGTTCAGCGATTTGCCCTCGGCATTCCAGCGGACCATCTGGCGGCATGCCTGCTCCAGTACCCAGGTATCGATGACCCCGATCATGCCGTTATCCTCGGCGATCGGAATGAATTCTGCCGGAGGAATGAGACCACGCTGCGGGTGTTGCCAGCGTACCAACGCCTCCATGCCCACCTGGCGGCCGTCATGCAGGTCGTGCAGTGGTTGGTAGTAGACGCGCAGTTCTCCATTGTCCAACGCATGGCGCAGGCTGCTGGCCAGCTCGACGCGCTGCCGGGCGTAGTCGGTCAGCTCCTGCACGTAAAAAGCATAACCCTCGCGGCCGCTGCTTTTGGCCTTGAACAGCGCGGAGTCCGCATTGCGCAGGATTTGCTCGACACTATCGGCTTCCTCTGGAAACAGGCTGATACCGATGCTGGCGCCGATATACAGCTCATGGCCGTCCAGACGGAAGGGGGCCTCCAGACAGCGCAGCAGGCGTTGTGCGAGTTCGGCTGCCTGAGTGGCTTCGTGGCAGCTCTCGGAGAGCAGGCCGAACTCGTCGCCGCCCAGCCGAGCCAGCGTGTTACCGCCAGGCAGGCTTTCCTGGAGACGTTCGCCGACTCCCTTGAGCAGCAGATCGCCAACGTTGTGCCCGAGGCTTTCGTTGATGTGCTTGAAGTGATCCAGGTCGATCAGCAGCACCGCACCGCGCAGCTCTTCTGTTTTGCTGCGCTCCAGTGCATAAGCGACACGTTCGGTGAACAACAGGCGGTTGGGCAGGTTGCTCAGTGGATCATGGTGCGCCAGATAGTCCAGCTCACGCTGCGAGCGCTTGAGTGCGGTGATGTCGGAGAACACTGCCACGTAGTGACTGATGCGCCCCTGTTCGTCATGGATGACGCGGATGCACTGCCATTGTGGATAGATTTCGCCGCTCTTGCGCCGATTCCAGACTTCTCCGCTCCAGGCGCCACGGTTCTCCAGCGCATGCCACAGGCTCTGATAGAAGGCGCTATCGTGACGCCCGGATTTGAGCAGGTTGGGATGCTGGCCGAGGATTTCCTCGCTGCTGTAACCGGTGATACGGCTGAACGCGGGATTGACGTGGACGATGCGCTGCGCCGCGTCGGTGACCAGCACACCCTCCTGGGTGGCATCGAATACAGCGGCTGCCTGGCGCAGGCTGTCATCGTTGGCGCGTTGTTGGGTGATGTCGCTGGCAATGCCGATGAAGCGCTGCGGCTGGCCGTTCTCGTCACACAAAAGACGGCCGCGCGAGTGAATCCAGCGATAGCTGCCATCGGCATGGCGCAGGCGATAGGTGTTCTCGTACTGCTGATCGCTCTGCTCGGCATTGAGCGCATGTATGGCGTTTTCCCGGTCATCCGGGTGGATGCGCTCTGCCCAATCCTCGCGGGTATCACCCAGGGTCTGCGGCGTCAGACCGAGCAATGCGGCATAGCCTTCTGAGAAGTACACGCGGCGCCTGGACACGTCCCAGTCCCACAAGCCGTCGTGGCTTGCATTCAGGGCCAGGCGCAGGCGCTCTTCGTTGCCGGCCAGCTGCAGGCGGGCGCGGCGGTGCTGCTGGGCGTGACGGTGCAGCACCAGATAGAGCAGGGCACCGGTCAGCAATACGAAGAACAGGCCCTTGAGCGACTGCACACGCTCCTGCTGCGCCACAGACAAGCCCAGCACCGCCAGTAGCTGGTCGCTGAGAAGTATCCATAGACCAGCTAGCAGCAGATAGCCCAGGGTCAGACGCAAGGCGGCAATGTCGATACGCATGGGTTGCTGACTAGGCTCCCTGTAAGTTTTGGGCAGTATAGATGGGGGTGAGGCTGAAACATTCTTATCTAAAAGACCAACTGGTTTTCTGGCATGGGTCAGGGATAATGCGATCAGGTTCGTTCTTGTAGGACAACCGCGTTCCCCTATCAAGAGGCAACAGCATCCATGTGGTACAACGGTTTACTCGACCTCTCGGTCTGGCAGTTGGTGGCTGTGACCCTGCTGATGACGCACGTGACCATCGTCAGCGTCACCGTCTATCTGCACCGCTATTCGGCGCATCGTGCACTGGAACTGCACCCGGCGCTCAAGCATTTCTTCCGTTTCTGGCTGTGGTTGACCACTGGCCAGAACACCCGCGAGTGGACCGCGATTCACCGTAAGCACCATGCCAAGTGCGAGACGGCCGATGACCCGCATAGCCCGGTCATCAAAGGCCTTGGCACCGTGCTGCGCAAGGGCGCCGAGCTTTATCAGGAAGAGGCGAAGAACCAGGAGACCCTGCGCATCTACGGCAAGAACTGCCCGGACGACTGGATCGAGCGTAACCTCTACAGCCGCTTTCCGATTGGTGGCGTGACGCTGATGGCGATCATCGACCTGGCGCTTTTCGGCGCTGCCGGCATCACTGTCTGGGCGATCCAGATGATGTGGATCCCGGTGTGGGCCGCAGGTGTGATCAACGGGCTTGGCCACGCCGTGGGCTACCGCAATTTCGAATGCCGCGACGCGGCCACCAACTTGCTGCCCTGGGGCATCCTGATTGGCGGTGAAGAGCTGCATAACAACCACCACACGTATCCGAACAGCGCCAAGCTGTCGGTGAAGAAGTGGGAGTTCGATATGGGCTGGGCCTGGATCAAGTTGTTCAGCGCCTTGGGGCTGGCCAAGGTGCAGCGTGTTGCGCCGATCGCTCACCGGGTCGAGGGCAAGGGGCATCTGGACATGGATACCGCCATGGCCATCCTCAACAACCGCTTCCAGATCATGGCGCAGTATCGCAAGTTGGTCATCGCACCGCTGGTCAAGCAGGAAGTGGCCAAAGCCGACGAGTCCGTTCGTCACCTGTTCCGTCGCGCCAAACGCCTGCTGTCGCGTGAGCCAAGCCTGCTGGAAGAGCAGCACCATGCGCGCATCGCCGACATGCTGGCGCAGAGTCAGGCGCTCAAGGTGATCTACGAGAAGCGTTTGGCTCTGCAGCAGATCTGGGTCAAGACCAGCAGTAATGGCCACGACATGCTGGAGGCGATGAAGCAGTGGGTGCACGAGGCCGAGGCCAGTGGCATCCAGTCGCTGCGTGACTTCGCCGAACAGCTCAAGACCTACTCGCTACGCCCCTCAGGCAGCATTGCCTGATCGCCGCTCGTTACAAACGAAGGCCCGCCGAACGGCGGGCCTTTGTGTTTGTCCAACAGCTCGCACTATGCTCATTTCAATGCGATGCGAGGGACAGGATGGCCGCTGTAATGGATGATCAAGGCAACGCTGTTTCCGAGTTGGAAGAACTGACCTTGGCCCTGCTGCACAGCCGCGCCGAGGTGGAGCGCCTGCGCGAGCGCGAGCAGCTGTTCAGTAGCCTGCTGGGAAGCGTCAACGCCGTGCTCTGGGCCTTCGACTGGAGCGAGCAGCGGATGATCTACGTCAGCCCTGCCTATGAGCGAATCTTCGGTCGCTCCGCCGCTTTGTTGCTGGCCGACTATGGCGAGTGGCGCAACAGCATTTACCCGGACGACATCGACTACGCAGCCGAGAGCCTGGCCAAGGTTCTGGAAACCGGAGCGGTGGAGTTTCGCGAGTACCGCATCATTCGCGCCGATGGGCAGTTGCGCTGGCTCAGCGACAAGTGTTTCGTCAGCCCCAGAGGTACTGAGCGGCCCAACATAATTGTCGGCATCGCCGAAGACATCACCGAGAAGAAGCGTCTGGAAGGCGAGCTGCATCGCCTGGCCACTACCGATGTGCTGACTCAGAGCAGCAATCGCCGGCATTTCTTCGAGTGCGCTCGCCGCGAGTTCGAGCACGCGCGCAAGTTCGGCAGCCCGCTGGCCTTCCTGCTGCTCGATCTCGATGATTTCAAGAAGATCAACGACCATTACGGCCATCAGGTGGGCGATGAAGTCCTTCGGCGTCTGGCCCATTGCGGTAGCAATGCCTTGCGGCGCGGTGATCTGTTCGGACGTATCGGGGGTGAGGAGTTCGCCGCGTTGTTCCCCGGCTGCGAGCAGGATGTGGCCTTGCAGGTGGCCGAACGCCTGCAGCGCGAAGTACAACGGCTCAGTTTCCAGCACGAGGGAACGAGCTTCCGTATCACGGTCAGCCAGGGGCTAACCACCCTGATGGCGGCTGATGTCAGCCTGGACGCGCTCTACGCGCGTGCCGATGCTGCCATGTACCTGGCCAAGCGTCAGGGCAAGAATCAAATCGTGGTTGGGTGAGGGTGGCGATTTTCCGCCTGGTTGCGCTTTCTCGTAGGCGGAAAATTGCCAGTTTCTCGCTGAAACTGTATGGTCACCGTCCTGTAGAAAAAATGTAACCTGCCGTTCTAGAGCGGTTGCTGATGTGCTGCGAGGAGCTGGCACGTTATCTGCGTAGGACCCGCCAGATGCCGGCTAGGATGTCGGCGCAAAATAACAACGACGAGAGAGCACTCACCATGCACCACTCTGCCCGCCTGATTTCGGCCGCCCCTGTGCGTTCGCCGTTGTTCTGTTCTTCCTGAGTTTTCCACGTCTCCGCTCGAGCCAGGCTATTGCCGTTTCCTGGTTCGCGGTTGCGTATGCCCTATTCGTTCCGGCCTGCCTCTTCGTGCCGAAGTCTGCGTTGGACGATGCGTCAACTTAAAACACACTGGAGAGAAACATAATGAGAAAGACCTCCCTGGCACTGGCCGTAGCCGCCAGCACCCTGGGCCTGAGCCAAGCGGCCTTCGCCGATTTTATCGGTGACAGCAAGGCCAGCCTGACTCTGCGTAACTACTTCTTTGACCAGAACACCGTTAACACCACTAACAACAATAGTGAGGCGAGCGAGTGGGGCCAGGGCTTCATCTTCAATTACAGCTCGGGTTTCACTGAAGGTACCGTTGGCTTCGGTGTTGACGCCGTTGGCATGCTGGGTGTGCGTCTGGATGGCGGTGGTCGTGCTGGCAAGGACGGTCGTGATCGTACTCCGGGCCAGCTGTTCCCGCTGGAAAGTGACGGCAGCGCCGTGGACGACTTCAGCAAGGGCGGTCTGACCGGCAAGGTTCGTTTCTCGAAAACCGAGGCGCGTATCGGCACTCTGATGCCGAACCTGCCGATCCTGAAGTCCAACGACGGTCGTCTGCTGCCGCAGATGTTCGAAGGCGGCATGATCACCTCCAACGAAATCGACAACCTGACTCTGACTGCTGGTCAGATCGAGCACGCAACCAGCCGTGCCTCGAGCAACAGCACTGGACTGTCCGTCGATGGCGGTAGCCAGGCCTCCAACAAGTTCTACTTCGCTGGCGGTGATTGGAAGGTTGCCAAGGACCTGACTGCGCAGTACTACTACGCGAACCTCGAAGACTATTACAAGCAGCACTTCGCTGGTCTGGGTCATTCGCTGGCCCTCGGTGAAGGTACTCTGAAAACCGATCTGCGTTATTTCCGCAGCACATCCGATGGTAAGAATGGCAGTGCTGCAGGCCGCGCCGCGGGTTACAGTGCAAACACAACTTTCGGTGATGGTTCCGGCGAAGTCGACAACAACACCTGGAGTGCAGCGTTCACTTATAGCCTGGGTAGCCACGCCCTGATGCTGGGCCACCAGCGTGTATCTGCGGACAGCAACTTCGTGCAACTGAACCAAGGTGGTATCGAAGGTTCCAGTGGTACGAGCGTTTACCTGCTGACCGACCGTCTGAACAACAGCTTCACCCGTGCCGGTGAGCGTACGACTTTCGGTCAGTACACCTATGATTTCGCTACCCTCGGTGTTCCGGGTCTGAAGGCCTCGGTTGCTTATCTGAAAGGCACCAACATTCAGCGCGCCAATGGCGAGCAGAACAAAGAGTGGGAGCGTGATATCGCTCTGGACTACGTGTTCCAGGAAGGTGCTCTGAAAGGTCTGGGCCTGGCCTGGCGTAACGGCATGCTGCGTGGTGACGCTGCAACCGACACCGACCAGAACCGTCTGATCGTTAGCTACACCCTGCCGCTGCTCTAAGTCTTATCGGCAGAGGTATTCCTCTGCTAGTGCAGCAACTAAAAGCCCGCATTGCTCAGATGCGGGCTTTTTCATTTTTCCGTCTCTACTGGCGACTTCCAGAGGATGCAAGAATAGCGCTGGCCAGTGCCATATCATCGGCTTTCTGCAGTTGCGGATTACCCGCACGCAGCTGCTGCAGCGCGGCCTCCAGGTGTGGGCCTCGAATCTCGCCATCGCTGGCGACGAAGCTGCTGGCATCCTCCTCCGCAGCGGCGACCAGCTTGCGGTCCTTGAACGTCAGGTAGGTCGACGCAGTGGTAGCGCCTGAGGACAGAATGTCGCGCAGCAGACCGTCAGCAGCTGCGCTCTGGGCAATCAGAAAGGCGCTCAATGCCATCGCGGCTCGGCTTATTGCTCGCATGGTGAAACTCCTGTGAATTGACTCCACAATTGAGAGTGGAGCCAGACGGCCAGGTTCCCTCGAGGCGATGGCCGGTCGCCATGAACGACTGTCTTTCGTTATCGCATGGCCTCGTCGAGGACATCCTGTTCCACTTTCAGAACCACACCCTCCTGAGCGACGACCTTGATCAAGCTACCGGCAGGCAGATCAGGGCCGCTGACCAGCCACAGGCTGTCACCGGCCTTGATCTTGCCTCGGCCTTCGACAATCGCTTCATGCAGGGCAAAGCGCCTTCCGAGCAGCTCGCTGCCGCGCCGGTTCAGGCCGGGTTGATCACTGGGGGGCAGTGGGCTGCGTTGGCGGCGCCACCAGAGCACCGCGGTGAGAATGGCCAGCAGGCCGAACAGAAAGAACTGCCAGACCCACGGCAACTCCGGGAACAGGTAGGTGAGCACGCCGACACAGGCGGCGGCCAGGCCGATCCACAGCAGGTAGCCGCCGGCGCCGAAGACCTCGAGAATCAGCAGGATAGTGGCCAGGGCCAGCCAGTCCCAGAACGACAGGTTTTGCAGGTAGTGGATCATGCCTTAGCTCCGCTTCTCTGCAGAACCGTCGCCGGCGAAGGTGGCCCTGACGATTTCACCGATGCCACCAACGGCGCCGATCACCTGGCTGGCCTCCAGCGGCATCAATACAACCTTGCTGTTGTTGGCGGAGGCGAGCTGGCCCAGGGCCTCGACGTACTTCTGGGCGACGAAGTAGTTCACCGCCTGCACGTTGCCGGCAGCGATGGCCTGGGATACCACGCGCGTGGCCTCGGCTTCGGCCTGCGCGGCCCGCTCGCGGGCTTCTGCTTCGAGAAACGCGGCCTGACGTTCGCCTTCGGCGCGAAGAATCTCCGCCTGCTTGTGCCCTTCAGCCGTGAGGATGGCGGCTGAACGGGCGCCCTCGGCCTCGAGAATCTGTGCGCGCTTGAGGCGCTCGGCCTTCATCTGGCTGGCCATGGCCTCCACCAGGTCGGCGGGAGGGCTGATGTCCTTGATCTCGATACGGGTGATCTTGATGCCCCAGGGCGCGGTGGCTTCGTCCACGGTCTTGAGCAGTCGCTCGTTGATGGCGTCACGCTGGCTGAGCATGGCATCGAGTTCCATCGAGCCCAGCACGGTACGGATGTTGGTCATCACCAAGTTACGAATGGCGTGCTCCAGGTTGTTGACCTCGTAGGCCGCCTGGGCGGCGTTGATCACCTGGAAGAAGCACACGGCGTCGATCTGCACGATGGCGTTGTCGGAGCTGATCACTTCCTGCGGCGGAATATCCAGCACGCTCTCCATGACGTTCAGCTTGCGACCGACGCGGTCCATCACCGGCACGATGATGTTGAGGCCGGGCTTGAGCGTCGTGGTGTAGCGACCGAAGCGTTCCACCGTCCACTCCGAGCCCTGTGGCACTACCTTGAAGCCCATGTAGACGATGGCCACAGCCAGGCCGACGAACAGCAGCAGGACGCCACCGATTTCCATGATGCGATCTCCCTCATGCGTACATTTTTGCGGGCGCAAGCAAGGTGTGCAGCGCCTTTTCCCGCATCTAAGCATAGCCTCTGTGAGATTGCCGCCGACCCCTTCTCAGTGCCCGTCAGCTCTTGCTTTGCAAGGGCTGACGGGTGAGCGGGCGCACAGTACAAGTGATGAGATGAGAGCGTTCAGCAGGCGCTCTGCCGAGGCTTCAGCGTTGCTCGCTCTGCGGGGTTACGCGCAGCACTTCCTCGATCGTGGTCTGCCCGGCGGCGACCTTTTGTGCGCCGGACAAACGCAGGCTGCGCATGCCGTCCTTGAAGGCGGCGCGGCGCAGGGCAGTGAGGTCGGTGTCGGCGTTGATCAAGGGGCGAATGGCGTCGTTGATCAGCATGATCTCGTACACGCCGGCACGGCCGCGGTAGCCGGTCTCGCGGCACTCCAGACAGCCCACGGCGTGCTGCGCCTGGCTCGGCACGGGTGAGCTCCAGGGCTTGGTCAGGCCGTTCCAGCTGTCTTCGTCAAGTTGCACGGGCGCTTTGCAGTGCGGGCACAGGGTGCGCACCAGACGCTGGGCCATGACGCCAAGCACGGTGGCCTTGAGCAGGTAATGTGGTACGCCAAGCTCGAGCAGACGGGTGATGGCGCTTGGCGCATCGTTGGTGTGCAGGGTGCTGAGCACCAGGTGGCCGGTGAGCGCCGCCTGGATCGCCATCTCAGCGGTTTCCAGGTCGCGGATCTCGCCGATCATGATGATGTCCGGGTCCTGACGCATCAGGGCGCGCACGCCGCTGGCGAAGGTCAGGTCGATGTTGTGCTGCACCTGCATCTGGTTGAAGGCGCCCTCGATCATCTCGATCGGGTCCTCGATGGTGCAGACGTTCACTTCCTCGGTGGCCAGTTGCTTGAGCGTGGTGTACAGCGTGGTGGTCTTGCCCGAACCGGTGGGGCCGGTGACCAGGATGATGCCGTTGGGCTGGCTGGTCATGCTCTCCCAGCGGCGCAGGTCATCCGCCGAGAAACCTAGCTGGTCGGGGCTCTTTAGCAGTACGTCGGGGTCGAAGATACGCATCACCATCTTCTCGCCGAAGGCGGTGGGCAGGGTCGACAGACGCAGTTCCACCTCGTTGCCGTCCGGGGTCTTGGTCTTCACCCGGCCGTCCTGCGGCTTGCGCTTCTCGGCGATGTTCATCCGCCCCAGGTTCTTCAGGCGGCTGACCACCGCCATGGTGACCTGGGCGGGGAACTGGTAGACGTTGTGCAGCACGCCGTCGATGCGAAAGCGCACGGTGCCCTGTTCACGGCGCGGCTCGATATGGATATCGCTGGCGCGCTGCTGGAAGGCGTACTGGAACAACCAGTCGACAATGTTGACGATGTGCGCGTCATTGGCGTCCGGCTCCTGATCCTGGGCGCCGAGGCTGAGCAACTGTTCGAAGTTGCCGACGCCGCTGACCTTCTGGTCGGTGGCATTGGCGCCACTGACCGAGCGGGCGAGGCGATAGAATTCGGTGGTGAAGCGCTGGATGTCGGAGGGGTTGGCCACCACGCGTTTGATCGGGCGCTTGAGCACGTGCACCAGGTTGGCTTCCCAGCTGTGCACCAGCGGCTGGCTGCTGGCGATGGTGACGCTTTCGCTGTCCACTGCCACGGCGAGGATCTTGTGGCGTTGGGCGAAGGCGTAGGACATCAGCGGGGTGATGGCCGGTACGTCGATCTTCAGCGGGTCGATGCGCAGATAGGGCTGGCCGGCGAAGTTGGCCAGCCAGACCGTCAGGGTTTCCAGGTCGAGCTTCTTGCCCGGCCGTGTCAGGTCATCGACCTGCTGGGCGGCAAGGAACTCCAGGGGGTGCTGACTGTTGTTCAGGGAACTGCGGCGGATCGCCAGGCACTGCTCGGCCACATCCTGATCGACCCGGCCATGGGCGACCAGCTCGCGCAGCAGGTCGCCGAGGTCCAGTACGCGATCAGAGGCGGTGGCGGTGAAGGCGGACATGTGGGCTCCTGGGGTCGACCTGAACAAGGTTAGCCGAACTAGGATGCCCGAAAAGGTGGACAAGGGCGAAGCACTTGGCGTGATCGAGTGCCCGCTTCAGGCGACCTCCGTCACCGGGTTGTGATCCAAGTGCTGCCAGGTCACCTGCCAGACGCAGACCAGGCCGCGCAGCTTCTGCGCCAGTACCCCCGCGCGATGCGCCGAGAGGCCTTGCAGGCGCAGGCTGACCTGCAGATCGTCCTGCTGGCGCTGGACCTGCAGCGCCTCGGGCAGCAGCTGCAGCTGGGCGAACAGACCGAGCAGGCGGCACAGCACGTCGGTTTCAGCATCGGTGCGCAGCTGGTATTCGACGCAGGCGTCCGGGCGATCCTGCCAGGGATCGCGGCGATGGTGGACAGCGGGGAACGGCGTGGTATCAGGCATGGTGGCGACTCGAGGCAGGTTTTGCCTAAGTTTCCGCCTTGCGGCGGCAAAAGTTCTGCCTTGTTTTCTGTTATTTTGCTTGGTTTGTGGATAGAGTTTTCTCGTTTTTGAGTTATTGAGGAATTTTTATGTCCGTCGAGCTGGATGCCTATGACCAGCGCATTCTCGCGCTGCTGCAAGAGGATGCCGGCTTGTCCACGGCCGAGATCGCCGAGCGTATCGGCCTGTCGCAGTCACCGTGCTGGCGGCGTATTCAGCGGCTCAAGGAAGAGGGGGTTATTCGCAAGCAGGTGACCCTGCTGGATCGCAAGCTGATTGGCCTGCACACCCAGGTGTTCGCCCAGATCAAACTCAACGCCCATGGCCGCTCCAACCTCACCGAGTTTGCCGAGGCCATGCGCGAGTTTCCCGAGGTACTGGAGTGCCACGTGCTGATGGGGGCGGTGGACTTCATGCTGCGTATCGTCACGCGCGACATCGAGGCCTATGAGCGCTTCTTCTTCGAGAAGCTGTCGCTGGTGCCTGGCATTCAGGAGGTGAACTCCATCGTCGCCCTGTCGGAGATCAAGTCCACCACCAGCCTGCCATTGGTCTAGTGGGGAGCCGGCGCTACAGGCTCGGTTGTTCGTTTGGCGGGCGGCGTGAGGCCCATCGACACGTAGATGCTGGTCAACTGCTCGACGCCCATGTCCGCCGGGCGAACCCAGTCCTGAGGCACGTAGAGCAAGCCGCCGCCCACCGGAATTGGTGCGGTCGGCACGAGGATCGCGCAGTAGGCGCGTCCTTCCAGCTCCACCGTTTCCGAGCTGGGGCGCAAGGCGAGCACCGCCGCGCCGTCACCACCGAAAAAGCACCAGACCGGCGCCATGGTGGTGATGTCCGGGTTCTTGCTCTTGTCCAGCAGGCCGACGAAGCGGTCGGCCAGGTTGTAGAAGTTACCGATCAGCGGGGTGCGGCGCAGCGTGTGGTCGAACAGCCACGCCAGGGGACGACGTAGGCCCAATTGCACGGCCAACCCCAGGGGATAGAGGCTGGCCAGCAGGACCAGGCTGCCAAGCAGCCAGGCCATGTAGCCATTGCTGGAGAAGGGCTGGCCGAGGGCGGCGAACAGCTGGCCGATCATGGTCGACGGGCCGACCAGGCGGTTGAGCAGGCTGAAGATCCAGGCCAGCAGAGCCATGGTCAGGACCAGTGGCAGCAGCGCCAGCAGACCGGTGAGCCAGGTGGTCACCACGGATTTCAGGCTGCGTCGGATCATGCTCGGGATTCCTTGGTTGTGGTGTCGCGACTTTACGCGAGATGGAGGCAGGCCGTGTGGCAATCGCGGCGACTGTGTCGGGCGATGGCAGGCCAAAAAAAGCCCGGCACTAAGGCCGGGCGGAGTGGGTACACGAGGTACCGAAGTAGCAGCGTTCTATCGGGCTCAGCTCATGCCCAGCCAATTCGGCAGGGCCATGGACACGGCCGGGATGTAG
>NZ_JBJKFJ010000014.1:0-146877 GCF_050473265.1 Pseudomonas pichavaramensis | reverse complement strand
CTCTCTATGGCGAGCATTCTCGCCCTAAATGGGTGTCCGGGATCAGTAGACCACTACATGCCGACGGCCAAGCTCTTGAGAAGAAAGGCCGAGACGCGGTGAGAACTCTACTGGTGCCCCCGATCGCCATTCTCTTCAGCTTAGCCTTCTCTCTCCTAGCGCTGACCAAGTTCGTGGCATCGTGGCCACTCAAGGCCGCTCTAGTCGTGGCGATTGCAGTTGGTCCGGCAATGTTGCCAGCAAATCACAGCGAGATTGCTGACTTCCTATTTTCTGGGGGAAACCAGTTTGGAGCGGTGCTCAAGTGGAGCCTCAACCTGGAACCATGGGCCTACCAGTTCGGATCGATCTTCAAGACAATGTACTGAATTGGCTCAAATATCTTAGAGAGCTCGTACTTTAGAATCCGGTAAAAGGTTTTATCCGCAAAGACTGACTGCCGTTGGCCAGAAGCGACGAACCATGGCTGGCCCCGGATTCATCTTGAATAGATGGCCCAATATCCTGGGACAGCACATCATTTTTCACTTATCACATTGCGAACGCTCGATTTCGTAAATAACGTGCAGCAAGGATGCGAAATGAATGATTTGGTGGTTTTGCCTACTCCCAGCAATCTCTTTAGGAAACTGCTAACCGCTACTGGTTACCGCCCCTGCCTAGAAGGTAAAGGATTGGGTCGGGATATCGATCACCTAGCCCTCGAAGAACGTCCGGCTGGCAACTTCGACTTATTGGAGAACTGCCAAGCTCAATGGCTACGGGCCATTCGGGACGATGCTGGACCGGACTGGAGCAACCTGATCGAATCAGCCTGGAAGAGGCACAGCAACCTGCTGCGCTCACTGGCGCGAAAGGCAGATACCACCGGGATGATTCAGGATCGTGCGCAGTCGGCCATCCTTAAGATGCTGGTGATACCTGAAATCTCGGGCTTTGTAAGTCGCGTACATCAGGAATTACCGTTGCCGGATATGCGGCACTGGTGGGACTCCCCCTTTGCCTCCTGGCTAATCGTTGCACAGCAAAAAACCTCACTTCCGACACCCCAATTGTTAGAGCGGCTTGCCAATCACGTGGATCTGGACGAGCGCACGCTGGAACGCTGGCAGCAGGGTAACGCTATCGGTAAAAGCCTGTGGCCGTACCGCGATACGGTTATGGCACTCGTCGGCGACTGCCAATTGCCGCGCCAGCAGATAGAGCGGCTATGTGGTTGGTTGATCATGGTGGTCGCAATACAGTCATTGCCCGCAGAGCTACGCGATAACGCCAAACGTGACTTTTTTATACAAGGTCAGCTACCTCTGAGGACAGAGGAGCAGTTCATTGCCTTACTGAAACGTGAGGCAGCAGACCGGTATAGCCTGCCTGTACGCGACCAGATTGCTCCTGTACTCAACGATATCCAACGCTTGTTTTCCAATGCAGTGGACAACAACAAGGCCATCCGTGATCGCCTTGACTGGCTTCGCTCGCTCTGTGAGCGCACCTCACCTGCAGTCTATGCGGCCAATGAGTATCTCTGGCGCTGGTTCTCGGCAAGGTTGGCCGCAAATCTTGGCGAGAAGGACAATGCGCTAAAGCTTTACGCAAGCGCATGCCATGCGGCTTGGTGGCGGGCCGGGTCGAACCAGCATCCACTTATCCATGAAGCATTGTGCTACGCCGTTGGCGTGGGTGATCAGGTTCAGGCAAACCACTACTGGGACAAATGTTTTTTGCTGGGTTTGAACAACCCACCTAAACGAGAACTGGATGAACAGGCAATGCGCCTGATCTCCTTTGAGTTCGAACGACTCTTTGCGCCACAGAAAGCAAAGCAGAGAATCCCCCCCGCGACCCGCTATGCAAATACGGAGCGACCATTCGCTCTATCCCCTAGAGATTTGAAGGCACACAGCGCACTGCGTAAGCACGCCGATGGGCGAATCCGCTATACGCCCCTGATGAGTGCAGTGTTGGAGGGTGAACTAGAGCATGTAAAACAACTCATACAGGCCGGCGGCGACCCAAACGTGTTCGTCGACGAATCTGGTGAGAATGCCTTGATCATGGCTCTGCGTCGCGCCTGGGACAGGCAAGATCCCGACATTTTGAATTATCTTCTGACGCTGAAAATCAGCCCTGAAACAGCCAATCGACCTGCTTCAACCAAGCGGGAAACGCCACTGCAGATCGCCATGAACATGGCTGACGCGAAGGTTGTCGAGCGGCTCATAGATTTCGGCGCTGATATCGAGGTGCCTTGCTTCAACTCCCCAAGCGCTCTGGTTTATGCCATGGCGCTGCTTCATGACAGCATCCATGTGAATGATCCTGCGCAGTTGAGAGCCTACCTGGAGGGGCGTGTTCCGGCCGATTCTTTCGATGCCAAGAACGGTGCCATTCTGGATTGTGAGCTCCCTGCTCAACGCCTTGATGTGCATGCGATGCTCGCTGACCCGCAAAAGAAGCTGATTTTCGAGGCTGTAAAGCAGCATTACAGCCGGACCACCGATGAACGTCGTGAGGTGGTCATGACATTATTGAACAAGAAAGCAGATCCAAATCGACGCTACCCAGACTTCAACGGCCATCGAGATCTCTGGACGCCTACGTTGTTCGCAGCGCAGTTGGGTGATCTTGATGTACTCAAAGCCATGATCGCGGCTGGTGGAAACCCTTGGCTTTCACTGGACGAGGACAGCCCCGGTGATGAGAGGAATGCGCTTTGGGTCGCAGTCAGCTACAAGCGGCAAAGCGTGATCGAGTACCTGCTGACGCTGCTGCCTGAGCACGCCACAACCTGACGATACATTTTTCTATTTTTCTTTCGGCTGGCTGTCGGGCTTCGAAAGCCACCTCTGCTGCATCGTGCGCGCAAAGCCACGCGACAGAGGAACCACCATGTACTTCAGTAAGAACAAGGACATCAACAAACTCGTATTGGACCTGCTTCAACTTGGCTGGAGCTATGCAAAAGGCCGGCACTATAAGCTCTTTCCACCCAATGGCTGCGGCATGGTAATCGTGCCTAGCACGCCCGGAGATTGCCGCGCATTCCAGAACTTCCGCCGCGATGTAAGGCAACGCTTGCGTGGCCACGCTGAACGATACCGGCACGCTGGCCAGGAGCTGATGCCATGAGGCCGGTAATCTTGGTTTCATTGGATTGGCGTCGGCCGCAGGACGGTAAAACCGGATTAGGGATCGCCTCTATCGCTGCGGCTTTGCGCGCAGCCGGTGTGCCATTTCAGATCATCGACGCACAAGTGAACAGCCCTGCTTTCTCACTGGGGCAGGTACAGGCTCGTTTGCTGCAAGCCATCACGCAGGCCGGTCCTGGTTGCTTGGTTGGCTTCGGTACCTTTGTCTGGAACGACGCAAAGGTTCGCGCCCTGACTCATTCGATTCAGGACACTGGAGCAGAGATTGTCCTTGGCGGACCGCAAATCTCCTACATGGCCAAGGGCCAATTGGAATGCACATATCCGTTAGTAAGATATTTCGTTCGTGGGCAGGGCGAGATGGCCATGGTTGCACTGGCCTGCGGTACCACACCCGATGACTGCGGCATCCACATCGCCGGTACTCCAGATCTAGGCCGTAAGGCAGATCACGATCTGCTGACCCTACCCTCACCGTACCTGCTGGAAACAGCTGGGTTACAGAGCAGCATCCGTTGGGAGACTCAGCGCGGCTGCCCGTTCAAGTGCTCGTTCTGCCAGCACCGCGAGCCAGGCATACGTCTCAAACACCAATGGTTTGATGGCCATCGGCTGGAGAAAGAGCTCGCGATGTTTGCTGCTGCGAAGGTAAAGCGCATCTCGGTGCTGGATCCGATTTTTCACAATGATGCCAAGCGAGCCATTCAGATCCTCAACAGCGCTAAAGCGGCGGGTGTAACTGCGCACCTTTCTCTGCAATGCCGCTTCGAGACCTGCACCCAGGAATTTCTGGATGCGCTTGAGGGGCTCAATGTCACCCTTGAGTTCGGCCTGCAGACCACCATAGAGGCCGAGTACCGAGCAATCAAAAGGCCCAACCATCTGGGTATCGTCTGCAGCCGAATCCGTCAGTTACATGAACGGCAAATAGACTTTGAGGTTTCACTGATTTACGGCTTGCCCAATCAAACATTGGACAGCTTCCGTAGCAGTGTTGATTGGTGTGTGCAGCGGCGGGTGCCTCGGGTAAGGGCCTGGCCACTGATGTTGCTGAGAGGGACGCCACTATACGAGCAGAAACAGCTCTATGGATTCAAGGAAAGCGATGACCAAACCATTCCCATCGTAGTCGCCAGTAATAGCTTCTCTGAGACGGAATATGCCGAAATGGCTCGTATTGCCAAGCAGCTGGAGGAGAACTGAAATGGCTGGATTTGTTGCTATTGAGGGCCTCGACGGCGTGGGAAAATCTACGATTCTGAACAGACTGGCCGCGCGTTTTTCGGGCCACGCAATGAGTACCCCTGGCCCCGCATTGCGTAGTAGCCGCCCAGCTATTCTAGAGGCATTTGCCCATGATGAACTTGCCAAGGCGCTGTTCTATGCAGCCAGCGTTTCCAGCGAGGGGAGTCATGCACGCAGCCTGGTTGAACGTGGCGAGTGGGTGTTTATGGATCGCTACTGGGCCTCGACACTGGCCTATGCAAAAGCTCGTGGTGTATCGGCTGATCTGGGAGCTCTGAGCAAGAGCCTGCCCCAGCCAGATATCACTATCCTGCTTCTGCTCGACGAGCCTGACCGCCAACAACGCCTCCTTGCTCGTGGTGCAACCGCAGAGGATATGGAAACATTTGATCCCGGCTTTCGTAAGTGCGTACTTAAAGAGCTAATGGCGCATGCAGACATTTTAGTGAATGCCACTCACTTTACTGCGGAAGCCTTGGCAATCGAATTGGAACAGAGGATTAGGCAACTGCCACCCGGCTGATCTGGGAGGGGCCAAATAGACTCCAAGCATTAGGCGCAGGGCCAACTACCTACGGATGACCTCGACAAGGGTTCATTGGTCATGGACGTACCAATATCCAGGTCCCCAGCACATCTGAACTACTACCCATCGCTCAGCCCCCTCGGCCCTCGCTATGGCGCAGATCGCCTGGAACTGCGCCAAATTCGACGCTTCAATTGGCGCAGTTCAGAAAACTGCGCCAGAATTGCGCCAACAGCATTCAAACGGCGCCACCTAAGCTATGCCCTCCTCCGCAGACATACTCAACAGTATCCAAGCATCTGGGAACGGACTGACGCTGACTGAGCTATTGGCCAAACACCCCGACATTGCTCGGAGAACAGCGCAGCGACTGATTGCAAAGCTGATAGCAAGCGGTCAGATCTCAGCGCGGGGTGAAGGTAGAGCACGGCGCTATTTCGGAACTGCTATCCAAGCAGAAACCAGCACCCTGGACACTGATAGCTTTCCGTCCTTTATCCCGCTGTCAGCAGACAGCCGAGATATCCTCGCTTACATCAACCAACCATCTGAAGCGCGCAAGCCCGTTGGCTACCAGCGCGACTTTCTTGACACCTACCAGCCGAACGCAACGAGCTACCTGCCAGAATCACTGCGGCGCCAACTGCACAGAATGGGCAAAACCACAGATGCCTTGGAGCCTGCAGGCACGTACAGCCGCGCAGTCCTGAATCGCCTGCTGATTGATTTATCGTGGGCATCGAGTCACCTGGAGGGGAACACCTACTCGCGACTCGATACGCGACAGCTGATTGAGCATGGCAAGGCCGCACAAGGCAAAGCAGCCATCGAAACACAGATGATCTTGAACCATAAAACAGCAATCGAGCTGTTGGTCGAGAACATTGAAAGTGCAGAGTTCAACCGCTACACATTGATGAACCTGCACAGCGCCTTGGCCGAGAACCTGCTCCCAAATCCTGCAGATGAAGGCCGCATCCGGCAGCATGCCGTCGACATTGGGAAAAGCACCTATCGCCCTCTCTCAACACCACAACAGATTGAGGACACCTTGGAGGTTCTGCTTAGCAAGGCCAATCAGATTACTGATCCGTTCGAGCAGTCGTTCTTCATGATGGTGCACCTGCCCTACCTGCAGCCCTTTGCCGACATCAACAAGCGCACCTCCAGACTGGCAGCGAACCTGCCACTGTTTCGCGCCAACCTATGTCCGCTGACATTTCTGGATGTACCCGAACAGGCCTACAGCCGCGCCACGTTGGGCGTATACGAAATGACCCGGGTAGAGCTGCTGCGCGACCTGTACCTCTGGGCCTATGAACGCTCAACGCAGGAGTACCTGGCAATCAAGCAAGACCTTGCTGAGCCAGACCCACTTAGACTGACCTGGCGGGACTTCATCAAATCGACCATTCGAGAAGTCGTCACTCATCCTGAGTTTGATCCACTGGCCTGCATTCAACACGCAGTAGCTGAGCATGTTTCAGACACTGAGCAGCCAGAAGTACAAGCCCTGATCGTTGAAGAGCTCCGACGACTGCACGAAGGGGTGCTGGCGCGTTACGGATTACGGCCATCCGAGTTCACCCTCTGGAAATCGCGCCATGGAAACTGATGAGTTCACGCCCAACCTTTCGCGCCCTCACCCGCGTCATCATTTCTTCTGGGTAGCTGGTCATCACCACCACGGTCTGCGGCGCGGCGTTCAGCAGTGCACTGAACGCCAGCAAAAAACCGGGCAGCCAGCGCTTACAGCGGCACATTGAACTGCACGAAATAATGGCGACCGACCTCCGGATAACCCTCGCTGTATTCGTACAGACGGTCGAACAGGTTGCGTACGCCCGCCTCCACCCGCAGGTCGTTGCTGAAGCGATAGCCGGTTTTCAGGTTGTAGATCGCGTAGCCTGCCGCCATCTGGTTGCCGTCGGATGTGTTGTAGCGACGTGATGCAGCCTCCACGCTGGCGCTGTGCTGCCAGGCGCCTAGGTTCCAGGCAGCCGAGCCAAACAGGTTGTGACGCGGCGTATCAGTGGGATGGAGTTCGGGGTCACTGCGGTTCTCACGATCCAGCCAGGTGTAGCTGGCCGTCAGTTGCCAATCCCCCAGGTCGCCATTGAGGCCGAGCTCGAAACCCTGATTGTGTGCCTTGGCGATATTTTGGTACTGGCCGCAAGGTGCCGCGCAGTTGGCCTGAGCCGGTACCGTGACCTGCTGGATGGAGTCCTCGATATGGCTGATGAAGATTGCCGCATCGAGCCGCCACTGCGCTGCCAGCGAGCCGCTGTAGCCGAGCTCATAATGGGTGGCGCGCTCCGATTTCAGATCCGGGCTGGGGATCACTGTACCGAAGCGAGTCGAATAGCGGTCCTTGATGGTAGCGAAGCGGCTCTTGCGCGCGACGGTCAGACGCAGCTGGCCATCATGGTCGCTATCGAACAGCGGCCCGGTATTGGCGAACAGGCCAAGTTGGGCATTGATCGCATCATCGCTGCCTGTGGGTTCGTCGTAGAGCGTATCCACGCTTGGCGATGAGACATTGGTGCCGTAGTTTTCGGCGTCCAGGCTCTTGCGGTAGTTGTAGGAAACGCCGCCCACCAGGCTGAACACCTCGCTCAAGCGCCAAGTGTCCTCCAGGGCGATTGACTGGGTCTGGTCGCGGAAGTGGGTCTGTGGATCGCCAGCATCGCGGGAGCGGTGGACGTCTTCCTTGAAGTGATAGGCGATGCCCAGACGGTTGCTGTCGCTCAGCGCCAGATCCCCCTCGATGGAGAAACCGGTGGATTCATCGTCATATTTGCTCGGAAAGCCATTTTGCAAAGCGCCGGTGACACCGTTGTTGTAGGTGTAGCTTTCCAGCGAGTTCTTGAAGGTGTCGTGGTAGATACGCGTTTTCAGGCCGTGCTCACCGAAGCGCGTGTTAGTCGCCAGGAACAGACTGGTCTTGTCCCATTGCGGCCACTGCCACCAACGGCGGCGCTGGCCGCTGGTGGGCAGCTCGCCCGCATAGGTCGGCTGCCCTTTGCGGCCCTCCTGCTGGACGTAGCCCAGCACGTACTCGTCGGACTCGTTGGGCGTGAAGCCCAGCTTGAAGCTGAACTTGCCGTCGCGGCGGTTGCTGTTCTCCCGGCGCCCCTCACCCTGCTGCGCGTTAGTCGGTTCGAAAGCGTCTGGCAGCAGCGTGTAGTCGTAATCGACGTAGGAGACACCACCCTGCACCCACCAGCCCCCCTGGTTGGAGCCTAGGTTGGCATAGCTGCGATAGGCGTTGACGTTGCCGTGGTCGGTCAGCTCCAGACCGCCGCCTACTTCACCCTCCAAGGGTTTGCTGGGGCGCCGGGTCACCAGGTTGATCGCCCCGCCCAGGGCGTTGGGCCCGTAGAGCAGAGAGGCGAAGCCCTTGGCCACCTCTATCCGCGACAGGTCGTAGGTGGTGAAACGCCCCAGATCGATATTGCCGTCATAGGGCACGTAGGTGGGAATGCCGTCGATATAAACGGGCACTTGCAGGCGGTCGAAACCACGCACATAGACCACCTGTTCGGCACGTCCGCCCATGTAGCCCAGATTGACGCCAGGGGCCATCTGCAAAGCCTGGCCAACCGTCTCTCGGTCGTTCAGCCGGATCGCCTCAAGATCGATGACGCTGCTGCCTGTGGACAGTTTTTCATCCTGTGGCGCGGAGATATAGATTTCCCCCAGATCGAAGGGCTTGCTCGACTCGGCGAAAGCGAACGGTGTGGCAGTGCTCGTCACGACGGCCATCAGGGCCCCGGGGACTAACGATTTCATGATTGCTCCTGGGTGGGCCGAAGCGTAGGCAGCGCTCGACCTCGTTATATATTTTTATACATAGCGAAAGACGAACAAATGCGTAGCCTTTAGGGAACGGCTGCTCGACTCGCACAGAGAAGGACGATCAGGCTGGTGGGCACCAACCGCCGCGGATATTAGCGACGGAGGCAGTCACTTACAACGTTATATAAAAAAATACACAGCGATCATCCTTGCCTTCCCCAGACGGGCAACTCAGATGCTTTCATCAGGCGCAATTGAATGTGGGAAAGACGCGGAGCTTGCCCGCGCAAGATTCTGCAATGAAAAACGCCCTCGACCTGTAACAGGTCGAGGGCGTTGGTACGCTGTTGGCAATCGGGCCCGCCAGAGCAGCGTGGTCTCAGGCCAGCTTGCCAACCGGGAGGCTGCGCACACGCTTGCCGGTAGCGGCGAAGATCGCGTTGCACAGTGCCGGCGCGACCGGAGGCACCGGCGGTTCGCCGACACCGCCAGGCGGCAGGTCGTGATCATCGTTGACCAGGTGCGTGCGGATTACCCGCGGTGAAGCGGAATGA
Source organism: Pseudomonas pichavaramensis (assembly GCF_050473265.1). Taxonomy (NCBI): domain Bacteria; kingdom Pseudomonadati; phylum Pseudomonadota; class Gammaproteobacteria; order Pseudomonadales; family Pseudomonadaceae; genus Pseudomonas; species Pseudomonas pichavaramensis. The sequence continues at coordinate 137,605 of NZ_JBJKFJ010000014.1, read as the reverse complement.
CGCAGCACTTCGTAGTCATGGAAGTTGCTCTGCTTGACCCGGCCAGCTTCGAAGGTGATCTGGCTGCTCAGCGCCAGGCTCAGGCCCATGATGGCGCCCCCCTCCATCTGCGCGCGAATACGCTCGGGGTTGATCTGCGGGCCGCAGTCGATCGCCATGTCCACGGCGACCACCCGCACTTCGCCACTGTCGCTCACAGCCACCTCGACCACCGTCGCGGTATAGCTCATGAAGCTGTAGCAGAACGCCAGCCCCAGGCCATGCCCTTTGGGCAGTTCGCGGCCCCAGCCAGCGCCCTTGGCTGCCGCCTCGATAACCCCGCGCAGGCGGCCAGTATCGTAGGGGTAGCGCTGCGGCGATTCGGTGTAGTTCCAGGAGTCGCTCATGGTTCCCGGATCGATCTGCCGCGCCGGGCCGATCAGGTCCAGAGCGAACGCCTTGTGATCCTTACCCGCACGATGCGCCAACTCGGCAATGAAGCACTGCGCGGCGAATGCATGGGGAATGTTGGCGACCGAGCGGAACCAGCCAATGCGCGCATGCGCTTCGACTTCCGCCGTTTCCACCCGTACGTTGGCAATGCGGTACGGCATGTTGATCGCCGACATGGCCGACTCGAAGATCTGCTGGCCCTTCGCGCCCTGAGCGAACAGCGAAGCGATGGTTGGCGCCGCACTGCGATGCAGCCAGGTCTGCACCTGTCCATCGGCGCCCATCACCGCTTCGAGGTGCTCCACGGATACGGTATGCAGGTAGTCGTGATGAATATCGTCGTCACGGGTCCAGACCAGTTTTACCGGTGTGCCTGCCGGCATGGCCTGAGCGACGATGATCGCTTCGTCGACGAAATCCGGTTTGGATTTGCGACCAAAGCCACCACCCAGCAACAGTACGTTGACCTTGACCTTTTCCGGCTCGATCTTGAGACGGGCCGCTACGGCGCTTTGTGCCGCTGCGGGGTTCTGCACCGAAGTCCAGACCTCGGCGTGGTCGCCATGCAGCTGTACGGTCGCAACCGGAGGCTCCATCGACGCATGAGCCAGATGCGGGATGTAGTATTCGGCACTCACCCGGTCGCCTTCCGCGGCCTTGGACCATGTGCCTGCCACATCACCCTGATCACGCATGACCTTGCCGGCAGTGCGCGAGGCCTTCTCCAGCAGCTCGCGATAGGCAACGGAGTCATAGCTGGCGTTGGCCCCGTCATCCCATTCGATGACCAGCGCCGAGCGGCCCTGCATCGCGGCCCAGGTGTTGTTGGCGACGACGGCAACACCACCCAGCGGCAAGAATCCTGGTGCACCCTCGTAGCCTGGAATCTCGACAACCTTCAAGACGCCCGGCACGTTCAGCGCCTTGCTGCTGTCGACGCGCTTGACCTTGCCACCGACCACCGGAGGCCGAGCCACCACGGCGTAGACCATCCCCGGCAGGCGCATGTCCATGCCATAGGTGGCCTGCCCCTTGCCGATGGCTTCGAGGTCGGTGAGCCGGACTTCTTGCTTGCCGATGTAGCGAAACTCATCGCGGCTCTTCAACTTCAGCGCTTCGTGCGCGGGCACAGGCTGCTTGGCCGCGTCCTCGGCCAACTCGCCGTAGCCCAGTCGGCGCCCACTGGGCACATGCACGACCTCATGCTGCGCTGCCTTGACCTCGGCAACAGGTACGGACCAGTGAGCGGCGGCAGCAGCCTCGAGCATCTGCCGGGCGGCGGCGCCGACACGGCGCATCGGCAGGAGGAAGTGGCGCATGCTGCGCGAGCCATCGACGTTCTGGTTGCCGTAACGTGCTTCGTTGCCTTCGGCCTGCACGATCTTGACGCGATCCCAGGCCGCTTCCATTTCATCGGCCACCACCATCGGCAGGCTGGTTCGTACGCCAGTGCCCATCTCGGCACGGTGCGCCACGATGGTGACCGTGCCATCGACGGCTATGGACACGAACACCAGCGGATCATCCACGGTGCCACCGGGCATGGAGTCGGCACCGTACTTCTTCGGTTCATCCGCCCAGGCCGCACTGATCAGGCCCTTGCTGGTGATGGCCAGCATGAGCACGCCCGCACTGCCCTGGAGAAACCGACGCCGGGAAAGCTGACTGGACTGGCTCATTGGCTGCCTCCTTGCACGAGTTTCTGCGAGGCTTGGGCGATGGCTGCCCGAATGCGCGGATAGGTGCCACAGCGGCAGATGTTGCCGCTCATGGCCTGGTCGATCTGTTCGTCCGACGGTGCCGGTGTCTTGGTCAGCAGGTTTACCGCGGTCATGATCTGACCCGCCTGGCAGTAACCACACTGGGCAACGTCGTTTTCCACCCAGGCCGCCTGAACCAGCGCACCGACACGATTTTTCTCCATGCCTTCGATGGTCGAGATCGACCGGCCGGCTACGGCGGAAACGGGCGTGACACAGGCGCGGATCGGCTCTCCGTCCATATGCACCGTGCAGGCACCGCACAGTGCCATACCGCAACCGAACTTGGTGCCGGTCATTCCCAGCTCATCGCGCAGCACCCACAGCAGGGGGGTGTCATCGGGCGTCTGAGACTCTATGGTCTTTCCATTAACTTGAAGTTGAGTCACGGCTAACTCCTGGTTTTATTAGGGCAGGCAAGGGCTCATGGCATAAAGGCATGGCTGAAAAATCGGATGAAGGCGATGCTCTCAGGAAACCTTTGCCATGAGTAATTAGCCAGGCTTATTACTGTTTTAAGCGTGGTTTACTTATCAGCTTAGCCGTGCCACCAACGTCCAGGGCCCGCAGATTCAACCAGCCTTCGGCTTGACGATAGCGCAGAGAATGCCAGCAGAAATCGCCAGCACTCCCGCAATAAGACTGTTGCTCAGTGTTTCGCCGAGCCAAAGTACCGAGCTCATCAGCCCTACAAGCGGCACACCCAACATGGCCAGCGACATGCTGGTCGCAGGCAGCCACATACTGGCGGCATTCACGGCACAGAAACAGAAGGCAGTAGCTACAGCACCCACGAACAACACAATCAGCCAAAGCGCCATCGAACCATCGCCCGTGAAAGATCCCTCAACTGCTCGCGCCAGCAGAAGCAACGGAACTGTAGCGACAAGCATCTGCCAGGGGGCAAGCTGATAGGCACTCGCCCCACCTTTGGCGTAGCGCAAATGAAGAATACAAAGCGCCCAACAGGCGGATGCAGCCAACAACATCAGATTGGCCCGCAAGAGCGTCGTGTCACTCCAGTCAAGCGCCAAAGGGTTGAACAACAAAGCGATACCAACAACACCAAGACTGGTGCCGGCCAACTGACGCCGGCTCAGGCGCTCCCGAAAGATCAAGACTGCCAGCGGCGTTACCCACAGCGGCGTCGTGTAAGCCAGCACCGCCGACCGGCCGGCCGGAATGTCCATCATGGCCAGTGCGCCGAGCAGGGTGAAAGCCAACATCTGCAACAACCCAACACTGAGAATGAGCGGAATATCTCGCCGAGCTGGCCGGTAGAAACTACCGGTAGCCACCTGTACGGCGAACAGACACAACGCGCCCAAGGCAAAACGACTGGCCGAAAACCAAACAGGTGTGACATGGCTCAATCCGGCCTTCATCACCGGCCAGTTTACTCCCCAGATGAGAATCGCCACGAACAGGAGCAACATGCCCTTGAGCCGAGGAGTCATCACGCGTGACTCGCCTGCGGCGGCCTGCGCTTGAGAGGTCAGACTTTGTGGGCAACTAGTCATGTTGGCTTTCCTGTATCGGATGATCGATACGGAAAAGCCTATGCTGCTCGAGGCGGAGAAACTTTCTCTATTCAGCTGACATTTCGGCGAATTAGAGATAAATATTCTGCGAAATTAAAATTTCACGGAATGACAAGAATGAGAAAGCTGGACCGCACAGATATTGGCATCCTCAACCGACTGCAGGAGGATGCTCGCGTGACTAACGCCGAGCTGGCTCGTGCTGTGAATCTTTCACCGACTCCCTGCTTCAACAGAGTCAAGATCATGGAAGAGCTGGGCCTTATTCGCCAACAGGTGACTCTGCTGGCGCCCGAGCTGTTAGGGCTGAATGTCAATGTATTCATCCATGTCAGCCTGGAAAAACAAGTGGTAGATGCTTTGACACGTTTCGAAAGTGCCATTGCAGAGCGGCCGGAGGTCATGGAGTGCTATCTGATGACGGGTGATGCCGACTACCTGCTACGGGTGCTCGTGCCCGACATCCAGTCGCTGGAACGCTTCATTCTTGATCACCTGACCAAGATTCCCGGCGTCGCCAATATCCGCTCCAGCTTTGCGCTCAAACAGGTCCGTTATAAAACGGCGCTGCCCCTCCCAGCCAACGGGCTGGTCATCGGTTGAACGCACACAATACGTGACGAGTGATCTATCAGGTCGGCAATTTGCGCACTTCCCGCCTGACAGCCTGAGGCGGTATTCCGAAGCCGCGGACAAAAGCTTCACGCATATGGCGTCGGTCACGAAAACCGGTTTCTCGGGCAATCACATCCAGGCTATGGCGGCTTTGCTCAACCATCAGCCGCGCGGCCTCCAGACGCAGGCGCTCAATGGCTTTGGCTGGTGATTGTCCCGTTTCCGCAGTAAATACCCGGGTGAATTGACGAGGGCTCAGATGAACCTGCGCCGCCAGGTCCTCGACGCTCAAGGCACGGTCTAGATTTCGACGGGCGTAACTCAGCGCCTGTTGAATACGATCGGATTTCGGTGCCAGATCCAGCATCTCCGAGTGCTGCGATTGACCTCCCGAACGACGTTGGTACATGACCAGCTTGTGCGCAACGGAGCGCGCCACTTCAGCCCCCAGGTCTTTCTCGACCATACCGAGGGCGAGATCCAGCCCCGCGGTCATGCCTGCCGACGTCCATACAGAGCCATCGATGATGAAAATGCGATCTTCCTCGACATTAATGGCGGGGTAACGGCTACGCATTTCACGCGCGTATGCCCAGTGCGTCGTCGCGCGCCTACCTTCGAGCAAACCGGCCTGGGCAAGTACAAAGCCCCCGGTACAGATGCCAGCCGTTCGTCTCGCCTGCATGCCGGCGAGACGCACGAATGCCAGCACATCCGGATCAGGCGGCGTACTGAAGGGATCGTTGACGCCCACGACCATCCAGGTGTCGGCATATCCCGGAGCTTGAAAGGCGCGGGTTTCGACCGTCATCCCGAGCGACGAATGCACCGCACCGCCAGCCACCGAGAAGTTCTCGATCACGTAGAACGACTCGCCTGCAACGGCGTTGGCGAACTCGAAGACGCTCTGCGTCGCCAGGGACATCACCTGAAAACCATCCGCCAGCAAATAGCCAATACGATGCATCACATGCCCTCATGTCTTGAAACATGACCATAAACGTCATTTAAGACATTGTCGAGTAACGGCAACATGGCTCCACCAACCCGATACACCCACAGGAGCCCAACATGCAACGTTCAAACGTAGGTACCGCACTGATCACTGGCGCCTCATCCGGCATCGGCGCCATTTATGCGGATCGCCTCGCTCGCCGGGGTTATGACCTCATTCTGGTTGCACGCAATCGTGATCGTCTTAATGAGCTGGCGAACCGCATCACCACCGAGACTCGACAGGAGGTCGAGGTTCTCGCAGCAGATCTGAGCGAGCACAGTTCTCTCGCCAGGGTAGAAGCCAAGCTCAGGGAAGACGCCAGCATCACTCTGCTGGTGAACAACGCAGGCATCGGCACTCATACGCCTCTGTTGCAGAGTGATGTCGAGCAGATGCAGCGAATGATCGACCTGAACGTAACCGCCCTGACTCGCCTGAGCTATGCAGCCGCACCGGGTATGGTTGCGAGGGGCCAAGGCGGCATCATCAACATCTCCTCGATCGTCAGCATTGCTCCCGAGATTCTCAACGGCGTGTACGGCGGCAGCAAAGCCTTCGTCACGGCATTTAGCCAGTCCCTGCACCATGAACTGTCCCCTCAGGGCATCCAGATTCAGGCAGTGCTGCCGGGAGCAACCGCGACCGATTTCTGGGAAACAGGCGGCCTACCGCTCGAACATCTTGATCCGCAGATCGTCATGCGTGCCGAACAGCTGGTCGATTCAGCGCTGATCGATTACGACCACGGCGAGCTCATCTCCATCCCATCTCTTCACGACTTCAAGCTATGGCAGACGTATGAGCGTAGCCGCCAGGCCATGTCCTCTCAGTTGTCGAGCAACGTTCCGGCACCTCGCTACACCCGTCAGTGACACCATCTAAAACAGAAGGAATATCAGCCATGAAAATGTCAGGAAATACCATCTTCATCACTGGCGGTACCTCGGGCATTGGCCGCGGCCTGGCCGAAGCCTTTCACCGCCTGGGCAATCAGGTCATCATCGCCGGCCGCCGCAAGGCATTGTTGGAGGACATTGCCGCAGCCAACCCAGGGATCGATACCGTCGAGCTCGACATCAACGACCCAACGCAGATCAAGGACGTCGCCCAACAGGTCATCGCACGCCATCCCACACTGAATGTCGTAATCAACAACGCCGGCATCATGCCCTTCGACAACCCGGCTGCCGGGGACTTCGATGATGATCAGGCTGTAGGCCTGCTCAACACCAATGTGCTCGGCCCAGTGCGTGTCAGCGCTGCATTTGTCGAACACCTCAAGCGCCAGCAGCACGCCTGGATCATCAATAACAGTTCCGTTCTGGCCTTCCTGCCACTGGCAGCGACTGCGTTGTACTCGGCCACCAAGGCTGCCATCCACTCCTACACGCTGTCGCAACGTTTTGCCCTGCGCGACACCAGCGTCGGTGTGCTCGAAATCGCGCCACCATGGGTGGACACTGACCTGATCCACAAAAGCGGCGATGCCCGAGCCATGCCGCTGGATGCATTTCTGAGCGAGACACTGATCAAGCTCGAACATGCAACCACGGAAGTACTGGTCGACGCAGTGGTTCCGCTGCGCGCCAACGTCGGACCAAACGAGCACGCGCTGGTGAACCAGTTCAACCAGTCATTGGTAGACAACCCCATCCCGGTCGCATGAAGCCCACGGCCGGCCCGCGTTGGGCCGGCTAACTCTGCGTTGCCCCAGGGAGTACGAACATGAACAAGCCCATCGCCCCTTCCTCTCGGCTGGCACTGCACCTGCTGAGCGTCGCGTATTTCATCCAGGCCGTCGGCGCCCTCTCGGTGGTCGGTAGCCTAGAGGCGATTTCCCGCGAGTGGGCCTTGAGCGAATCGCAAGGGGCCTATCTGATCACCGTTTTTGGCATCACCTTCGCTATTGCCGCACCCCTGCTGCAGATAGCGCTAGGTCATCTGCAGCGGCGCCGACAAGTATTGCTAGGGCTCGCCCTGTTCAGCTCAGCGGCGACTCTCTTCGCCTGTGCGCCAAGCTACGAAGTGCTGCTTTTGTCGCGCGTGTTGATGGGCATCGGGGCAGGCTTCATTGGCCCCGTACTAGGGGCACTTGGCTCAAATCTGGTAGAGCGAGAGCAGCAGGGCAGCGCGATTGCCATCGTGCTGCTTGGGCTCAGCGTCGCGGGGCTGGCAGGAATGCCGATCACCGCCTGGATTTCCAACGAGTGGGGAGCACGCAATCTGTTTCTGGGCATAGGTCTGGGTGGCATGCTCACGGCACTGTTGATTCTGTGGCTGGTACCAGACAGTGTTCCCGGGGAACGTGTAGCCATACGCAACCTTCTGGAGTTGCTGAGTAACGCAGGCTCGCTCAGTGCCCTGCTCGTGGTCTTTTTTGTGAGCACCGGCGTGTTCTCCACCTACGCTTTTCTCACGCCGCTCATCCGTAACGACTATCAAGGCGAGCCAGGGGATGTATCGCTGGCGCTGACGGTGCTCGGCATCGCGGGCGTTATCGGCAACCTGTTCGTCACCCGAGCAGCCCTGTACATCACTGCCTCAAGAATGTTGCTGGCAGGCATCGTTCTGCTCATGGTCGATATCGTCTACCTGTCGGCAACACCGCAACACCTGGCCTGGCTGCTGGCGGCACTGGTGCTATGGGCATTCGCCACAGACATTGTTTGGCCTACGCAGCAAAGACGGATGGTGGAACTACGCCCTGAACAACGCGGTATTGCGCTGGCCCTTACAGCATCATTCCTCTTTTGCGGTATCGGTTTGGGCTCGGCCGTCGCCGGCTGGATCTACCCACTGTTTGGCTATGCGGGGCTACTGACTGCTTCGATGTTCTGCTTCTGCCTGGCCATGAGCTGCATGGCTCTGTCGGAGCGCCTGAGCAGGCCTCCATTCGCTCCGTCAGGTGCCTGAGACGGCAGGCAGACGTCCAGCCTGCCAAATGGCCAACACGCATGGGCGGATCAACTCGAAGCCCGCATTTTCATCAGAAAGAAGAAAGTGTTGATCTCTTAACCACCTTTTTACTCTCTGACGATAAGCCGAAGATGGCTTCACGGTCCTCTACCGGGGCGACAAAGCCAGAGGAACCATCGTGAATACCTCTGCATCGCTTCATGCCTGCAAACCTTGATTATTGAGAATGGAGCACTAAATGCGCGTCTACCCTAAGATCCACCGACTGATCCTGGCCCTGACCGTAATCAGTCCGGGCGCCTTCGCAGCGCAGCTGCAGCCACTACCGGCCAGTACTGCTGCGGAAAAGTCGGTCGGCATCATAGATCAAGTGTTCGCCTTCCACGACGCCATGCCCACCGGGGTGACCGTCAGCGAGGACGGACGCATCTTCGTCAACTTCCCACGCTGGGGCGATGTCGTTCCTTTCACAGTAGGCGAAATCCGTGATGGCCAGGTACAGCCCTACCCTAACGCCGCCATCAACGTCGAAGATCCGAACGATCCGGCCAAAAACTTCATCAGCGTGCAAAGCGTGGTTGCTGATGGCAAGGGACGCGTCTGGATACTGGATACCGCAGCGCCGGAATTCTCTGCACCGCGTAGCGGAGGTGCCAAGCTGGTTGCTATCGACCTCGCCAGTAACAGGGTCGTCAAAACACTGGTCTTCCCGTCTGAGGTCATCCTGCCTACTACCTACGTCAATGACATGCGCTTCGACTTTCGCGCGGGTAAACAAGGCACTGTTTATGTCACAGACTCGTCGGTATCCGGTCCTGGCGGGATCATCGTGATGGACATAGCCAGCGGCAAAGCCAGCCGCCGCCTCAGTGGTGCGCCGCAGACCTCGGTTGATAAAAACTTCGTGCCAGTGGTCGAGGGTAAACCGGCATTGCTGAGTAAAGACGCCAAGGGCAAGAGCAAGCCTCTGGGAGTGGCCTCCGATGGCATCGCACTTTCCGCCGATGGCAAAACACTGTATTTCTCACCGCTATCCAGCCGTCATCTCTATGCAGTACCAACGCAACTGCTGCGCGCCACGGAAGTAAGCGAAACGCAGCTGCAGGCGGCAGTGCTCGATCTGGGTGAAAAAGGCGCTTCGGACGGCCTGGAAGCCGATGCGGAGGGTGCCGTTTACGCCACTGACTATGAGCACAATGCCATCCGCAAACGGTTGGCCGACGGCAGCTGGCAGACCATCGTGCATGACTCACGCGTGCTCTGGCCCGATACCCTTTCCATCGGCCCGGATGGCTATCTTTACTTCACCGTCAACCAGTTGCATCGCTCTCCCGGTTTCAATGAGGGGCGTGATCTACGCAGCAAACCTTACAGTTTGCTACGCGTGAAGATCGACGCAGCCCCGGCTCCGACACATTGAAAAGCTCGCGCCGAAGCGCAACCCCTGCCAACTCTCTAAACCAGCCGGCGGCAAACGCCGCCGGCCGAGGCAAGCTCATGCAACCCGTAATCCACCTGGGTCACATCGACCTGAGTTTTCACGCCGCGAGCGCAGCACTTGTACAACGCATTCTCGAGCGTCATGGCTATCTCGTCAGGGTCAGCTCCGCAACTCACGAAGAAATGTTCCTTCGCTATGGTGCAGGCGAAGTGGACATGCTGGTCTCGGCCTGGCTACCGGCCAGTCACGGCAGCTATCTGGCCCCCCATGCGCCACGTACTCGAGCGCTCGGCGTGCTGTATCGCCCCTACTGCATTTGGGGCGTACCGGATTACGTTCCACATGATGTCGTTCGAAGCGTCGCGGACCTGGCTCAACCCGAGGTAATGACGCGAATGACACGGCTGATCCAAGGCATCAATCCCGGAGCGGGCATCAGCCGTTTTTCCCGAGAAGTAGTTACCCGGTACGGTCTTGATCGACTGGGCTATCACTTCGAGACAGGCACGCAGAACGACTGCTTTAACCGCTACGAACAAGCCCATACACGACGAGAATGGTGCGTAGTGCCACTCTGGCATCCACAGTTCCTTCATCACTCCCACCCTATTCGTCCACTTGAAGAACCTCTCGGCCTACTGGGAGGCCAGGACGACGCTACCCTGATCGTGAACGAAGCCTTCGCCTGCGGCATGTCTGATGCTCTGCTTGACGAGCTGACACAATTTGCGCCGGGTAATGAAGCAATCAGCGAACTCGATTATATGGTCTGCCGTGGCGGCCTATCAGCATTGCAAGCTGCCGACGCGTGGCTGGCTCGAAACCCGAATTGAGCCCGCCTGCGCTTGGGGCCTCTGAGATCGGCGCAGTCTTTTAGCCCAAGTGTCAGTGAGACACTAGAGCGTCTCCCCTAATTGGCCAAAGAGCTGTTTCGGACTTGGATACCAGCGGGCCTTCTCTGGTCTGAAAGCACAAGACTTCCAAGCGAAAAACCGGATAATGACCGGCCCTATCGCTGTCGCTACGCTGGTAATCCCGCATGGAAATCAAGGTCAATTTTCTCGACAACCTCAGGCTCGAGGCCAAGTTCGATGATTTCACGGTGATCGCCGACCAGCCGATTCGCTACAAGGGCGACGGCTCGGCGCCAGGGCCGTTCGACTACTTCCTGGCCTCATCGGCGCTGTGCGCGGCCTACTTCGTCAAGCTGTACTGCCAGACTCGTGGCATTCCCACCGAGAACATCCGCCTGTCGCAGAACAACATCGTCGACCCGGAAAACCGCTACGCGCAGATCTTCAAGATCCAGGTCGAGCTGCCGGCAGACATTTCCGAGAAGGATCGCCTGGGGATCCTGCGCTCCATCGACCGCTGCACGGTGAAGAAGGTGGTGCAACAAGGCCCCGAGTTCATCATCGAGGAAGTCGAGAATCTCGACGCCGATGCCCAGGCGCTGCTGATGCCGGTGTCCGACAGCACCACCTACATCCCGGGCAAGGACCTGCCGCTGGAACAGACCATCGCCAACATGTCAGGCATCCTCGCTGACCTGGGGATGAAGATCGAGATCGCCTCCTGGCGCAACATCGTGCCCAACGTCTGGTCGCTGCATATCCGCGACGCGCAGTCGAACCTGTGCTTCACCAACGGCAAGGGCGCCAGTAAGGAGAGTGCGCTGGCCTCGGCGCTGGGCGAGTTCATCGAACGACTGAACTGCAACTTCTTCTACAACGACCAGTTCTGGGGCGAGGACATTGCCGCTGCCGAGTTCGTCCACTACCCCAACGAGCGCTGGTTCAAGCCGGGGCCGAAGGATGCGCTGCCCGAGGAAATCCTCGATGAGCACTGCCTGGCCATCTACAACCCGGACGGCGAGCTGCGTGGCTCGCACCTGTACGACACCAACTCGGGCAACACGGTACGCGGCATCTGCTCGCTGCCGTTCGTACGCCAGAGCGACGGCGAGACGGTGTATTTCCCGTCCAACCTGATCGAGAACCTCTACCTGTCCAATGGCATGAGTGCCGGCAATACCCTGGCCGAAGCGCAGGTGCAGTGCCTGTCGGAGATCTTTGAGCGAGCGGTCAAGCGCGAGATTCTGGAGAACGAACTGGCCCTGCCGGATGTGCCGCCGGCGGTGTTGGCCAAGTACCCAGGCATCCTCGCCGGTATTCAGGGCCTCGAAGAGCAAGGCTTCCCGGTGCTGGTGAAAGACGCCTCGCTCGGCGGCGAATTCCCGGTGATGTGCGTAACCCTGATGAACCCGCGCACCGGCGGCGTGTTCGCCTCCTTCGGCGCCCACCCGAGCCTGGAAGTGGCGCTGGAGCGCAGCCTCACCGAGCTGCTTCAGGGGCGCAGCTTCGAAGGCCTCAACGACCTGCCGCAGCCGACCTTCGACAGCCTGGCGCTGACCGAGCCGAACAACTTCGTCGAGCACTTCATCGACTCCAGCGGCGTGGTGTCCTGGCGCTTCTTCAGCGCCAGGAGCGACTACGAGTTCGTCGAGTGGGACTTCTCCGGCGAGGGGGCCGACTCCAACGAACAGGAAGCCGCTACCCTGTTCGGCATCCTCGAAGACATAGGCAAGGAAGCGTACGTGGCGACCTATGACGACCTCGGTGCCAACGCCTGCCGCATCCTGGTGCCGGGCTACTCGGAGATCTACCCGGTCGAGGACCTGATCTGGGACAACACCAACAAGGCCCTGCTGTTCCGCAAAGACATCCTCAACCTGCACGCCCTGAGCGACCGCGAGCTCAAGTCGCTGCTGCGCAACCTGAACAACAGCGAGGTCGACGACTACACCGACATCACCACGCTGATCGGTGTCGAGTTCGACGACAACACCGTGTGGGGCCAGTTGACCATCCTCGAGTTGAAGCTGCTGATCAACCTGGCGCTGAAGAAATACGACGACGCCAAGGAACTGGTGGAGATGTTCCTGCAGTACAACGACAACACCGTCGAGCGCGGGCTGTTCTACCAGGCGGTCAACGCCGTGCTGGAAATTCAGCTGGATGACGACCTTGAGCTGGCCGACTACGAGCACAACCTGCGGCGCATGTTCGGCAACGAGCGCATGGATGCGGTGATCGGCTCGGTAGACGCCAGCGTGCGCTTCCATGGTCTGACCCCGACCAGCATGAAGCTCGAAGGCCTGGACAAGCACCTGCGCCTGATCGACAGCTACAAGAAACTGCACGCCGCTCGCGCCAAAGCGGCCGGGCTGGCGGGCTGAGCATGCACGCCGACGTCGCGGCCTTGATGTTGGCGGCCGGCTACAGCCGCCGATTTGGCAGCGACAAACGACGCCTGCAACTGGCCGATGGCCGCTCGCTGCTCAGCGCCAGCCTGGCCCTGCCCTGCGCCCTGCTGCACGAAGTGTGGCTGGTGCTACGCCCGGACGACGATGCCACCGAACTGGCGCTGCCCGCCAAGGTCAGGCTGGTGCAGTACCCGACCACGGTGCAGGGCATGGGCCACAGCCTGGCCGCGGGCATCACGCGCTTGCAGACCCAATCCTCGGCGCAGGCGGTGGCGATCTTTCTCGCCGACATGCCGCATATTCGCCGCGAAAGCCTCGAAGCCCTGCTGGCTCGCGCCAACGCGGGCAACATCGTCCAGCCGAGCTATCAGGGCAAACGCGGCCACCCGGTGCTCTTCGGCCGCGACTTCTGGCCCCAGCTCGCCCGCTTGAGCGGCGATGCCGGCGCCCGCGCCCTGCTGCAGGAAAATGCCCAGGCCGTGCAACTCGTCGAGCTGGATGATCCCGGCGTGCTGCAGGACATCGACAGCGCCGCAGACGGCCAACGCCTGCAACAAGGCTGAGATGCCCTTACGCCTGCGCAGGCCTTTCCTCTAGACTGCGTCCAGTTCTTCCCAGCCGAGCCCCGCCATGCCCTCCCGAGACAGCTCCCAGATGCCCGAAAGTTCGCTGGAGCGCCGCATCAAAGCGCGTTACGAGGCGATGTCCGCCGTCGAGCAGAAACTCTCGGACGTGATTCTCGCCTCGCCTGGGCAACTGGCGATGCAAACGGCCACCGAACTGGCCGGCAACGCCGGGGTGTCGAAAGCCACTGCCACGCGCTTCTTCCGCTCGCTGGGCTACGACTCCTACGAACAAGCGCGACGTGAGGCGCGCGCCGCACGTAGCGCCGGCTCACCGCTGTACATGCAGGACCGGGGCAAGGAAGACGCCAACACCAGCGACCTGATCAAGCATCACCTGGATCAGGAAATCGCCAACATCTACCAGACCTACCAGTCGCTGGACCGCAATGAACTGCTGACCATCGTCCAGGCCGTCGCCAACGCGCGCCGCGTAGTGATCATCGGCTTTCGTCACAGCCAGACCATCGCCCACATGTTTCGCAGCAACCTGATTCAGGTGCGCGCAGACATTCTCCTGCTGCCCTCTGCCGGCGACAGCCTGGCCGAGTACATGGCCGACCTCGGTCCGCAGGACCTGGCCATCTGCATCGGCCTGCGCCGGCGCATGCCGCAACTGGAGGCGGCCATGGCAGCGCTGCACGAGATGGCAGTGCCCATGCTTTACCTGGCCGACGTGCTGGCCGGCCACCCGGCACGCCTGGCTAGCTGGATCATCCGCTGCCAAACCGAGAGCAGCCTGATGTTCGACAGCAACGTCAGTGTCTCGGCCATCACCAACCTGCTCTGCTCACTGGTCGGCAAAGAGCTGAGCGAGCGCAAGTCGTCCTACCTGCAGCGTGTCGAACTGCTGCACCAGCAACTCGACGAGCTGGAAAAGTCGCCCTGACGCACCAACAAGTTTCACCCCGCACCATTAACGCGCAGCTAGGTAAATCATTTCGCCTCGCCGTGAAATATTTTTTTCATGAAATAAATCCACGAAACCACTGTTTCAGAGCCTTTGCGCTCGCGCCTCACCTTCCACTCCGGGCGCTGGCATAAGTTCTGCTATGACTCCATGGCCACCACACCGCACCTGGAGTTCCCATGCATACCTTCACCTCCCGCGTTGCCACGACCCTGGCGGCCCTGACCCTCGGTCTGGGTATCGCCTGCTCTGCCGCTGCCGACAGCCTGGACGACATCAAGGCCAAAGGCACGCTGACTGTCGCCATCGACCCGACCTTCGCGCCTTACGAGTACACCGATGCCGACGGCAACATCATCGGTTACACCCCGGAAATCATGAGGCGTGTCGCCGAGCGACTGGGCGTCACCCTGCAGTACCAGAAGATGTCCTTCGGCGGCATCATCCCCTCGCTGATCGCCGGCTCGGTCGACGCTGAAGGCTCTTCGCTCAACGTCACCGCCGAGCGCGCCGAGAAAGTCCTGTTCACCGTGCCCTTCGGCAAGAGCGTGAACGCCGTGCTGATGCGCGCAGACGACGAGCGCATCGGTGAAGGCGCTCTGACCCTGGAAGCACTCTCCGGCCTCACCGCCGCCGTCAAAACCACCACCGCACCTGAGCAACTGCTCAAGCAGTTCAACCAGGACCTGCAGGCGCAGGGTCTGGCACCGATCAAACTGGTCAGCGTCGACAGCGTCGATCAGACCCTGGCGACCCTGATGACGCGCCGCGCAGACTTCGTGTTCGACGACATCACCGTGCTCGGCGGCCTGTCCCAGCGCCTGCCGGGCAAACTCAAGCAGGTTGGCGAGCTGGGTGAAAGCCAGTGGATCAGCTGGGCCACGCGCAAGGAAGACCAGCGCCTGAACCAGGTGATCAACGACGAAATCACCGCACTGAAGCAGTCCGGCGAACTGACCAAGCTGCAACAAGAGCACCTCGGCGTGACCTTCGAGCTGCCTTCCGAAAACTTCATTCCGAGCAAATGAGTCATCCCATGTCCTGCGATCATCACGTACACGTGCCAGCCGGCCACGGCCAGACCTTCGAGGTCCGGGCCGGGCAATACCTCACCGTCATCGACAGCAATGGCCAGCAGGCTGCGGACTTCGTCGCCGTCGTGCTTGGCGATACCGCGCAACACCTGTCGCCGGTACACACCCGCCGTCACCTGAACTCACTGTTCTTCCAGGTTGGCGATCATCTTTACTCCAACACCGACGAACCGCTGCTGACGGTGCTCAGCGACAGCTGTGGCGTTCACGATGCCAACGTCCCGGCCTGCGACTCGACGCGTTTCAGCATCGACTTCGGCGTGGATGACCACCGCAACTGCCTGGACAACTTGCACGAGGGGCTCAGCGCCTACGGCGTGCTGGCCGTCAACGTGCCCGAGCCGTTCAACCTGTTCCAGAACGGCCCGGTTACCGCCGACGGACGCATGCAGGTCACCGACCCGACCAGCAAGCCGGGCGACCGCGTGGTGTTCAAGGTGCACAAGGACCTGGTGTGCGCCGTTTCGTCCTGCCCTCAGGACATCATTCCCGGCAATGGCCTGCTGGTTACCCCGATCGACATCCGCATCAGTGACGATGCGCCGGAACTCGTCTGAGGAGCACCACCATGCTGTTGATGAAAAACCCCGCCACTGACCGTGCGCCACTGCCTGCCGTACGTGTCGAAGTCGCCGCCGGCAGCGCCGGTTCCATTGCCCTCAAGCGCGGCCAGTTGCTGCGCATCGAGGCGCTTGAGGACGGCGCCGTCGCCAGCCTGTTCGGCTTCAGCGAGAACGACCCGATGGTGCACCTGTCGGTGCACCACACCCGCGTGTTCAGTAACTCCTACGTACTCGGCTCGGGCATGCGCCTGGTCAACAACCGTCGCCGCCCGGTGATGGTGCTGGGCAAGGACAGCGTCGGCCGCCATGACCTGCTGCTGCCCGCCTCGACCAGCGCCTACCTGCGCAGCAAGGGCTACGACGGCATGGGCTGCGTGGAAGCCGTGCAGGCCGAACTGGATCGACTGGGCCGCCAGCAGCCGAAGCTGCCCGACCCGATCAACCTGTTCATGCACGTTTCGCTGGAGCGTGACGGCACCATCATCCCGCAGAGCAACACGGTCAAAGCCGGCGACAAGGTGACCTGCCGTGTGGTGCAGGACATGCTGTTCATCGTCTCGACCTGCAGCACCGGCGTGGAAGGCAACGACAAGCCGGGGGCCGTCGCCCTCTCGGCCGCCGAAAACCTTAGCGACTTTGCGGGGTAAATCGTGCTGGCGCAGATCCTCGAATCCATTCCCCAGCTGGCAGAGGGTCTGCTGGTCACCCTGGAGCTGACGCTAGCCGCGGCAATCGTCAGCTTCTGCGGCGGCCATCTGATCTGGTGGTTGCGCGAGCGCGAGTCGGCGCCGGTGCGCGCCATCGGCCGGCTGTACGTCAGCCTGATGCGCGGCACACCGTCGATCGTGCAACTGTTCCTGGTGTTCTTCTCGTTGCCGCTGATCGGCCTGGGCGGGCAACCGCTGCTGGCGGCGATCATCGCCATCGGCCTGAACAGCGCCGCCTACACGGCAGAAATTCTCCGTGCCAACTACCGCACCCTGCCCAATGGCCAAGTGGAAGCGGCACAGGCGCTGGGCATGTCACGCTTCGAATGCTGGCGCCACATCCTCGCGCCACAGGCGCTACGCCGCAGCATGCCGGCCCTGGTCAACGAGTTCACCCTGATTCTGAAAACCACACCGCTGGCCTCGGTGGTCGCCGTTACGGAGCTGACCTATGCCGGGCAACTGATCGTCGCCCGCACCTACGAAGCCACTCCGGTGATGATCGTTGTGGTCGCCGGCTATCTGCTGATCTGCTGGCCCATTCTGCTTTTGGTTCGTCGTCTCGAATCACGTCTTGATCGCGGGAGGAACGCCTGATGGATATCACCGTCATCGTCACCTACGCACCAATGCTGCTGCAGGGCCTGCTGCATAGCCTGTGGCTGTTCCTGCTGACATCCCTCACCGCGCTGGCCTGGGCCTCGCTGCTGACCTGGACCAGCATGTGCAGCCCGCAGGCAGCAATGCGCGCGTTGGTCGCCGGCTACACCCGGCTGATTCTCGGCCTGCCGCTGCTGGTGCTGATCTACGTGCTGTTCTTCATCCTGCCGGAGTACGGCATCACCCTGTCATCGCCGATGGTCGGGGTCACCGCCCTGACGCTGTACTACGGCCCGTACCTGACGCAGGTGCTGCGCGGCGCCTTCGAGTCGATCCCCAGCGGGCAATTCGAAGCGTGCAGTGCGCTGGGCATTTCACGCTGGCAAACCTTCCGCCACGTGGCTCTGAAACAGGCGCTGCCGGTGGCCTTGCCGCCAGTTACCGGGCTGTTGATCGGCCTGCTGAAAGACACCGCCCTGCTCTCCATCGTCTCGGTGGAAGAGTTCATGTTCAGCGCCAAACAGGCCATTTCGCAAAGTTACGCCCCACTGGAAATCTACCTGGCCGTGGCCCTGTGCTACTGGCTGGTCTCCCTGCTGATCGACAGTGCCAGCAGCGCGCTGGAGCGCCGCCTGTCTCGCCATCGCCAGCCCCAATCCGCTTAGAGGAACCACCGATGTCCGTCACTTCCATCGTCATCCCCGCCGGTCACGGCAAGGCCGTGCGCCTGCGCGCTCAGCAATGCGTACAAGTGGTCAATACCCACGGCACCCAGGTCGTCGACTGCTGGGCATGGAGCGCCTATGACCTCGACGAGTACATGTGCATGGAGGCGACCCGCGTCTACAACCAGCACCTCAACCCACTGCTCGGCGACAGCTTCGTGACCAACGAGCGCCGCCCGATCCTGACCGTGGTGGAAGACACCTCGCCCGGCGTACACGACACCTTCATGGCCGCCTGCGACCGTCGCCGTTACGAGCTGCTCGGCTGCACCCACTACCACCGCAACTGCGCCGACAACATGTTCGAAGGCATGCTGGAACTGGGTGCCACGCCGTCGCGACGCAACCTGGCCTCGTTCAACATTTTCATGAACATCCGTGTGCAGGCCGACAACATCCAACTCGACACCCTGCCGACTGTCACCCGCCCCGGCGACTACATCACCCTGCGCGCCGAAATGGACTGTTTCGTCGCCTTCTCGGCCTGTCCGCAGGACATCGTCAGCATCCAGGGTCAGGGCGACAACACGCCGAAAGACGCCGAACTGCGTATCATCGACGAGCCATTCGCGCACATCCCGGTACGCGGTCCATGGGTGCCGGAGCACCTGCAACAACGCTGAGCGCCGTAGGGCGGAGGCAGCCACCAGCACCTGACTGACGACTTGCGCCCGCCCAACCCGCTGACCGCGCCCGGCCTGGCTCACACCTGTACGACACCAACACGGTACGCGGCATCTGCTCGCTGCCGTTCGTGCGCCAGAGTGATGGTGAGACGGTGCACTTCCCGTCCAACCTGATCGAGAACCTCTATCTGTCCAACGGCATGAGCGCCGGCAGCACCCTGTCCGTGGCGCCCGCGCAGTGCTGCAGAAAAATGCCCAGGCCGTGCAACTCGTCGAGCTGGATGACCCCGGCGTGCTGCAAGACATCGATACCCGAAAAGACTGGCAACACCTGCCGCCCTACTGAATCTTCAGTGCGCTTCCTTGCGGTACTCAGCGCCCAGCTCACGGGACAGAGCGATAAAATTGACGACCTGCGGCGACTGGTGCTGCTCACGGCAAACCAGGGTAACCGGTGCGACCAGCCGAGGTTTGGCATCACGAATCGAGCAGTACGCCACGCTGTGCTCGTGGAAACCACGCATCGATGCCGGCACCACTGACACTCCAGCGCCAGCAGCCACCAGGCTGACATTGGTCAGCATGCGCTCCACCTCGAACGCCACATGCGGTTCGAACCCTGCGTTGCGGCATGCCTGCAGGAAATTGGCGTACATCCCCGGCGCACCTGGGCGGCGCACCAGGATCAAGGGTTCATCGGCGAGATCCTTGAGCGACACCGCGCCATTGCCCTGCAACAGGCGATGCCCCACCGGCAGCACCAGTACCAGTTCCTCGTTGAGCAGGCGGTGATAAGTGACGCCTGCCGGGCTGGCCACGGGGGCACGCAGAATGCCGACGTCGACTCGCTCGTTCACCACGTTGTCGGTCAGCAGTTTCGCACTGCCTTCATTCAGCGCGATGTCCACTCCAGGGTAACGTTCGCGGTAATGCCGGATGATCCTCGGGATCAGTGGGTGCGACGCGGCGGAGCTGGTGAACCCCAGCCTCAGGCTGCCTTCGATGCCCTGTGCGGCACGCGCAGCCTTGAGCCCACCCTGCTGAACGCGCTGCAGGATGTCCCGTGCTTCCTTGAGGAAGACCTCGCCCCCCACTGTCAGGTCGACACCCTTGGCATGGCGGATGAACAGCTCGAATCCCAGCTCCGCCTCCAAGGCACGGATCTGCTGGCTCAGCGGCGGTTGCTGCATGTTCAGGCGCGCAGCCGCGCGGGTGAAATGACGCTCCTCGGCAACCATGACGAAGTAGCGCAGGTGACGAAGCTCCATGAGATGACTCACCGTGAGACAGAGTGGACAGCGGGGCCAAACGATACCGAATCGCGCGACCGATGGGGTAGGATGCCCCTTCTGCTGAAGCGATGACAGCAGGCACCCATAACTACAAAAACAGAGCGTCATGATTCACCGACTTGCCCGTTCCGGTATTGCTCAGCTGCTTTTGGCCGTCCTCTTCGGCGGTATTCTCGGTGTCTGCAATCCGCCTCTGGCAATCCAGATGAAGCCGCTCAGCGAGCTGTTTCTCGGCATCATTGCCTGGGTGACCCCGCCGGTGATGTTCATCCTGCTCTGCTCCAGCGTCGCCAGGCTCGTCGGCCACCCCGGCAGCGCGAGACTGGTATTGAAGACCCTGGGCTACTGGCAGTTGATGTCCCTGCTGTCGTTGAGCTGCGGCATCCTGTTGGCGCTACTGTTACAGCCAGGCAGCAATAACGCCCTCCTCTCACCACTAGCAGCCGACAGCCACACCGGTACGGACGTGATTGCGCAGTTGCCCGCCCTGGTACTGCAAACGTTTGAACAAAGCCTGATTCTCAAGGTACTGCTTGCCGCGCTGGTCTGCGGCTACCTGCTGGGACTTTCGGGCCAGGCAGGCACAGCACTGCAGCAACGCCTGGATCAGGGCGTCTCGATGATATTCAGGCTGATGCGAGGCATCGTGCGCTTCGCTCCGTTGGCCGCATTCGCAGCCATCGCCTTCACCATTGGCAAGTACGGCATGACGGCCGCAATTCCGCTGTTGAAGTTCATCACCACCCTCTACCTGGCCAGTCTCGTGTATATCACCCTGGTACTGGGTTGCGCCCTGCGCCTGCTCAGGTTGCGCTTGTGGCGCCTTATCCTCCATGTCAAAGAAGCGCTGCTGCTGGTCGCCGCCACCGGTTCATCGGTAGCCGCTCTGCCGAAGCTGCTCGAGAAACTCGAAGCGGCCGGGTGCGATAGCCACGTCGCACGCCTGGTGCTGACCGGCGGCTACAGCTTCAACCTCAACGGTTCGAACCTCTACCTGAGCGTGGCCATGGTGTTTCTCGCACAGATGGCGGGAACCGACCTGAGTGCTCAGCAGCTTTTGCTGCTCCTGCTCGTCAGTCTGTTCACCTCGCTGGGAGCGACCAGCGTCGCCGGATCGGCCTTCGTCATTCTGACCGCCACACTCAGTGCTCTGCAGTTCGCTCCCATGGAGCTGCTGGGCATCCTCGTTGGCGTCGAACGTTTGATGAAATGCCGCTCGCTGACGAATGTTCTGGGCAACTGCGTGGCCTGTCTGTTCATCAGCAAATGCCACGGTGCCCTGGATATCGAGCAAGCTCGGCGCGTACTGGGTCAGCATCGACCGCAGCGAGGCGCCTTGAGGCTCAGCGAGGAGTGACGGCCTGCACGGCTGGCCGTTGTAGGCGATAGCGCAGCCTGAACCGACCTGGATTTCCGGCACCGCGTGCAGCATGTAGCCGTAGCAGTTCGGCCCCGAGACCATGGCCGACCAGCTCGACACCCTGCAAATCGGCAAAAGCCGGATGATGCGTCAGATAGCGCAACAAACCATCGACAACCGCCAGCGCGCAAACACCTTTCAGGGCGAATCCGGAGCGTTCCCCTCTGGCCCAATCACCCACCTGCCAGACCGGCATGTCGGGCTGCACTCTGGGGTCACCAGGTTCAAGAAAGACAGGCGCCATCACCAGTGCCCCGTCAACCAGGTACGGCCTCTCGTCGAGGTCCGCGCCGAACAGGATGACCGCCCGGCTCAAGCCCGTTGGCAGGTTGTAGAGGTCTGCGCTGGCCCTTACCAGAATGGCGAAGGCTGCATCGTCGACGACCAGGCGCAGGAACTGCGTCGTCAGCTTGCCCCTGGTATCCACCGGGCCGCGCGCCTCCAGAAAACCCGAACATGCCAAGGCGCCACTACCGAACATCGATAGCAGCGCCGCCAGCCGGAGCAGATGACGCCTGCGCACGGGCCTAGACGATCAGCGAGCGAGACGATCAAACGCCTTGTCCAGACGCTGCTCTGCCTCGACCAGCTTCTGGCGATGCTCACCCATCCAGCCCTGGTCGGCCTTCAAAGTCTTCTGCGCAGCCGCCAGCATGCGCTTGACCTCAGCCGGTTGCGGCCCACCCGTACCCTTGCGGGTTTCCACCATGGTGCGTGGCGACAACGTGGCGCGGAACGCGGACTCGCTCAGTGGCAACTGCTGCTCCTGCCACTTGTATTTCTGCGCTGCCTTGGCGAACAGCGCCTGAGCATCCGCGTATGGGAAGTTCTTCGGCAGCAAGCCTTCCTTGCGCGCCTGTCCGACGATCATGGAGGCGAAACTGTGGCCGATGCGAAACGGCACCTTGTGCTCGCGCTCGAGGGTATCGGCCAGCTCCATCGACGTGGTCCAGTCGTTGTCTAGTTCTTCCATGGCGCGCTCGGGATTGATCACCAGGGCATCGAGCACCGAGTCCAGACGCTTGAACATCTGGGTCGCCGACTCGAACAGGCCGAGCTCGTCGAATGCGATCTTGTAGTCGGTCATGCCGGTGGTGACGTTGTGCGCACGGATCGACGTGGCACCGGCCAGCCCGACGACATTGGATGCCGACTCACGGGTGCGCATCAGCAGGCCCGGGTTACGCTTCTGCGGCATGGCGCTGCTGGTATAGGTAGAGCCCTCCTCAAGCAGCAACCAGGGTCGGGTCTGGTGATACTGGGTGTGAATGTCGCCGATCAACGCGCCCACGCGAATCGCCGACGAGGATGCGATACCGGCAGCCTCCAGCGGAATATCGAAGGTCGAGACCTGGCTAGAGTCCAGCGAGTTCTCGCGTACGCCATCGAAACCGAGCAAGCTCGCCAGGCGCTCTCGATTGAGCGGCCAGCCCGAGTTGGCCAACACCGCCGTGCCCATCGGGCTGAGATTGAGACGCCCGTAGAGTTCGTGAATACGCTGAGCGTCACGCTGGAAAGCCGCCTCGAACGCCAGCAGGTAGTGCGCGTAGCTGATCGGCATGGCCTGCACACCGTTGGTATAAGCGGGAATGAGCGTATCGACATTGTCGGCGGCGAGTTTCAGCAGACGCTCACGCACACTGTTGAGACCATCACTGAAGTCCAGCACCTGAGCACGCAGCACAGCCAGGCGGTAGGTCGCGTACATGTCCTGCCGACTGCGCCCGGAATGGATCAGCGACGCCTCGGGGCCGATCTTGTCGATCATGATCTTCTCGACCTGCAACACGTCACTGGGACGCTTGCCATCGGGCTGCCCGGCCTGGTCGATGACATGCTGCACGCCGCTGGCAATACGCTTGCCCTGCGGGGCACTGACGATGCCTTCCTCGGTGAGCATGACGATGGAGGCCTTGTTGATGCGGTTCATCCAGGCGAACTGACTTTCGTAAGCACCGCCTTTGAGCGCACGCTTGTCGGTGCTCGCACCGATCCTGGCGGCCTGTTCGGCGCACTCGGCGGTGCTGTTGCAGGGAACGTCGGCGGTGTTGGCAGCCTGGGTGGTCAGCGGCAGGAACAACGCAGCACTGATGGCCAGGTGCAGCAGGGTCTTGTGGGTATTCATACGTGAGTCCTCGCGAAGGTACCGGGCCACTGCGGGCCCGGTATCGGGCAGAAAAAGGGTCAGAGCAGCGGCAGGGTGTAGCTGAAGATCAGGCGGTTCTGATCGATGTCATTACCACCGTTGCTGCGGTAGGTGCCGTTACGCCATTTGACGCCGAAGTTTTTCAGTGGGCCGTTCTGCACGACATAGGCAATGTCGGTGTTGCGCTCCCACTCCTTGCCCTCGCGACCACCTGCGCGTTCGAAGTTGTCGCCGCTGATGTAGCGCGTCATGAAGGTCAGGCCCGGCAGGCCCAGCGCGGCAAAATCGTAGTCGTAGCGCACCTGCCAGGAGCGCTCCTCCGGGCTGGCGAAGTCCGCCGAGATCATCACGTAGTTGACCAGGAAGGAGTTGGTGCCTTCGATGTGCGGAAAGCCCGTATCGCCACTCATTTTCTGATAGGCCACACCGAGCGAGTGGCTGTTGAGGTTGTAGGTGAACTTGGCGCCGACGGCGGTGTTGTCGACATTGCTGTTGCCATCATGAGTGGAGCGGGCATAGCGAATGTCGCTGTCGAAAGAGTGCCCATCCATGATCGGCAGGTGATGACGCAGGTTGACGATGTGCTGCTTGTAGTTCTGCTCCAGGTGTCCGTAGTTGTAGGCAGTGTTCAAGTGCTTGGACCACTTGTAACTGGCCCCCGCGAAATTGAACTCGTCGCTGGCCTGACCACCTCGAATGCCCTTGCCGGCGACCAGCATGTCATCACTGGCGCTGGAGTTGCGCAGGCTGTTCTTCGTCAGTTGGCCGACGTCCAGCGTCAGCCCGTCGATTTCCCGTGACTGCAGTTGTGCGCCACGGAAAGTCTGCGGCAACAGGCGCGAATCGCTGGGCAGGACCGTCGGCAGTTTCGGTATCAAGGTACCGACATGCAGCGTGCTCTTGGAGATGCGCGCCTTGGCGGTGAAACCCAGCTGGCTGTAATCATCCGGTGCCTTGTCATCGCCGACCGGCAGCAGGCCGGTGCCCTGACGATCGGGGCCGGAGTCGAGCTTCAGGCCTAGCAGCCCCAGCGCATCGACACCGAAACCTATCGGCCCCTCGGTGAAACCGGACTGATAGTTGAGCAGAAATCCTTGTGCCCACTCGTCTCGCTTGGACTGGCTGGCACCGTCCTGATGAAAGTCATGGTTCATGTAGAAATTGCGCAGCTCGAGCGAAGCTTTACTGTCTTCGAAGAAGGCGGCGTGGGCGACGGTGGGCAAGACAAGGGAGCTGCCCACGGCGAGAAGCGCGGGCAGGCGCGAGGTAGGTCGTATCATTTTCATGCCTCGATTCATTGTTTTTGTTAGCGGCCAGGCAACTGGCAAAGGGATGCTAAAGACAACGAATAGAGATTAAAAATATATAAATAGTCTTGAATTGATACCTACAGAATATGACTTCCTTTCTTCGCCTCACCCCTTGCGGGCGAGCGTCATCAGCGTCTCGCTCAACGCCTGCGCCGCGCTGGACAGTTGATGTCCGGCCAGGTGCAGCAGACCGATGCGCCGTGATACCTGCGGTTCGCTGAGCGGCAGGCAACGTGCGCCCAGCCCTTCCATCTGCTGCCGGCACAGCTGCGGCACGGCGCTGACGCCCAGCCCCTCGGCGACCATGCGTCCGACCGTCACCAGTTGATGACTCTCGAACGCCACCGGCAGCTTGCCGTGACTGGCGGTCACGCTGTCTTCCAGCAGCAGGCGCACCGCCGAGGGCCGCTGCAGGGTGATGAAGGGTTGCTCCAGCAACTGCGCCCAGGTCAGCGCCGACTGCCCGGCCAACTCGCTACCAGCCGGCACCACGGCGACGAAACGGTCCTCATACAGCGCGGTGAACTGCAGGCCATCGAGGGTCGCCGGCTCGAAGGCGATACCCAGCTCGACCCGACCATCGCGCACCATCTCCATCACCTGTTCGTTGATCACGTCATGCACCGCCACGTTGACCCGCGGATAAGCATCGCGAAAGGCGCGCAGCGCCGCCGGCAGGCGGTTGCCGGCGAACGACGGCATGGCCGCTACCGCCACTTTGCCCATCTGCAGGGTGAAGTGCTGACGCAGCAGATCCTCGGCGTTGTCCCAGTCGGCCAGCAGGCGCACGGCGATCGGCAGCAGGGTTTCGCCTTCCGGGGTCAGCGCGACGCTGCGAGTGGTGCGCACCAGTAACTGCCCGCCGAGGGACTGCTCCAGGTTCTTGATCGCCAGGCTCAGCGCCGGCTGCGACAGATGCAGGCGTTCGCAGGCCTGAGCAAAGCTCAGGCTCTGCGCCACAGCGAGGAAGGCGCGTAGCTGCTTGACGGTCATTGATTTATTTACCTGATCAATCGAGAGGAAAAACAAACTTAACAAATAAGCCTGCAGCGCTGAAGCTTGGCCACACCTTGGCAGTGCGCCACAACAACAAGAGGCAGCCTCGAATGAGCGGACTCGACAAACGCGTCGGCAGCTATGAAGAAGCTCTGCACGGCCTGCAGGACGGCATGACCGTACTGGCTGGCGGCTTCGGCCTGTGCGGCATCCCCGAGAACCTGATCGCAGAGATCCGTCGCCGTGGCGTGCGCGATCTGACCGTGGTCTCCAACAACTGCGGCGTCGACGGCTTCGGTCTCGGCGTGCTGCTGGAAGACCGGCAGATCCGCAAGATGATTGCCTCCTACGTTGGCGAAAACGCCCTGTTCGAGCAGCAACTGCTCAGCGGCGAGCTGGAAGTCGAACTCACCCCGCAAGGCACCCTGGCCGAGAAGCTGCGCGCTGGCGGTGCCGGCATCCCCGCTTTCTTCACCGCCACCGGCTACGGCACCCCTGTCGCCGAAGGCAAGGAGGCGCGCGAGATCAACGGCCGCCACTACATCCTCGAACCCGCCATCACCGGCGACTTCGCCATCGTCAAAGGCTGGAAGGCCGACCACTTCGGCAACGTGGTCTACCGCCATACCGCGCAGAACTTCAACCCGGTGGTCGCCACCGCCGGGCGCATCACCGTGGTCGAGGTCGAAGAGATCGTCGAACCGGGTGAACTCGACCCGACGCAGATCCACACGCCCGGCATCTATGTCGACCGGCTGATCTGCGGCAGCTTCGAGAAACGCATCGAAAAACGCACCCTGCGCAGCTAGCAGGTTGTTGAAAACGTTAACGAGGCAGCCGAGACAAGGCAAAAACAGGCGAAAAGCGGCCGGGGTCGCGACCGACTTTACGAGCTGTAAATGAGCATTTTGAGCCTGTTTTTAACGCCGTATCGGCAACGCAGGTAGTTTTCAGCAGCCTGCTAAGAGGACAAAGACCATGGCACTAACCCGTGAACAAATGGCCCAGCGCGTGGCCCGCGAGCTGCAAGACGGCTTCTACGTCAACCTCGGCATCGGCATTCCCACCCTGGTGGCCAACTACGTGCCCGAAGGCATGCAGGTGATGCTGCAGTCGGAGAACGGCCTGCTCGGCATGGGCGCCTTCCCTACCGAGGAGGAGGTGGACGCCGACATGATCAACGCCGGCAAGCAGACCGTCACAGCGATCAAGGGCGCAGCGATCTTCGACTCGTCACAATCCTTCGCCATGATCCGTGGCGGCCATGTGGACCTCACCGTGCTCGGCGCCTTCGAGGTGGACGTGCGCGGCAACATCGCTTCCTGGATGATTCCCGGCAAGCTGATCAAGGGCATGGGCGGCGCCATGGACCTGGTGGCCGGCGCCGAGAACATCATCGTCACCATGACCCACGCCTCCAAGGACGGCGAGTCCAAGCTGCTGGAGCACTGCAGCCTGCCGCTGACCGGCTGCGGCTGCATCCGCAAGGTGCTGACCGATCTGGCCTATCTTGAGATCGAGAACAACGCCTTCATCTTGCGCGAGCGTGCGCCGGGTGTCAGCGTCGAGGAAATCGCCGCCAAGACCGCCGGCAAGTTGATCGTCCCCGAACACGTCCCGGAAATGAGTTTCTAAGTTGTCTACCGTTCCGTAGGCGTCACCACGCACGGCGCCTGCGGAACGTTTTTCTACATTGTGGGAGGCGCTTTCGGCTCGGGCATCCTGCTTCGCTCTACCTCCTGCATCCATGCAGTCGTAGCGGCGAGCCTTTCCCGTCGAGGCTCAAGCCCCTCCCACAAGACACGGCCCATCAGCCGAGAGGAGTCATCCCATGCAAGATGTCGTCATCGTCGCCGCCACCCGTACCGCCATCGGCAGCTTCCAGGGCAGCCTGGCCGATATTCCTGCGCCTGAACTCGGTGCCATCGTGATCAAACGCCTGCTGGAGCAGACCGGCCTCGACGCAGCCCAGGTCGATGAGGTGATTCTCGGCCAGGTGCTCACCGCAGGTTCCGGGCAGAACCCCGCCCGCCAGGCAGCCATCCGCGCCGGCCTGCCGCACGCGGTGCCGGCGATGACCCTGAACAAGGTCTGCGGCTCGGGCCTGAAAGCCCTGCACCTGGCCACCCAGGCCATTCGCTGCGGCGATGCCGAGGTGGTGATCGCCGGCGGTATGGAGAACATGAGCCTGTCACCCTATGTATTGCCCAAGGCCCGTACCGGCCTGCGCATGGGCCATGCGCAGATGCTCGACAGCATGATCGTCGACGGCCTGTGGGATGCCTTCAACGATTACCACATGGGTATCACCGCCGAGAACCTGGTGGACAAGTACGGCATCAGCCGTGAAGCGCAGGATGCCTTCGCCGCTGCTTCGCAGCAGAAGGCCGTGGCCGCCATCGAAGCCGGTCGCTTCGACGCCGAAATCACCCCGGTACTGATCCCGCAGCGCAAGGGCGACCCGATCGCCTTCGCCCGTGACGAACAGCCGCGCGCCGGCACCACGGCCGAATCGCTGGGCAAACTCAAGCCCGCCTTCAAGAAGGACGGCAGCGTCACCGCCGGTAACGCTTCCAGCCTCAACGATGGTGCCGCTGCCGTGCTGCTGATGAGTGCAAGCAAAGCGCAGTCGCTCGGTTTGCCGGTGCTGGCGAAAATCGCCGGCTACGCCAATGCCGGTGTCGACCCGGCGATCATGGGTATCGCCCCGGTGTCCGCCACCCGTCGCTGCTTGGACAAGGCCGGCTGGAGCCTGGCTGACCTGGATCTGATCGAAGCCAACGAAGCCTTTGCCGCGCAGGCGCTTTCGGTCGGCCAGGAGCTGAGCTGGGATGCTGACAAGGTCAACGTCAACGGCGGTGCCATTGCCCTCGGCCACCCCATCGGTGCCTCGGGCTGCCGCGTGCTGGTGAGCCTGCTGCACGAGATGATTCGCCGCGACGCCAAGAAAGGTCTGGCCACCCTGTGCATCGGTGGCGGTCAGGGCGTGGCGCTGGCTATCGAGCGCGTCTGAGCGCCAGACAATCGCCGCTGAAGCGCCTCCCACACTGCCCGCCTGGCTCCTGTGGGAGGGGCTTTAGCCGCGACGATTTATAACGAGGTAGCCCGGATGCAATCCGGGGAGAAAAACCATGGACCTCCCGGATTGCATCCGGGCTACGCAAACAGCTCGGCCTCGTGCCGGGCTTTGTCGTATCCACCGCAACGCCCAGGCACAGCCAACCCAGAATGCCTGGTCAAAGTCCTTACACAACCATAAGAAAGAGGCATCCCCGCATGTTCAACACCCTCACCCGCATGAGCGTGGGCCTGGTACAGAAGTACCTGCCCTCGCCTTTCGTGTTCTCCGCCCTGCTCACGCTTGGCGTACTGGCTGCCGGTATCTTCTCCACCGGCCAGTCGTTGCCGGCCATGGTGCAGCACTGGAGCGGCGGCTTCTGGACCTTGCTCGGCTTCGCCATGCAGATGGCCCTGATCTTCGTCACCGGCCATGCCCTGGCCAGTGCGCCCATCATCAACCGCCAGCTCGACCGCCTGGCCGGCATCGCCCGGACACCGGGGCAGGCCATCGTCATGGTCACCCTGGTGGCGCTGCTGGGCTGTTGGGTCA
Source organism: Pseudomonas pichavaramensis (assembly GCF_050473265.1). NCBI lineage: Bacteria > Pseudomonadati > Pseudomonadota > Gammaproteobacteria > Pseudomonadales > Pseudomonadaceae > Pseudomonas > Pseudomonas pichavaramensis. The sequence goes on along the minus strand of NZ_JBJKFJ010000014.1, from coordinate 108,016 downwards.
ACTGGGGCTTCGGCCTGGTGATCGGTGCGGTGTTCGCCCGCGCCCTGGCACGCAAGGTCGATGGGGTCGACTATCCGCTGTTGGTGGCATCGGCGTACTCGGGCTTCCTGGTCTGGCACGGCGGCCTGGCCGGCTCGGTACCGCTGTCGATGGCAACCGGCGGCCCGGATCTGGCGCGCATCACTGCAGGCGTTCTGACCGACCCGGTAAGCATTACCGAAACCCTGTTCAGCCCCCTCAACCTGACCATCGTCGCGTTGCTGGCAATCGGCCTGCCGCTGCTCAACCGTGCCATGCACCCGCGTCAGGGCGCCAAGGTGGCCGACCCGGCCAAGCTGGTGGAGTCGAAAGCCGAACTGCCGTCGCGCGAAACGCCGGCACAGCGCCTGGACGACAGTCGCATTCTGGGCCTGGCGCTGGTGGCCATGGCCGGCATCTACCTGTTCAACCACTTCGCCAACAAGGGCTTCGTCCTGGGTCTGGACGTGGTGATCGCGATCTTCCTGTTCTGCGGCCTGCTGATGCACGGCACCCCGGAACGCTACATGCGTGCCGTGGATGAGAGCGTGCGCGGTATCGGTGGCATCGTTCTGCTGTTCCCCTTCTACGCCGGGATCATGGGCATGATGATGGGCGCCAACGCCGACGGCATTTCCCTTGGCCGGCAGATCACCGAGACGTTCATTTCCTGGTCCTCGGCCGATACCTTCCCGCTGCTGGCCTTCCTCAGCGCTGGCGTGGTCAACGTGTTCGTGCCATCCGGCGGCGGTCAGTGGGCCGTACAGGGGCCGATCATGCTGCCGGCTGCTCAGGCGCTGGGCGTATCGCCGACCGTCACCGCCATGGCGATTGCCTGGGGCGATGCCTGGACCAACATGATCCAGCCGTTCTGGGCCCTGCCGCTGCTCGGCATCGTCGGCCTCGGCGCCCGTGACATCATGGGCTACTGCCTGATCATGCTGCTGTACTCGGGCGTGGTGATCTGCGGCGCGTTCTATTTGCTTGGCTGACAGTACAGCGAAACCTTACAGGGTGGGCTAAGCGCTCACCCTTTTTACCCTCTCGCGATCAACTCCCTGTGAAGCCTCGCGAGCTGGAGCGATGCAAGGCAGAAGGAGGCGAGCAAGCGGAGTGTACTTTTGTGCATGAGCATTCGACCGGGCTGGCGCTCCAGCCTGCTTCTAACGCAGCAGCGCCGACGCGCAGCAGGCTGTGCCTAACTTAATCCCCCATCAGCCCCTGCGCCTTGGCCATGGCCACCGCCTGGGTGCGTCGTTGCACGCCTAGTTTGACGTTGATCCGCCGCGCATGAGTCTTGACTGTATGCAGCGAGATGAACAGACGATCGGCGATCTCCTGATTCGATAGTCCCTGCGCGATCAGCTGCAGCACCGCCAGCTCACGCGAACTGAGTAGCGCGGTACCGGCACTGGCCGGCTCATCCACTGCGGGGACGGGCTCGAACAGACGCTGGTGCAGAGCGCTGCCCGGCTCACCCGGTAGCACCTGCTCCAGCCATTGCGGCTGCCGTTGCTGCAGCTCCTGCAACGGCCTCAACAGACGCAGTTGTCGCGCCTCATCAAGGGCCTGTACCAGCATCGCCTCGGCTGCATTGTCCTGCTGCTGATGCAGCAGGCACTCCGCCAGGCTGATACGGCACTCGCAGGCCAAGCTACGATGGCCCGATAGCTGACATTCATCCAGCAACAGACGCAAGGCATGTTCAGCGGCGGCGCGATGGCCGAGCAGCAGATCACTGACGGCCAGGTAGAGCCGCAGACGCGGTAACAGGTCGTAGAAGCCGGACGGAGCCAGCTGCTGGCGCTGCTGCAACTGCTGCAGCGTCTGGGCGAACACCTCGCGTGCTCTGCCGACCTGCTCCTGACGCAACAGCAGTCGCCCCGTCTGCAACTGCAATACGCAGCGATAACGTACCTCGGGCACATGCGACCACTGCATGGCGCGCTCTGCCTTCTGCAGCCACTGGTAGGCCTCATCCACATCGCCGCGTGACTCGGCCAGCTCCAGCAAGCCCAGATAGCCGGAAATGGTGTAGGCGTCCTCGCAGTGCTCGGCTTCCTGCAGCCCTTGGCGATAGGCGATTTGTGCCGCATCGTCGAGGCCCTGGCGCGCCAACAGGCTGGCGCGTAACAGCAACAGGCGACCGACGACCGGACTATGGTTGAAACGATCACGCAGCAAGGCCAGCGACTGTTCGGCCAGTTCGGCGGCGCGTCCGGCCTCACCTCGCATTTCCAGCAGCAGGCAATGATCGGTATTGAGCAGTGCCTCGTAGATCAGGCTGCCATGCAGACGAGACAGGCGCAGCCCTTCGTCCAGCGCCTGCTGAGCCTGGGCCAGGGCGTTCTCCGCGAGACACTGTTGGGCCAGCGCCTGGTAACAGAGAATGCGCTGCGACCAGCCGCTCTCATCCAGCGCCTGCAGCGCCTCCAGGCAGTGTTGACGCGCCTCGCGGCGGCCACACTGGCGCGCCAGCACGCCACTGAGGGCCTGCCATTGGGCGAGCAGCTTGCGCTGACGCCGGGCATCGGGCTGCGGCAGGAAGTGCGCCAGCGCCTGGGTGCACTCACCGGCTTCGTCGAAGCGGGCGCAAATGATCAATGCCCAGGCTTGCAGCACGATCAGCCGCGGCGAGCTGGCGAACAACCAGGCCGGCAGTTCCTCGCGCCATTGCAGAAACTGCGCGACCGAATGCCCCTGCAGCAGTTGCTCCTGGCTGAAACGCTGCAGATAGTTGACCGCCACCTCGATCTGCCCCGCCAGCAGCGCATGCTCGACAGCTTCACGAATGTCGCCATGTTGGGCGAACCACTGGCACGCCCGCACATGCACCGAAGCGGACGCCGAGGCGGCAGGCAGCTGGCGCAGCACCTGCGCCAGCGGGTGCCAGAGGCGAAACCAGGTGCCGGTGCTGTCCAGACTGCGTACGAACAACTGGCGCTGCTGCAATCCGTTCAGCAGGTCAGCGCCGCGTCCCTCCAGCAGGTGCGCACAGAGTGACGCAGAGAAGCGCGGCAATAGCGCCAGGGCATGCAGATCACCCAGCAGTTCCTCGTCCAGCTCGGCGAGCACCTCGCGCTGCACGTAGTCACGCAGCAACGGACAGCCCGATTGCAGGCGCTGCCTGAGCGCGTCCTCATCGGCATCGAGCAGCAACAGACGAATCGCCGCCAACCAACCCTCGGTGAAGCGCAGCAAGACTCGCTGAAGGTCATCGGGCAGCTCCAGCGACAATGCCGCCAGCAGCTGTTCGAGGGCATCGGCATTCATCGCCAGGTCCTCGCCCTTCAGCTCCAGAAGGTCCCCCTGCAGCAGCAGACGCGGCAGGTTCCAGGCCGGTGTACGGCGACTGGCGACCCACCAGACCACCTGTATCGGGGAAGCCGCGAACAGGCGATCGAGGCAGGCGTCGAGTTCGCCATCCTCGGCCCTGGGGTAGTCATCGATGAATATCCACAGACGGCCGCTGCGTGCGTGCAGCAGATCGAGCAGCGCCGCCTCGCTGCTTTCATCGGCCGGCAGTTGATGCTGCAGCGCGGCAGCCAGACGCTTGCACAGTTGCGCTGAGGTCAGGCCTCGCCCGCCCAGATCGAGCCAGACACGCTCGATGGCAGTCGGCGTCGAGCGTGCGCACTGGCCCAGTAGTACGCTCTTGCCGGCGCCCGCCGGGGCACAGAGCAAGCGCAGGCGTGACTCGCTGGCCAGCAGCCGCTGAACCAGCGAAGGACGGGGAACCACGCAAGGTGGCAGTCGAGGCAAGTCGGCAGGTTGCACCTGCACCGCACTCTGATGAGCGATGGCGAGGGTTGGCATGGCAGCGGTTCTCTCTGCTTGTCATTGTTGAACCACCCGCAGATGGTACCCCGACAGCCAGCCGTGACCACCCCGTGACACTTATGGCGCAAGATTCACGCAACCGCGGCCGGCATCACCTGTGGTGACGCCGGCCGGGTCAGATTGCCTGACGCGTCAACGCACGCCGGCGTTGCGCAAGGCTGCGGGAGTGAAGTCCTTCGCTGACGCCTGAGTGCCGTATTCGATCGAGCGTTTTTCCTCGTTGGCCATACCGATCGCCAGGTACCGTCCGGCGATGATGTCGTACAGCGCCTCGAAGGCGTAGACCGGGACCTTCTCCGCGTACTGCTGCATGAGCATGGCCTCACCGACACGCCACAGCTGACCGCGACCGTCATAGTGCTCGGACAAGGCGATCTGCCAGGAGTCCTCATCCACATAGAAACGGCGCTTGGCGTAGATGTTGCGCTCGCCTTCCTTCAGCGTCGCCTCCACTTCCCAGACCCGGTGCAACTCGTAGCGAATCAGATCCTGGTTGACGTGGCCGGCCTTGAGAATGTCCTCATACTTCACGCTCGGCATGGCGACCCGGTAGTTGTTGTAGGGGATGAGCATTTCGCGCTTGCCCACCAGCTTCCAGTCGTAACGATCCGGTGCGCCGTTGAACATGTCGAAGTTGTCCGAGGTGCGCAGACCGTCGGCGGCAGTACCCGGGCCGTCGTACGCCACCTGCGGCGCCCGTCGCACACGGCGCTGACCGGCGTTGTAGAGCCAGGCCATGCGCGGCTCCTTGACCTGATCGAGCGAGTCGTGCACCAGCAGCACGTTACCGGCCAGACGCGAAGGTGCGGTGACCCGCTGCTTGAAGAACAGTAGCGCATTCTCAGCCTTGCCCGGATCGACATCGGGAATGTTCTCCGGGAAGGCCACCTCGTCCTCGAAATGCACCAGGGTGTAGGCACCGTTGGTCTGCGGTGAGGCCTGAACGATGCTGCGCTTGAGGTTGCCGCCGCGATAGCGGGTGATGTGGTTCCACACCACCTCCAGACCATTCTGCGGGATCGGGAAGGCGTAGTAGCGGCTGTCGGTAAAACCGGTCAGACCGTTGCCGCCATCGCGCAGACCGGTTTTCACCGCGCTGGTCTTGGCGGCAGCGTAGATGGAGTCCGGCACCGCGCTGCTGCGATGGCTCGGATAGACCGCCATGCGGTAGCTCTCCGGATAACGCTTGAACATCGCCAGTTGCCCGGCAGACAGCTGATCGCGGTACTGCTCCAGATTCTGCGCGGTGATGGTGAACAAGGGTTGCTCACTGGCGAACGGATCACTGAGGTAGCCACGCTCGTCGACCTGCCCGGCGTCGCTGGCCAGGCCGCCGGTCCAGGCCGGGATGCTGCCGGCAGCATTGCCGGCCATCTCCGCGCCCAACGGGGTAAGGCTGTTACCGAGCTTGGCGGCTTCATCCGGGCTGACCGCAGCCAGCACGCTGCCGGCCAGCAGGCTCAGGGAAAGTGCGCCGAGCATCTTCAGGGTTGTATTCATCTGTATTCCTCAACTGGTCCCGATGGCCTAGAAGCTCACGCCGAAGCTGAGCGCCAGGAAGTCGCGGTCCACCGCGACGTTGTAATCGCCGCCAAAGAAGTCGGTGTACGACAGGCTGGCGGTGTAGGTATTGCGGTAGTCGGCATCGATACCGATGCTCACGGCCTTGGCGCCTTCGTTGAACAGGCCATTGGGCCCGTAGCCGTCGACGTCGTGCGACCAGGAGATATTCGGTTTCAAGTTCACGCCGGCGAAGGCGTTGCTGTACTCCCAGATGCCGCGCACGCGGTAACCCCAGGAGGTACTGGTGACGAAGCCATGGGTATCGCCACGGAAGCCGTAGGCACCGAACAACGAATCACGGCCGTAGCGCATGTCTTCGCGGCTCTCCAGCCCGCCCACGTGCGCCATGCCGATTTCACCCACCAGCGTGAAACGCCCCGCGCCCATCACCTGATCGAAGAAGTGGGTGAAGGTGGTCTGCAGCTGGGTGACCTCCTTGCGCCGGTAACCGATATTGTCCTGGCCGGCACCCGCAGAGACCGGCGCAGTACCGGGGGCGATGGGGTTGAGCAGGCTCAGGGTCATATCGGTGGTGTTGATCTGCAGCGGCAGATTGGGCCGGTAGCTGAGCTCACCAGCCCAGGCTGTGCCGGTGGGCAGAGTGGTGGAGAAGCTCAGTCCGTAGAGACGGATATCTTCCGGGTATTCGAGAAAGTAACGGCCGTTACCCAGCATCACGCTTTGTGCGAGGCCGGCGCCACTGCCGGCCACGATGCCTTCGGCTGTAGCGATGATATTGGGTAGCGCGGCCAGGGTCGCCAGACCAGCATTCTGCGTGCCGACGATTGGCGTACGGCTGTGGTAGTTCATGAAGTAGGCGCCGTACTCCGTCTCATCGCCCAGCCAGCGCAGTGCCACGCCCCACTGGCCGCTGTCACGGGCATCGCGATCACCGGCGCGCGGCAGAATCACCCCTTCGCTGTCGACCCTGAAGCCCTGGCCGAAGGCGGCTGCAACCGGTTGCAGCGGTGCAATCGCCGGAGAGCCGATGTGATAGCCGTTGTCGCAACCGTCGGCGGCGACATCCGCGGTGGAGAAGAAGGTGCCGCAGTTGTCGATGACGGTCTGGTCCCACTCCAACTGGTAGAACGCCTCCATGCTCAACTGATCGGTCAGGCTCTGCGACACATAGAACATGTTGACCGGAATCAGACCTTCCTTGATCTCCGCACCCGGACGGCGGAAGGCCGCGACGTCGATGGGGTTGATCGAGTTGATGCTGTTGCCGATGAAGGTGCTCTCACCCCAGCTCACCACCTGCTTACCGATTCGCACGGTGCCGGGCAGATCACCGATGGCGTAGTTGTGGTAGAGGAACGCATCGAGGATTTCCGCCCCAGAAGACTGCGCGCCCTCCTTGCGGTTGCTGTCGTCGATGTCCTTGAACCGGCGGCTCTCGTCCTTGAGTTCGAAGTCGTACCAGTACTTGCCCCGCACGAAAACTCCGGTATCGCGGTAGCGCAGTTCGAGGTCGTGAATACCCTTGAAGATCTTCGAGAAGGTCTCGCCCTTCTTGAAGTTCAGACGGCCGTCGTCACCGGTCTGCGCCTGTCCCTGACCGCCATTGTTGGGGCCGATCAGATCACGATCCGGGCTGCGCATCGACCAGCTGGCGCCGATCGAAAGCGAGCTGTCGAACTGCCCCTCGATCTCGCCCAGGTTGAAGGTAACGGCCTGTGCCGGTGCGGCGAAACCGACGGCGACGGCCAAAGCCAAGGTGTGCGGCTGGAATAGTCCGGGCCCTGTTGTTCTTGTCATGCGGGTCTCCTAGGTATTGGGTACAACAGAGCCAACCCTAGGCGGGGAGCGAACACCGGTTAAGCGCACCAAGGAGGGATTTCGCCTGTCGCTCGAAAGGATGAATGGCGCCCTGCAGCGGGCGCGCGCGGGCCGACCTCAGCTTGCTGAATGACGGCCTATCAGGCAGGTGGGGAACTATTCGCTGACAGAGCCTGGAGAGCGCTGCCAGAAGACGGGACGGTAGGTATTGAAGAGAGCGGCAGAGCCCGGGGCCAGGCTCTGCCAGGTCGCTCAGTCGCTGCTCGTTGCCAGCTCGCGCAACAGCGCCTCGTGAAACTGCGCTGGTGCTTCCACCTGTGGCGAATGACCCAGCTCGGGCCACTCCAGCAACTTCGCATCGGGGATCGCCTCGGCCGTCTTGCGGCCCAGTTCCGGGTAGTTGCCGAGACGCTGGGCGACACGTTCTGGCGCGCGGTTGGCGCCCGGTGCGGTGCGATCCTTGCCACCGATCAACAGCAGGGTCGGCACCTCGATGTTGGCGAACTCGTGCACCACCGGCTGGGTAAACAGCATTTCAGCGGTCTGTGCCTGGTTCCAGGCGACGATTTCCTTGCCCGGCCCTGCGTACATGCCATTGAGCATATCGACCCAACGGTCGTATTCGGGTTTCCACACACCGTTGTAATAGAACTTCAGCTGGTAGTTCTTGATGCGCTCGTAACTGGTGTTCAACTCGCCCTGGTAGAGCTGATCGATGGTCGCGTATGGCACACCTTCGGCCTGCCAGTCCTCCAGGCCGATGGGGTTGACCAGCACCAGTTTCTCGACGCGCTCGGCATGGTTGAGGGCATAGCGCGCGGCCAGCATCCCGCCCATCGAATGGCCGATGACCGTAGCCTTTTCCACCCCCAGCGACTCGAGCAGCGCGTCGGTGTTGCGGGCCAGTTGGCCGAAGCTGAACTGGTAGCCACGCGGCTTGCTGGAGCTGCAGAAACCGATCTGATCCGGGGCGATTACCCGGTAACCGGCATCGCTCAGCACATCGATGGTCGCTTCCCAGGTGGCCGCGCAGAAGTTCTTGCCGTGCAGCAACACCGCGGTTCTGCCATTGGCCTTGCCGCTTGGTTTGACGTCCATGAAGCCCATCGACAAATCCTGCTGCTGCGAGCTGAAGGCGAAGCGCTGCAACGAGTGGGGATAGTCGAAACCTTCGAGCTGTGGGCCATAGGCGCTTTGCTCGGCGGCCTGCAGAGGCGCAAGGGGCAGTAGGCTGGCGGACAGTGCCGTGATGAGACGGGTCTTGTTCACGTGCGGATTCCTGGTCTAGGCCTGTGCCGTGCGTGTCGGTCACACACGTCACGCAGCGGTTGCAAAGAACCCGGGACTATAACAATGGCCCGGCCGAGCACGACCGCCATTGGTTTTCCGAATGTGACGGCAAGGCCCGTTCTAGAGCCATCAGCCCCAGGACAGAGGCGCCCGCTCGCGGCGGTTCTCAGCGCCAGCGATCCAGCAGGTTGACCGCCAGGCGATCCAGCCAACCCCACAGCCGCTGCTGGGCGCGGCGCCACCAGGGCCTGCGGTGCCAATCCGCCAGGGTAATCTCACGGCTGACGTCGAAGTCCTCGATGAAGCTGGAGGCTACTGCCCGGGTAAAATCCGGGTCCAGCGCCTCGACATTGGCGTCGAGGTTGAAACGCAGGTTCCAGTGATCGAAGTTGCACGATCCGACGCTGACCCAGTCGTCCACCAGCACCATCTTCAGGTGCAGGAAACGCGGCTGATATTCGAAGATGCGCACACCGGCCCTGAGCAACTTGGGGTAGTAGCGCTGACCAGCGAAACGCACCGGAGGGTGGTCGGTGTTGCGACCGGCCAGCAGCAGGCGTACCTCGACGCCTCGCGCCGCCGCACGGCGCAGCGCACGACGGATCTTCCAGGTGGGCAGAAAGTACGGCGTTGCCAGCCAGACGCGTTGTTTGGCACCGCGCAACGCGCGCAGCAGCGACAACAGGATATCGCGATGCTGAGCCGCATCGGCGTAGGCCACCCGCCCCAGACCCAGCCCTGCGGGCGGGCAGTCCGGCAGACTTAGGGGAACCGGCTGATGCCTGGGCCGCCAGGCAAAACGTGCGCGCCATTGATGCTCGAAGAGTTGCTGCCAGTCGCCGACCAGAGGCCCTTCGATTTCCACCATGGCTTCGTGCCAGGGGCTGCGGGACTCGTTGGGCAGCCAGAACTCATCTGTGGCGCCCGTACCACCAACATAAGCCAGGCGCCCGTCCACCAGCAGCAACTTGCGGTGATCGCGATGAAAGTTGCGCACGCCACGGCGCCAGCGCAGCGGGTTGTACCAACGCAGTTGCACGCCTGCCACGAGCAGACGCTCGCGCATCACCGCGCCCAACCCCGCCGCGCCATAGGCATCGAACAGCGCACGCACCGTCACGCCACGCTCGGTGGCGCGGCACAGGGCATCGATCAGACGTTCGCTGCACTGGCCGTCTTCGATCAGGTAGAGCTCCACTTCCACCTGTTGCGCGGCCGTTTCGATCGCCGCCAGCATACGCGGAAAGAACACCGCACCATCGCGCAGCAGCTCGAAACGATTACCCGCTCGCCAGGGGTAGATGGTGCCACGTGCCGACATGTTCAGCGCACCCTGACGCAGAGTTGAGCGACCTGCCGGTACCGACTCAGCCACGCATTGCCGCACGCCCGCTCAGCCTCGTTGCGGGCAGCGGCAGCAAGCAGTGGCAGGAGCGGTGAATGGCGCATGAGAGCTCGGATAACGGCATGTCCGGTCGGCCACCATAGCCGCCATCAGCAGCCTTGCAAAGCCCGACTTGAGGCGGTTTGTCCCACGGATGAAGGTTCCGCCCCGAAGCGAGCTGCCGCGCACAACGGCGTGTTGCAGCCCTGTTCTCGGTTCACTCGCTCGGCAGCAGCTGACAGCCCTGACGGGGCCCCATCCAGGCGGCGCTGTGGGTGCGACCCAGACCGCTGGCAGTCACGCGCTTGGCACTTTCGTCATCGAGCAGACTGCTGATCGGCACGTACTGCTGCACATAGCCTTCACAGTAAGCGGCCGGATTGCCGCTGACATAGCGACACGAGCAATACTCCTTGGCGGTGTAGGCACCGATGATGTCGGGGAAGGCCGCCAGATGTGCGCGGTTCGACCATGCCCAGGCCAGCGCCACAAGGAGCAACAGCGCCAGCACGCTGAGCACAGGATGACGGCGGATCATGGCTGCACCTCCGCGGCGAAAGCCGCCTGCACACGCTTGAGCAATTCGTTGTGCTGGAAGCTGCCGTCGCGATCATCGGCATAGCGCACCACCACCAGATTCTCCTCCGGCATCACGTACAGCCCCTGCCCCCAATGGCCCAGCGCGGCGATGGTGTCGAGCGGAGCATCCGGCCAGGGCCGCGAGCTGCCCGGCAGCTCGACATTGAGCCACCACTGCCCGCCAGGCACGGCGTCTCCCGGCGCGAACCCCTCAGGCCGGTAGCCGGCGAATGGTGTGGACACGAAGTTGACCCAGGCGGCTGGTAGCAACTGGCGCTCGCCCCAACGCCCACCGCGCTGCATCAGCAGACCGACGCGGGCCAGGTCGCGCGCGCTCAGATAGGCATAGGACGAGGCGATGAAGGTACCGCTGGCATCGCGCTCCCATGCCGCGCTGCGGATGCCCAACGGCTCGAACAGCGCCGTCCAGGGATAATCGGCATACGCCTGCTGCTCGAGCATGCCGCGCAGGGTGGCAGCCAGAACGTTGCTGTCGCCACTGGAATAACGAAAGCGCGTACCCGGTGGGGCATCGGCCTCATGCGCGGCGGTGAACGCGGCCATGTCATCGCGCCCGCGGGTATAGAGCATCGCCACCACCGAGGATTTGAGCGGCGCATATTCGTAGTCTTCCTGCCAATCCAGGCCCGACGCCCAGTTGAGCAGGTGGCCCATCTTGATTTGCGGGTGCGCGGCCATTGCCGGGTAGTACTGCGCAGCCGCCGCATCGAGCTTGAAGCGCCCTTCGCCATAGGCCACGCCGAGTACGGTGGCGAACAGGCTCTTGGCCATCGACCAGGTTAGGTGCGCGCTCTGCGCCGTGGTCGGCTCGGCATACCGCTCGTAGACGATCTGCCCATCGCGTACCACCAGCAGGGCATCGGTACGAATCCCCGTACGCCCGGCATCGTCACGCTCGGGAAAGGCGTAGCGCTCCAGCTCTGCCACGGCTGCTGTCGGCGGTGCAGCGTGTGTTTGCCAGTCGGGTTGCGGCCAGTTTTCCGCCTGGACGGTACTGGCAGCCAAGCTGAAAACGAGCGTCAGGCTCAGCCGGCGAAGAGAAGGAGTGAACATGATGGGCCTCGGTTAATGACCGAGGCGCACCCTAGCACGGCCATGATGACGGCTTGAAGCGACGAAACCGCCATCCCCCACCCTCATTTGGGCAGTTGGTAATCCTCCGGCCCCATCAGGTCGAGACCACATTCCAGGTTCTCGATCCAGTAGAGGAAGGCGCTGATCATCTCCGGGCCAACGAAGGGCCGACCGTGCTGCGGCACGATCATCGCCACATCCATCTCACGGACCATCGCCGCCCAGAGACGACAGGCCTTGTTGCCGGCCATGTAGCGACGGTGGAAGCCCTCCATGTTCGGCACATGGTTGACGAAGTCGCGCACCGGCGTGGCGTCATCGACCATCGACGCGCCCATGTCGCCGGAGAACAGGATCTTGCTCACCGGGTCATATAGCTGAAAGTTGCCCACCGAGTGCAGGAAGTGCGCGGGCACCGCCTTGAGCTTGCACTTGCCCAACGGAATGCTCTGACCACGATCCGGCAACGCGATGATGCGGTCGTAAGTATTGATGCCGCGACTCAGTGCCAGGTAATTGGCCGTCAGGTGCGGCAGGAAACGCGCCCACAGTTTGGAGCAGATCACCCGGGCACTGGTGTGCAGCAACCACTTGTCCAGCGAGGCGATGATGTCCGGGTCCTGGTGCGAGGCGAAGATGTAGGTCAGATCCTGCACCGGGATGTGCTTGGACAACTCCAGCGACAGTGGGGTGTAGGTCAGGTCACCGCCCGGATCGAGCAACAGGTACTGCTCGTTATCGGTGATCAGGAACTGGTTGGATTGCACGCCCTCGCCGCTGACCAGGTCATCGAACATCAGGCATTGGTGGCTGCCGTTATCGAACAGCACGATGGGCTCGCGGCGCATGGAAACCTCTCGGAAGAAACGCGAGGCCAGATTAAGCCCATGCCCGCAGGCCGGCACTGATATGGATCAACAGCCGGCGACAATCCGTCGCGCTTTCTCCAGGCGCTTGCTGCGCGCCGCCTCGGCAATGCGCAGCAGGCCCTTGTCACGCGCCCACAACTCGGCCCAGTGCGCCGGCCCTGCGGCCAGCGCCGCATCCAGCTCGCTGGCCATTGCCTGCTGCTCGGCGAACAGACCGGCCAGCAGCAGGTGCGTGCTGGCCGCATTGGGTGCCTGCCGCGCCACCTCGGCGCAGCCGGCCAGCAATGCCTGCAGGCGCAGCAGTAGCGGCTCAGGCCAGGCGCATTCACGCCCCACGCCGAACAGCCATGCCGCCACGGCCGTCAGCACGTGTACATCTTCAAGGGTACGGAAGGGTTTGACGTAGTCGTCCCAGCCATCGCCGGCCAAGCGTTCGCCCTGCGCCTGCTCCAGGTGCAGGCGAGCATGGCCGATGTCGGGCATCAGCGGCAGCGCCGGCAAGGCTTCGATACGCACACCTGGCGCGCCCTGACGCACAACGCCGAGAGCCAGGCGCGGCGACTCGCCCTGCGCCTCTTCGCGAGCGGCCACCAGCAGCCAGTCGGCACATTCGGCGGCGGTGACGAAATCCTTGCGCCCGCTGATCTGTAGGCCGTCGATACGCGTGCTCATATCCGCTGGCCGTGTGCTGCGGTTCTCCGTCACGCACAGCGCGCCGGCGGTCCAGGGTGCTGCAGGCCAGAGCACGCGCAACGCTGCCTGATAACCAGCTAGAAAGGCCAGCCCCGGCGTCGCCGCCTGCAAGCCGCCGACCAACGCCAGTTCGAAGGAAACCGGCGTGCCGCCCAGGCGCTGCAACAGGCGCCCATACCAATCTTCCAGACCCTGCTCGGACGTCAGGCGGTCGATGGGCTGAAACAAGTTTGACCAAGGCATTGCAGACCTCCTCACAGCAGCGCCTCAGGCCCCGTCACACAAGCATCAAAAAAGCGTCACGGTGGTGACACCACGCCAACCTAGCCTGAGATTGCCCAACAAGATCGATCGGCTGCAAGTAACCAGCCGGCACACGGAGGATCTGGCATGACTCAAACCGCTCGCCGTCTGCAGGCCGAACGCCTGCAAGGCCCCGCCGCCCTGCGTGAAGCTCAGGCCTTGCGCTACCGCGTGTTCAGCGCGGAATTCGACGCCAAGCTCAATGGTGCCGAACTGGGTCTGGACATGGACGACTACGACATTCATTGCCGTCATATCGGCGTGAGAGACATGCAGAGCGGTGAGTTGGTGGCTACCACCCGCCTGCTCGACCATCAGGCCGCTGCCGGCCTGGGGCGCTACTACAGCGAGGAAGAGTTCGCCCTGCACGGGCTGACCCGGTTGGAAGGCCCGGTGCTGGAAATCGGCCGCACCTGCGTCGACACCGCCTACCGCAACGGCGCCACCATCGCCGTACTTTGGGGCGAGCTGGCCGAAGTGCTCAACGAGGGCGGCTACCGCTACCTGATGGGCTGCGCCAGCATTCCCATGCACGACGGCGGCATACAGGCTCAAGCGATCATGCAGCGCCTGCGTGAGCGCTACCTGTGCACCGAGCATCTGCGCGCCGAACCCAAGCACCCACTGCCGCAGCTGGACCTGCCGGGCAACGTCATCGCCGAAATGCCGCCGCTGCTCAAGGCCTACATGCGCCTGGGCGCGAAGATCTGTGGCGAGCCCTGCTGGGATCGCGACTTCCAGGTGGCCGACGTGTTCATCCTGCTCAAACGCGATGAGCTGTGCCCACGCTACGCTCGGCATTTCAAGGCTGCAGTCTGAAACCTGCCGGCAGCGGCACGCTGCTACCGGCAGACAGTTTCGACGGCCATCGCCAAATGCCGCTATCCATGGATAATGCCGGCACTGGTTTTCAAGCGGAGGCCTCGATGGCCAAACTGCGTCTTTCCCTGCGCCTCTTCCACCTGGCCCTGGTGATCGCCTTCGGCGCCCTGCTGGCCGGCATCGTCAGCCTGTGCGAACGCCTGGTCCGGCATGACCTGATGCCCCTGCGTCAGCGCCTGACACGCTGGTTTCTCGCACGGCTGGCCGGTGCTCTGCCATTTCGTATCCGGGTCGAAGGCGAACTGCCCAGCCAGCCAATGCTCTGGGTATCCAACCACGTATCCTGGACGGACATTCCGCTGCTTGGCGCCCTGCAACCGATTTCCTTCCTGTCCAAGGCAGAAGTGCGTGCCTGGCCGGTGGCCGGCTGGCTGGCGCACAAGGCCGGTACCCTGTTCATCCGCCGTGGCTCGGGTGACAGCAACCTGATCGGCCAGCAGATCAGCCGCCATCTGCAGCAAGGTCACCATCTGCTGATCTTTCCCGAAGGCACCACCACCGACGGTCTGGCTGTGCGCACCTTTCACGCTCGCTTGTTGAGCAGCGCCATCGACAGCGGCGTCGCCCTGCAGCCAGTGGCCATCCGCTATCTGCGCGAAGGCCAGCCCTGCACGGTAGCGCCCTTCATCGGGGACGACGACATGCTCTCGCACCTGCTGCGCCTGCTGTCCAGCTCGGCCTGCGAAGTGGAGATCCGCCTGCTCGCGCCCATCCCCAGCGAATCACGCAGCCGCAACGAACTGGCGCGTCACAGCCAGGCCATAATCGCCGACGCCCTGCAACCCGACGTGCCAGTGGGCCAGGCCGAAGCGGCCTGACCCGGCGTCCTGCAGCTTCAGTCGACCGGCGGGACGACCAGCGCATCGCGGTCGATTGTCGCCAGCAAACGGCTGGCGACACTGCCCAGAAAGAAGCGCGAGATACCTTCGCGAGCATGCGTTCCCAGTACCAATAGATCGGCACCGGACTGACGCAATACATCACCGACTACCCCCTCGGACGAACCGACCTGCACCACCAGGCGCTCGTCGCTCAGGCTCACCCCGACATCGGCAAGGCGCTCGGTCAGCTTCTGGCGCTGTATGTCCTGCTGGTTCTCCAGCACTTCTGCGGTGATCCCGGCCTCCATCACCGCGCCTGCGGCCAATGGCTCCACGGAGCTGGCGACATGCAACTGCTCGGCGTTCAACAGGCCCAGCTCACGGGCACGCACCAAGGCCTGCTGCGAAGTCCGCGACTGATCCATCGCCAGCACGGCGTGGCGGTATTCATGGGTCACCGGTCCGTTGACCCGCAGGACCGGAAGGTGGCTGCTGCGAATGACGCGCTCGAGCGTGGTGCCGGTGAAGAAGTCGCGCACCGGAGACTTGCGATGCGCACCGACTACCAGCAGATCGACACCTGCGCCCTTGGCGCTTTCGACAATGACGGCATCGGGCTCGCCGGTGGCCACCAGCACACGCGGACAGCTGCCAGCCTGCTCGGCCAGTCGCTCAGCCTGACTCTGCAGCAGAGCCTCGGCCTGTTGCACCTGGCGCTGCACGACTTCCGCCGGCGCGTCATCATCGATCACGTGTAGCAGGCACCATTCGCCACCACCCTGGTGACGGATCAGTTGCACGGCTCGCTGCACCGCATGCGCCGAGCGTTCGGATAGATCGGTCGCTACCAGAATATTGATCATCTCGTTTCCTCCATGGGTTTAACACCGCGTTACATTCAAGCTTCTCCCGATACCCCACTCCTTGATGCAAGTCAGGTCGGACGCGGTAAAGCCAACTAGGGTAGTCATGACCCTACGCTCGACCGCCAGGTGCGGTAGCCAGCCAATGTAGCCGGCCCATTCAAGGAGACTCGCCCCATGGATAACCGCCCCTCTGCAGATACTGACCGCGCCTGGCACGAATTGACTGCACAACAAGCACTCGACGCTCAGAGCAGCAGCGCCAGCGGGCTCGATGCAGGCGAAGCGCAGGCACGCCTGCAGCAGCACGGCGCCAACCGCCTTCCACCGCCGAAGCGCCGCGGGCCACTGCTACGACTGCTCTATCAATTTCACAACGTCCTGCTCTACCTGATGCTGGCGGCGGCCTTGATCGCCGCCCTGCTCGGTCACTGGGTGGACATGGCCGTCATTCTGGCCGCGGTGCTGATCAACGTGCTCATCGGTTTCATCCAGGAGGGCAAGGCGGAAAGCGCCCTGGACGCCATACGCGACATGCTTTCCCCCCGCGCCATGGTGATGAGAGACGGCGAGCGGCGCGAAATCGATGCCGAGCAATTGGTCCCTGGCGATGTGGTGTTGCTGGTCTCGGGTGACAAGGTGCCCGCCGACCTGCGCCTGCTCAGCGTGAAGAACCTGCTGGTGGAAGAAGCGGCATTGACCGGCGAATCGCTACCCGTGGAAAAGTCCGTGGCCCACTGCAGCAAGGACGCCGCTCTCGGTGACCGACGCTGCATGGCCTATTCCGGCACCCTGATCAGCAGCGGTCAGGCCAGTGGCCTGGTGGTCGCCACCGGCGCCGACACCGAACTGGGGCGTATCGGCGCCATGCTGCAACAGGTGCAGGCGCTGTCCACCCCGCTGCTGCGGCAGATCGAACATTTCAGCCGCTGGCTGGCGGTGATCATCCTGATCCTGGCACTGGCCACCTTCATCCTCGGCACGCTGTGGCACGGGCAGGAGCCAGGCGACATGTTCATGATGGTGATCGCCCTGACCGCCTCGGCGATTCCCGAGGGGCTACCGGCCATCATGACGGTGATCCTGGCGCTCGGCGTGCAGCGCATGGCCGGGCAGAACGCCATTGTGCGGCGCTTGCCGGCAGTGGAAACCCTCGGCTCGGTAACCGTGATCTGCTCGGACAAGACCGGCACCCTGACCCGCAACGAGATGACCGTGCAGCGCGTGGTCAGCGCCGAACGCATCCTTGATGTCAGCGGCGTCGGCTATGCACCGGAGGGGGCCTTCCATCTGGATGGCAAGCTGCGCGAGCCGGATGCCGAACTGCTGGAAATCGCCCGCGCCGCGCAACTGTGCAACGACGCCCGGCTGGAACAGGACGAACGCAATAACTGGAACCTGCATGGCGACCCGACCGAAGGCGCCCTGCTCACCCTGGCGTTGAAGAGCGGCCTCGACATCCAGGCCCTGCACGCACAGCTTCCGCGTAGCGACGCGATTCCGTTCGAGTCCGAACATCGCTTCATGGCTACCCTGCATCACGACCATACCGGTCATGGCCAGGTCTACCTCAAGGGCGCGCCGGAGCGTCTGCTGGAAATGTGCACGGCGCAGCGCATGGCCGATGGCAGCTGCGCAGCGCTGGACGCCGACTACTGGCGGCGCCAGGCCACCGACCTGGCGGCTCGCGGTCTGCGCCTGCTGGCTCTGGCCAGCAAACCGGCCGCAGCCGACCAGCGCACGCTGAACTTCGCGGATGTGGAAAGCGGCCTGACCCTGCTCGCCCTGGTCGGCATCATCGACCCGCCCCGTGAAGAGGCGATCGCCGCCGTCGCGCAATGCCAGCGCGCGGGCATCCGGGTGAAGATGATCACCGGCGACCACGCCGAAACAGCGCGCGCCATTGGCGCCCAGCTGGGCATTGGCGTCGGCCTGCCGGCCATGACGGGTGCCGAACTGGAACTGCTCGATGACCGCCGCCTGCGTGAGGTACTGCCGGGCGTCGAGGTCTTCGCCCGGGCCAGCCCCGAACACAAGTTGCGCCTGGTGCAGGCCATGCAGGACAGCGGCGAAGTGGTGGCGATGACCGGCGACGGCGTCAACGATGCGCCGGCGCTCAAGCGTGCCGATGTTGGCGTTGCCATGGGCAACAAGGGCACGGAGGCGGCCAAGGAGGCAGCCGAAGTGGTGCTGGCTGACGACAATTTCGCCACCATCGCCGGCGCGGTGCGTGAAGGCCGGGCCATTTACGACAACCTGAAGAAATTCATCCTCTTCGCCTTGCCCACCAACGGAGGTCAGGCCCTGATCGTGATCTTCGCCATTCTCTTTCAGGTGGTGCTGCCACTGACGCCGGCGCAGGTGCTGTGGATCAACATGGTCACCTCCAGCACCCTGGGCCTCGCCCTGGCTTTCGAACCCAGCGAGCGAGGCCTGATGAACCGAGCACCACGGGCCCCGGATGAGCCGCTGCTGTCGGCCTTTTTCGTCTGGCGCGTGCTGATGATCTCGGTCCTCATTGCCGGTGCCGGTATCGGTCTGTTTCTCTGGGAACTGCAGCGTGGCAACCCGTTGGAAAGCGCCCGCACCATCGCGGTCAATGCGGTGGTTATGTGCGAAATCTTCTACCTGTTCAGCAGCCGCAGCCTGCTCGGCCCGGTGCTCAGCCGTGAGGGATTGCTGGGCAACCCAGCAGTATTGCTGACCATCGGCATCTGCTTGCTGCTGCAACTGCTGTTCACCTATGCACCGCCACTGCAGCGCGTCTTCAGCTCGGTCGCGATGAATACGGATGAGTGGCTGCGGGTGCTGCTTGCCGGGATAGCGATGTTCATCATCGCGGAGCTGGAGAAATGGCTGGTGCGGCACTGGCGCCTACAGCCGCAGGCGGCCTGAACGCTGGAGGACAGGTTTCAGTCATGGTCGTCGCGGCTGACCCCTCCCACGATGCTCGCGCATCACCAACCACCTCCAGACGAACAGAGAGGCGCTTCAGTGGCGAATCCCTGGTGCGCACGCGCACCCTACGGAGGCCGAGCAACCTTGTAGGGTGCGCCGTGCGCACCGCCGCTATCGCGATGCATT
Organism: Pseudomonas pichavaramensis; assembly: GCF_050473265.1. NCBI lineage: Bacteria > Pseudomonadati > Pseudomonadota > Gammaproteobacteria > Pseudomonadales > Pseudomonadaceae > Pseudomonas > Pseudomonas pichavaramensis. Next base: position 88,953 of record NZ_JBJKFJ010000014.1, on the reverse strand, counting down.
CAGCTCCGCCTCGGCAAAGGCTATCAACTCGGGATAGAAGGCGCGAAAGTCCTCGCTGAGCGGTTCGTACAGCCTCTCCAGTTCGATCAGACTGCCGTCGAGCAGCTGCGGGCGCGACAAACGCCGCTGCATGCCGGCGATGACCTGCTCCAGCACGGCGAAATCGCGGTAGCTGCCCAGCCAGTCCTGCGCGGCCATGCGCGGTGCCATCAGTGCCAGGCGTCCTGGCAACTCGGGCTCGGCGGCCAGCACCTCGTAGACCTGCCCGGTGAAGTGCTCGAGCGGCTGCTCGGCATAGTCGTGCCAGTCGCGCGCCAGGCAATGGTCGAAGAACAGGTCCAGCAACATGCCGGCCATGCGCCGCCGCGCAACGGGAAAACGCGAGCGTGCCTGCGCCTGCAGCGGGTGGCTGTCGGTGAAGGCATCGATGCGTCGGTGCAAGCGAATGGCCGCCTCGATCTCGGCCGGCCATTGGCCGTTCAGGGGGCCTTTGACGAAGTCGCCATACAGGCTGCCGAGCAATTGCGGGCGAGCGTTACCGCCAAGATGCAGATGGGCCAGATAGTTCATCTCGCGAGCTTAGCGCTAGGCGCCGGACAATCGAAGTGGTTGATGAAGACTATCGGAACAATCGATCTGTATATCGTTCAGAGACGATATATGGTTCGCCGCATGACGATACACACCGACATACTCATGGATATCGACCTCGACGCCATCATCAAGGCCCTGGCCCACCCCGTACGCCGCGACATCCTCGACTGGCTGAAGGAGCCGCAACAGCACTTCGCCGAACAGGATCACCCGCTGGAGATCGGCGTCTGCGCCGGCAAGATCTTCCTGCGCACGGGGCTTTCGCAATCCACCGTATCCGCCCATCTGACCACTCTGCAGCGCGCCGGTCTGGTGACCAGCCGCAAGGTCGGCCAGTGGCACTTCTTCAAACGCAACGACGAGTTGATCCAGGCCTTCGTCGAGCGTCTCGGCCAACAGCTCTGAACCCGGAGGAAACACCATGCCCACCTTGTTCGACCCTATCCAGATCGGCGATCTGCAACTCGCCAACCGCATCATCATGGCGCCGCTGACCCGCTGCCGCGCCGACGAGGGCCGCGTGCCCAATGCGCTGATGGCCGAGTACTACGTGCAGCGCGCCTCCGCCGGCCTGATCATCAGCGAAGCCACCGCTGTCACGCCGATGGGCGTCGGCTACCCGAACACGCCCGGCATCTGGTCTGACGAGCAGATCCGCGGCTGGAGCAACGTCACCCAGGCGGTCCATGCCAATGGTGGCAAGATCGTGCTGCAGCTGTGGCACGTGGGGCGCATTTCCGACCCGATCTACCTCGATGGCGAGCTGCCGGTGGCACCGAGCGCCATCCAGCCGGCCGGGCATGTCAGCCTGGTGCGCCCGATCAAGGATTACGTGACCCCGCGCGCCCTGGAAACCGAAGAGATCGGCGATATCGTCGAGGCCTATCGCCAGGGCGCCGAGAACGCCATGGCCGCCGGCTTTGACGGTGTGGAAATCCACGGTGCCAATGGCTACCTGCTCGACCAGTTCCTGCAGAGCAGCACCAACCAGCGCAGCGACCGCTACGGTGGCAGCCTGGAGAACCGTGCCCGCCTGCTGCTGGAAGTGACCGACGCCGCCATCTCCGTGTGGGGCGCTGGCCGTGTCGGCGTGCATCTGGCGCCGCGTGCCGACTCGCACGACATGGGCGATGCCAACCGCGCCGAGACCTTCGGCTACGTGGCCCGCGAACTGGGCAAGCGTGGCATCGCCTTCATCTGCGCCCGCGAGAAGGAAGGTGACGACAGCCTGTCGCCACAATTGAAGAAAGAGTTCGGCGGGGTATTCATCGCCAACGAGCGCTTCACCAAGGACCAGGCCAATGCCTGGCTGGCCGAAGGCAAGGCCGACGCTGTGGCCTTTGGTATTCCCTTCATCGCCAACCCTGATCTGCCGGCACGTCTGGAGCAGGATGCAGCGCTGAACCCGCCGCACCCGGAAACCTTCTATGGTGCCGGCCCGGTCGGTTACATCGACTACCCGCGCCTGTAATCGCCAGCCCCTCCCGAGGCATGACAGCTGTGGGAGGGGCTTTAACCGTGCTCCAATAAAAACGCCCCGCAATGCGGGGCGTTGGTTGATCCGGCGAAAGACTCAGCGCTGATCGATCTGCTGCTGCAGGTTGATCACCTGGCTTTGCAGCGTATTGATGTTGCGCGTCATCTGCGCGCGGAAGGCGTCGAACTCGGCTGTATTCGGACCAGCGCTGGCTGGCGCCGGACGGTTGTCCATTTCACTGCGCAGTACCAGCAGATCCTGCTCCAGGCTGCGAATGGACTGGCTCGGATCGCCCTGTTTCTGCAGCGTCTGGATATCAGCGCTGAGCGTCTTGATACGAGTGTCCAGCTTGGCCAGTTCTGCCTGCGCCGCCTTGGCATCGCCCTGCGCCGTCTTCAGGGCGGCCTGCTCGGTGGTGAGCGCCTGCAGGCGCTTGTCGACCTCGGCGCTGGCCCCAATGCCTGCCTTCAGCTCACTGCCAAGCTGTTCCACACGCTTGTCCAGAGCCGTTTGTGCCGTCGCGCCCTGCTGCTGTTGCTTGGTCAGCTCGGCCAGGCGGTTCTCCAGCTGTTTGACCTGCAGTTTGAGCGCTTCGCTGCCGGTGGTGACGCTGGACTCTGTCGCCACCACCTTGCCGGAAATGTCCTGAATTCGCCCTGCCGCTTCCTCGCTGATACGCGCGAAGCTTTCCTGGGTCGCCACCAGACGCTGCTCCATCAGCCCGATCTGCTGCAGGCTCCACCATCCCAAGCCGGCCAATGCGAAGCTCAGCGCCCCGACCAGCGCCCACAACGGGCCGGTACTGGGCCCCTTGACCACAGGCGCCTTGCTGGTGCTGGCGCGACTGCTGCGCGGCGATGCCGGCTCGTCGTGCACGTCGGCGAAATCCTCACGGCGCTCGGGGGTCAGGCTGGGCAGATTGTCGAGCTCGTCATTGGCGTCGTTACGCATGGTCGGACCTATGGTTGAAACGGATAAACGGAAATGCCGCGCAGTATACCGATTCGCCATTGCACCTTCAGCGTCGCGCCACACAGGTGCACGGCGCACCGACGAGGAGCGCAACAGGGCCATCGACCTGCGCAGAGCCACAGCAGTTCCAGCAAATTTGAACTGGTACGCACTTTGCTTTTCATCCTGTCGTGAAACGCCTACCGGGCGTCGCTCACAAGCCAGCAGACGGCCTGAAAGTTCTGCAGCAGAAAAACAGGTTTCCCAGCCGACAGGACACGGCTGGTAAGGTTACGGACGGAGAGGAATGCCATGCACCGTGACCCTTCAACCAACCGGGGGAAGTGGCGATGGAACTGAACAAAGAAGTACTCGATTGCATGAAAGCACTGCGACGCCGCCTGCGTGACGAGCAAGAAGTGGACATCCGCCTGAGTCAGGTTGACGCCGTGAGCGCCATGCTCGATGGCAGCCTGAAGTCCGACGATGAAGAAACCCGCCGCCTTGGCCAGCGCCTGGCAGAACTCTCGGATCAGCCACAACGAAGCAACGTCATGCCACTGGCCGCTGTCGAGCGCCCCGCCAGCGCCCCCACCGGCTCCGTACGCATCTACCGCGGCCAGCGCATCTACGCCTGAGCGCCACCCTGCACCTGCCACCAGGTGCAGAACTCATCCAGCGCATCCCACAGACTCACCGTCGGCTCGTAGCCGAGAAACTCACGTGCTCGATCGATGTTCAGCGAGAAATCCCTGGCCATCACCGCGACCCCGAGGCGGAACAGCCCCGGCTCGGGTCGTCCCGGCAGAGTCCGGCAGACGCCTTCGTTGAGCGAGGCGGCGGCATAGGCCAGTGCGAATGGCATGTGCCGCGTGACCGCTGGCAGCTCCAACCTGCGCAACACGTAATTGACCACATCCCACAGCGGTACCGGCGTGCCGTTGCTGATGTTATAGACCTGGCCGAGCGCCGCCCCATTGACCTGCAGCGCACTGAGCAGCGCGGCATTGAGGTTATGCACGCTGGTGAAGTCGACCTTGTTCAGGCCATTGCCGATGATCGCCAGGCGCCCCTTGCGCTGCATACCGATCAGCCGCGGGAAGATGCTGGTATCGCCAGCACCGGTGACGAAGCGCGGACGCAGGGCAATCACTTCCAGGCCGAACTCCTGGGCAGCGAACACCTGCTGCTCGGCCAGATACTTGGTCTTGCCGTAATGATCGGAGAAGCGCTTGGGCACCTGCTCTTCGCGGATATCGACATGGCTGCGGCCATCGAAGTAGATCGACGGTGAGGACAGGTGCACCAGGCGCCGAACCTTCTGCTTCAGGCAGGCCTCGACGATATTTTCGGTCACTGTCACATTGGCCTGATGAAAATGCGCATAGTCGCCCCAGACGCCCACCGCACCCGCGCAGTGCACCACGGCGTCGACATCCCGACACAGCATCTGCGCCAGCTCGGCATCACCCAGATCGCCCGGCACGAATTCGGCACCACGCTTGAGCAGATGCTGCACGCCCTCCGCACGCCGGCCGTTGACCCTGACCATCAGGCCCTGCTCGAGTGCGAAACGAGCGAAGCGCCCACCGATGAAACCGCTCGCGCCGGTGACCAGAATCCTCATCACATCCCCCTGTCATTATTGTGTTTGCCGCACTCTAGCAGCGCCAAAACAGCCTCACCCTGTCGCTGCCGGCCAGAACAGCGACTCGGCGGGCCGCTCCCGCTTTCGCGTCACGGCCCGGGCGACGTGACCAGTAGCGTGGCAGCCGCACGCTGCAGCTGCTGAGTCAGCCCCGCCAACAGTTCACCGCCATTGCGCCAGTGATGCCAGTAAAGCGGCACATCGATGAAGCGCTCGGGCAACAGGTCGACCAAACGACCACGGGCCAGTTCCTCACGTACCTGCAATTGCGGCACCAACCCCCACCCCAGACCGGCCTCAGCCATCCGCACGAAGCCTTCCGATGACGGACACAGGTGATAGGCGAACGCTCCGCTGATACCGAACCCGGCCAGGTAACGATGCTGCAACTGATCGTCCGGGCCGTAGACGATGGCCGGCGCCTGCGCCAGCGCATCAGATGTCACCCCCGAGGCGAAATGCCGGGCGATAAACGAAGGGCTGGCCAATGCACGGTAGCGCATGGCCCCGAGAGCCAGGCTGCGTGCCCCGGACACGGGACGCTCGGCGGCACACACACAACCGGCGACCTCGCCTGCACGCATGCGTTTGAGGCCGACCTCCTGATCCTCCACCACCAGCTCCATCAGCACCCGCTGACTGGCGCAGAACTCGCTGGTGGCCGCGGCCCACCAGGTCGCGAGGCTATCGGCGTTGAGGGCGATGCGCAAACGCTCGGGCAAAGCCTGCTCGTCCAGCCCTGGCACCTGAACCTGCAAATCCCGCTCGAGCAGGCGCACCTGCTGCACATGGTTGAGCAGACGCCGGCCGGTCTCGGTTGGCGTGGGCGGCGTGGCGCGCACCAGCACCGGCTGACCCACCCGCGCCTCGAGCAACTTGACGCGCTGCGACACCGCCGACTGCGACAGGCCCAGCACCTGGGCGGCACGCTCGAAACCGGCCTGCTCAACCACTGCAGCCAGGGCGGCCAGAAGTTTGTAATCGAACAATCGATTTTCCTAATGCCTGATCAACAATATTTGTTTCTCTTATATACCCATACACAGCAGACTCGCCAGCATTCACTCGATCAGGAGCCCGCCATGGCCGGCGAAACCAACCTCGCAAAACTGCTGCACAGCATGACGCCGCACCTCAACCCAGGTCAGTACGTATTCTGTTGCGTTGCCGACGATCATGACTGCAGCTCCCTGCAACCACTGGTCAGCGTGCGCGAGCTCGAGGGCCTGACCCTGGTACTGCCGCGGGCCGTCGCCGATGTTCATGGCCTGGACTATGACTACGTAGCGGCCTGGATCACCCTTGAAGTGCATTCGTCGCTGGCAGCCGTAGGCCTCACTGCATCCTTCTCCGCTGCCCTGGCGCAAGCCGGTATCAGCTGCAATGTGGTCGCCGGCTTTCACCACGACCACATCTTCGTGGCCAGCGAAAGCGCTGAACGCGCGCTGTCCACCTTGCACGCCCTGTCAGCTGCGTCCACGCCGGAGCCCGCCTGATGTGGCAGAGCTACAGCAACGGCCTGCTCGTCGCCATCGGCCTGATCATGGCCATCGGCGCACAGAACGCCTTCGTCCTGGCGCAGAGCCTGCGTCGGGAACATCATCTGCCGGTGGCGGCCCTGTGCATTCTCTGCGATGCGCTGCTGGTCGCAGCCGGCGTATTCGGTCTGGCCACTCTGCTGGCGCAGAGCCCGACGCTGCTGGCCATCGCCCGCTGGGGCGGCGCAGCCTTCCTGATCGGGTACGGCAGCCAGGCGCTGCTGCGCGCCGCACGCCCACAGTCGCTGCAGGCTGCCAGCCTCGAGCCACGCTCACTGCGTGCGGTGATGCTCGCCGCACTGGCGGTCACCCTGCTCAATCCGCACGTTTACCTGGATACGGTGCTGCTGATTGGCTCGCTGGGCGCCCAACAGCCCGCACCTGGCGCCTATGCAGCTGGCGCTGCCAGCGCGTCGCTGCTGTGGTTCAGCGCCCTGGCACTCGGCGCGGCGTGGCTCGCGCCCTGGCTGGCCCGCCCACTGACCTGGCGACTGATCGACCTGGGCGTGGCGGTGATGATGTTCACAGTGGCCGCACAACTGATCCTCGGCGCGCTGTAATCACGCATAATGCGACTGGCTCATTACGCCAGGAGCAACAATGGATACCTTGCATGGCATGCGCGTGTTCGTACAGGTGGTCGAACGCGGCAGCTTCACCGCAGCGGCGCAGGCGCTGGACCTGTCTACCGCGCAAGTGTCGCGACTGATCTCGGATCTGGAGCAGCACCTGCAGGCGCGCCTGCTGCAGCGCACCACGCGGCGCCTGGCACTGACCGAAACCGGCGAGCGCTATCTGGAACGCAGCCGGCGAATCCTCGAGCAGGTCGACGAGGCCGATGCCGAAGCTCGCGGCGCCCATCAAACCCCCTGCGGGCGTCTGCGCGTGCACACCATGACCGGCCTCGGCCTGCAGCACATCACTCCACTGATCGCCCGCTATGCCAAGCACCATCCTCAGGTCGTGGTGGAGCTGACCCTGGCCCAGCGCACCCCTGATCTGCTCGAAGACGGCCACGACGTGACCATCGCCTTTGCTCGCGACCTGCCGGACTCGCAACTGGTCGCGCAGCACCTGGGAGCGATCCACAGCGTACTCTGCGCGGCGCCCAGCTATCTGGCCCAGCACGGCATCCCGGAGCGTCCGCAGGACCTGCAGCAACACCGCTACCTGCGCCTGACCGACCCGTTGTATCGCGGGCAATGGGATTTCGGCGATGAGCACGAGGGACTGGAAGCGATGCCCGCCGAGCATTTCCAGGTCAATGTCGCCGAGGCGCTGGTCAAGGCAGCGCAGGCAGGCATGGGGTTCTGCCTGCTGCCTTCCTTCGTTGCCAGCCAGCCCCTGCGCGAGGGGCGCTTGCTGCGTATCCTGCCGCAGCATCGGCTGCGGGCACTGAACATCTATGCGATCTACCCGTCGCGACGCTTCCTCGATGCCAAGACGCGCACCTGGGTCGATTTCCTCAAAGCCGAGCTGCCGCCGCTGCTGCAAGGCGATGAGGCCATTCTGGATGAGCGCAAATGCTGGGCAACGCCTGACAGATTGTTGCATTCCAGGTAACGGTCATTCACCTGTAACACGGTTTTTCAGGCCTCTGCGCCTTATTAGGATGTCTTCGAACTCACGAAGAATCCCAAGAGGATCGCCCCCCATGAAAAACCTTCTGACTGCCACTGCCCTCTCCCTCACCACCCTGCTGGCCGCACAGGCCTGCTTCGCCGAAGAATCCGCAGCCTTCGTCGCCCACCAGCAGGCGCAGCAACAACAGCACTCGACAGCAGCCGAACAACAGGCGCAATCGAGCAGCACCAAGGACTCCAGCCAAAAGGGCTGAGCCTGATCGTCCCTGCCGCCGACCATCCTCCCGCTCCAGGTCGGCGTCCTTCGGGCCGGTTACCCGGCCCTCTTTAACCAAGAATCGAGGTCACCATGAACGCTAAAGCTATCGCCTGCCTGCTCGCCCTGGGCTGCAGCATCAACCTGGCTCAGGCCGCAACCGCCGAGCACTATCACTACGGAATGAAACTGGACATTGCTCAGGTCATCAGCCAGAGCTTGCCGCAAGGCTGCGACGTAGGCGAGGCGCGCATGGTCTACCTGGACTCCAAGGGCGAGCAGCACACGCTCATCTACCAACGTACCGGTGAGAATTGCTACGACTGACAAGCCCTTGGCGTCGGGCCAGGCCATGCAGCCCGTCACTCCAACCCACCACCTCATCGTCGCGGTCTACTCTGAAAGGATGGCAGCTCCTGCCAGAACGGGTATAACCCTGGTTGCACCTGACGTCTTCAGGCGCTCATCCTGCCGTACGAGCCATACCCTGAGCAATGCTCGCGCACACAACGCCAAGCGACGGTTCTCAGGCATATCAACGTTCGTCGCCTGACGAAAGTTATTGGTTGCACCTGGTTGCACCCTACATATTCTCGGGTTTAATCTCCCGCAACTTTTTTGTTGCCGTGCATAACCTGACAAGTAGGACTCCCCATGGCCACCACGACCCTTGGCGTAAAACTCGACGATGCCACCCGCGAGCGCTTGAAGAAGGCCGCTGCGCAGATCGACCGCACCCCGCACTGGATGATCAAGCAGGCGATCTTCAACTATCTGGAGCAGGTCGAGAGTGGCCTGACGCCCGCCGAGCATGCCGGCCTGGCCGCTGCTGCCGGTGAGGAAGCGCTGGAGTCGCTGAGCGATGCAGGGTTGCAGGTGTTCCTCGACTTCGCCGAGAGCATCCTGCCGCAGTCGGTGCTGCGCGCCGCCATCACCAGCGCCTATCGCCGCCCGGAAACCGAAGTGGTGCCAATGCTGCTGGAGCAGGCGCGCCTGACCAAGGAGCAAGCCGAGGCCTCGCAGAAGCTTGCCCTGGGGATTGCCGAGAAGCTGCGCAAGCAGAAGAACGCCAGCGGCCGTCAGGGCCTGGTGCAGGGTCTGCTGCAGGAGTTCTCGCTGTCGTCGCAGGAAGGCGTGGCGCTGATGTGCCTGGCCGAGGCGCTGCTGCGCATCCCCGACAAAGCGACCCGCGACGTGCTGATCCGCGACAAGATCGCCAACGGCAACTGGAGCCAGCACCTCGGCCAGAGCCCGTCGATGTTCGTCAACGCGGCGAGCTGGGGCCTGCTGATCACCGGCAAACTGGTCTCCACCCATAACGAAGCCGGCATGACCTCGTCGCTCAACCGCATCATCGGCAAGAGCGGCGAGCCGGTGATCCGCAAGGGCGTGGACATGGCCATGCGCCTGATGGGCGAGCAGTTCGTCACCGGCGAGACCATCGCCGAAGCCCTGGCCAACGCCGCCACCCTCGAAAGCAAAGGCTTCCGCTACTCCTACGACATGCTCGGCGAAGCCGCGCTGACCGAAGAAGACGCCAAGCGCTACCTGGCCTCCTACGAGCAGGCCATCCACGCCATCGGCAAGGCCTCGCATGGTCGCGGCATCTACGAAGGCCCGGGCATCTCGATCAAGCTCTCGGCACTGCACCCACGCTACAGCCGTGCCCAGTACGAGCGCGTGATGGACGAGCTGTACCCGACCCTGCTGAGCCTGACCCAACTGGCCAAGCAGTACGACATCGGCATCAATATCGACGCCGAGGAAGCCGACCGCCTGGAGCTGTCGCTGGACCTGCTCGAGCGCCTGTGCTTCGAGCCGAGCCTCGCCGGCTGGAACGGCATCGGTTTCGTCATCCAGGCTTACCAGAAGCGCTGCCCGTACGTGATCGACTACGTTGTCGATCTGGCCAAGCGCAGCCGCCACCGTCTGATGATCCGCCTGGTCAAAGGTGCCTACTGGGACAGCGAGATCAAGCTGGCTCAGGTCAACGGCCTGGAAGGCTACCCGGTATACACCCGCAAGCCGTACACCGACGTGTCCTACATCGCCTGCGCACGCAAGCTGCTGGCCGCGCCGGAAGCCATCTACCCGCAGTTCGCCACGCACAACGCCCACTCGCTGTCGGCCATCTACCACCTGGCCGGGCAGAACTACTACCCGGGCCAGTACGAATTCCAGTGCCTGCACGGCATGGGTGAACCGCTGTACGAGCAGGTGGTCGGCAAGATCGCCGATGGCAAGCTGAACCGTCCGTGCCGCATCTACGCACCGGTGGGCAGCCACGAAACCCTGCTCGCCTACCTGGTCCGTCGCCTGCTGGAAAACGGCGCCAACACCAGCTTCGTCAATCGCATCGCCGACCACAGCATCTCGCTGAAAGCCCTGGTGCTCGACCCGGTGGTGCAGGTCGAGCAGATGGCCTCGCAGGAAGGCAGCATCGGTCTGCCGCACCCGCGCATCCCCCTGCCGCGTGACCTGTACGGCTCGCAGCGAGCCAACTCCGCCGGCCTCGACCTGGCCAACGAACACCGCCTCGGCTCGCTGTCCTCGGCACTGCTGTCGACCGTCAACCACAGCTACCTGGCCGAGCCGATGCTCGGTTGCGATGGCGCTACCCCGGGCGAGCCGGAGCCGGTACGCAACCCGGCCGACCACCGCGACCTGGTCGGCCACGTGCGCGAAGCCAGCATCGCCGATGTCGACAGCGCCATCCTCTGCGCCATGGCCAGCGGGCAGATCTGGCAATCCACCCTGCCGAGCGAACGCGCCGCCGTGCTGGAACGCGCCGCCGACCTGATGGAAGCCGAGTTGCAGCAACTGATGGGCCTGCTGGTGCGTGAATCCGGCAAAACCTTCGCCAATGCCATCGCCGAAGTGCGCGAAGCCGTGGACTTCCTGCGCTACTACGCGATCCAGGCCAGCAGCTTCGGCAACGACAGCCACCGCCCGCTGGGCCCGGTGGTGTGCATCAGCCCGTGGAACTTCCCCCTGGCCATCTTCAGCGGTCAGGTTGCCGCGGCGCTGGCCGCCGGCAACACCGTGCTGGCCAAGCCGGCCGAGCAGACCCCGCTGGTCGCTGCCCAGGCCGTGCGCATCCTCCTCGAAGCCGGCGTGCCCGCCGGTGCCGTGCAACTGCTGCCGGGCCGCGGTGAAACCGTCGGCGCGCGCCTGGTGGGTGACGAACGCGTGCGTGGCGTGATGTTCACCGGCTCCACCGAAGTCGCCGGCATCCTCCAGCGCAATATCGCCGGTCGCCTCGATGCCCAGGGCCGCACCATTCCGCTGATCGCCGAGACCGGCGGCCTCAACGCCATGATCGTCGACTCCTCGGCACTGACCGAGCAGGTGGTGATGGACGTGGTCGCCTCCGCCTTCGACAGCGCCGGCCAGCGCTGCTCGGCGCTGCGCGTGCTGTGCGTGCAGGACGACGTGGCCGACCGTGTGCTGACCATGCTCAAGGGCGCCATGGCCGAATACACCCTCGGCAACCCGGAGCGCCTGAACACCGACATCGGCCCGGTGATCGACGCCGAAGCCAAGGCCGGCATCGAAACCCACATCGCCAAACTGCGTGAAAAAGGCCGCAAGGTCACCCAACTGGCGCGTGCCAATGGCGAAGAGATCAAGCGCGGCACCTTCGTCGTGCCGACCCTGATCGAACTGGACAGCTTCGACGAAATGAAGCGCGAGATCTTCGGCCCGGTGCTGCACGTGGTGCGCTACCAGCGTGCGGATCTGGGCAAGCTGCTGCAGCAGATCAACGACAGCGGCTACGGCCTGACCCTCGGCGTGCACACGCGCATCGACGAGACCATCGCCCAGGTCGTCGGTACGGCCAAGGTCGGCAACCTGTACGTCAACCGCAACATGGTTGGCGCCGTGGTCGGCGTGCAACCATTCGGTGGTGAAGGCCTGTCCGGCACCGGCCCGAAAGCCGGCGGCCCGCTGTACCTCTATCGCCTGCTGTCGACCCGGCCGCAGGAAGCCGTCGCTCAGTGCCTGCAACAGGCCGACGTGCAGACCCTGCCCGCACCGAGCGAGCTGGACAAACTGCGCGCCGCCTTCGCCGAGTGGGCTGGCAAGCAGGAGCCAGCCATCGCCGCCCTGTTCGAGCAGTACCGTACACTATCGCAGAGCTACAGCAGCCACCTGCTGACCGGCCCGACCGGCGAGCGCAACAGCTACACCCTGCTGCCGCGCGAACAGGTGCTGAACCTGGCCGACGAGCGCAGCGACCTGCTCACCCAGCTGGCCGCTACCCTGGCGGTAGGCTGCAAGGCGATCTGGCTGGAAAGCCAGCGCGCGCTGTACAGCGAGCTGCCGAAAGAGGTGCAGAAGCACATCCAGCTGGTCGCCGACTGGAACAGCATCGACGTGGAGCTGGACGCCATCCTCCATCACGGCGATTCCGACCAGCTGCGCGCAGTGAGCGAGCAAGCGGCCCAGCGCAAGGGCGCCATCGTCGGCGTGCACGGCCTGAACAAGGGCGAGACCGACATTGCACTGGAGCGCCTGCTGGTCGAGCACGCACTGAGCGTCAACACAGCTGCAGCTGGCGGTAACGCCAGCCTGATGACCATCGGCTGATCGCCGTCGTCATCACTGCGTCACACCGCGGAAAGCCAGCTGAAAGCTTTCCGCGGCATGCTGTCACCACACGCAACACTGCCTGCAGGGGCTATCCGCCCAGTTGCCGTGCCTTTCCCTAGCGACCGTCAAGGTCTGCGCCAGCCTATCCGGCAGGCGCTTCGAGCGGGGCCATCAGCCCCGCTTATCCTCCTCCACCCGCACAGACGAAAAAGCTTCATTTCGCCATCATTGCGTTGTCAGAAAACCTGGCTAGCGTTTCAACGACCTGGCGCTGCCTTGGTGTTACGCCACAGATCAACTGTCGGTCGGACGGCTTTTCGTAGGGTGCGCCGTGCGCACCAAGCAAGCACCGCGGTCTTCGCGATGCGCACGGCGCACCCTACCTGACCACATGCCGACATGTGACCCGTGCGGTGACACCAACGCCAGTCCGAGCAGATGTCCTGTCGTTCACCGGGTGCTCAGCCCCAGTTGGCCAGCAAGGATGTGCGTTGGCGCAACGGATAGCCGCCCATTGATCCAGGTCACCACGGCTGCCCTGCCAAACGCGCTCAATACCTATGTCCCCTTTGAGACAAGGAGGTAATTGAGATGTCTGACTCGACACAAAAACTCCGACTGGGCGCCCTCATCGCCCTGGTAGTCGGCTCCATGGTCGGCGGCGGTATCTTCTCCCTGCCACAGAACATCGCCGCCAGCGCCAGCGCCGGTGCCACCCTGGTCGGCTGGCTGATCACCGGGGTCGGCATGCTTACCCTGGCATTCGTCTTCCAGACCCTGGCCAATCGCAAGCCCGAACTCGACGGTGGGGTGTACGCCTACGCCAAGGCCGGGTTCGGCGACTACATGGGCTTCTCCTCGGCCTGGGGCTACTGGATCAGCGCCTGGATCGGCAACGTCAGCTACATGGTGCTGCTGTTCTCCACCCTCGGCTACTTCTTCCCGGTGTTCGGCGAAGGCAACACACTGCCCGCGGTGATCTGCGCCTCGATCCTGCTGTGGCTGCTGCACTTTCTGGTACTGCGCGGCATCAAGGAGGCGGCCTTCATCAATACCGTCACCACCATCGCCAAGATGGTGCCGCTGGCGCTGTTCATCGTCATCGCTGCCATCGCCTTCAAGCTCGACGTCTTCACCAGTGACTTCTGGGGGCGCGGCAACAGCGAGCTGGGCAGCGTGATGGACCAGGTGCGCAACATGATGCTGGTCACCGTCTGGGTATTCATCGGTATCGAAGGAGCGAGCATCTTCTCGGCCCGCGCCGAGAAGCGCAGCGACGTCGGCAAGGCCACGGTGATCGGTTTCGTCGGCGTGCTGCTGCTGTTGGTGCTGGTCAACATCCTGTCCCAGGGCATCATGGCTCAGGCCGAACTGTCTGGTCTGAAGAATCCCTCCATGGCCGGTGTGCTGGAGCAGGTAGTCGGCCCCTGGGGCGCGCAGCTGATCTCCATTGGGCTGATCGTTTCCCTGGCCGGGGCGCTGCTGTCGTGGACGCTGCTGTGCGCCGAGATTCTCTTTGCCAGCGCTCGCGACCACACCATGCCGGAGTTCCTGCGCAAGGAAAACGCCAACCACGTTCCGGCCAACGCACTGTGGCTGTCCAACGGGCTGATCCAGCTGTTTCTGGTCATCACCCTGTTCAACGCCTCCACCTACCTCAGCCTGCTGTACCTGGCCACCTCGATGATTCTGGTGCCCTACTTCTGGTCCAGCGCCTACGCCGTGCTGCTGGCCTTGCGAGGCGAGACCTACGAGAACGCCGCCGGTGAGCGCAACAAGGACCTGCTGATCGCCGCCATCTCCACGCTGTACGCGGTGTGGCTGGTGTATGCCGCCGGCGTGCAGTACCTGCTGCTCTCCGCCCTGCTCTACGCCCCTGGCGCCATCCTCTTCGCCAAAGCCAAGCGCGAGATGGGGCAACCCGTTTTCACCGGCATCGAGAAACTGATTTTCGTCGCCGTGCTGATCGGTGCCGCCATTGCAGCCTATGGGCTGTATGACGGTTTCCTGAGTATCTAACACCGCTGGCCGCGAGCGGCCAGCGACGGGTCGCCGGCCAGCCTGAAAACTCGCTCTACGAGAAGGAGTTCGACATGTCCAAGAAACCCCTCGGCGTTCATTCCGAAGCCGGCAAACTGCACAAGGTAATGGTCTGTTCCCCCGGCCTGGCGCACCTACGCCTGACTCCGGCAAACTGCGACGAACTGCTGTTCGACGATGTGATCTGGGTGTCACAGGCCAAGCGCGACCACTTCGACTTCATGACCAAGATGCGCGAGCGCGGCGTCGAGGTCGTGGAGATGCACAACCTACTGGAAGAGACCATCGGCAACCCCGAAGCGCTGAAGTGGATTCTCGACCGCAAGATCACCGCCAACAGCGTCGGCCTCGGCCTGCTCAGTGAAGTGCGCGACTTCGTCGAAGGCCTGGAGCATCGGCGTATCGCCGAATTCCTGATCGGTGGCGTGTCCGGCGCCGATCTGGCCAGGTACAAGGATTCCGAAGCGGCGAAGATGTTCAATGCCTACCTCGGCGAGTCCAGCTTCATCTTCCCGCCGCTGCCCAACACCCAGTTCACCCGTGACACCACTTGCTGGATCTACGGCGGCGTCACCCTCAACCCCATGCACTGGCCGGCTCGACGGCAGGAGACGCTGCTGGCCAGCGCCATCTACAAATTCCATCCGGACTTCGCCGGCGAACAGTTCGACATCTGGTACGGCGACCCGGACAAGGATCACGGCTCCGCCACTCTCGAAGGTGGCGATGTCATGCCCATCGGCAAAGGCACCGTGCTGATCGGCATGGGCGAACGCACCTCGCATCAGGCCATCGGCCAGGTTGCACGCGCGCTGTTTGCCAAGGGCGCGGCGGACAAAGTGGTGGTCGCCGGCCTCGGCAAGTCCCGTGCGGCCATGCACCTGGACACCGTGTTCAGCTTCTGCGACCGCGACCTGGTGACCATCTTCCCGGAAGTGGCCAACTCGATCGTGCCCTTCACCCTGCGCCCGGACGAGAGCCGCCCTGGCGGAGTCGATGTGCGCCGCGAGGAAAAATCCTTCCTCGAGGTGGTCGCCGAGTCACTCAACCTCAAACAGCTGCGCGTGGTGGAGACCGGTGGTGATGCCTATGAAGCCGAACGCGAGCAATGGGACGACGGCAACAACGTGGTCTGCCTGGAGCCCGGCGTGGTCATCGGCTACGACCGCAACACCTACACCAACACCCTGCTGCGCAAGGCCGGGGTAGAAGTCATCACCATCAGCGCCAGCGAACTCGGGCGCGGCCGTGGCGGTGGCCACTGCATGACCTGCCCGATCATCCGCGACGCTATCGACTACTGATCGAGCCAGCCCCGACGACCATCCGTCGTCGGGGCGTTCGGCCGCCCACAAGGAGAGAGAACCATGGCTTTCAACATGCGCAACCGTCATCTGCTCAGCCTGATGCACCACAGCACCCGCGAGCTGCGCTACCTGCTCGACCTCTCGCGCGACCTCAAGCGCGCCAAGTACACCGGCACCGAGCAGCAACACCTGCAGCGCAAGAACATCGCGCTGATCTTCGAGAAAACCTCCACCCGTACCCGCTGCGCCTTCGAAGTGGCCGCCTACGACCAGGGCGCCAACGTCACCTACATCGACCCCAACTCCTCGCAGATTGGCCACAAGGAGAGCATGAAGGACACCGCCCGCGTGCTCGGCCGCATGTACGACGCCATCGAATACCGTGGTTTCAGACAGGAGATCGTCGAGGAACTGGCGCAGTATGCCGGCGTGCCCGTGTTCAACGGCCTGACCGACGAATACCACCCGACGCAGATGCTCGCCGACGTACTGACCATGCGTGAACACAGCGACAAGCCCCTGCATGACATCACTTACGCCTACCTGGGTGACGCGCGCAACAACATGGGTAATTCCCTGCTGCTGATCGGCGCCAAGCTCGGCATGGACGTGCGCATCGCCGCGCCCAAGGCACTGTGGCCAAGCGACGAGCACGTCGCCGCGTGCCAGACGTTTGCCGAGGAAAGCGGCGCACGCATTCTGCTCACTGAAGACCCGAAAGAGGCGGTCAAGGGCGTGGATTTCGTCCATACCGACGTCTGGGTTTCCATGGGCGAACCGGTGGAGGCCTGGGGCGAGCGCATCGAAGAGCTGCTGCCCTATCAGGTCAACGCCGAGATCATGAAGGCTGCCGGCAACCCGCGCGTGAAGTTCATGCATTGCCTACCGGCCTTCCACAACAGCGAGACCAAGGTCGGCAAACAGATCGCCGAGCAGTACCCGCACCTGAAGAACGGCATCGAGGTCACCGAAGACGTCTTCGAATCGCCCTGGAATATCGCCTTCGAGCAAGCGGAAAACCGCATGCACACGATCAAGGCGATCTTGGTCGCGACCCTGGCGGATATCTGAGAAATGCACCTGTAGGAGCTGGCTTGCCAGCGATCACTGGCGGCGCCATCGCCAGCAAGCCGGCTCCTACGCAAAGCCAGCACCGTAGCCCGGATTGCATCCGGGCTACGCATCCAAACAAGGAGCAGCACCATGCGACTCGTCATCGCTCTGGGTGGCAACGCCCTGCTTCGTCGCGGCGAAGCCATGACTGCGGAAAATCAACGCGACAACGTACGTATCGCCTGCCAACAGATCGCCAAGGTAGCCCCCGGCAGCGAGCTGGTAATCGCCCACGGTAACGGTCCGCAGGTTGGCCTGCTGGCCTTGCAAGGCAATGCCTTCGACGCCGCCAACCCCTACCCCCTGGACGTGCTCGGTGCCGAAACCGAAGGCATGATCGGCTACATGATCGAGCAGGAACTGGGCAATCTGCTGCCCTTCGAGGTGCCCTTCGCCACCATCCTGACTCAGGTCGAGGTGGACAGCGCCGACCCTGCGTTCAAGGCCCCGAGCAAGCCCATCGGCCCGGTCTATGCCAAGGAGGAAGCCGAGCGCCTGGCCGCCGAGAAAGGCTGGAGCATCGCCCCGGACGGCGACAAGTTTCGCCGCGTGGTGGCCAGCCCGAGGCCGCAGCGCATCTTCGAAATCCGCCCGATCAAATGGCTGCTGGAAAAAGGCAGCGTGGTGATCTGCGCTGGCGGCGGCGGCATCCCGACGATGTACGACGGCAACCAACTGCGCGGCGTCGAGGCGGTGATCGACAAGGACCTGTGCTCGGCGCTGCTGGCCGAACAACTCAATGCCGACCTGCTGGTGATCGCCACCGATGTGGATGGCGCCTATATCGACTGGGGCAAGCCGACGCAGAGAGCCATCGCCGAAGCCCATCCCGATGCGATCGAGAAACTCGGCTTCGCGGCTGGGTCCATGGGGCCGAAGGTACAGGCTGCCTGCGAGTTCGCCCGTAATACCGGTAGTGCTGCGGTGATCGGTTCGCTGGAGAATATCGAAGCTATCGTCCAGGGTCGCTCGGGCACACGCATCACCCTGGACTGCACCGACATCATCTATCGCTAAGGAGGGCTCTGCCATGTTCACGCCCGGCCACATGCACCGCGACAACCTCGACCGTCCGGAGTCCTTGCGCCACCTCCCGCCCTTCTCGGTCGACTTCTACTACGAGGTACGCCAGGACCCACAGCAGGGGCCGATGCTGCATATGCGCCTGGCCGGTGAAGTGCGCGGCAAGCCGTTCGAGGAGGAGTTCGAACTGCACCGCGACGTCGCCTTCAACTTCGCCAGCGTGGCCACCCGGGCAGCCGCTCGCCATGGCTTGCCCATCAACGCCAGCCCGGTGATGCGCGGCCACGACGAGTACGACAAGGTGTTCGCCGACATCCGCGCCAAGCTCCACACCCGACCAGGCGAGCCAGTCAACCTCGACCACGTGCTCTGATGTAGCTCGGATGCAATCCGGGGGCGCTCGTCACATCTCCCGGATTGCATCCGGGCTACACGATGACCACCGGCTGATTGTCGCCATATTGCACTAACGCTGTGGAAAGCAGGCAGGGGCAACCCGCCCCATCCTCTTTCTGCTTCAGTTATCGATACTTCAAGCTTCTCGATTCCAGGCCGACAAACCGGTTAATGGCCAGCGACGCCTGCTCAACGCCGGGTTTCGCCAAGCATGGGGCAGGCCGGATCAAGGGACACTGGTAATGATCAACTTCACTGTCGAACACCTGCTGAACGGACGCTCATACCAGGCAGGCTCAGCAAGCAAACTCATAACGAATGCCGGAAATACCGCACGCCAGGCAGCGAGTACACCGGCGAGCACGGACAGCCAGGTCAGCCTCTCCCCTGCCGCCAAGCAGATTTCCCTGCTGCTGAAGAACGCATCCACCATGGGCAAAGATGCTGCAGCTAGCTTCGACGCCTTTCTCGACGGCAATCATCAGCAGATTGAGGCTCAGGGTAGCGACGCAGCCTTTCTTGGCGAACTCCCCGATGACCTCCAGCCGGATCGGCAGACACTGGCCAAGCAAGCGGCCAATTACCTGCTGGCCTTCCACTATGGCGAGCCGCAACGCTACCAGGATGCCTCTGCAGAGAACCCGTTCGCCGCACTGGACCGGGTCGTGCTCTCCAACATTGCCTTCAATGATTCCGGTTTGTTCACTGCCGCAGAGCGACAGGTGGCCTTTCTGGAAATGACCAACCGCGACATACAGCATCGCAATGCCACCTATGACCTGGCCGAAGAACTCAGGCGCAAGGACGGCGCCACCCCTGAGGCCATGGCCGTCCCCTTTCTGCGCGATGCACAGTTGTTCGACAACATGAGCGAAGGCGAAAAAGTCTGGCGCAAGTGGCCGCCGGCCTCGGAAATGCGCGCCATCGCCGCCTCGATGCTGCGCAATGACAGCAGCCGGGAACCGACCCTGCCGGAGTATCAGAACCTCAATAACCAGGACAAACCCCTCCTGGCCTACATGGTTGGCAAGGATGGCTCGGGTAGCTGGCAGAATGTTGCGCTCGAGGAACTGGCATCGGATCTCATGCCACTCAGGCTCATCCATTCCCTGATCGAAAAAAACCAAACCAGACAACCCGAGCATCCTTGGCTATCGATCTATCTCAGCATCGACAGCCTCGGCCGCTAGCCCGCGCTCACGCCTGCATGGTCCAGCCATGCACGCCCATTGCGGCCTGGCGCCCGGCCTCCGAGCGGGTCGGGTGCGGGTGGCAGGTCAGCGCGATGTCTTCGGCCGAAGCGGAGAACTCCATGGCCACGCAGTATTCGCCGATCAACTCGCCGACGCTCGGGCCGATCATGTGCACGCCGAGAATCTGGTCGGTATTGGCGTCGGCGAGAATCTTCACGAAGCCTTCGGTCTCGTGGTTGATCTTCGCCCGGCTGTTGGCCGTGAAGGGGAACTTGCCGACCTTGTAGGCGCGCCCTTCGGCCTTGAGCTCCTCCTCGCCCTTGCCGACACTGGCCACCTCTGGCCGTGTATAGATCACGCCGGGTATCACCCCATAGTTGACCTCCGCCGCATGCCCGGCGATGCGCTCGATGCAGGCCACTGCCTCATCCTCGGCCTTGTGCGCCAGCATCGGCCCGGAGGTGACATCACCGATCACCCAGACGCCCGGCACGCCACTGCGGTGCTTGTCATTACTGAGCATGCCGCGCTTGTCGGTGTTCAGACCGACGCTGTCCAGGCCCAGTCCCTGGGTGTAGGGACGCCGGCCGATAGCCACCAGCACGTAGTCGGCGTCCAGGGTTTCACTCGCACCGCCAGCCGCCGGTTCCAGATTCAGGGTCACACCAGACTTGCTCGTCTTCGCGCCCGTGACCTTGGTACCCAACTTGAAGCTCATGCCCTGCTTGCCCAGGGTGCGTTGCAGGGTCTTGGCGGTCTCGCCATCCAGGCCGGGGCAGATACGATCGAGGTACTCCACCACCGTGACCTGGCTGCCCAGGCGGCGCCATACCGAACCCAGCTCGAGGCCGATCACCCCGGCACCGATCACCACCAGATGCCTGGGCACTTCAGGCAGCGACAATGCACCGGTGGAATCGAGAATGCGCTGGTTGTCGATCTCGACGCCTGGCAGCGGCGTAGGCTCGGAACCAGTCGCGATGACGATGTTCTGCGCCTCGAGCAGGCGCTCGCCGCCATCGTGCAGCTTGACCTGCACCCGACCTGGGCCGTCGATACGCCCCCAACCCTTGACCCATTCCACCTTGTTCTTGCGAAACAGGAACTCCACGCCCTTGGTCAGCGCTTCGACGCTGCCTGCCTTCTGTTTCATCATCTGCGCCAGGTTGAGCGTCGGCGTGACCTCCACGCCGAGGGCACTCAGGTCGCCGGCGGCCGCCGCTTCGTATAGCTCCGAGGCATGCAGCAGCGCCTTCGAGGGCATGCAGCCGACATTCAGGCAGGTGCCCCCCAAGGTTTCACGCCCCTCCACGCACGCCACCTTCAACCCCAGTTGCCCGGCACGGATGGCCGCGTTGTAGCCGCCAGGGCCGGCGCCGATGATGACCACGTCATAGCTGCTCATAGCTTGTTCCTCGGATCAGGGAAGTTTGCCGGCCAACGCAGTCGCGACGACCGGACGTGCCCGCAAGAGATGAAAGAGTAGAAACGCCAGGCCAGCGAACAGTGCATTCAAGGCAACCATAGGCCAGGCCGAGCCATCCTGCAGGGCACCGAGCAACAAACCCGCGACAGTGGCACCAGCCATCTGCGAGAACCCCATCAGCCCCGCCGCCAGCCCCGCACGCTGCGGGTTGGGAATAACCGCCCCGGCCACGGCTGCGGGCAGCAGCATACCGCCACCCAGCGTCACCAGTACCTGGGGCAGCGACAGGCCCAGCAGCGACAGGCCGAACGCCAGGTAGATCAGCAGCGTCAGCAAGGCGCCCACGAGCACCAGGCCGACCCCGATGCCCACCACCCGCAGCGGCCCCAGGCGCTGCACGTTGTGCAGGGTGAACAGCGCGCCGCCGAGCAGGCCGGAAACGATCAGGGCGAAGGTCAGGCCGTACTGCGCGGCGCTCAGCCCCAGCAGCCCGATGTACACCGACGACGAGCCGGCCACCACGACGAACATCGCGCCGTAGGTACAGGCGATGGTCAGCGCCAGCGCGCGGCAACTCGGCAGCACCTGCAGGTAGCTAGCCAGCACGCCCCTAAGGCGGCCGGCCTGTGGGTCCCGCTGCAGATGGGTCTCGCGATAGCTGAACAAGGTCGACAGCAACGCCAGGCCGCCCAGCCCCAGGGTAGCCAGCAGCGGTGCGCGCCACCCGCCGTACTGGGTCAGCAGGCCGCCGATCACCGGCGACAGGACGATGGCGGCGAACATCCCCAACACCGTCAGCGCCAGGGCCGGCCCCGCCTGCTCCTGCCACACGTCGCGGACGATGGCGCGTGCCAGCACCAGCGCCGCGCAGGCGCCCAGGCCCTGCAGTACGCGCATGCCGATCAGCACCTCGATGTCTGGCGCCAGCAGCATGCCCAGGGTCGCCAGCAGGTACAGGCTCAGCCCAGCGAGCAGCACCGGCCTGCGCCCCAGCCGGTCGGACAGTGGCCCCAGCAGCAGCTGGCCCAGGCCGAAGGCCGCGACGAACAGCGAGAGCGCCAGCAGGCTGCTGCCGGGCTCGGCGTGCAAGCCACGCTCCAGCTCACCCAGCGCGGGAATCAGCAACTGCGTGGAGGTCTCCCCCAATGCCGTGAGCAGCATGAGGATGAGCAACAGAATGCGGGAAGGCTGCATGGCAAGGCTCCGAGTGACCACGACTGACGGCTATTTATATTTCAACCATAATATGAAAAATTGAATGTCGTCCATCATATTTATCAGGAGTCGCCATGACCACTTCATCCCGAGATGCCCGCCTTGCCACCTGGATCGCCGAAGAACAGGCGGTGCGCAGCCAGCTTGCCGACCCGGGCACACTGAGCCTGGCGGAAGTTGCCACCATGGCGCCGATGGATTTCTTCGACGGCATTGGTCGTGGCGACCTGCCCTCGCCGCCAATTGGTGCCGTGCTCGACTTCACCCCGGTGCAATGGGCCAGCGGCCTGTTCGTCTTCCAGGGCGCGCCCGACCAGCGTCATTACAACCCATTGGGTAGCGTGCACGGTGGCTATATCGCCACCCTGCTCGACTCCTGCATGGGCTGCGCCGTGCATACGCTGCTCAAGCCAGGCCAGGGCTACACCACCACCGACCTGCGGGTAAGTTATATCCGCGCCCTGCGCAGCGAAGCGGGTCCGGTGCGCGCTGAAGGTCGCATCGTCCACGTCGGCCGCTCTACCGCCCTGGCCGAAGGCCGCCTGTACGATGTCGACGAGCGCCTCTACGCTGTCGCGTCCACCACCTGCCTGATTCTCGACATGAACACGGCGCGCCAGAACAACGACGCGAGTGTAAGATGACAGCCAACATCTGAAAGACGGGAAAGCCCATGCGCTATTCGGAAGATCACAAGGCCAAAACCCATCAACGCATCATCGAGGAAGCCGCGCTGCGCTTTCGCCGTGACGGCGTGGGGGCAACCGGCCTGCAACCATTGATGAAGGCGCTGGGCCTCACCCATGGCGGCTTCTACGCCCATTTCAAGTCCAAGGACGACCTGGTGGAAACCGCTCTGCAGCATGCCGTGCAGACGCTGGCGAGCGACATGAAACAGGCTCAGGGAGACACCGGCTCGCCGCTGCGGCTGCTGATCCAGCGCTACCTGTCCGACGCTCACCGCGCCACCCCCGGCGCTGGCTGCCCACTGCCGACGATGTCGGCAGAACTGGGCCAGCGTGGCGAACCGAGCGCGACCACCGACGCGATGGTACTTAACCGCCTGGCGCTGATCGAGAAGGAGCTGGAAGGCGAAGACGCCGCTGACGAGAGCGTGCTGCTGCTCTCGGCCATGGTCGGCGCACTGCTGCTGTCGCGCAGCGTCAAGGACCCGGAACTGTCAGACCGCCTGCTGCACACCACCCGCGCCAAACTACTGGAAAAAGCCGGCAGCCCGAGCGAATGACGCGAAAGCCGGGCGCCATTCGACGCCCGGCCCGCGCCGTTATTTGTAACGTGCGGCCGCCTGGTTGTGCGAAAGATTCGGCCCCAGCGCCGCGCGAGCGCTGACGAAGGCCTCCCAGTCGGTCGCATTGGGCAATGAAGGGATGGTCACCAGCTCCTGCTGATCGAAGCCGGCCAACGCCGCATCGACCATCTCCCCCACCTCCATGATCATCGACGGTGGCAGCGCCGAGGCATCGGTGCCGCTGCGCTCCCAGATCTCGGTGCGGGTCACACCCGGCATCACCGCCTGCAGCTGTACGCCAGAACCTCGCAATTCCCCCGCCAAAGTCTGGGTCAGGCTCAGCACATAGGCCTTGGTCGCGCTGTAGACGGCATTGAACATCTCCGGCGCCAACGCCACCACCGAGCCCAGGTTGATGATGCCGCCGCGCCCGGCTGCGGAGAAATTGGCTGCCGCCGCGGCTGCCAGCCGCGTCAGCGCGACGACGTTCAGCTGGATCATGATTTCCGCCTGATCCAGATCCGCCCCGGCCAACGTGCCGTTCATAGCTATGCCGGCGTTATTGACCAGCAGCGCAATGTTCGGATCCTCGCGCAGGCGCTGTTCCACCCGTAACACATCAGCCTTGCGGGTCAGATCCGCAGGCATCACTTCCACTGCGACGCCGTACTCGCCACTCAAACGATCAGCCAATGCCTGCAAGCGCTGTGCATCGCGCGCCACCAAGAGCAGGTCATGACCACGCCGGGCAAGGCGGTCGGCATAGGTGGCACCGATGCCAGACGAGGCGCCGGTGATCAAAGCGGTTCCGAGAGAAGCTTGAGCATTCATGAGAAGTTACCTGCTGGGGACAATGAACGAGAGGAGATCCTCTCACCATTTAAATTACAGTCATAATTTAATATTTATATGACGACCATAATCAATCCAGTCAAGCACTCCCATATAAAAGCGCTGCTCATTCCGCCAGACGGCAGCGCACCAAGTTATGGCTTTTTTGTCCTCTCGGTCAGAAAAGGTGCAGTACCTGCAGCAAATGCTCCCTTGGTTATCCGTGCATCTGGTTGATTTGCAAGGGATAGCAACAAACACGAGAATTGGCGCCTTTTTTGCTCTGGCAGCACCTGCCTGACCAGATGGACAGGTTTAAAACCATAACGACATGCCTTAACCACCAGGAGCTTGGCCCTCATGAATCGCCCCCTCTCTTCGCTGCTCGTCGCCGGCAGCATGCTGGCTGGAAGCCAGGCCATCGCCGGCGATCTGCTGCAGTGGCAGAACAACAGCCTGACCTACCTCTACGGACAGGATTTCAAGATCGACCCGGAAATCCAGCAGACCGTTACCTTCGAGCACGCCAGCGGCTGGAGCTTCGGCGATCTGTTCGTGTTCCTTGACGTGATCAAGTACAACACCGATGCCACTAACGGTGCCGGCGATGGCCACACCTTCTACGGCGAGATCAGCCCGCGCCTTTCCCTGGGTAAGATCAGCGGCGCGGACCTCTCCTTCGGCCCGATCAAGGACGTGCTGATCTCCGCTACCTACGAGTTCGGTGAAGATGATGTCGATGCCTACCTGATCGGCCCGGCCGTCGACCTGGATATCCCTGGCTTCGACTACTTCCAGCTCAATACCTACCTGCGCACCCCCGATGGCAATCGCGCGGGCAGCAATGTCTGGCAGATCACTCCAGTGTGGAGCTACACCATCCCGGTGGGCGAGTCGGACATTCTCATCGATGGTTTCATGGACTGGGTGGTGGACAACGATGAGAACCGTCGCGGCGACTACCACGCCAACCTGCACTTCAACCCACAAATCAAGTACGACCTGGGCAAGGCGCTGAAGTGGGGCGAGAAGCAGCTCTACGTCGGTATCGAATACGACTACTGGAAGAACAAGTACGGCATCAAGGACGGCGGGTTCGTCAGCGAGAACTTCGTGGGCTCGACCGATCAGAACACCGCCAGCCTGCTGGTCAAGGTGCACTTCTAAGGAAGCGCACGAAGATGGGCCTGGCCAAGGTCGCAGGGATTTGCGACCTTCTGCCAATGCCCTCCGCTAGCTCAGCGTGCTTAGCTAGCTGGCATCACCAGACCTTCAACCAAGGATGGCCGATGTCACCGCGTACCCTGCTGCTCACCACCCTCGCCATGCTGGCGTTCGCTGGCAACTCGCTCCTCTGCCGCCTTGCGCTGCGGGAAACCGACATCGATGCGGCAAGCTTCACCGCCATTCGCCTGCTCTCCGGCGCCCTGGCCCTCTGGCTGCTGTTGCGCCTGCGCCAGAACGGGCAAGCCATGGCCGGCAGTTGGGCTGGCGCAATAGCCCTGTTCACCTATGCAGCCGCCTTCTCCTTCGCCTACCTGCAGCTGGATACCGGTGTCGGCGCCCTGTTGCTGTTCGGTGCGGTGCAATTGAGCATGCTGCTCTGGGGGTTGCTGCGCGGCGAACGCCTCGGTCTGCTCGCCAGCACCGGCACGGGTCTGGCCATGCTCGGCCTGTTTGCCTTGTTGCTACCCGGCGCCAGCGCACCATCACTGCCGGCAGCATTACTGATGCTGCTCGCCGGCATCGCCTGGGGCGCCTACTCGTTACTGGGGCGCGGGCAAGGCAACCCGCTGGCCGTAACCGCCGGTAACTTCCTGCGTGCCGCGCCCCTGGCCTTGCTGCTGGCACTGGTATTGCTGCCGCACTTGCAATGGGATGGACCAGGGCTGTTCTACGCGGTGCTGTCTGGTGCACTGACCTCCGGCGTCGGCTACGCCATCTGGTACAGCGCATTGCCCGGCCTGCACGCCAGCCAGGCCGCAACCGTACAACTCAGCGTGCCGATTCTCGCCGCGCTCGGCGGTAGCCTGTTGCTGGGTGAGGCGCTGTCATTACGCCTGCTGATTAGCGCCCTTGCCGTGCTCGGCGGTATCGCCCTGGTACTCGGTAGCCGGCAACGCGCCGGGAGCTAATGCCGCGCACGGCGGTCTTCTATCCTGAGCCCATAACGTCCAGGGAAGACCGCCATGCCTCACATACTTCGCCTTTGCCTTATCGCCTTGCTCGCGGCGGGCCTCAGCGCCTGTGCCAGCCTAAGCAATCGTGATCCGCTACGTGTCGACCTGGTCGGCCTGGAACCCTTGCCTGGTCAGGGCCTGGAGGTGCGCTTTGCAGTCAAGCTACGCGTGCAGAATCCCAACGACAGCGCGGTGAACTTCAATGGCATGGCACTGGATCTGGATGTCAACGGCCAGCCGCTGGCCAGTGGCGTCAGCGACCAGAGCGGCAGCGTAGCGCGCTTCGGTGAGACAGTACTGAGCGTGCCGGTGAGTATTTCGGCCTTTTCGGTGATGCGCCAGGCCTGGGGCGCTGCCGGCTATCAACCCGGCCAGGAGGTACCCTACAGGCTACGAGGCAAACTGGCCGACGGCCTGTTCGGTACCCGCCGCTTCAGTGACAGCGGGACCTTGAACTGGCCGCAGCCGCCAAGCCCCTATTGAGACAGGAGCTGGCGGCAGCAGTTGGCTCAGGCGGCCTGACGACCATTGCCTGCGGCGACTCGGCGCTGACAGGCTTCACCGAAGGCCTGGAAGATCTTCACCGAATCGGGGTTCTGCGCGGCCTGCCACTCCGGATGCCACTGCACCGCAAACAGGAACGGCGACAGACTGGGCGCGTGGATCGCTTCGATCAGGCCATCCTCGGCAGTCGCCAGCACCTCGACGCCCTTGCCCAGATTGCGAATGGCCTGGCCGTGCAGGGAGTTGACCTGAATCTCGTCCTTGCCCATCAGCTCGGCGAACCAGCTGCCCGCGACCGGGCGCACGCCATGGCTCGGTGCATACTGCACGTCGACCGGATCATCGGGATTCTCCCGGTGATCGTTGAAACCAGGCTCGGCATAAACCTTCTGGTAGATATCGCCGCCCAGCGCGACGTTGATTTCCTGCATGCCACGGCAGATGGCGAAGATCGGCAGGCCACGGGCGATGGCGGCATGAATCAGCGGCAGGTCGAACAGGTCGCGGTCACGGTCCTGGGTCTTGTTCGGCGTCTCGTTTTCCTGGCCGTACAACGCCGGATCGATGTTGCTGCCGGCGCCGGTCAGATACACGCCGTCGGCCATGTCCAGATACTGCTCGAGATCATCGGTACCGCAGCAGGTCGGCACCAACACCGGCACACAACCGGCAAAGTCG
The DNA here is from genome assembly GCF_050473265.1 of Pseudomonas pichavaramensis. Classification (NCBI taxonomy): domain Bacteria; kingdom Pseudomonadati; phylum Pseudomonadota; class Gammaproteobacteria; order Pseudomonadales; family Pseudomonadaceae; genus Pseudomonas; species Pseudomonas pichavaramensis. The sequence continues at coordinate 61,158 of NZ_JBJKFJ010000014.1, read as the reverse complement.
ACCAGTGGCTGAATGTACTTGTGAGTCATGACTTGATAGTCGTGGCCCTTGCGCGCTTGAGTGCCCATGGACATCAACACGACGGGCTTGCGGGGATTGTTCTTGCAAAGAGTGTTGCGAATCTTGTTGTCGGACATACGTCACCTTGAGACAGGCCGGGCCTGTCGTTGCTGTGCAGACCGATACCAGCGAAAGGTCTCCGCTGTCGTACCCATGGCCTGTTTGGCTAACCCCGTGCACCCAGTCTCATCCTGAGCCTGAGTGCCGCCATCCGACGGCGGCTCGAACCGGGTCCACTCGCGCCTGAGCGGGGCGATGACACAACTACCCGTTACCCGGTTCGGCAGCGGAATCTGCAGCCAGTCTGCCCGAGCCGTAAAATATGTCAAACAAAAGCGCGCATGATTATTTGCCGGAGCGCTTGCCAATCTACGTTAATCGCCCGTCACAAGCGAAATCAGGCGCACGAAGAGGAATAACCAACCGACACAAAGTCCAATATTTTAAACACCAGGACTCTCCAACCTATGCTCCCTGGAGCGGCGCCCACTCATAAAACCCTATATAATCTGCGGTTTATTAACACTCACCGAGGACCTCCCTTGACCGCCTTGCCACCCTGCCCCAAGTGCAACTCCGAATACACCTATGAAGATGGCGATCAACTGGTCTGCCCCGAATGCGCCCACGAGTGGAAGGCAGGCGAGAGTGCCGAGAGCGGCGACGATGCGCGCGTGATCAAGGACTCGGTCGGTAACCTGCTGCAGGATGGCGACAGCGTCACCGTGATCAAGGACCTCAAGGTCAAGGGCTCGTCGCTGGTGGTCAAGGTCGGCACCAAGGTGAAGAACATCCGTCTGGTCGATGGCGACCACGACATCGACTGCAAGATCGACGGCATCGGCGCAATGAAGCTCAAGTCGGAGTTCGTGCGCAAGGTCTGATTCGCCGCTCTCCTCGCAGAAATTGGCTAGCCTGAATACAGGCCGGCCATGAGGACACCCACCATGCGCGTTTTACTCCTTACTCTGATGCTGCTGGCCACATCTGCGGCTGCACAGCCCTGGCGGGTGGTCGGTGACGAACAGTTCGCACCCTACAGCTTCGTCACTGCCGAGGATGAAACGCCGCGTGGGCTCGATGTCGAGTTGGTCGATGCGGTGCTGCACGAAGCGCAAGTACCGTACGAAATTCGCCTTTACCCCTGGGAGCGCGTCAAGCGCATGCTGGATCGCGGCGAGGTACAGATGGCCTTCCAGTTCGCCGGCACTGCGCAACGCCAGCAACAGTATGAACTGGTCGGCCCCTTACGCAGTGGCTCCACCGTCTTCATGACCACCGCCAAGACCGCGATCAGCGACTGGAAAACACTGGATGACCTGTCGCCATACGTGATCGGACAAGTTCGCGGTTACGCCTACGAAGAAGCCTTCGACAGTGCCGCACTGTCGCGTGATACCAGCGCACAGAACCCGCGCCAGCTGGTATCGATGCTACTGGCCGGCCGCATCGACATCATCGTCGGCGACCATACGCAACTACTCTATTTCGTGCGTGAACAGCGGGCGCTGGAACAGGTGCGCATACTGCCGCGCCCGCTGATCGAGATGCCCCGCTTCGTGGCTTTTGCCAAGGGTGATATCGAGCGCGCGCGGCAGTTTTCCGAGGCACTGGTACGCCTGCGCCAGGCCGGCACTCTGGACCAGATCCAGCGACGCTGGAATCAGTGAAAGGCTACTGCACCGGCAGGAAGTTCAGCAGAAACAGACTCTGCGCATAGTTGGCTCCCATACGCCGGTAGCGCTCCTCCAGCACATGGGTCAACAGATCGAGACGCGCGACCATCTTGCCGAACTCGACGGCATAGCTCAGGTTGCTGCCATGCTCGGAAATCTCGTTGGACAGCAACAGTGGCCGCCCGGCCGCATCCCGCCGTTGAGACAGCATCCAGGCAGCCTTTTCCAGATTGCGCGCGGCGTTGTAGATGAACTGCGCGTTGAAGCTGTCGGTCAGGTAGAACTCGGTACGCCCGCCATGAGCGGTGACCAGCATGCTGCCGATGGCATAGGTGAAGGCCGCCACCCGATCCCCACGAAATGAGGCGCTGAGCGAATAGTCCAGCGCGGCGACATCGCGACGCCCACCCAACGTCGGCCAATCCTGGTTGTACTCGATGGCCTGCTGGATCGCGCGTTCGGCAGCCGCAGCGTCAGGAAAGTTGCTCTTGCGCCACTCTCGCGGATTGCGCAGATACAGCTTGTTCATCAAGCGATACAAGCTGTTGAGGTTGTTACGCATGGCCAGGGTCGCCATGCGGTCCACATCGCTTTGTAACAGTTCGGCCGGCTTCAGCGGGTTGCGCTTGTTGACGATGGAATCGTTGTCCAGACGACCGCTGCAACCACCCAACAGCAATAGCAAAGCCAGCAACGGCAGAAACAACCGTTGCCACTGGGCTGAACTGTTCGTTGGCCTTGACCCCATCCTGAGCTTCCCTGGCTGGCCGGCGCCGGTACGGCGCGAGCATCACTCAGAACATCAGTAAAGCGCAAAAATTCCGCAAGACCTGTGCCGTAGCGCATAAAGCGTGCCGATCAATACTCGGCACGCCGAAAAAACGCGGGTTCAAGCTGGATTGACGGCCCACTGCTCCAGCCTTACCACGCTCTCGCGATAAGGTTTGAGGCTCTTGGCCAGCAAGGTGATCGAGCTCAGTACCGCCAGCGTCGTGACGATCAGCAACGAATAGCGCAGCGCCGCATCGTCGGCAAAGACGAAGTCAGTCACCAGCGCCACAGCGGTCGGGCCGATGCCCAGGCCAACCAGGGTAATGACAAACAGGTAGATAGCCGAAGCCTGGCCACGCATCGAGTTGGGCATGATTTCCTGAATGGCCGCCGGCGCCACGCCAAAAGGCATGCTCAGACAAAACACCGTGGGCGCCATCAGCACGCTGGCCCAGAAGGCACTGTCCATCAGCGGGAACAGCACCACCATCGGCAACGCACCCAACGCAGCGTAGAGGCCGACGCGCATGTTCGCGTCACTGCGCCCGCGCTTGGCCATCCAGTCCGCGAGACGCCCACCGAAAACGATCCCCAGGCAACCGAACACCGCAACGATGCTGCCGTAGACGATGCCAACCTGGCCGGCATCCCAGCCATAGGTACGGATATAGAACGTCGGCACCCAGGCAGCACTGCCGTATCCGGCGAAGGCCAGCCCGGCGAATCCGAAGTTATGCAGCAACACGGTACGGCGGTTGGCGCGAATGTAGCGCCCGACCTCGCTCAGCGGTACCGCCACTCCGGCACCGGCACCACGCCGTGCAGGCTCCTTGATCGCCAGCATCAACAGGGTAAAGGTCACGCCAGCGGCGCCCAGGATGAGAAAGATCAGTTGCCAGGGGCGCACTTCACCCAGCACCGGCAGGACAACGTCGCCTTGCGCCGAGGCGAACTGAATGACCAGGCCGCCAACCAGAAAGGCCAGCCCCGAGCCGAGGTAAACGCCCATGGAGTAGACACTGATCGCCGTGGCGCGACGTTCGGCCGGAAAGCTGTCAGCTATCAGCGAATAGGCCGCCGGCGACAGGGCCGCCTCCCCCACACCCACACCGATGCGGCACAACAGGAACTGCCAATACATCTTGGCCATGCCACAGGCCGCGGTGGCGGCGCTCCAGAACAGCACGCCAACAGCGATCAGCCCGCGCCGGCTGCGGGTGTCGGCCACACGCCCAAGTGGAATGCCACACACGGTATAGAACAGGGCAAAGGACAACCCCATCAGCAGGCTCATCTGCGTGTCGTTGATCACCAGGTCACGGCGGATGGGCTCGACCAGCAGGTTGAGAATCTGCCGATCGACGAAGGACAGCACGTAGGCCACCATCAGAATGGCGACAGTGACCCAGGCTCGGGCACTGGAGGGATAGCCGTTATTGTTGTTATGCACGGACGCTCTCCTCGGCACCACTGACGCGGTGCGCGGCGGTTGAAAGTAGCGTCAGATTAGGACGATATAAACAGCGCTGAGTATCGCTCGAAGGTGTTATCAGATCGGCGAATGCTTCATACCCGCCGAGGCGAATGGCTCACCTCGGCGATCAGTGATGCCGGCTTACAAGGACTGCGGAGCCCGTTCGCACAGGACATTCAGAGCTGCCGCCCATTGCGGGTGGTCATTCAGGCAGGGCACCAGTTGCAGGCTCTCGCCGCCAGCTTCGACGAACTGCTCGCGGCCGCGGTCGCCGATTTCTTCCAGCGTCTCGATACAGTCAGCGACGAAGGCCGGACACATCACCAGCAGCTTCTTCACCCCTTGCGCTGCCAGTTCGTCGAGACGGGTCTCGGTATAGGGCTCGATCCACTTGGCGCGCCCCAGGCGCGACTGGAAGCTCACCGACCACTGCTCCGGGCGCAGACCCATGCGCTCGGCGAACAGCTCGGCGCTGCGCAGGCATTGCGCGCGATAGCAGTTGGCGAGCACCTCGGGCGAAGCACTGCGGCAGCAGTCGTCGCCTTTCAGGCAATGACCACTGGGATCGAGCTTGTGCAGGTGGCGCTCGGGCAGACCATGAAAGCTCAGCAACAGGTGATCGAAGTCCTGCTCCAGGTAGGGCCTGGCACTGGCCACCAGGGCGTCAAGGTATTCCGGCTGATCGTAAAACGGCGGCAGTGTCGACAGACGCAGGTCGAGACCGTGCTCACGTATCACCCGCTTGACCTCCTCGATCACCGTGGTGGTGGTGCTGTCGGCGAACTGCGGATACAGCGGCGCCAGAGTGATCTGACGCACACCCTGGGCAGCCAGACGCTGCAGAGTCGACTCGATGGAAGGCTCGCCGTAGCGCATGGCCAGCTCCACCGGCCCATGCTTCCAGTGCGCCTTCATCACCTCCTGCAGGCGACGGCTGAGCACCACCAACGGCGAACCGTCCTCCCACCAGATCGATGCATAGGCATGCGCCGAAGCGGCCGGACGCTTGATCAGAATCAACGACACCAGCAGGCGCCGTAGCGGCCAGGGCAGATCGATCACATAGGGATCCATCAGGAACTGATTCAGGTAACGGCGGACATCGGCTACTTCGGTAGACGCGGGCGAACCCAGGTTAACCAGCAACAATGCGTGATCGGTCATGCGAAATCCTAGTCATTGATGGCTCATCAGGTCGACCAGAGCCACATCCAGATGGGTGAAACGAAAACTGAAACCCGCCTCGAGTAGGCGCGCCGGTACGGCACGCTGGCCGCCCAGCAGCAACTCGGACATCTCGCCCAACGCTGCGCGCAAAATGAAAGCCGGCACGGGGAGCATGGTCGGACGGCTCAATGCCTGGCCCAGCGCCTTGGTGAACTCGGCGTTGCGCGCCGGCAGCGGCGCGCAGGCATTATAAGGACCGCGAGCATCAACTTGCTGCAAGAGAAAATCCATCAGCGCGATTTGATCGGCAATATGGATCCAGGGCATCCACTGCCGGCCGTCGCCGAGCCTGCCTCCCAGGCCCAGACGGAAGGGCAGATGCAAACGTTTGAGCATGCCGCCTTCGTCGCTCAGCACCAGACCGGTGCGTATCAGCACCACGCGCATGCCCAGTTCCTCGGCACGCAGCGCGGTCTCTTCCCAGGCACCGCACAATTGCGCGGCAAAGTCATCGGTGACCGGCTGGGCCTGCTCATCCAGCTCACGCTCACCGCCGTTGCCGTACCAGCCGACTGCCGAGCCCGAAAGCAAAACGGCCGGGCGCTGCTGGCGGCCTTGCAGCCAAGCCAGCAGCTGTTCGGTGAGCCCGATACGACTGGCCCATAACAGCGCCTTGCGCTTGCTACTCCAGGGCTTGTCGGCAATCGGTGCACCGGCGAGATTGATCACGGCATCCAGAGGTTCTTCACCCAACTCTTCGAGCTTGGCGATGCCGCGCACATCCTCACCACAAAGCGCCGCGACCTGACTCGGTCGGAGACTCCAGACAGTCAGGCGGTGGCCCTGCTCGGCCCAGTGCGCGCAAAGCGCGCGACCAATCAGTCCGGTACCGCCGGTCAGCAGGATATGCATGGCATCGTCCTCGCATGGCAATGGAAGAAACTTCACCTTTAGTCTGGTTTATGCCGCGCAGACGTGCTGCGTTTGTCCTAAACCTTAAGGAAAGGAGTACCACGTTCGGCACAGCTATACATGAAAACATTCTTGTATAGCTTTTGTCCAAACCGTAGCCTGTAAAGCATTCAGCGCTGACGAGGTAACCATGAACGCACCCATCGCCATCATTGGCACCGGCATCGCGGGGCTCTCCGCGGCCCAGGCCCTGCATGCCGCAGGGCTGGAGATTGAACTCTTCGACAAGAGCCGCGGCAGCGGCGGACGCATGGCCAGCAAGCGCAGCGACGCTGGCAGCCTGGACTTGGGCGCGCAGTACTTCACCGCCCGTGATCGCCGCTTCGTCGAGGTCGTCCAGCAATGGCAAGCCCGTGGCTGGGTCGCGGAATGGACGCCAGGTCTCTACAACGCTCAGGACGGCCAGCTCAGTGCCTCGCCGGACGAGCAGCTGCGTTGGGTCGGCACCCCGCGCATGAGTGCGATCACCCGTGCCTTGCTCGGCGCACTGCCGGTGCATTTCAGCTGCCGCATCACTGAAGTCTTCCGTGGTGACCGTCATTGGAGCCTGCAGGATGCCGACGGCAACAGCCACGGTCCCTACAGCCACGTAATCATCGCCACGCCTGCCCCGCAGGCCAGCGCCCTGCTGGCCGCCGCGCCGAAGCTGGCCGGTGCCGCTGCAAGCGTGATCATGGAACCGACCTGGGCAGTGGCATTGGGCTTCGAGCATCCATTGGCCACGCATGTCGAAGGGTGCTTCGTGCAGGACAGCCCGCTCGACTGGCTGGCGCGCAACCGCAGCAAACCCGGGCGCGATGATCGTCTCGACACCTGGGTGCTGCACGCCAGCAGTGCCTGGAGCAAACAGCACCTGGATCTATCCAAGGAAGCAGTCATCGAGCAGTTGCACGGCGCCTTTGCCGAACTCATCGGCTGTGCCGTGCCGCCACCGAGCTTCACCATGGCACACCGCTGGCTGTATGCCCGCCCGGCGCAAGCGCACCAATGGGGCGCACTGGCCGATGCCGACCTGGGTCTCTACGCCTGTGGCGACTGGTGCCTGTCGGGACGGGTGGAGGGTGCTTGGCTCAGTGGCCAGGACGTTGCCCGGCGCCTGCTCGAGCACCTGCAATGAGTCTGCCTGGCACACGCAGGCTCAATCCGCGCAAGCTGCTTCTATCGAAATGGACGGCAGCGCAGCCGCGCAACCGCGAACGTCATTTCCTGGTCACCGAACTGCTGCGGGATGAAGAAGACAACATCCTCGGCGTTGAGCTGCAGGCCGTACTCACCCGTCGCAGCCAGCAACTCGACTGGCGGCAACTGCAAGACACCGAGCGCTGGCTGCAAGGCTGGCGCTAAGCGTCCCCCGCTCGCCCGTTCTGGGCGAGCGCATTCATCGTCGCGCAAAACAGTACCAAAGTTATACAAACAGATTGACTTGTATAACGGCACTTCTAAGATATACATAAATTGTACATAGATAAGTTTATGTACAAGATCTTGGAGGTCAGGTCATGCAAGCGAGCAAAGCCAAACTGGGCATCAGCGCCTGCCTGCTGGGCGCCGAGGTGCGCTACAACGGCGGGCACAAGTTGTCACGCCTGTGCAGTCGCAGCCTGAGCGAGCATTTCGACTTCATCCCCGTCTGCCCCGAGGTCGGCATTGGCATGTCGATTCCCCGCGAGCCGATTCGCCTGGTCGGCGACCCACTGGCCCCACGCGCAGTCGGTACCGTCGACCGTTCGCGTGACGTGACCGATGCCCTGAGTGCCTACGCCGAGCGCATGGCTCACGAACTGCAAGGCATCAGTGGCTACATCTTCATGCAGCAGTCGCCGTCGTGCGGGCTGGAGCGGGTCAAGGTCTACCAGGAAGGCGGACGCCCCAGCGAACCGGGACGCGGTATCTTCGCCGCCACCTTCTGCGCCCGTCACCCGGATCTCCCGGTGGAAGAAGATGGCCGCCTGAACGACCCGGTGCTGCGCGAGAACTTCATCACCCGCGTTTACGCCCACGCCGAATGGCAACGCCTGCTGCAGCAGGGGCTGACCCGCCGCGCTTTGATCGCCTTCCACTCGCGTTACAAGTACCTGCTGATGGCCACCGACCCGGCGCGCTACAAGTCACTGGGGCGCCTGCTCGGCAACCTCAGCCAGCACAACCTGGCCGAACTGGCGCCGCACTATTTCAGCGAGCTGATGAGTGCCTTGAAGAAGTGCGCCACACGCGGCACCCACAGCAACGTTCTGCAGCATTTGAGCGGCTACCTGAAACGCGCACTGAGCGCTGATGAAAAGCAGGAGATGCAACAACTGATCGGCCAGTACCGCGAAGGCATCGTGCCATTGGTGGTACCGCTGACCCTGCTCAAGCATCACTTCCGCCGCCACCCGGACCGCTACATCGCGGAGCAGGCCTACCTGCAACCGCACCCCGAGCCACTCAGCCTGCGCAATGCGCTGTAATGTCATGATCAGCGAAAGCATCGCCGGCGAAGAAACCGGCACGGATTACCGCCAGGCGCTCGACGAGGGTTATCTGCCGATTCGCGAGGTCGCGCGGAGCACCGGTATCAACGCCGTGACCCTGCGCGCCTGGGAACGTCGCTACGGTCTGATCGTGCCGTACCGCACGCCCAAGGGGCATCGTCTCTACTCCCCCGCCAACGTGGAGCGCATCCACGCGATTCTCGCCTGGCTGTCCCGCGGCGTGGCAGTCGGGCAGGTCAAGGCACTGCTGGATCACGGCCAGACACCTCAGGCACTCAGCACCGATAACTGGTCGCGGCAGCGCAACGAATTGCTGGGCTGCATCATCGAGCTCAACGAGCGGCGCCTGGATGATCGCTTCAATGCGGCCCTGGCCCTTTACCCCGCCAGTACCTTGGCGGAGCAAATGCTCTGGCCGCTGCTCGGTGATTTGCGCCAGCGCTGGCAAGGCCAGTTCGGCGCGCGCGCCGAGCAGGTGTTCTTCCTCTCCTGGCTACGCAGCAAACTGGCCACCCGCATCTACCACAGCAATCGCCAGCTCGGCGGCGCTCCTCTGCTGTTGATCAACCTGGGTGATGCGCCCATGGAGCCTGGTCTGTGGTTGTGCGCCTGGCTGGCCAGCGCCAGCGATTGCCCGGTAGAAGTCTTCGATTGGCCGCTGCCGGCCAATGAACTGCTGACGGCGCTTGAACAAATCGAACCGCGCGCCGTGCTGCTTTATGCCGAACAGGCGCTGGACGGCGCTCTGCTGCGCCGTCAGTTGCCGCGCCTGGCTGAACAATGCGCGGTGCCGCTACTGATCGCCGGCCCCGCCACTCACATCCACCGCGATGCGCTGAGCACGCTCGAGTCGGCCAGCGACCCGCTCGCCGCCCATGCCTGGCTGCTCCGCCAGGGTCTGCTCAGTGCTCAAGAGGTCACCCCATGCAACAACTGATGTGGTTTCGCAGCGACCTGCGCGTACAAGACAACACAGCCCTCAACCAGGCCATGCGCAGTGGCTCGACTATCGCCCTGTACCTCGTCACACCGGGCCAGTGGCAGCGCCACGACGATGCGCCCTGCAAGGTGGACTTCTGGCTGCGCAACCTTGCCGAACTGAGCAAGGCACTGGCGACTCTCAACGTGCCGCTACTGGTGCGTGAGTGTGCGGACTGGAGCGAGGTACCCGAACAGATCGCCGAGGTCTGTCACCAGCACAACATCCTCGCCGTGCACGCCAACGAGGAATATGGCATCAACGAGACGCTGCGAGATCAGCAGGTCGAAGCCTATCTGCGCCAGCAGGATATCGCCTGGCACAGCCATCTCGACCAACTGTTCTTCAAGCCTGGCAGCGTTTTGACCCGTTCCGGCGGCTACTTTCAGGTCTACAGCCAGTTTCGCAAGGTCTGTTACGAACGGCTGCACACCGCGCTGCCTGCCTTGATCGCACTGCCCAAGGCGCAGGCACCACTGGCCATCGGCAGTGATGCGATTCCCGATAAGGCCGACGGCTTTGCCTCTCCCAGCGACAGCCTGCGCCTGCTCTGGCCGGCCGGGGAGAAAGCCGCACTGCAGCGCCTGCAGCACTTCGCCGACGATCAGGTCAGCTACTACCAGGAGGAACGCGACTTCCCGGCCACGCCTGGCACCAGCCAATTATCAGCCTACCTGGCGGCTGGCGTGGTCTCACCGCGCCAGTGCCTGCACGCTGCACTGGCCGCCAACCAGGGCGAGTTCGACAGCGGCAATCCCGGCGTCGTTACCTGGATCAACGAACTACTCTGGCGCGAGTTCTACAAACACACCCTGGTCGGCTACCCGCGCGTATCGCGCCATCGTGCATTCCGCCTGGAAACCGAGGCGCTGCCGTGGCGTGACGCGCCAGAAGAGTTGGCCGCCTGGCAGCATGGCCGCACCGGCCTGCCGATCATCGACGCCGCCATGCGCCAGCTGCTGGCAACCGGCTGGATGCACAACCGCCTGCGCATGATCGTCGCCATGTTCCTGACCAAGAACCTGCTGATCGACTGGCGCGAGGGCGAGCGCTTCTTCATGCGCCACCTGATCGACGGAGACCTGGCGGCGAACAATGGTGGCTGGCAATGGAGCGCCTCCACCGGCACCGATGCAGCCCCCTACTTCCGCATCTTCAACCCGATCAGCCAGTCGCAGAAGTTCGACCCGGACGGCCAGTTCATTCGCCAATGGGTGCCGGAACTGGCCGAACTGAACAAGCGCGACATCCACGATCCGTCGGCGCTCGGCGGGTTGTTCGCCCCCCACGGCTATCCACGGCCAATCGTCGACCTGTCGCGCTCGCGCGAACGCGCCCTCTCCGCCTTCAAGAATCTGGGTGCGCGGGAGGTGCCGGCATGAGCGACTTTCTGCAGCATTTCGCCGAGCGCTTCGCCGCATTGAACAAGGACAACCTCGAGCTTTTGGACGAGCTGTACAGCGAGGACGTGCTGTTTCGCGACCCGCTGCATGAAGTGCATGGGCTGACAGCCGTGCGCAGCTATTTCGCCGAGCTGTACGCCAACGTTGAGGCACTGCATTTCGACTTTCACGGCTTCGATCAGGTCAGCGAAGGCCAAGGCTACCTGCGCTGGACCATGCGCTTTCGCCATCCGCGCCTGCGCGGGGGTGAAGAAATCGCAGTCGAGGGCTGCTCGCATCTGCTCTGGCGTGAGCGCGTCTATCAGCACCGTGATTACTTCGACGCTGGCGCGCTGCTCTACGAGCACCTGCCCGTGTTCGGCAGCGTGATCGCCTGGTTGAAACGGAGGCTTGCATGAAACGTATCTGGCTCACCGGCGCCAGCAGCGGCATCGGCGCCGCACTGGCTGAAGAGCTGCTGCGTGCCGGTCACTACCTGGCCGTCAGCGCCCGCAGCAGCGGCCCGTTGCAGGACCTGGCGACTCGCTATGGCGAGCAGGTGCTGGTGGCCCCGGGTGATCTGACCGACGCCGAGCAAGTACGCGCCATCGGTGAACGTATCGCTCAGCAGTGGGGCGCGCTCGATTGCGTGATTCTCAATGCCGGAACTTGCGAGTACATCGAGGTGCGCCAGTTCGAGGCAGCGATGATCGAACGGGTAGTCAGCACCAACCTGTTCGCCGCCAGCTACTGCATCGAAGCCGCCCTGCCCTTGCTGCGCAAAGGCAACCACCCACACCTGGTCGGTGTTGGCAGCTCGGTGACCTACCTGCCGCTACCGCGCTCCGAAGCCTACGGCGCGTCCAAGGCTGCCATCCGTTACCTGCTGCAAAGTCTGCGCATCGATCTGGCCGCCGAAGGCATCGATGTCACCCTGGTCAGCCCGGGCTTCGTCGATACCCCGCTGACGCAGAAGAACGACTTCCCCATGCCCATGCGCTGGCCGGTCGAGCGCGCCGCCCGGCATATCGCCGCACGCCTGGACAAGCGCCCGCACGAGATCGCCTTCCCTATTCCCTTCATCGCCCTACTGAAACTGCTTGGCAGTCTGCCCAGCAGACTGCAACTGGCCATAGGTCGCCGCCTGGCGCGCAACGAGGACAACGCATGAAAATCGCCATCGTCGGCAGCGGTATCGCCGGACTGACCTGTGCCTACCTGCTCAATCGCAAGCACGACATTCAGGTGTTCGAGGCCGGCGACTGGATCGGCGGCCACACCCATACCGTCGACGTTCGCCTGGACGGTCGCAGCTACGCCATCGACACCGGTTTCATCGTCTTCAATGACTGGACCTATCCCAACTTCATTCGCCTGCTGGAGCAGATCGGCGTCAGCTACAAGCCGACCGAGATGAGTTTCTCGGTCAGCGATCCGCACAGCGGCGTCGAGTACAACGGCCACGACCTCAATACCCTGTTCGCCCAACGCCGCAACCTGCTATCCCCGGCGTTCTGGGGCATGCTGCGTGACATCCTGCGCTTCAATCGCCAGTCGCAGGACGATCTCGCCAGCAAACGCATCGATGCCGACACCACGCTGGGTCAGTACCTGCAGCGCAACGGCTATGGCCGGCGCTTCATCGATCATTACATCGTGCCGATGGGATCGGCCATCTGGTCCATGTCGCTGGCCGACATGCTGAGTTTCCCGCTGCAGTTCTTCGTACGCTTCTGCAAGAACCACGGTTTGCTTTCAGTCAGCGACCGTCCGACCTGGCAGGTGATCGAAGGCGGCTCGCGCAGCTACATCACGCCCTTGACGGCCAGCTTCGCCGAACGCATCCGCCTCAACTGCCCGGTCAGCAGGGTCATGCGCGATCAGGACGGCGTCACCCTGCACAGCGCGGCCGGCACCGAGCGCTTCGACAAGGTGATCTTCGCCTGCCACAGCGACCAGGCCCTGGCCCTGCTTGAGCAAGCCAGCGACGCAGAGCGGGAAATCCTCGGCGCCCTGCCCTACGCCAGCAATGATGTGGTGCTGCATACCGATACGCGCCTGCTGCCCGAGCGCCAGCTGGCCTGGGCCAGCTGGAACTATCGCCTGGGCGGACCGAGCGACCAGGCTGCCGCCGTGACCTACAACATGAACATCCTGCAGGGCATCGAGAGCGATACCACCTTCTGCGTCAGCCTCAACCAGACGGCTGCCATCGACCCGGACAAGATTCTCGCCCGCTTCCAGTACGCCCACCCGCAATACAGCCTGGCCGGCAGCGCCGCACAGACGCGCTGGGAAGAACTGCTCGGTGCGCAGCACAGCTATTTCTGCGGCGCTTACTGGGCCAACGGTTTTCACGAAGATGGCGTGGTCAGCGCTCTGCGCGTGGCCCGCGCCTTCGGAGAGACGCTCTGATGCACAGTGCCCTGTACAGCGGCTGGGTGCAGCATCGCCGCTTCACCCCACGCGCCCATGCCTTTCGTTATCGCATGGGCCTGCTGTACCTCGACCTGGATGAACAGGCGCAACTGTTCGCCCTCTCGAAGCTGGCCGGCTCCAGCCGCTTCGCGCCCTTCGCCTTTCGTGAAACCGATTACCTGCCGGCATACACCCGCCAGGGCATGCCGCTGCACGAGGCAGTGCGCAACCGGGTAGAGGACGCGCTCGGCACTCGCCCCGAAGGACGCATCTGCGTACTGACGCAACCACGCAGCTGGGGCCTGGCCTTCAATCCGGTCAGCGTCTTCTACTGCCACGATAGCGAAGGGCGGCTGATGGCGATTCTCTGCGAGGTGAGCAATACGCCCTGGCGCGAACGCTATCACTACGTAGCCGCCGTCAGCGGCGAGGGCCACCAGCGAATCAGTGTGGACAAGGCCTTCCATGTCTCGCCCTTTCTGCCGCGCGAACTGCAGTACCGCATGAGTTTCAGCCCGGTGGGCGAACGGCTCGGCGTGCACATGGCCGACTGGCAGGGCGAGACCAAGGTATTCGATGCCAGCCTCAGCCTGCGGCGCACCGCCCTCGACCGCGCCAGCCTGCACCGCTACCTGCTCGGTTTCCCCTGGATGACCGGCAAGACCCTTGCCGCCATTTACTGGCAGGCCCTGCGCCTGCTGCTCAAGCGTATGCCGATTTTCGACCATACCCCCGCGGAAGGTAGCTTCCGCGTCGCCCGCCCGCACGTGAAGGACATGCCCCATGAAAAGTTCTAGCCTGACCGCCACCCGAAGCCTGGTTCGCAGCGGCAATGGCCTCGGTGCCAGCCTGTTGCGACGCGCCGTGATCCGCCAACTGCAGAACCTGCACCACGGCTTGCTGGTGATTCACGAGGCGGGCGACAGCCTGCATTTCGGCGACCCGCAGTCGCGCTTGAGAGCGGAGATCGTGGTGCACGACGCCGCGGTCTGGGGTCTGGTTGCCGGCAATGGCTCGATCGGCTCGGGCGAAGCCTATATCCACGGCTACTGGAGCACACCGGACCTGACAGCGGTGATTCGGGTATTCGTCGCCAATCTCGATGTGCTGGACGCCATGGAGGCGGGGCTGGCGCGCCTCGGCCGGCCACTGATCCAGGGCCTGCACTGGCTCAACCGCAATACCCGGCAGGGTTCGCGACGCAATATCGCCGCGCACTATGACCTGGGCAATGACCTGTTCGAGCAGTTTCTCGATCCGACCATGATGTACTCGGCGGCCATGTTCCTCAGCGAAAGCGACAGTCTGGAGCAGGCGCAGCTCAACAAGCTCGAGCGCATCTGCCAGAAACTGGCCCTGCAGCCCACAGACCACCTGCTGGAAATCGGCACCGGCTGGGGTAGCATGGCGATTCACGCAGCAACCCGTTACGGCTGCAAGGTGACCACCACCACGCTGTCGCGCGAGCAGTATGCCCACACCGAGCGGCGTATCCGCGAGCTGGGCCTGGAGGACCGCGTTACCCTGTTGCTGGAGGACTATCGCGATTTAGAGGGCCAGTACGACAAGCTGGTGTCCATCGAAATGATCGAGGCCGTCGGTCATCGCTTCCTGCCCACCTACTTCGCTCAGTGCGCGCGCCTGCTCAAGCCCGAGGGGCTGATGCTGCTGCAGGCCATCACCATCCGCGATCAGCGCTATGAGCAGGCATGCAGCTCGGTGGACTTCATCCAGCGCTACATCTTCCCCGGTGGCGCCCTGCCCTCGATGCAGAAGATGCTCGACGTGGTCACCCGGCATACCGACCTCAACCTGCACCACATGGAAGACTTCGGTCTGCACTATGCGCGTACCCTGCGCCTGTGGCATGACAACCTGCGCCAGGCGCGGCAGCGCCTGGAGCAACTGGGCTACGACGATTACTTCTATCGCCTGTGGGAGTTCTACCTCTGCTATTGCGAAGGCGGCTTCCTCGAACGCACCATTGGCACCGCACAATTGCTGCTGGCCAAGCCGGCGGCCCGTCCGGCTCCCCTGCTAGGAAACTTCGATGCCTAAACTGATCGCCAATGCCCTCCTGTTCCAGCTCGGCTGGCTGGTCTGCGTATTCGCAGGCGATGGCCCGTGGCTGCTGGTAGTGGCGGCGATCATCGCCGTGCATCTGCTGTGGGTCAGCAGTTGGGCGGCGGAAGGCAAACTGCTGCTCAGCGTGTTTTTCCTCGGCAGCGCGCTGGACAGTTTCCTGCTCAACCTTGGCCTCTTCGACTTCGGCGAGCCACGCCAGCTGATTCCGCTATGGCTGGCGCTGCTGTGGCTGTTGCTGGCCAGTACGCTCAATCATTGCCTGGCCTGGACGGCCAGGCCCTGGTGGCGCGCCAGCCTGCTCGGCGCCGTGGCTGCGCCGCTGTCCTACTACGGTGGAGCGAAGATCGCCGGCGTCGCCCTGCCGCTGGGCCCCTGGCCAACCCTGGCGATTCTGGCGCTGACCTGGGCAATCGTGATGCCGCTGCTGCACGGCTTCGCCAGGCTGTACCACGCACAGTACGAGCAGCGCCTGCGCAGCCAACGCGCGACCTTGTAACGGCCGTGCCACGTATCCGCAGTGATGTGGGAGGCGCTTTAGCGACGAGTTTTTATCGCGGCTAAAGCCCCTCCCACAGGAGCTGGTCGCGTCAGACCGCTTCTTATGTCAATGAGAGGAAATCCCGCAGCTCGCCTCAAAAACTCATGCGGTAATGCACGGTATAGGCTTCGGCGCCATCGTTCGGCTTCTTGATCCCGGCGTTGGAATAGTGGATCGCGCGCAGGCCGATTTCCTGATCGGCAAAGCGCAAACCCACACCGATGCGATCTTCGAACTGGAAGGAAGAACCCAGCTCGTTGCTTTCCAACTCAGTGCTGGAGAAAGCCGCAACACCGATGCCAGCCTCGATGTACGGGCGTACGGTCTGGCCAGCGAACTCATAAACGAATACCGGTGCGAAGGACAGGCTGTGATTGCTCGCCGTATCGTCGCCGTCCCAATAGGTGTACCCCAGATCCCAGTAGCCGGTCAGACGACCAACGCTGCTCTGCAGCCAGCTCTTTTCCCAGTCCCACTGTGCACCGAGACGGTACACCATCGTGGAATCCCCACTCTGCCCAATGGCTGCCGTGACATCTGCAGCCTGTGCGGCATTTACCGTTGCGCAAGCAAGGGTCGTAACAGCAGCAAGGGCGCACAACTTCTTCATGAGTCATTCCTTTTTGCGAATTTTTATCAGGCTCGTTGAACAATATAGAAGCACTCAATACAACGGAAAGCCTACAAGCAAAAAAATTCACATTAAAGACAGAACTTCGGCTTTTTCACCCAGCAAAATCGGCAATACTCGGAAAAGTTGCGCAGAGTCGCCGCTA
The DNA here is from genome assembly GCF_050473265.1 of Pseudomonas pichavaramensis. Taxonomy (NCBI): domain Bacteria; kingdom Pseudomonadati; phylum Pseudomonadota; class Gammaproteobacteria; order Pseudomonadales; family Pseudomonadaceae; genus Pseudomonas; species Pseudomonas pichavaramensis. Next base: position 44,386 of record NZ_JBJKFJ010000014.1, on the reverse strand, counting down.
CTCCAGTAACGGCTCGGCTTGGCTGGCTGAGCGGCCAACAGGTCATGCTGCACCAATAGTCGCTGTAACTGACGCGCCACTGCAGCGCCGGTGTCGATCAGTGTCACCGTGGGCGGCACCAGCGTACTCAGTAGCGGGCGCAGAAAGGGATAATGGGTGCAGCCGAGAATCAGCGTATCGCAGCCTTCACTCAACAATGGTGCAACGTAGCCCTGCAACAACTCGCGGGTAGCTGGCGCCTCGAGCTCTCCCTCCTCGATACACTCCACCAAACCCGGACAGGGCTGAGTCACCACCCGCACATCACTGGCAAAGCGATCCAGCAGCGCCGCGAAGCGAGCACTCTTGAGCGTGCCGGTGGTCGCCAGCACACCCACCACGCCACTGCGGGTGGCCGCTGCGGCTGGCTTCACTGCCGGCTCCATGCCGACGATGGGCAACTGTGGATAACGCTCGCGCAACTCAGCAGCGGCGGCAGCCGTGGCGGTATTACAGGCCAGCACCAGCGCCTTGGCGCCGTGCGCCAGCAGGTGCTCGGTAATAAGCACGCAGCGTTCGCGAATGTACTCGGGGCTTTTCTCACCGTAGGGCACGTGACCGCTATCGGCGACATACAGCAGTGATTCGTTCGGCAGCAGCTGACGAATCTCACGCAATACCGACAGGCCACCGACGCCGGAGTCGAAAACGCCAACCGGCGCGTTACTGGGCATCGCCGCAAACGCCACAGGCGGGGTCACGCTTGACCCGCAACTCGCGAAAACGCGTACCCAGCGCATCGATAAGCAGCAGGCGTCCCACCAGCGGCTCACCGAAACCAGCCAGCAGCTTCAGCGCCTCCAGCGCCTGCAGGCTGCCCACCAGCCCTACCAGCGGGCCGACCACGCCAGCCTCGCTGCAGGTCAGCTCGGCCTCGCTGCCGTGGCCGTACAGGCAGTGGTAACAGGGGCTGGCCGCATTGCGTGGGTCGAACACCGAAAGCTGGCCTTCCAGGCGGATCGCCGCACCGGATACCAGCGGCTTGCCGGTTTTGACGCATGCAACGTTGACCGACTCGCGGGTGGTGAAATTGTCCGAGCAGTCCAGCACCAGGTCGACGGCGCTCACGGCGCTGGCCAGCGAGTCGGCATCCAGCGCCTGGCGATGCGGTACCAGATTGATCTGCGGGTTGATCGCCGCCAGGCGCGCCATGGCCGAATCCACCTTGGCCTGGCCGATACTCGCAGTGTCATGGGCGATCTGCCGCTGCAGGTTGGTCAGATCCACCGTGTCGAAGTCAGCCAGGTGCAACTCACCGACGCCGGCAGCAGCCAGGTACAGGGCCACGGGCGAGCCCAGCCCGCCCATGCCGACGATCAGCACGCGGCTTTGCTTGAGGCGCAGCTGCCCCTCTACGTCGATCTGTTTCAGCAGAATCTGCCGGCTGTAGCGCAGCAGTTCTTCATCGCTCAGCATCTGATCACTCACGGTCGAAACGTCCCAAACTGATGCGTTCATGCCCTGCCAGGTCGCGCTGGCTAACGACTTCGGCGAAGCCACCGTCGCGGAGCAAACCGCGCACCGCTTCGGCCTGATCGAAACCATGCTCCAGCAGCAACCAACCGCCGGCCAGCAGGTGCTGCGGCGCGGCCTGGATGATCGCACGAATATCGTCCAGCCCATCGTACCCCGCCACCAGTGCGCTGCTCGGCTCGAAGCGTACATCGCCCTCGGCCAAATGCTGGTCATCGCTGCGGATATACGGCGGGTTGCTCAGGATCAGCCCGTAGCGCTGCCCCGCCAACGCGGAGAACCAGTGGCTGTGCAGGAAGACGACATTGCCCAACTGCAGGCGCTGGCGATTACGCTCGGCCAGAGCCACCGCCTCCTCGACGCGATCCACGCCGGTCACCTGCCAGCCCGGCCGCTCGCTGGCCAAGGCCAGCGCGATGGCGCCCGTGCCGGTACCCAGATCGAGCACAGCCAGAGGTGTCGCCGGCAGCAGATCGAGGGCACTCTCTACCAACAGTTCGGTGTCTGGGCGCGGAATCAGAGTATGCGGGGCCACTTCCAGGTCCAGACTCCAGAAGCCCTGGTGGCCGAGGATATAGGCCACCGGCTCGCCCTGACGGCGGCGTTGCAGACTCGACTGGTACGAGGCCAATTGCTCGGCCTCCAGCTCGCGCTCCGGCCAGGTCCGCAGATAACTGCGCGGCTTGCCCAGCACATCGGCGAGCAGCAACTCGGCGTCCAGGCGTGGCGTGGGCGAGTCGGGCAGGTCGGCGGAATTGAGCAGGGTTTCGATGGTGACCATGGTGTTCTCGTAGCCCGGATGCAATCCGGGAAATCGGTCCCCGGACTGCATCCGGGCTACGGTTTGTGTGCGCTGCGTAGGGTGCGCCATGCGCACCGCAATACTCAATCGCCCAGCGCTGCCAACTGATCGGCCTGGTATTCGGCCAGCAGCGGCTCGATCACCGCCTCTACGCTGCCGGCAATCACTTCGTTCAGCGAGTACAGGGTCAGGTTGATGCGGTGATCGGTGACCCGGCCCTGCGGGAAGTTGTAGGTACGAATGCGCTCGGAGCGGTCGCCAGAGCCGACCAGCAGTTTGCGCGTGTCGGACATTTCCTTGTGCGCAGCGGCTTCCTGCTGATCCTGCAACTTGGCCGCCAGCCAGGCCATGGCCTTGGCGCGGTTCTTGTGCTGCGAGCGTTCTTCCTGGCACTCCACCACCGTGCCGGTGGGGATGTGGGTGATGCGAATCGCCGAGTCGGTGGTGTTGACGTGCTGCCCACCGGCACCGGAGCTGCGGTAGGTGTCGACGCGCAGATCGGCCGGGTTGATCTCGATGGCCGCCTGCTCGTCAGGTTCCGGCAGCACCGCCACGGTGCAGGCGGAAGTATGGATACGACCCTGGGATTCGGTTTCCGGCACGCGCTGCACGCGATGTGCACCGGACTCGAACTTGAGTTTGGCGTAAACGTTCTCGCCTTCGACGCGGGCGATCACTTCCTTGAAGCCGCCGTGCTCGCCCTCGTTGGCCGACAGCACCTCGACACGCCAGCCCTGACGCTCGGCGTAACGCGAATACATGCGGAACAGGTCGCCGGAGAAGATCGCCGCCTCGTCGCCGCCGGTGCCGGCGCGGATTTCCAGGTAAACGTTGCGCCCGTCGTTGGGGTCCTTGGGCAGCAGCATGCGTTGCAGCTTGTCTTCTAGGGTGGCCAGCGTTTCCTTGGCCTCGGCCACTTCCTCCTCGGCCATTTCGCGCACGTCCGGGTCGCTGTCCTTGAGCAGCGCCTGTGCGCCTTCGAGGTCCGCCTGAACCCTGCGCAGGTCGCGGAAGGTGGCGATTACCGGCTCGATCTCGGCATATTCCTTGGAGTAAGCGCGAAACTGGCTCTGCTTGGCGATCACTTCGGCGTCGCCGAGCAGCGCCGTGAGTTCCTCGAAGCGGTCGCTGAGGTTGTCCAGCTTGTTCAACAGTGAAGCTTTCATTGCAGACCTTTGTCCTGCGGCGCGCTCTCGTCGAGGGCGAACAATTCCTGGGCCAGGCTGAGCGCATCGATGCGCCCCTCGGCGGTAAGTTTCTTCATGCGCACGCTGGGTGCATGCAGCAGTTTGTTGGTCAGCCCGCGCGCCAGCTGGGCCAGCACATCTTCGGCATTGGCGCCGTTGACCAGTTGCCGCTGAGCCTTGGCCAGTTCTTCATCGCGCAGGCGCTCGGCCTGCTGCCGGTAGGCCCGGAGTACATCCACCGCGGCCAGCTCACGCAGGCGCTGCATGAAATCATCGGTGCCGGCCGCAACCAGTTCTTCGGCAGCCTGCGCCGCGCCCTGGCGGCTCTTGAGATTCTCTTCGATGACCTCGTGCAGATCGTCGACGGTATAGAGGTAGACGTCTTCCAGCTCGCCCACCTGCGGCTCGATATCGCGCGGAACGGCGATGTCGACCATGAAGATCGGCTTGTGCTTGCGCTTTTTCAGCGCACTTTCCACCGCGCCCTTGCCGAGAATCGGCAGCTGGCTGGCCGTGGAGCTGATGACGATATCGCTGTGCGCCAGCTCGTCGGGAATGTCCGACAGCAGCACGGCATGAGCGCCGAACTGCTCGGCCAGTTGGCTGGCACGCTCCAGCGTACGGTTGGCAACGACGATGCGCTTGATGCCCTGATCATGCAGGTGACGCGCCACCAGGCTGATGGTTTCGCCGGCGCCGATCAGCAGTGCCTGACTACGATGCAGGTCAGCGAAGATCTGCTTGGCCAGGCTGACTGCGGCAAAGGCAACGGACACCGGGTTCTCGCCGATGGCAGTGTCGGTGCGCACGGTCTTGGCGGTGCTGAACGTGGCCTGGAACAGGCGGCCAAGCAACGGTCCGACGGTGCCCGCCTCACGCGCAACGGCGTAGGCGGACTTGAGCTGGCCGAGAATCTGCGGCTCGCCGAGCACCATCGAATCCAGCCCGCAGGCCACACGCATCATGTGGCGCACGGCGTCGTCCTCGCTGTGCACGTAGGCACAGGCGCGCAGCTCATCGAGGCTCAGCCGGTGATAATCGGCCAGCCATTGCAGCACCTCGTCGCTGCTCAGCTGATCCTGCTCCAGATACAACTCGCTGCGATTGCAGGTAGAGAGAATCGCTGCCTCGCGACTGGGCGTCAGCCGGCACAGCTGCTGCAGCGCCTCGACCAGTTGCTCCGGGGTAAAGGCAACGCGCTCGCGCACCTCTACCGAGGCGGTCTTGTGGTTGATACCGAGGGCTATGAAGGCCATGCAGAGTCGCTGAGGGGCAATACGGGAGCCGGCAATTGTCCTACTTCGCCCTCGAGAGAACAACTCCCGCGACCTATTGTCCCAATAGACAGTTCGCCGCATCGTCCTGGCCAGTGGGCTTGCTCCCAGGCTTGTGTCATGATGCCGCGAACGTCGCAGGGCTCGAGCCGCACGGCCGGCGCCCCGGAATAACGCACGACAAGGCACTATGAACAGACCCCTCGCGTTAGTCACTGCAATTGCCCTTCTCAGCGGCTGCCAAACCTTCGCCCCCAGCGAGCCCGATGGCACGCCACCGGTGCAGGAAGCCGACCAGACCACCCAGCTGAAGCCAGACGAGTACGGCTCGTTCAGCCAGGAAACCCTGTTCGCCCTGCTTACCGCCGAACTGGCGGGGCAGCGCAATCGCTTCGACATCGCCCTGGGCAACTACGTGCAGCAAGCCAACGCCACCGGCGACCCCGGCGTCGCCGAGCGCGCTTTCCGCATCGCCGAATACCTCGGCGCCGAGCAGGCCGCACTGGACAGCGCACTGATCTGGGCGAGAAATGCCCCGGACAACATCGACGCGCAACGCGCTGCGGCCGTGCAACTGGCCCGTGCCGGGCGCTACGACGAATCCATGACCTACATGGAGCAGGTGCTGCAGCGCCAGGGCGACACCCACTTCGACTTCCTCGCGCTCTCTGCCGCGGAAACCGATCCGGACACCCGCGCCGGCCTGCTGCAAGGCTTCGACCACCTGCTGAGCAAGAACCCGGACAACAGTCAGTTGCTGTTCGGCAAGGCCATCCTCCTGCAGCAGGACGGCCGCAGCGAAGAAGCCCTGGAGCTGCTCGAAGATCGCTCCAACAACGGCAAGGAAGTCTCCCCGCTACTTCTGCAGGCGCGCCTGCTGCAAAGCCTGGGTCGTGGCGAGGAAGCGCTGCCGCTGCTGCAAAAAGGCATTCGCGAAAACCCGGACGACAAGCGCCTGCGCCTGACCTACGCGCGCCTGCTGGTCGAACAGGACCGCCTCGACGACGCCAAGGGCGAGTTCTCCAAGCTGGTGCAGGAAAACCCCAACGACGACGACCTGCGTTTCTCCCTGGCCCTGGTGTGCCTTGAGGCCGAAGCCTGGGAAGAAGCCATCGTCTACCTGGAAGAGCTGGTCGAGCGGCGCAGCCATGTCGACGCGGCACACTACAACCTGGGCCGTGCCTACGAAGAGCTGAACGACAACGACAGCGCCCTGCAGGAATACGGCATGGTCGGCCCAAGCAACGACTACCTGCCGGCGCAACAGCGCCAGGCCGAGTTGCTGTTCGCCCAACAGCGCAACGACGAAGCCAGCGCGCGCCTGACCCAGGCGCGCGACGCGCAGCCCGACTATGCCATCCAGCTGTACCTGATCGAGGCCGAGGGGCTGAGCAATCAGGGCCAGATCGACTCGGCCTGGCAGGTGATCAACCAGGGGCTCGAGCAGTTCCCTGATGACCTCAACCTGCTCTATACCCGCGCCATGCTGGCGGAGAAACGTGACGACCTGGCGCAACTGGAGCACGACCTGCGCTACATCCTCGAGCGCGAGCCGGATCACGCCATGGCCCTCAATGCCCTCGGCTACACCCTGGCCGACCGCACCACGCGCTACCAGGAAGCCCACGACCTGATCGAGAAGGCTCACCAGCTCAACCCGGACGACCCGGCGATTCTCGACAGCCTCGGCTGGGTCAGCTATCGCCTGGGCAACCTGGAGGAAGCCGAGCGCTTCCTGCGTCAGGCCCTGGAGAAGTTTCCCGATCACGAAGTCGCCGCGCACCTCGGCGAAGTGCTCTGGGCTCAGGGTAAACAGCGCGAAGCACGCAGCGTGTGGCGCGAAGCGCTGGCCGAGACGCCTGACAGCTCCATCCTGCGCGAGACGATTTCGCGCCTGACCGGTTCCGAGACCCTGTAATGCTTCGCCATCTACTCGTTTTCAGCCTGATCGCCCTGCTCGCCGGTTGCGCCGGCCTTACCTCGCACGAAGCGCTGGAAGGCCAGGGCGACCCGGCGCAGTGGAAAGCCCATAAGCAGCAGATCAGCCAGCTCGACGGCTGGCAGATAAACGGCAAAATCGGCATCCGCGCGCCCAGCGACTCAGGCAGCGCCACGCTGTTCTGGCTGCAACGTCAGGACTACTACGACATTCGTCTTTCCGGCCCGCTCGGTGGCGGCGCCGCCCGGCTGACCGGCCGCCCAGGCGACATCCTGCTGGAAGTGTCCAACCGTGGCCGCTACCGCGCCGAATCGCCAGAAGCCCTGCTGCGCGAGCAACTGCGCCTGGACCTGCCGGTCTCCAACCTGCTCTGGTGGATTCGTGGCCTGCCCGCACCGGAAAGCCGCAGCCGCATCACCCTCGACGGTGAAAGCCACCTGGCGCGCCTGGAGCAGGACGGCTGGAAAGTGGAATACCTGCGCTACACCGAACAAAACGGCTATGCCCTGCCGGAACGCCTGAAGCTTTACGGCCAGGATCTGGAGGTCACCCTGGTGATCAAGGACTGGCAGCCGCGTCAGTTGGGGCAGTAAGCCCGCACCCCAACCTTGTGGGAGAGGCCTCAGCCGCGACAGCGTCGGCGATGGCTCAGCGTTTCGGCTGAGCATTTCGCGGCTAAAGCCGCTCCTACAGGGGCTGCGGTCTTTGTAGGAGCGGCTTTAGCCGCGATGCGCCTGCCGAGGCATTTCCCGCATACAATCGCCCCCTATTCTCGCGACGACGCCCCTGCTCCGACCATGACCGCCATCCCCGCCCACGCCGAACTCACCCTGCCCGCCCCCGCCAAGCTCAATCTGATGCTGCATATCCTCGGCAAACGCGCCGACGGCTATCACGAGCTGCAGACACTGTTCCAGTTTCTCGACCACGGCGACGAGCTCGGCTTCGCCCTGCGCCAGGATGGCCAGATTCATCTGCACACGCCCATCGACGGCGTGCCGCATGACAGCAACCTGATCGTGCGTGCGGCCAGGCGCCTGCAGGACGTCAGCGGCACATCACTGGGCGCCGACATCTGGCTGGACAAACGCCTGCCCATGGGCGGCGGCATTGGCGGCGGCAGCTCCGATGCCGCTACCACGCTTGTCGGCCTCGACCATCTGTGGGGCACCCGACTGGGTGAGGATCGCCTGGCCGAAATCGGCCTGGCTCTGGGCGCCGACGTGCCAGTATTCGTACGCGGCCGCGCCGCCTTCGCCGAGGGTGTTGGCGAGCGCCTGACGCCCGTGGAGCTGGACGAACTCTGGTTCCTCGTCGCAGTGCCGCAAGTCTTTGTAAGCACTGCAGAAGTTTTCGGCTCGCCCGAGTTGACACGGGATACGCCGCCCATTAAAGTTCGCAGCCTTCTTGCGGGGGGTGGTCGAAACGACTGCCAGCCGGTTGTAGAGAAGCGTTATCCAGAAGTTCGTAACGCTTTGATCTTGTTGAACAAATTCGTTTCAGCTAGATTGACCGGCACTGGAGCTTGTGTATTTGGGAGCTTCCCAAATCGGGACGATGCTGATAAAGTCGCCCGCCAACTTCCAGGCACTCTGCCGAGCTTTGTCGCTCAAGGTCGCAACATTTCGATGCTGCACCGCAGGCTCCAAGCATTGGCCAAGAAGTGAATGCTCAGCATTCGGTTATACGATACAGGGGCGTCGCCAAGCGGTAAGGCACCAGGTTTTGATCCTGGCATGCGTTGGTTCGAATCCAGCCGCCCCTGCCATAACCTTCTCAGGAAGGTATCGATACCGAAGTAAACAGCATTCGACACTGAATATAGGGGCGTCGCCAAGCGGTAAGGCACCAGGTTTTGATCCTGGCATGCGTTGGTTCGAATCCAGCCGCCCCTGCCATTTTCCATACCCATCCAGGTATACCCTCAGCCGGCAGGTACTGCGCGTGTCCAAGATGATGGTCTTCACGGGGAACGCAAACCCCGATCTGGCGCGACGGATCGTTCGTCAGCTGCACATTCCCCTCGGCGATGCTTCGGTCGGACGTTTCTCCGACGGCGAAGTCATGATCGAAATCAACGAGAACGTCCGCGGCAAGGACGTATTCCTGATTCAGCCGACCTGTGCACCCACCAACGACAACCTGATGGAACTGGTCGTGATGGCAGATGCCTTCCGTCGTTCCTCGGCTACCCGCATCACCGCGGTCATCCCCTACTTTGGTTACGCCCGTCAGGATCGCCGTCCGCGTTCTGCTCGTGTGGCGATCAGCGCCAAGGTCGTGGCTGACATGCTCACCGTGGTCGGTATCGACCGCGTGCTGACCGTGGACCTGCACGCCGACCAGATTCAGGGCTTCTTCGACATCCCCGTCGACAACATCTACGGCTCGCCCGTACTGGTCGACGACATCGAAGATCAGCGTTTCGACAACCTGATGATCGTTTCCCCGGACATCGGCGGCGTCGTCCGCGCTCGGGCCGTGGCCAAGAGCCTGGGCGTCGATCTGGCCATCATCGACAAGCGTCGTGAGAAGGCCAACCAGTCCGAAGTGATGCACATCATCGGCGACGTCGAAGGTCGCACCTGCATCCTCGTCGACGACATGGTCGACACCGCCGGCACCCTGTGCCATGCGGCCAAGGCCCTGAAAGATCGCGGCGCTGCCAAGGTTTACGCCTACTGCACCCACCCGGTGCTGTCCGGCCGTGCGATCGAGAACATCGAGAATTCCTCGCTGGACGAGCTGGTGGTGACCAACACCATCCCGCTGTCCGCTGCAGCGCAGTCCTGCTCGCGTATTCGCCAGCTCGACATCGCCCCGGTCGTCGCCGAAGCGGTCCGCCGCATCAGCAACGAAGAATCGATCAGCGCGATGTTCCGTTAAGGAACCCGCTGACGTTAAGCGCCCCGCCTCGTGCGGGGCTTTTTGCCCTACCGCCCAAGGCTGGTCGCAAGCCTGCAGGCGGTTTGGTTATTTTGGAGAAGTGAAATGACTGTTGAATTTGCCCTGAATGCCGAAGTGCGTTCCGACCTGGGGAAAGGTGCGAGCCGCCGCCTGCGTCGTAACGTGTCCATGGTGCCTGCCGTGATCTACGGCGGCGAGAAAGCCCCGGCCTCGATCAGCCTGCTGGCCAAAGACCTGGCCAAGCTGCTGGAAAACGAAGCTGCCTTCAGCCACGTTCTGACCCTGGACGTTGCCGGCACCAAAGAAAGCGTTCTGATCAAAGCCCTGCAGCGCCACCCGGCCAAAGGCTTCGTTCTGCACGCTGACTTCGTTCGCGTCGTTGCCGGCCAGAAGCTGAGCGCCCACGTACCGCTGCACTTCATCAACGAAGCCAGCGCTGTTGGCGTCAAGAAAGGCGGCGGCGAAATCCTGCACTCGCTGAACGAAGTCGAAGTTTCCTGCCTGCCGAAAGACCTGCCGGAATTCATCGAAGTCGACATGGCTCAGGTTGCTGTTGACCAGACCGTTCACCTGTCCGACATCAAACTGCCGAAAGGCGTTGAGCTGGTTGCTCTGGCCCACGGCAGTGACCTGCCGGTTGCCAGCATCCACCTGCCGCGCGTTCGTGAAGAAGCTGCCGGCGAAGGCGCTGCCGAGTAATCGTCAGCTGGCCCGGCATGCGATCACGCCGGGCCAAATTCTCGAAAGGGCTCCTGTATGACTGCCGTACAACTGATCGTTGGCCTGGGTAACCCCGGCCCCGAATACGACCAGACCCGGCACAATGCGGGGGCCCTTTTCGTTGAGCGCGTCGCTGAGAGCCAACGCGCCAATCTCAGCGTTGATCGCAAGTATTTCGGCCTGGTGGGCAAGTTCAACCACCAGGGACGCGAAGTTCGTCTGCTCATCCCCACCACCTACATGAACCGCAGCGGCCAGTCCGTGGCGGCATTGGCCAATTTCTTCAAGATCAAACCCGAAGAGATCCTGGTGGCACACGACGAACTCGACATGCCCCCCGGCGTCGCCAAGCTCAAACAGGGCGGCGGCCACGGCGGGCACAACGGGCTGCGCGACATCATCGCCCAGCTCGGCAATCAAAATAACTTCCATCGCCTGCGGCTCGGCATCGGCCACCCGGGACACGCCAGCCTGGTCTCCGGCTACGTGCTCGGACGCGCCCCACGCAGCGAACAGGAACTGCTCGACAAGAGCATCGACTTCGCCTTGGACGTCCTGCCGGAAATACTCGCCGGCGACTGGACCGTGGCCATGCGCAAACTGCATAGCCAGAAGGCCAGCAAGTAACTCCAACCTTTTACCGAGGGTCACCCCATGGGATTCAATTGCGGCATCGTCGGCCTGCCCAACGTCGGCAAGTCCACCCTGTTCAACGCCCTCACCAAGTCCGGCATCGCCGCAGAAAACTTCCCCTTCTGCACCATCGAGCCGAACAGCGGCATCGTGCCCATGCCCGACCCACGCCTCGACGCCCTGGCCGAGATCGTCAAGCCAGAGAAAGTCATCCCCACCACCATGGAATTCGTCGACATCGCCGGCCTGGTAGCAGGCGCGTCGAAAGGTGAAGGCCTGGGTAACAAGTTCCTCGCCAACATCCGCGAGACCGACGCCATCGCCCACGTGGTGCGCTGCTTCGAAGACGAGAACGTCATCCACGTCGCCAACAGCGTCGACCCCAAGCGTGATATCGAGATCATCGACCTCGAACTGATCATGGCCGACCTCGACAGCTGCGAGAAGCAACTGCAGCGCGTGGCCCGCAGCGCCAAGGGTGGCGACAAGGAAGCCGTGGCGCAGAAAGCCCTGCTGGAAAAACTCATCCCCCACTTCACCGAAGGCAAGCCCGCGCGCAGCCTGCTGAAGAACCTGGGCGACGAAGAAAAACGCCTGGCCAAGACCTTCCACCTGCTGACCACCAAGCCGGTGATGTACATCGCCAACGTCGCCGAAGATGGCTTCGAGAACAACCCGCACCTAGACGTGGTGAACGCCATCGCCGAAGAAGAAGGCGCCATCGTGGTGCCGGTGTGCAACAAGATCGAAGCCGAGATCGCCGAGCTGGACGATCTGGAAGAGATGCAGATGTTCCTCGAAACCATGGGCATGGAAGAGCCGGGCCTGAACCGCGTGATCCGCGCCGGTTACTCGCTGCTCAACCTGCAGACCTACTTCACCGCCGGGGTGAAGGAAGTACGCGCCTGGACCGTGCGCATCGGCGCTACGGCCCCGCAGGCCGCCGCCGTGATCCACACCGACTTCGAGAAAGGCTTTATCCGCGCCGAAGTGGTCGCCTATGACGACTTCATTGCCTTCAAGGGCGAAGGCGGTGCCAAGGAAGCCGGCAAATGGCGCCTGGAAGGCAAGGACTATATCGTCAAGGATGGCGACGTGATGCACTTCCGCTTTAACGTTTGATCGTTGTAGGCAGTGCATAAACAAAACCCCGCCTTGGCGGGGTTTTGTTGTTTTTGGGGCTATGGAATCACCAGGTAGCGGCTAGCGCGAACTGGGCATTATGAATCCGCTACGAGCCGCCCCGCTGGGCCAGAGAGCCCCATAAAGCGGGGCTTCCAGCCCTTCCCTAAGCTGGCTAGACCAGTCCTCTCCAGAAAATTAGACCAATGTAGTCACCAGCCCTATTTACGCGCAGCCTGACACGCGCTAGCGTAGTGGCCATATGCCCAGACAGGGACGTCCAGATCATGCAATTTAGAATATTTTCTGCATTCCTTATATTTATGGGGTCCTATTTCCCCCTCGCAATCATATTAGCTATTCAGGACATCCCTTTTTCTTGGTGGTCTCTTGACCTCTGCAACCCCCAAAATATATCCAACTGTTCTTTTATCCCTTTCGAAAATCCATTACCTGCCCTTGCCTTTGTACTATTCACCGCTCTTTGTTGCGGCCTAGCATTCTATGTACTGAAAAAAGTAAGACATCCATTTGATGTTCAGATAATCAACTCAAAGCCAATCCCTAACGACATAATTAATTATGTATTCCCCTATGTCGTGTCTTTCATGGGCATAAGCTATTCAGAACCACAAAACCTTATTGGCTTCGCCGTCTTTTTGTGCTGGATGTTTGCAATCTCATATAAGTCCGGCCAAATAATCATGAACCCACTTCTACTAATGTTTGGCTGGACTCTATATGAGTCAACAATAAAATTTAACAAAGAGGAAAAAATCGTTCGCGCACTTAAACAAGGCCCCCTATGTAAAGGCGAACAAAAAGCAGCAACAATTCAGGACTTTTATTTAATGAGGGACTAACATGCAGGCCGCATTTGATTCGCTCCGTCAATTTAACTATGCTGAAGCAACAGTACATTTATGGTCTTTCAAAGACAGTTCAACTGCTGCAAAATATACAGCATTCTACGTTCCATCAGACGAGACGCTTGAAACTCAGTTAAAAAATTTTGCCATCAGTGAAATGCAAAGAATTACCGAGTTTTCAGGATACACATACATTTCGCAAACCAATGAAAACAGCTGTTTAGTAATTGATCAGCAAGTCACAGACTTCCCTAACCTTCAGGCCTTGGTTGACCGTCCAGAGGCAGATCATAGAATACCTGAACTTAAAAACCTCATAGGTTCAAATGGCTATGTAGTAAAGTTTAGTGAAAATGGGGAAACTGTATATGCAATCAAACGTTCATCATCATCTTGGAAGACCGCTTACTCCAAAAAATTTCTTAACGTAATCTTTGAAGATGGAGAGCTAATAGCCATTGAAAACAACGCCTTTAGCATAGAGAAAAATTTCGACTTCTATGCAAAAGGCGGCGTTATTTATATCGCAAACAAACGAGCATTTGAGTCTGCTGCAAAATATAAAGCAGCGTATTTGAACGCTTTCGCCGACCTTCAAAACGCCCCAGATTTCAGTGCACTTTTTACGGATTTAACCCCGATCATCAATTACGTGGGCAGCAATTCCATCCAACTTCGCCGCATGGCAGTAGTGGAGGAAAAGAATTTATTTGCAGACCCTAATTTTTTACCAACCCTTCAGCAGGTTAGCATCCGCCGGGGCTGGGGCTTAAATTTTGACAATGCTACCGGCCGTTTGATCCCGTGTGAAGGCACAGCAAGGACTATAATCCAGCTTCTGCTAGACCTTCGCTTAATGAGCGAGATAACCAATATAAATTACGACGTCCCTGACGCAGTTCAAATCTAAGGACCCCAGCATGACTGTATATTGCGTCACCTATGATTTAAAAGCGCCTGGAAAAGACTACACACCAGTACACGACTACCTTAAGCAATTTGCTTACTGCAAGAATTTAGAGTCATTCTGGCTTATCGACACCACAAAAACATCTGCAGAGATACGTGATGATCTACGCAATTTATCAGACAGCAATGATGTTTTCTTTGTCGCTCGACTACAAGGAAGTTGGGCATCTCTAAATTATGGATGTGGAGACTGGCTCAACAGTAAAAATAGAAATTGGTAGCGTGTTGTTTTTTTGAAGGTGCGGCATTAAAAACCGCTTATTAATGCCGCTAACCTTCACTAGCCTTTGACGCCTTTACCTCTACTTCTTGCCGCCATTCCTTTAGCCCATTACTACACTGAAGGTTACAAAGTCAAAATAAGGCTTCCCGCCATATAGTAGGGAAAAGGGGACAGATTTATTTATCCCGCTGTCAACCATGCTCAGATATGACGCTCTGACGCAGATTCATCGGATGATAGCGCTCGGCAAGTTCCAAAACCAACACACTCAGCGCTCAAGGCATCAGCCTGCTGGACTGGCAAGGCGACCTGTGGATCTCCCAGCGCGATATGCCGAGCTTCGCCCCACCGCCAGCAACCGGCGAATGCTCGCTACGCGCCCTACTCAATCGCTGGTGGCGCTGATGGCCAACGCGCCCGGCGTGGAAAACCATCACAGATAAAAAGCGCTGGTGTCGGAATATGGCTGACGCGCATGATCAGATTAACGCTTAACGTTAAGGATTAACGCATGATCCTGAGTTTCAGATGCGCAGAAACCCAGGCTCTGTTTGAGTGAGGAAGCTCCAGACGCTGGGCCAACATTCTCAATGTGGCCACGCGGAAACTGCCGATGCTGAATGCAGCCGTTGAGCTGCGCGACCTCCGCTCTCCGCCAGGCAACCGGCTGGAGCAGCTACAGGGCAATCGAGCAGATCAACACAGCATCAGAATCAACGATCAATGGCGAATCTGCTTTGTGTGGACTGCCGCTGGCCCTACACAAGTCGAAATCGTCGACTACCACTGAGAAGGTGGCTACATGGCTATCAACGGCATGCGCCCCGTTCATCCTGGCGAAGTGCTACGCGAAGAGTTCCTTGAACCGCTGGGCATGACCCCAGCCGCACTGGCTCGTGCTCTGCATGTGTCGGCGCCGACCATCAATGACATCGTGCGCGAGCGGCGTGGCATTACCGCCGATACGGCGATTCGGCTAGGCCGCTACTTCGACACCTCAGCTCAATTCTGGATGAACTTGCAGACTGAGTATGCCCTGGCGGCAACTTATGCCGAGTCAGGCGCAGCCATCGAGCAGACCATTGAGCGCTACAGATAGCGAGCTGACCAATCCGGTAAATGCCGTTGTGGTTCGCTTCGTTGGCCCACACGCCCAGTACGATCAGCTTTACGCGGAGACTGCGTGATGAACATCAAGCCCATTCGCACCGAGCAAGACTACACAGCTTCGATGGCGCGCATTGACGAGCTGTGGGGCGCAGAGATTGGTACGCCTGAAGGTGATGTACTCGAAGTGCTGGCTCTGCTTGTGAGCAAGTACGAAGACGAGCACGCCCCGATGCCGCCGTCCGACCCTATCGAAGCCATCAAATTTCGCATGGATCAGCAGGGCCTGACGCCACGCGACCTTGAGAAAAAGACAGGAAAAGGAGACTGATTTCTTAGAGTTCATGCAAATGAAACCGCAACGCCTCTGAGTGCCATCGACAGCCTCAATGCAAGCGTTTAACCTGCCGGCCTTCGCCATCAAGGATGAACCACGTGAAAACATTACTACTGCTGATAGCCATCGCCGCCGGTGGCTATTACGTCTATAACGAGCACTTCTCCGTTGCCGCCATCACTGTCGATAGCTACCAAGCTTTGCTGAAGAAGTCAGAGGGCACAAGCGTAAGCCTCGACGAGGTTAAGCTCGGCGCCAACAACCTTGCAGCCTTCATCTGCAGCGACCCCAGCTACCAGGTTACAGGCGGCTCGACGCCGGCCAACTGCATGGCGCGTTACGAGAACTACCGGGAAATGTGCGAAAACCGCATCTTTGGCCAGTCCCCACAGAGCTTTGCCAGCAAGCCCGAGGTGATAGCCATCGCCAAGCGCTACGCTTCATGCGTGGGAGCGACCGGCAGCTAAGCGAAAAAGGCGCCGCTCTGGCGCCTTTTCATTGGGCAAACAAAAAGGGGTTAGCTTGCGCTAACCCCTTGAAATTTATGGTGGCTACACCGGGACTTGAACCTGGGACATCAGCATTATGAATGCTGCGCTCTAACCGACTGAGCTATGTAGCCAACGGCGCGCATTGTCCGCGTCTCGCCTATCGCTGTCAACCCCAGATCATCGATAAATTTACGTTTTATCAAGCGGTTAGGCTTCGCCGGTGGCGGTGCGCCGAATCGCTCGTTTCTGAGCCCACGGCTCAGCTCTCAACCGCTCGGACGGTGCTTGCCGGGCTGTCGGCCGATGCCGGAAAATCCGCATCCAGCAGGCTGCAGCGTCGTCGCGCGCTGGCCCATGAACCAGGAGAATACCTTGAGAGCGAGAGACGACTTCGACGATCTACGGGCAGAGCGCGATATGCCAACGCGCTACCGCAACGAACCCAACCGTTTCGCCGGGCTGTGGAAGCAGATCGCGCTTGGTATCGTCGTCGGTTACAGCGTGCTGGGCATCATCAGCGCGGTTGCCTGGATGCTTATCGCCCAGGTTGCGCTAAGCAGCCTGTCGATCTCCCTGCCCTGACAGGCTGTTGAAAAACTACCTACGTTGGCAATACTGCGTTAAAAACGCCCTCAAAATGCTCATTTACAGCACGTAAACTCCGCTTTTTCGGTCGTTTTTGCGGGGCCGCCATCGGTATTGTCTTGCCTACCTCGCCTGCGTTTTTCAACGGCCTGCTAGCGCCCGCACCATTGCCCCTCACAGGGCACGCCATCATTGTCGCCATCCATCTTGGTGCCTGGGCAGTTGCGCAGGAAGTAGGTGGCTTCGGCGCAGGAAGTCATTTGCGAGCAGTGGGTGCGGCCATCACAGCGGTAGTTGCTGCTGGCCACCTGGGTCGCGGGTTGACTGGTGGAGGAGCGCCGACTGTCCCGCGAGAAGATGGACGCGCCGGGCTGGCTGACTACCGGGTTGTCCATGACCGAACCGTCGCTGGCGATATTGCTGATGACCGGGCTGCCGGGCTTGCTCAGGTAAAACTGCCAGACGGCGCCGCCCAGCAACAGGATGATGATCAGTTTCTTCATTGCGCAGTCCCTTGCCTGATTTGCGTGGGTGCCAGTATTGGCTCAGCGAGCCGACAAATCCAGAGGCTCACATTGACGCTTGCCATCCCCTACCCGTCTGTTCATCCT
This sequence comes from Pseudomonas pichavaramensis, assembly GCF_050473265.1. Lineage (NCBI taxonomy): Bacteria > Pseudomonadati > Pseudomonadota > Gammaproteobacteria > Pseudomonadales > Pseudomonadaceae > Pseudomonas > Pseudomonas pichavaramensis. The sequence continues at coordinate 27,098 of NZ_JBJKFJ010000014.1, read as the reverse complement.
GCCCCATCATTTACCTAGCGAGCCCTGTCATGACGCCCATCCAGAATATCGGCCTGGCGCTATTCGTTCTGCTGTCCATCGGTGTCGCCATCGGGCACAGGACCGAGTGCGCCGACGGCCGAGTGGTAGAAACCTACCTGGCCAAGGGGCTGGCTTCGCAATTACTGGGGCATGATCTTTGCGAGCAATCGCGGCAGCCCTGACCCGATACCTCATTAAGGAATGATGTAATGAAAAAGCTCGTCTTGTTTGTCAGCTGCGGTCTTCTCGGCGCCTGCGCCAACCTGGGCTCGCAGCCTGCAGTGCCGGTCACCTCGCCCGTGGTGCAGGCGTTCCGCGATATCTGCCTGCAAACAGCGCCGAGTTTTGCCGAGGCGCATCGCGTGGCGCGTCAGCACGGCATCAGCGAGATGACCGACATGGGCTTCGCCACCGTTGGCTTCAATGCCGACAAGAGTATGAGTATCCAGGTGAAGGCCAGCCATGAGTGCGCGGTCACCAGCGAAGCGCAACAAGACGATACCCTGACGAACCAGTTGCTGACGGCAGCTGCGGTAAACGCCGGCACCACGGTACCGCGCAAGGTGCCGGTGAAGATGGTGATCGCCGGGCAGGCGTTCATCCTGATGCACGATCGCAAAGGCGGTGAAGCCTTCGTGATGCTGAAGCCGGAGTGAGCGCCTTTTTCATCCGCTGACGTTGAAAGGCAGATCGGTAAAGCGTGCTCCACCCCACGCGACTGATCGCTGGTACCCCCTGCTGTAGGAGCCGCATCCCGGGGCGAAGCGTTCGCGGCGAGGGCCGCTCCTACAGTTTTTTACCTGGCCGCGTGGCGAGCAGCAGGCCGCCGAAGATCATCGCCGCGCCAAGCCAGTGATAGGCCTGCAAGCTCTCGCCCAGCAGCACCCAACCCAGCAACGCGGTGAACACCGGCATCAGGTAGTTGGTCAGCGCCGCCTTGGCCGCGCCCATTACACGGATACCGTGATTCCAGGCCAGGTAGGCCAACAGCGAGGCGAATACGGCCGTGTAGGCGACAGCCGAGAGGTTGGCGGCGTTGAGCAGCAGATGAGCGCCCTGGCTCAGCTCGTACAAATAGAAGGGCAGGATCAACGGTACGCCGAGCAGGATAAACACGCCGAGCAGCGCCAGCGGCGGGATCGGCTGCAGGTAGCTGGCCCAGCGCCGCAGCAGCAACGAGTACAGCGCCCAGTCGACCACGGCCAGCAGCATGATCAGGTCGCCCCGGTTGAACGACAGGCTGGCCAGGCGGCTCCATTGCCCCTGGCTGATCAATACCGCCAGACCGGTTACGGCCACCAGCATGCCCCACCAGGCACGGCGTGCCGGCCATTCGTTGAGCAACAAACCAGCGCCGATGAAGGTCACCAGTGGCAGACAGGTGTTGACCAGCGAGATGTTGATCGCCGCCGTCGTCTGCGCAGCGCTATAGAGCAGCGAGTTGTAGCCGGCGATCCCCAGACCACCGAGTACCAGCAGACGCCAACCGGCATTGCACACCGCAGTGCGATGGCGCCACAGCGGGATGACGACGAAAGGCAGCAGCAATGCCAGCGCCAGGCACCAACGCCAGAAAGCCAGCGTGAACGGGGCAATTTCACCGGCGAAGGCTCGCGCAACCAAAGCGTTGCCTGACCAGCAGAGGTTGGCCAGCAGCAGGCCGAACAGCGCCAGCGGGCGCGAATGATTGAGGACAGTCATAGGGCGGACATCGCCGTCATGGCGCGGCTTTTATTCGAGTGAAGGTGGGCCGGGTGTGCGCGGTCAGCGAACGAACAGTGCTGAGCGATCATTGCATAGCTTCCGAATCAGGCGGCTTTGCACCATACGGAGGCACGCAATGCTTGGCAAGGTGGCGGGCCGTTGGGTGCGCTATGCACGCCAAGCCAACGGAGTTATGACGTTCAGGCCGGCGCGCCCGGAAAGTAAGGGCGCGTTGTGCGAGCTTGAAGGTCGAGTAGCGCGTCGTTCCTGGTGCGCGCGGCGCACCCTACGGCCGTGAACGCTGACTGCGGCGGCGCAGCGGGCGAGTCAGCAGCCAGAGAATCAACAGCACGCAGGCCAGGACTACCGCACTGACGCCCCACTGCATGAGCCCAGCCAGACGGAACATCTCGGCCGGATGCAGGCTGGGGGCGCGCACCATGCGAGCCTCGGCCGCAGTACCTGTGGTGGGGATGTCGGCCAGGCCGTCGCCGTCGAGATCCGGCAGGCTGCGGATATGATCGAGCAGCGCCTGCCACTCCTTGAGTTCCTGCACGCCGTCCTTGTCGGGGTCCTGATCAACGATGGCATCCTCGATGCGCGGCAGCGGGCGGCCTTCGGCGTCCTTGGGAATCACATCGAGCAGGCCCTTGGTCAGGTCCGGCACGAGCCAGGTAAAGCTGCCGACGTAGCTGGTGGCGCCGATGCTGAAGAGGCGTGCATCATCGAGATCCAGATCGCGGTAGCCCTTGACCGGGTCACCAATCTCGATGCGACTGATGCGGTCGAACGGCACGCGCCAGGGATTGTAGGTGAAGCGCACTCCGGAAACCCGAGGGTAATAGCTGTCGCTATCGCGCAATTGATAAGCCAGCAACAGCACTTCGAGCAGCGATTTGATTTCACGCGCGCTGACGTAGGCCTTGATCATCGGGTAGCCAGGCTCGTTATCAAACTGGCCAATGCCCAACGGCGCGATACGGAACAAGTCGGAGACATTCTGCACACCGTTGCGTCCCTTGAGCAGGTCATCGCGAATGGTGCCGTTACCGGTGAAGGCCAGATCAGCATCGACCGCATGACGCAGCGCATCGGTCACCAGGTTGGCCAGGGTGTGCTCGCTGAAGTCTCGCCCCAGGCTCTGGTCGACCCTGGCCAGCGGCTGGTCGAAGCGATAGCCCTTGGGCGTGAGCATGTGCTCGCTGACCACCTGTTTGAAGTCTTCCACCTTGGCGGTGATGGCTGAGTCGCCAGCGATGCTGTCATTGATCGGATGCAGGCGGTAGTCGCGCACACGCGGCACACCGTCATCGCCGAGGGTCATGCGCAACTCGCCGAGGTACTGGATTTCCGAACCGGCCTGCACCACCGGGGTATGTCCGTTGACCAGCACTGGCTGTGGCAGGGCCACATGGGAATGACCACCGACGACGATATCGATGCCTGGCACCTGCTCGACCAGCTCCACTTCTTCGCCGCGCCAGCTGCCATCGGCCTGCTGAGTGACGCCCATGTGCGAGAGCAGGATCACCACCTCGGCACCCTCCTCGCGCAGCCTGGCCACGGTTTCCTTGGCCGTGGCGACCGGGTCGGCGAAGGTCAGCGGCTTGATCATCGGGCTGACCGCCACGGCGTTGTTGCCGAGCAAGCCGAACAGACCGAAGCGAATGCCGCCACGCTCGATCAACCTGTACGGCAGGATGCGTCCCGCATCGAAATGCGCCTGCAGACTATCGTCGGCCTTGTTCGCCGGGTCGAAACGCATATTGCTCGACAGCAACGGCAGCAGCGCATCGCCCTTGGCCTTGTGTGCAGCACTGATCATCGCCGCGAGGCCAGCCGGGCGGAAATCGAATTCGTGGTTGCCGATCACCGCCGCGTCGTAACCCAGCTCGCTCATCAGACGCAGCTCGCTGCCCATCTCACGGGCGATGGTGTGAAACAGCGTGCCCATGGTGAAGTCGCCGCCATCGAGCAGCAGCAGGGGCTGCTCGCCAGCGGCCGCGCGACGCTCATTCAACAGGGTGGCCAGGCGCGCGACACCGCCGACCGTGCCGTCATCGTCCACGGTCGCGGGGCTGTATTCGTTGTTGGGCCCGAAACCGAGCAGACGCGACTGCCAGTCATTGCTGTGCAAGATGGTGAAATCACGCTCGGCAGCGGACAACGGCGCAGCGCTCAACAGGCCGGCGAGCAGGAGGGAGGGAAGCAGGCGCATGGACGATCCTTGACGATGACTGCGCAGAGTATGGAGCAGGCCGAAGTGCTAGACAGCGACCAATCGGGACGTGAGCTGTCGCCAATCGAGTCAAAAATTCATTGCCGCAGATCAGCACCCAAGCCAGACGGAGGGACTAGGCTGTATACAAGGCTAGGACGTGGAGAAGAACCATGGACCACTATCACCTGATGCTGTTACTGCTGATCGGCGGCTTTCTGTTGCTGGGCGTGGGTTTCAACTTTCGCGATCATGAATGGGGCGTACGCGTGCTGGGGCTTGGCGTACTGCTGATGCTGGTGCCGATCGCGCTGCGGGTACATCTGGCGTTGGCGTAGGCAGATCGCGGCCAGCGGTGCGCGCCGGATCATGATCAGCCTGAGGTCAGGCGTAGCGGGCACGGTTCCCGCACTGCATACCATGCGCACTGGGCGTTATGCGGTCATGCCCCTACGGCTTTTGCCAGCGCTGCGCGGCGCTCTGGTCGCTGCAGCGGCCTTCGACCCAACGAGGGCCTTCGCTGGTGTCTTCCTTCTTCCAGAACGGCGCGCGGGTTTTCAGATAATCCATGACGAAGTTGCAGGCATCGAAAGCGGCCTGGCGATGCGCGCTGCTGGTGCCGACGAAGACGATGGGCTCACCTGGTTCCAGACGACCAATGCGGTGAATGATCTCGATCCCCACCAGCGGCCAGCGCTCGCGCGCTTCATCGGCGATCTTGGCCAGGGCCTTTTCGGTCATGCCGGGAAAGTGTTCGAGGAACATGCCACCGACTTCGCGCCCTTCGTTGAAGTCGCGTACATACCCCACGAAGGAGACCACCGCGCCGATACCGAAGTTGGCGGCATGCAGGGCATTGAGCTCGGTGCCGGGATCGAAGGGTTGGCTTTGTACGCGGATGGTCATGCAGGGATTCTCGTTTGGCGGGACGTTTTCAGTTCGCTTTGGAGGGCTGGAGCGGAACGCTGCCCGGCCGCTCTACAGCCGTATCAGCCGCCGGTCACGGTGGGGAAGAAGGCCACTTCATCACCTTCGGCCAGCGGCTCGTCGAGGCTGCACAACTCCTGATTGCGCGCGCACATCAGGTTCTGTTCGCCCAGCACTTCCCATTCGCCGCCGCGCGCGAGCAGATGCAGGCGCAGGTCGTCGAGAGTGGCGAAGTCGCCGCTGAGTTGTTCGTCGTCGCGGCCCAGGGCTTCACGGTAGCGAGCGAAGTACTGCACGCGGATCATGCTTGTTCCTCCAGCTTGTAGTGACCGCTCTTGCCGCCGAGTTTCTCCAGCAGGCGCACCTGCTCGATGACCATGCCGCGATCCACGGCCTTGCACATGTCATAAATGGTCAGCGCGGCGACGCTGGCGGCAGTCAGTGCCTCCATCTCGACACCGGTTTGCCCGGACAGTTTGCAGCGTGCGGTGATATGCACGGCGTCATCGCCCTCGGCGCGCAACTCGACCTTGACGCCGGTGAGCATCAACGGGTGGCACAGGGGGATCAGATCGCTGGTTTTCTTCGCCGCCTGGATGCCGGCGATGCGCGCCACGGCGAACACGTCGCCCTTGGGGTGCTCGCCAGCGACGATCATCTGCAGGGTGGCGGGCAGCATGCGCACGCGCGCTTCGGCGGTGGCTTCGCGGAAGGTGGTCGCCTTGTCGGTGACGTCGACCATGTGCGCGCGGCCTTGGGAATCGAGGTGGGTCAGCACGGGAAAGCTCCTGGCGGGAATCGGCCGATTGTAAACCTGCAAGTCAGGATTTCGTAGCCCGGATGCAATCCAGGACCAGAGCGGCAAAATCCCCGGATTTCATCCGGGCTACTGACGGCATTCGGCGACACAACTACTGTAGGAGCGGATTTATCCGCGATCATCGCGGCTGAAGCCGCTCCCACGAGACCTGTAGAAATTCGTTGATGCAGACTAAAACGCCCCTGCTCTTGCGAGCAGGGGCGCCAGTGTTTCACAGCTACAGGGTTACATATGACTTTCCGCGTATTCCGCGAGGACCGAGCGCGGTACGCCTTGCAGGGTGATGTGTACGCCGTGAGGGAAGTCCTTGAAGCGTTCGGTGAGGTAGGTCAGGCCCGAGCTGGGCGCCGACAGGTAAGGCGTATCGATCTGCGCCAGGTTGCCCAGACACACCACTTTCGAGCCGCTGCCGGCACGGGTGATGATGGTCTTCATCTGGTGCGGCGTGAGGTTCTGACACTCGTCGATGAGGATCAGGCTCTGCTGGAAGCTACGCCCGCGGATGTAGTTGAGCGACTTAAATTGCAGCGGCACCTTCTGCAGGATGTAGTCGACACTGCCGTGAGTGCTTTCGTCCTCCATGTGCAGCGCCTCGAGGTTGTCGGTGATCGCTCCGAGCCAGGGCTCCATCTTCTCCGCCTCGGTGCCGGGCAGGAAGCCGATTTCCTGATCCAGCCCCTGCACGCTACGGGTGGCGATGATTCGCCGATAGCGCTTGCTGACCATGGTCTGCTCGATGGCTGCGGCCAGCGCCAGGATGGTTTTGCCGGAACCGGCTGCGCCGGACAGGTTGACCAGGTGGATCTCTGGATCGAGCAGCGCGAACAGCGCCAGCGCCTGATGAATGTCGCGCGGTTTCAGGCCCCAGGCTTCCTGATGCAGCAGCGGCTCCTGATGCATGTCGAGGATCACCAGCTCGTCGCCCTTGATCGCCTTGATCCAGCCAACGAAGCCTTGCTCATCGAGAATGAACTCGTTGATGTGCACCACCGGCAGGTTGTCGGTGAGCTGTACGCGGTGCCAGGTGCGGCCGTGGTCCTGGCGGGTGTCGACCTTGCTCACACGCTCCCAGAACGAGCCGGGCAGGTCGTGATAGCCCTTGGACAACAGCGAAACGTCATCGACCAGTTGGTCGGTGTGGTAATCCTCGGCGTCGATGCCACAGGCACGCGCCTTCAGACGCATGTTGATGTCCTTGGTCACCAGCACCACGGACAGCCCGGGGTTGCGAGACTTCAGCTCCACCAACTGGTTGATGATCTTGTTGTCGTTGAGGTTTTCCGGCAGCCAGGTCACCGGCGCCGCGCTTTTGCTCATGAGGATGGAAAGACGCCCGCAAGGGCCGCTCTTGCCGCGCTGGATCGGTACGCCGTACTCGACGTCTTCAGGTTCGGCGCCAGCGAGGATCTGGTCGATCAGGCGGATTGCCTGGCGGCATTCGGCGGCGACGCCATGCTTGCCGGATTTCAGTTTGTCGAGTTCCTCCAGCACCGTCATCGGGATCGCGACATGGTGTTCTTCGAAGTTCAGCAAGGCGTTGGGATCGTGGATCAGGACATTGGTGTCGAGGGCGTAGAGGGTTGGAGCGGTGGGCTTGGAGCGTCCGTGGTCATCCATACTCGGTCACCTTCTTGTCGTAGCCGGGCGACGCAATACCAGGGGCGGTGCTGCGCCGGACAGAGACCGCCGATTTTTCAGATCGGGGCCGAAAGGTGGCAAGCAAGGTGAGGGCCAATGGCCGCCACCTGTCTGCAGGTTTCGGCGGTCTTGCTTTTTTATTACCCCAATTCGCATGACAGAAAAATGTTTTTTTCTCGAACCGGGGGTTTATTTGTCGGTGCGACAGATAGCGCTTGGCGGTCACGCAGGACACCGTTACAGTCCGAAGTCCTACCCAGTACCTTGTGCTGACCCTGCGCACCGCCTTGCGTCATCGACGCGCCAACACTGTGCAGATGCTTCTCTCAATCGCCCCGATAGGTGGTCACGCCTGACGCCAGCTTCTAGAATCGCCGTCACGCTTTCTGGAGACCTGCCCATGCTGATGGTGATTTCACCGGCCAAGACCCTCGACTACGAGACCCCGCCAGCCACCCCGCGCTTCACCCAACCCGAACACCTCGACCATGCTCAGGAACTGATCAATCAGTTGCGCGAGTTCAGCCCGGCCCAGATTGCCGAGCTGATGGGGCTGTCCGACAAGCTCGCCGGCCTCAACGCGGCACGCTTCGGCAGCTGGGAGCGGCCGTTCAACCCCTCCAACGCCAAGCAGGCGCTGCTGGCATTCAAGGGCGACGTGTATACCGGCCTCAACGCCGAGGACTTCTCAGAAGAGGATTTCGACTTCGCCCAGGCTCACCTGCGCATGCTCTCCGGCCTGTATGGCGTGCTTCGCCCGCTGGACCTGATGCAGGCCTACCGCCTGGAAATGGGCACCAAGCTGAATAATGATCGCGGCAAGGACCTCTATGCCTTCTGGGGTGAGCGCATCAGCGGCTGGCTCAATGCAGCGCTGCAGGCCCAGGGCGATGACGTGCTGCTCAACCTGGCGTCGAATGAATACTTCGGTGCGGTCAAGCGCAAGGCCCTGAACGCACGCATCATCGATACCGAGTTCAAGGATCTGAAAAACGGCCAGTACAAGATTATCAGCTTCTACGCCAAGAAAGCTCGTGGCCTGATGGCACGCTATGTGGTCAAGGAACGCCTGACCGACCCCGAAGGCCTGAAGGACTTCAACTACCAGGGCTACCGTTATTCGGCCGAGCATTCCAAGGCTGACAGCCTGGTTTTCCTGCGCGACCAGCCACAAGACTGATCCGCCTTGTCAGCCGAGCCCATGCACCGCTCATCGGCTGCTGCATGGGTTTGGCCGCTGCGCTTGCCGGCCTGCTCCTTTCCTGAGTTCTCTTCCCCGCACCGCTCGCGGCGCCCTGAACGCCACGTCTGGCAAAAATTCCCTTCCCGTTACGCTTGATTCTCAAAAACCTGTTTGCCATCACAGTTTTAGCGCGAGGGCACTTTCCGTAGAACTTATTGCCTTTCTTAGTTATCGGATAGTTTCGCGTTAATTAACCTGCAGTGTGCCATCATGCATTTTGCAAGTTGCCAGCATATTGCAATCAAATTATCCGTTCAGCTCCGGTTCAGCTTCAGGACGAACGGTAGGAACTATCCGAAAGGCCCACGACTCATACAGCCCGTAACACATTTCAATACATAACTTTCTTATCACTTGAACCTGCCGAATTGCGAATTAACTTTCGCCGGACAGCTTCGCCCGAACGAAAGTTACCGTATTTCAGAGGGAGATACGCAAACCCGTAAGATTACTGACATAGAGGCCTCTAGCGAGGCGGAAACTGCAACATCAAAGGGCCACTCTCCATATAAAGGCCTGCATTTGGTGCCACTTCCGGCGCCCCACTTAACTTATGCCTGAATGAACTTGCTCACATCCAAAACAGCAAGTTCACGGATTAGTTTTGGCCATAAGGCCAGTATTTGAAACTGCATCATACGGACGAGGTGAATACCATGCGAATCAGTATCTTCGGTTTGGGTTATGTAGGCGCAGTTTGCGCCGGCTGTTTGTCGGCACGCGGCCATGACGTGATTGGTGTGGATATTTCCGCGCACAAGATCGACCTGATCAACAACGGTAAATCGCCCATCGTCGAACCGGGCCTGGAAGAACTGCTGCAACAGGGTCTGCGTCAGGGTCGCCTGCGTGGCACCACCGATGTTGCCGCTGCAGTACTGGAAAGCGACGTATCGTTCATCTGCGTCGGCACGCCGAGCAAGAAGAACGGCGACCTGGAGCTGAACTACATCGAGGGCGTGTGCCGCGAAATCGGCATGGCCATGCGCGACAAGAACGAGCGTCACACCGTGGTGGTACGCAGCACCGTGCTGCCAGGCACCGCGAAGAACGTGGTACTGCCGATTATCGAAGACTGCTCGGGCAAGAAGGCCGGCGTCGACTTCGGCCTGGCGGTGAACCCCGAATTCCTCCGCGAAAGCACCGCGATCAAAGACTACGACTTCCCGCCGATGACCGTCATCGGTGAGCTGGACAAGGCCTCCGGCGATCTGCTGGAAAGCATCTACAGCGAACTCGACGCACCGATCATCCGCAAGGACATCGAAGTCGCCGAGATGATCAAGTACACCTGCAACGTCTGGCACGCCGCCAAGGTCACCTTCGCCAACGAGATCGGCAACATCGCCAAGGCGGTCGGCGTCGATGGTCGCGAGGTGATGGACGTGGTCTGTCAGGACCACAAGCTCAATCTCTCCAAGTACTACATGAAGCCCGGCTTCGCCTTCGGCGGTTCCTGCCTGCCCAAGGACGTGCGCGCCCTGAACTACCGCGCCGGCAGCCTGGACGTGGAAGCACCGCTGATCGGCTCGCTGATGCGCAGTAACGCCGCCCAGGTGCAGAAGGCCTTCGACATCATCTCCAGCCACGAATCGCGCAAGGTCGCCCTGCTCGGCCTGAGCTTCAAGGCCGGTACCGACGACCTGCGCGAAAGCCCACAGGTGGAGCTGGCGGAAATGCTCATCGGCAAGGGCTTCGACCTGAGCATCTACGACCGCAACGTCGAGTACGCCCGTGTCCACGGCGCCAACAAGGACTACATCGAGTCGAAGATCCCGCACGTGTCCTCGCTGCTCAACAGCGACCTGGAAGACGTGGTGGCCAAGGCCGACATCATCGTCCTGGGCAATAGCGACGAGCGCTTCGCCAAGCTGGTCGAACAGGCGCCGAGCGGCAAGCGGGTGATCGATCTGGTCGGCTTCATGCCCCACGCCAGCAACGGCGTGGCCGAAGGCATCTGCTGGTAAGGGCCGAGTGTGCCCGCGCCTTGCGCGCGGGCACCGAGAGACGCATATGGACAAGCTCAAGAACGGCCTCAACGAAGCCAGCGGCTGGCTGCTCTACCTCAGCCTGCTGATGCTTCTGGCCCTGGCACTGCCACGCACGGTGTTCGACCCCGAATCGCGGGACTTCCTCCTGCTCATCGGTATCGTCGGCATCTGGCGCTATTCCATGGGCGCCATGCACTTCGTGCGCGGTTGCCTGTTCCTCTATCTGGTGTACCCCTGGTATCGCCGCAAGGTGCAAAAACTCGGCAAGGATGCCGCCCCTTCTCACGCGTATCTGCTGGTCACCAGCTTCCGCATCGAGGCACTGACCACCGCCATGGTCTACCGCTCGGTGATCCGCGAAGCCATCGACTGCGGCTACCCGACCACCGTGGTCTGCTCGATCGTCGAGCTCTCCGACGAGTTGCTGATCAAGAACCTCTGGGCCCAGGCCGAGCCGCCGGCACACGTCAAGCTGGATATCGTGCGCATCCCCGGTACTGGCAAGCGTGACGGTCTGGCTCACGGCTTCCGTGCCATCTCCCGGCAAATGCCGGACCGCGATGCGGTAGTGGCGGTGATCGATGGTGACACAGTGCTCGAGCCCGGAGTGGTGAAGAAAAGCGTGCCCTGGTTCAAGCTCTTCCCCAATGTCGGCGGCCTGACCACCAACGAGTTCTGCGAGGTGCGTGGCAGCTACCTGATGAGCGAGTGGCACAAGCTGCGCTTCGCCCAACGTCACCTCAACATGTGCTCGATGGCGCTGAGCAAGCGCGTGCTGACCATGACCGGGCGCATGTCGGTATTCCGCGCCAGCGTGGTGACCGACCCTGAGTTCATCCGCGATGTGGAGAGCGACCACCTGGAACACTGGCGCCTGGGGCGCTTCCAGTTCCTGACCGGCGACGACAAGTCCAGCTGGTACAGCCTGATGCGCCTGGGCTACGACACCTTCTACGTGCCGGATGCCGCGATCAACACGGTCGAGCACCCGCCGGAGAAGAGCTTCATCAAGGCCAGCCGCAAGCTGATGTTCCGCTGGTACGGCAATAACCTGCGGCAGAACTCGCGCGCCCTGCGTCTGGGCATGGGTCGCCTTGGCGCCTTCACCAGCCTGGTGCTGTTCGACCAGCGCGTATCGATGTGGACCTGCATCCTCGGCCTGTGCGTGGCGATCATCGCCAGCATCAAGTACAGCCTGATGTACCTGCTGATCTACCTGCTGTGGATCGGTACTACGCGCCTGATCCTGACCCTGCTGCTGATGTTCTCCGGCCACCGCATCGGCCCGGCCTACCCGGTGCTGCTCTATTACAACCAGATCGTCGGTGCGCTGGTGAAGATCTACGTGTTCTTCCGCCTCGACCAGCAATCCTGGACACGCCAGAACACCAAGCTCAACCGTGGCCTGTCCAGCTTCGCCAACTGGTTCAACAGCTGGTCGTCGCGCGCCATGACCTTCTCTGCCGCCTCTGTCTTCATCGCCGCGCTGTTGGCGCTGGTGTGACCGTACTCGAATAGGAAATAGCCACCATGAACTCCGTCGCCAATCTCAACGTCGTCCATGAGTCCGAAGCCCAGCGCCAACATGCCCGCGTCAAGCTACCCGGACGCCTGCGCTATACCAACGCCCAGCGTGACCGCATCGACGCACGCCTGCAGGATGTTTCTGCCGGCGGCTTCAGCTTCACCAGCGAGAACACCTCGCACAAGGTCGGTGACTTCCATCGCGGCCAACTGCAGTTTCAACTCGACAGCCTGGTACTGGGTCTGGATATCGAGTTTCAGGTGACCTCGGTACAACCCGAACACAATCGCGTCGGTTGCCAGTTCCACGGCCTGGGCGCCCGCGAGGCGGCAGCGCTGCGCCACCTGATCAGTGCCCACCTCGCTGGTGAGCTGGTCAATGTCGGCGAAGTGCTACACATCCTCCAGCGCGACAACTTCACCAAGGCGCGCAAGGGCGGCTCCGGCGGCGGCATGGGCGTATTCGGCCGCCTGCGTGCAGTGACCTTCAGCGGCGCCATCTTCCTCATCGGCCTGGCCGCCTTCGGCTACATCGGCAAGTCGATCTACGGCCTGTACTTCGTCACCCATGCGCAGTCGGCACAGATCAGCCTGCCGGCACTGCAGGTGACCATGCCACGTGAAGGCAGTGTGCAGAGCCTGGCCCAGCCTGACGGGGTAATCGAGAAAGGCGCGCCGATCGCCACCTTCACCACCAGCATGCTGGAAATGCTCAAGGGCCACCTGGGTGACGACCAGCTCGAACCGGAGCAGATCGAAGCGCTGTTCGCCCGTGAAATGCAGGGCACCCTGACCAGCCCGTGCAACTGCAAGATCTCCCGTCAGCTGGTGGCCGACGGTCAGTTCGCCAGCAAGGGCGACGTGATCTTCGAGCTGGTGCCACAGGATGGCGTCGCCACCGTCAGCGCCAGCTTCCCCTACCGTCACCTGGAGCAGGCGCGCCCCGGCACGCCGGTGAGCTTCAAAGTGGCAGGCGAAGATCAGGCACGCCACGGCAAGATCGTCAGCAGCAGCCTGCACGACGGTGGCCTGAGCTCGGACATCCGCGTGGTGATCAAGCCGCAGGACACCCTGCCCGCCAGCCTCGCCGGGCAGCCGGTGGATGTGGTCATCGACCGTGGTCCGTCGCTGGGCTGGCTGGTCGACCGCGCAGTCGCGGCAGGTCGATAAGGAGATCGCCGTGAGCATGCCTCTTCTTCGCCCCGCCCTGCTCGGCCTAGCCGTCAGCGCCACGCTGGCCGGTTGTGCCGGCCTGCCGGATGAGCGCCTGGCCCGCGAAGCCCTGCACAGCGGCGACCAGCAGACGGCCGAATGGCACTTCCGCCAGCTCGCCGAGATGGGCTACAGCGATGCGCAGATCGGCCTGGCCGACATCTACGCCGCCAATGGCCAGACCCAGGACCTGGATGAGGCCGAACGCATCTATCGCCAGGCTCAGGACGGCTCGCCACGGGCTCAGGCACGTCTCGGCAAGCTGCTGGCGCGCAAGCCCGGCAGCACCCTGGCCGAGCGCCAGGAAGCCGCCGAGCTGCTGGAAAGCGCCAGCCGCGCTGGCGAGCCCAGCGCGCTGCTGCCGCTGACCGAACTCTACCTGTTCTACCCACAGGACTTTCCCGCCATGAACATCGCGCAACGTATCCAAGACTGGCGCCAGGAAGGCCGGCCGCAGGCCGAGCTGGCGCAGATTCTCCTGTACCGCACCGATGGCACCTACGACCAGCACCTGGGCGAGATCGAACGCATCTGCCAGGCACGCCTGGCCAGCAACGACGCCTGCTATGCGGAACTGGCGACCGTGTACCAGAAACAGAATCGCGAAGACGATCGCGAAGCACTGATTGAGCAACTGCTGGGCGGCTACCGCAGCGGCAACGTCTCGCCCAATCAGGTCGAGTCCGTGGCCCAGGTGCTCAGCGACGCCGAGCTCGGCCAGCCGCAACCGCAGCGCGCCCAGGAGTTGCTCGAAACCATCGCCCCGGACTACCCGGCCGCCTGGGTCAGCCTGGCGCGCCTGCTCTACGACTACCCCGGGCAAGGCGATACCGAGACCCTGCTCGGCTACCTGGACAAGGGCCGCGACGCCGCCCTGCCGCGTGCCGAACTGCTGCTCGGGCGCCTGTACTACGAAGGCAAGCTGCTCCCCAGAGAGCCGCACAAGGCCGAAGAACACCTGCGCAAGGCTGCGCCCAGCGAGCCCAGCGCCAACTACTACCTGGGGCAGATCTACCTGCGCGGTTACCTCGGTGAGGTCTATGCGCAGCAGGCGCTCGATCACCTGCTCAGCGCTGCGCGCGCCGGCCAGCTCAGCGCCGACTTCGCCCTGGCGCAGATGTTCAGCCAGGGCCGCGGCATCAAGCCTGACCCGGTCAACGCCTATGTCTTCAGTCAGCTGGCCCTGCCGCGCAATACCCCACCGACCGTCGAACTGGCGCAGGCCGTGGCCGGAAGCCTGACACCGGCGCAACTGGCCGAGGGCCAGCGCCTGCTGCGCGAGGAGCGCGATGCACGCGGCATCGTCCTGCAGCAACAGGCCGCTCTGCAGGCGAGCCAGCCATGAACAAGGATTCACGCATGCAGTTGAACAAGATCGTCAGCCAGCTGGGCCTGAGTGCCAGCCTGCTGGCTGCGAGTTCCGCCTGGGCGGCGGATGCGCCGAAGAACTTCGGCCTGGATGTGAAGATCACCGCACAGTCGGAAGACGACCGTGACCTCGGCACCCGCGACGGCGGCGATGTCAGCGGTCTGGGTCTCGACCTGCGCCCCTGGGCTTACGGCGAGCGCGGCAACTGGAGCGCCTTCGCCATGGGCCAGGCGGTCACCGCCACCGACACCATCGAAACCGACCCGCTGCAGGACGACGGCGAAGACAGCACGCAGCGCAGCGATGCGCGCCAGCCGGACAAGAACTACCTGGCCATGCGCGAATTCTGGGTCGACTACGCCGGTATCACCGCCTACCCCGGCGAGCACCTGCGCGTCGGCCGCCAGCGCCTGCGCAGCGATGACGGCGCGTGGATGGACAACAACATCGAAGCGATTCAATGGCAGTTCGATACCACCCTGTTGCGCGCCAAAGTCGGCGTTGCCGAGCGCTTTTCCGAATACCGCACCGACCTCGATGACCTGGCGCCAGAAGACGAGGACCGCAGGCATTTCTTCGCCGGCCTCGACTACCAGTGGACGCCCGGCCACCGCATCGGCGCCAACCTGCACCACAGCCGCGACGACGGTCACCTGGCGCGTCCCGGCGAGCGCATCGACGAGTTGAGCAAGCGTTACACCGGCGACCTGACCTGGTTCGGCCTGCATGCCGACGGCGGCTTCTTCGAGCGCGACTCGCGCAACCGTCTCAACTACTGGGCACAACTGACCTGGCTCAAGGGCGATACCGACCAATTGCAGCAGGAAGTGGTCGGTAGCGATCGGATCGCCACCGGCTCACGCAGCCAGGACGTGGATGCCTGGGCGGTCGATCTCGGCCTGCGCTATGCCCTCGACGACAACTGGAAGATCGGCGCTGCCTACTCCCGTGGTAGCGGCGGTGGCGACGAGAACGAATCCAAACAGTTCATGCAGACCGGCCTGGAGAGCAATCGAGCCAACTTCACCGGCGTCGAGTCACGCCTGCACCGCTACGGCGAGGCCTTCCGTGGCGAACTGTCGAACTTGCAGGTGGCCAGTGCCTTCAGCTCCTGGGAGCTGAACGAGGACTACGACGCCAGCGTCGTCTACCACCGTTTCTGGCGCGTCGACAGCGATCAGGACGTCGGCGACAGCGGTATCACCGCGCCGCTGCAGGACGGTGAAAAAGACATCGGCCAGGAAGTCGACCTGGTGCTGACCCGTTATTTCAAGCAGGGCCTGCTGCCGGCCGCCGTGGCCGAACAGCTGGATGACCGCTCGGCCCTGGTGCGCCTGCGCGCCGGCGTATTCCTGCCCGGCGATGCCTATGGCAGCGGCACCGACTCGGTGATGCACCGCGCCTTCGTCGACTTCATCTGGCGCTTCTGAGGGATCGGACCATGCAACCCAACGGCTTAGCCTTACCCCTGCTGCTCGGCGCGCTATGCCTCACTGCGCCGCTGGCCCAGGCCAACCCGCAGGAACACCAGTTCGACTACCGCGTACGCAGCGCGCCGGCAGACGAACTGCACATGGAAGCACCCGAGCTGCCGGACCTCTCCGGTTACACCACACAAGCCGTGCTGGCCAAGATTCCGCGCGAGCACAAAGGCAAGGTGGTGGTACGGCGCATGCTGCGTCAGGACGCGCTGAAGGACTTCACCGGCGGTAACGAGCGCCTGCGTGAATGGATCAAGCGCCAGCAGGGCATGCCCCATGCAATCTTCATCGAAGGCGGCCTGGTCACCGCGCAGGACCTGGCCAAGGCCCTGCCCGACAGCCAGTTCGCCGAGCAGCAGCCGGGGGTGTATATCGCCCGCCTGCCTATCGTCGTCGCCGAAGGTGCAGCGCTGCATGTCGGCAAGGAAACCCGCGAGCTGCGCCTGTCGCAGGAGCGCGGCTCGTTCCTGGTCAACGACGGCATGATGTTCCTCACCGATACCCGCGTCACCGCCTGGCGCGAGGCGGACAACGGCCCGGCGACCATGCGCGATGACGGCAAGGAGTTCCGCCCGTTCCTGGTGTCCTGGGGCGGTAGCGAGCTGTACATCGCCGGCAGCGTGCTGACCAGCCTGGGCTACGACAACTCCAAGTCCTACGGCGTGTCGATCACCCAGTACACGCCGAACATGCACGAACGCCTGCAACGGGAAGAACCGACCGGCTGGCTGATCGACTCGGAATTCGTCGACCACTGGTACGGCTTCTACTGCTACGAAGCGCAGAACGTGGTGATCAAGGGCAACACCTACCGCGACAACATCGTCTACGGCATCGACCCGCACGACCGTTCGCACGGCCTGATCATCGCCGAGAACAAGGTCTTCGGCACCAAGAAGAAGCACGGCATCATCATTTCGCGCGAGGTCAACGACAGCTGGATCATCAACAACGAGAGCCATGACAACAAGCTCTCCGGGGTGGTCATCGACCGTAACAGCGAGCGCAACCTGATCGCCTACAACCGCGTGCACAGCAACCACTCCGACGGCATCACCCTGTACGAAAGCGGCGACAACCTGCTGTGGGGCAACCAGGTGCTGCGCAACCAGCGCCACGGCATCCGCATTCGCAACAGCGAGAACATCCGCCTCTACGACAACCTGTCGGCGATGAACCAGCTGACCGGCGTGTACGGCCATATCAAGGATCTCTCCGACACCGATCGCGACCTGGATCTCGACCCGTTCGATACCAAGATCTCGATGATCATCGTCGGCGGCACCCTGGCCGCCAATGGCTCCAGCCCGATCAACATCGACTCGCCACTTTCCGTGGAGATGTACCGCGTGAAGATGCTCGCGCCGAGCAAGAGCACCGGCATCCAGCTCGCCGGCATCCTCGGCGAGAAACAGGACGAGATCCTCGACCTCATGCTGCGCCAGCGCCTGCCCGTGCTGATCGATCCGATCGAGCCCGAGCCGATGACCAACTGACGAGGCCTCCCATGACTGCATACACACTCAAGACCCTGGCCCTGGCAGTGACCTGCGCCGCCTTCGCCAGCAACCTGCAGGCCGAAGAACGCCCGGCGCCGCAATATCAGGTGCAAGACTGCTGCTCGCTGTGCCCGGCTGCGCATGACGCCAGCCGCTACACCACCAACTATATGAAGAACTTCGTCACCCTGATGGATGCCGACGAGGGCTGGCTGTTCCGCAGCGTCGAAGATCTACGCACCGAGTTCGGCACCAGCGAAGTCGGCTACCAGCGCCTCAAGGAGCTGCGCGACGGCCTCAAGCAGCGCGGCGTCGAGCTGGTGGTGGTCTATCAACCGACCCGCGGCCTGGTCAATCGCGACAAGCTGCGCCCCGCCGACTACCAGCGTTTCGACTACGACAAGGCCCTGCGCAACTACCGCCAGACCCTCAACCGCTTCGAGCAGTTGGGCATCTGGGTACCGGATCTGAGCGGGCTGACCGACGAGCACAGCGAGCAGGAATTCTACTTCCGCCGCGACCAGCACTGGACGCCTTACGGCGCCGAGCGCACTGCGCGCCTGGTGGCCGAGACGGTCAAGCGCATTCCCGGTTTCGAAGACATCCCGCGCAAGGAGTTCGTCACCCAGCGCGTCGGCCTGATGGGCAAGACCGGCACCATGCAAAACGTCGCCAGCCAGCTGTGCGGTACCGGTTACGCGGTGCAGTACGTCGATCAGTTCATCACCGAACCCAAGGACGCCAGCGACGGTGACGCCCTGTTCGGTGACGAGAGCAGCCCGAAGATCACCCTGGTCGGCACCAGCCACAGCGGCAAGAACTACAACTTCAGCGGCTTCCTCGAACAGTACCTGGGCACCGACGTGCTCAACGCCGCCTTCCCGGGCGGCGGACTGGAAGGCGCGATGCTCGAGTACCTGGCCAGCGAGTCGTTCCAGAACGACCCGCCGCAGATTCTCATCTGGGAATTCTCGCCGCTCTACGACCTGGCCTCGGACAAGATCCATCGCCAGCTGATGGCCACCCTGAACAACGGTTGCAGCGGCCAGACCGAACTGCTGAGCAGCGAAAAACGCCTGCATCCGGGCAGCAACGAGGTGCTGGTCAACGGCGAGAGCAAGCTGCTGACCCTGCGCGGCAACCGCCACCAGCTCGACCTGCGTTTCAGCGATCCGTCGGTCAAGCGCGTCGACGCCACCATCTGGTACCTCAACGGCCGTCGCGAGCAGCTCAAGCTGGAAAAGCCCAACACCGTCGATACCGACGGGCGCTTCGCCGTGGAGCTGCGTGACGAGCCGGGCTGGGGCGAGGAGAACTTCTTCGCCCTGGAAATCCAGAAGCCCGAAGACAGTGATGAGGACCTGAAAGTCCAGGCCAGCCTGTGCCAGCGCCCCAGCGGGCCCAACCAGCAGGTCGCGCAGCACAGCGCGGACGACTGAGGAGGCCACCATGCCCATGCGACTCGCCCCACTCACGCTCCTGACCCTGCTGCTCAGCGCCCCGGCCTTCGCCGCGCTGCAACCGCCGGCCGGCTACTACGCCGCCGTCGGCCAGCGTGACGGCAAGGCGCCGGTCTGCGCGGCGGTGCCTCGCCCCTACACCGGCGAGCTGCAGTTCACCAGCAAGTACGAAGGCTCGAACAGTGCCCGCGCCACGCTCAACCGCAAGGCCGAGAAGAACTTCCGCGAGCAGACCTCGGCCATCACCCGCCTGGAAAAGGACGCCGGACGGATGATCACCAACTACATGCGTACCGGTCAGCAAGGGCACCTGGATTGCGCCGTGGAGTGGCTCGACCAGTGGGCCAGTGCCGATGCGCTGGAGTCCGAGCAGTTCAACCATACCGGCAAGTCGATGCGCAAATGGGCGCTGGGCAGCCTGGCTGGCGCCTGGCTGCGCCTGAAGTTCTCCGAGTCGCAACCGCTGGCCGCCTACCCGCAGCAGAGCGCACGCATCGAAGCCTGGTTCACCCGCCTGGCCGAACACACGGTGCGTGAATGGAGCGACCTGCCGCTGCGCAAGATCAACAACCACAGCTACTGGGCGGCCTGGTCGGTGATGGCGGTGGCCGTCATCGCCGATCGCCGCGATCTGTTCGACTGGTCGGTCGGTCAATTCCGCGTGGCAGCCGGTCAGGTCGATGGCGACGGTTACCTGGAAAACGAGATGCGCCGCAGCCAGCGCGCCCTGGCCTATCACAACTACGCCCTGCCGCCGCTGGCGATGATCGCGGCATTCGCCCAGGCCAACGATGTCGATCTGCGCGACGAGAACCACGGTGCCCTGCAACGCCTGGCCGAACGGGTGCTGCAAGGCGCCCGCGACCCCGCCGTCTTCGCCCGCCGCAGTGGCGCCAAGCAGGACATGGCGGAACTGCGCAAGGACTACAAATACGCCTGGCTGGCGCCCTATTGCAGCCTCTATGCCTGTGACGAGCAGGCTCGCGAACTGAACCAGGAGATGGGGCCGTTCAACAGCTTCCGCCTCGGTGGTGAAGTGACCCAGGTATTCGAAAAACCGTAGGAGCGGCTGGGCGGCATTCCGCTTTAGCCGCGATTTTCGCGGATGAACCGGCTCCTACAGGACGTAACAAAACAAACCCTCCGCTCGCGGGGGGAAAGGGGGGCGCTGCCCCGGCTGTTCACGGAGAAGCACGGATGGTCTTTTCATCCAACGTATTTCTGTTCTTGTTCCTGCCGATCTTCCTCGGCCTGTACTACCTGTGCCCGAATCGCGGGCGCAACCTGCTGATCCTGATCGGCAGCTACACCTTCTACGCCTGGTGGCGGGTGGATTTCCTCCTGCTGTTCGCCGCCGTGACCCTGTGGAACTACGGCATCGGCCTGCGCATTCACGCCCACGCCGGCACCCAGATGGCACGCCGATGGGTGGTCGCCGGGGTGGTCGGCAACCTGGCGACCCTGGGCTACTTCAAGTACGCCAACTTCGGCGTGGCCAACATCAATGCCGTGCTCGAATCCATGGGCCTGGAACCCTTCGTGCTGACCGCGGTGATCCTGCCGATCGGTATCTCCTTCTATATCTTCCAGTCGATCAGCTACCTGATCGATGTATACCGCAAGGACACCGAACCAACGCGCAACCTGATCAACTTCGCGGCCTTCATCGCCCTGTTCCCGCAGCTGATCGCCGGCCCGGTGCTGCGCTACAAGGACCTGGCCGACCAGTTCACCGACCGCACGCACAGCCTGGACAAGTTCAGCGAAGGCGCCACGCGCTTCATGCAGGGCTTCGTCAAGAAGGTGTTCATCGCCGACAGCCTGGCGCCGCTGGTCGACCATTGCTTCGCCCTGGACAACCCGACCACCGGCGAAGCCTGGCTGGGCATGATCGCCTACACCGCACAGCTGTACTTCGACTTCTCCGGCTACAGCGACATGGCCATCGGCCTCGGCCTGATGATGGGCTTTCGCTTCATGGAGAACTTCAACCAGCCCTATATCAGCCAGTCGATCACCGAGTTCTGGCGACGCTGGCACATCAGTCTGTCCACCTGGCTGCGCGACTACCTGTACGTGCCGCTGGGCGGCAACCGCCACGGCACCTTCAACACCTACCGCAACCTGTTTTTGACCATGCTGCTGGGCGGTTTCTGGCACGGCGCCAACTGGACCTTCCTGATCTGGGGCGCCTGGCACGGCACCTGGCTGGCCATCGAGCGGGCGCTGGGCGTCAAAGCCGCCGCCACGCAGTTCAACCTGTTCAAGTGGGCCTTCACCCTGCTGCTGGTGATGCTCGGCTGGGTGATCTTCCGCGCCGAGAACCTGGAGGTGGCCGGGCGTATGTACGCCGCCCTGTTCGCCTTCGACGACTGGCACCTGAGCGAACTGACGCTGGCGCGCATCACCGGCCTGCAGATGACCACGCTGGCCCTGGCCTGGATCGTCATCGCCCTGTGCGGCGCCCGGCAGTTCCTCGCCGGCCGTCGCCACGAGCCGGGGCTGACCCTGGCCAGTGCCGGCGTTGCCCTGCAGGCCATCGACCTGCGCACGGTCGCCCTGCGAGGTGCCCTGCTCCTGCTGTTCTGCGCCTCGCTGCTCAAGCTCTCGGCGCAGAGCTATTCCCCCTTCCTCTACTTCCAGTTCTGAGCGGAGGCCGATGATGAACCGCCCCATCAAGACTCTCTATGTCGTGCTGTTCAGCCTGCTGCTGCTGCCGGTCAGCTTGCTCGCACTGGCCAAGCTCGCCGACTACCGCATGCCAGCCAAACCCAGCGTGCTGGACGGCGGCCTGGCCAAGAGCATCGAGCACCACTATGACGAGCACTTCCCCCTGAAGCAGGCCGGCATCAACCTCTGGGCCGCGCTGGAGTACCTGGCCTTCGGTGAGGGTCGCAGTGGCCTGGTGATCGGTGATGGCGGCTGGCTGTACTCGGACGAGGAGTTCGACCCGGTACCCGACGCCCAGCGCCAGATGCGTGACAACCTGGCGTTGATCCGCGGCGTGCAGCGTCAGCTGGAACAACGTGACATCCACCTGCTGCTGGCCATCGTCCCGGCCAAGACCCGCCTGTACCCGGAACACACTGGCGAGCACCACCCCAGTGCCATGCAGGCCAGCCTCTATCCGCGCTTTCATCATGCAGTGCGCGATGCCGGCATCGCCGCACCCGACCTGCTTGGCCCTCTGCAGGCCGGCAAGGACGAAGCGCCGATGTTCCTGCGTACCGATACCCACTGGACGCCACAGGGCGCCGACGTCACCGCGCGCGCACTGAGCGAAGTGGTGCGCAGTGCAGTACAGCTGCGCGGCGAGCCCCAGCAGTTCGTCACCGAGACGGTGACCACCCGTGCACATCAAGGCGACCTGACCCGCTTCCTGCCGCTGGCCCCGCTGTTCGAAAACCTGCTGCCCAAAGCCGATCAGTTGCAGCAACGCGAAACCCACAGCGCCGAGGCCGGCAGCGCCGACCTGTTCGGCGACAGCGATATGCCGGTGGCCCTGGTCGGCACCAGCTACAGCGCCAACCCGGCATGGAACTTCGCCGGTGCCCTGCGCCAGCACCTGCAGCGTGATCTCGGTAACTACGCCGAGGAAGGCGAAGGCCCGCTGGTGCCAATGCTCAAGTACCTGCAGAGCGACGAATTCGCGGACAACCCGCCGCAGCTGGTGATCTGGGAATTCCCCGAGCGCTACCTGCCAATGACCAGCGATTTCACCGATATCGACCCGCAATGGCTCGCCACCCTCAAGGCTGGTGGCGAGCGCCAGGGGCTGGCTGCAGCCAGCCGCTGATTCATCCCCCAAGGAGGACTATCCGATGAACAAACCAACCACTCTACGTCGCTTCACCCTGGGCGCCTGCGCCCTGGCTCTCGGCCTCGGCATGCTGCAGGCGCACGCCGCCGATGATGGCGCGCTCTACGGGCCCAAGGCGCCCAAGGGTTCGGCCTTCGTCCGCGCTTACAACGCCAGCAGCGCCGAACTGGACGTCAGCGTCGGCGAGGCCCAGCTCAAGCAGGTCTCGCCACTGGGCTCGAGCGATTTCAAATTCCTTCCGGCTGGTAGCTACCAGGCTCAGGTCGGCAATGCCCAACTGCCGGTGCAACTGCAACCCGAGCACTACTACACCCTGGTCAGCCAGACCGGCGCCAAACCGCGTCTGGTCGAGGAGCCGGCCTTCACCAGCCGGCAGAAAGCCATGCTGCGCGTGCAGAACCTCAGCGACAGCACCCTCAGCCTGAAGACTGCCGACGGCAAGACCGCAGTGGTCGCCGATGTGAAGCCAGACGGTCGCGGTGACCGCGAGATCAACCCGGTGAAGGTCGGCCTGGCGCTGTTCGAGGGTGAACGCAAGGTCGCCGACCTCAAGCCGGTCACGCTGGAGCGCGGTGAGGTGGTCAGCCTGTTCGTCACCGGCGGCCAGGGCAAGTTGTCGCCGGTATGGGTCAAGCGCCCCATCGACGGTTAAGCAGTGAGTTTGTTTAGAACAAGGAAAACGGCGGGCACACGCCGCACCGACACGACACGGGCACTTACCTTGCAAATTCGATCAGGAGAGACACCATGACCCCCATCATCCTTTCCGGTGGCAGCGGCTCGCGACTCTGGCCTCTTTCGCGCAAGCTGTATCCCAAGCAGTTCCTCGCCCTGACCGGTGAGCGCACCCTGTTCCAGCAGACCTTGCAGCGTCTGTCCATCGAAGGCATGCAGCCACCGGTGCTGGTGTCCAACCAGGAGCACCGCTTCATCGTTCAGGAGCAACTGGAGCAGATCGGCCAGCAGGCGCAATTGCTGCTGCTCGAGCCCTTCGGCCGCAACACCGCGCCAGCCGTGGCCATGGCCGCCCTGCAGCTGGTTGCCGAGGGTCGCGATGAGCTGATGCTGGTGCTGCCGGCCGACCACGTGCTGGACGATCAGCAGGCCTTCCGCCAGGCACTGGCGCTGGCCACCGTGGCCGCCGAGAAAGGCGAGATGGTGCTGTTCGGCGTCCCGGCCAACCGCCCGGAAACCGGCTACGGCTACATCCTCGGCCAGGCCGACAGCGAACTGCCCGACGGCGTCGCGCGCGTCGCCAGCTTCGTCGAGAAGCCCGATGCCAAACGCGCCACCGAGTACGTGAAAAGCGGCGACTACTACTGGAACAGTGGCATGTTCCTGTTCCGCGCCAGCCGCTTCCTCGAAGAGCTCAAGCACCACGACGTGGATATCTACGACACCTGCCTGCTGGCCCTGGAGCGCAGCCAGCGCGAAGGTGAACAGGTCGCCATCGACCCGGCCACCTTCGCCTGCTGCCCGGACAACTCCATCGACTATGCGGTGATGGAGAAGACCGATCGCGCCTGCGTGGTGCCGCTGTCGGCAGGCTGGAACGACGTCGGCAGCTGGTCGTCGATCTGGGAAGTGCACGACAAGGACGACGCCGGCAACGTCACCAAAGGCGACGTGGTGGTCGAAGACAGCCGCAACTGCCTGATCCACGGCAATGGCAAGCTGGTATCGGTACTGGGCCTGGACGATATCGTCGTGGTGGAGACCAAGGACGCCATGATGGTGGCGCACAAGGATCGTGTGCAGGACGTCAAGAAACTGGTCGGCAAGCTCGACGAACAAGGGCGTTGCGAAACCCAGAACCACTGCGAGGTTTACCGCCCATGGGGCTCGTATGACTCGGTGGACATGGGCGGCCGCTTCCAGGTCAAGCACATCACCGTCAAGCCGGGTGCGCAGCTCTCATTGCAGATGCACCACCACCGCGCCGAGCACTGGATCGTGGTCTCCGGCACTGCCCGCGTGACCTGCGACGACCGTGAGTTCCTGCTCACCGAGAACCAGTCCACCTACATCCCGATGACCTCGGTGCATCGCCTGTCCAACCCGGGCAAGATCCCGCTGGAAATCATCGAGGTGCAGTCCGGGACCTACCTGGGCGAGGACGATATCGAGCGTTTGGAAGATGTGTACGGCCGTAGCGATGCAGTAGCCGCCGGCGCCGCACATTGAGCTGTTCGTAGCCCGGATTGCATCCGGGCTACGCCCCTGCGCCGTGACCACCTGCGCGGCTGTCACACCCTGCGACAGGCCGCGCGGTTACCCTGAGAAAGCACCTTGTGTACGATGAGCGCAGACCTCCTCAAGGACTGTCCTCATGCTGTTCGGTGTCGTACTCGTCATTACCTGGCTGATTCTGCTGATCCGCTATCCGACCAAGGCGTTGCCGGTGTCGATGGCTGCGCTGGTTGGTCTCGGCCTGGTCGCCACCTGGGTGCTCTGGCAGGAAAGCCGCGACGAGCGCTACCTTGCCCATCTCGAACTGCGCCTTGGCTACGATCCGCAACGTTGCCCTGCCGACCGCCCGCTGGCCATCGATCTGAAGAACGGCAGCGATGCCGCTCTGCTGGAGCTGCGCTGGGAAGTCGCCGCCTACCGTCCTGGCAACGCCACCAACCTGGCCCAGCGCCTGTACGAATCACCCAGCTACCGCGGCCCCGGTGAGCTGCTGCCCGGCGCCAGCTGGAGCGACTGCATGCCGCTGCCCGAGCTGCGTAGCGGCTACCGCCCGTCTACGCTGGATTTTCGTGCCGAACGCCTGCAGGGCAAGTTCATCCGCTAAGTAGGGTGCGCCGTGCGCACCAATGATTCGGCACGATGGTGCGCACGGCGCACCCTACCCAAGGAACCCCACCATGCCTCAACCCAGCGTTCTGATTACCGGCTGCTCCAGCGGCATCGGCCGCGCCCTGGCCGACGTCTTCAAGGCCGGCGGCTACGCGGTCTGGGCAACGGCGCGCAAGGAAGCTGACCTGGCCGAGCTGCAACAAGCCGGGTTCCACGCCGTGCAACTCGACGTCAACGATGGCGACGCCTTGCAACAGCTGGCTACGCGCTTGAACGAAGAGATCGGCGGTCTCGACGTGCTGATCAACAACGCCGGTTACGGCGCCATGGGCCCACTGCTGGACGGTGGTGTGGAGGCCATGCACAAGCAGTTCGAAACCAACGTGTTTTCCATCGTCGGCGTGACCCGCGCGTTCTTCCCGTTGCTGCGCCGCAGTCGTGGCCTGGTGGTGAACATTGGCAGCGTCTCCGCCGTACTGGTAACCCCTTTCGCCGGCGCCTACTGCGCCTCCAAGGCGGCGGTGCATGCATTGAGCGATGCCCTGCGCATGGAACTGGCGCCCTTTGCCATCGAGGTGATGGAAGTGCAGCCAGGGGCCATCGCCTCCAGTTTCGGCGCCAGCGCCAGCCAGCAGGCCGAAGCACTGATCCGCCAGGACTCGCCCTGGTGGCCGCTGCGTGAGGGCATCCGCGCCCGCGCCAAGGCCTCGCAGGACAACCCGACCCCGGCCAGCGACTTCGCCGCGCAACTGCTGGCCGCCGTGCAGCGCGACAAACGCCCACGCCTGCTGCGCCTGGGCAATGGCAGCCGTGCCCTGCCGCTGCTTGCCGCCTTGCTGCCTGGCGCTCTGCTGCAACGGGTGCTGAGCAAGCGCTTCGGCCTGACGCAAGCACTATGAGCCAGAGCCTGCAACTGCGTTATTACGTCGCCGCAGGCGTGATCGCCGCTGTACTGCTGAACCTGTTGCTGCGTACTTTCGTGCGCCTCGGCGGGGTGTTCACCACCCTGCTCATCGCCGCAGCCATCGCAGCCGGTTTGGCGCTGGTGTTCCACTGGCGCACTGGGCGTGCACCAAGCAACACCGAGCGCTGGCGCTTTACCCTGCTCTACGGCAGCGTGCTCGGGCTGCTCTATCTGGGATTGCTGGCGATGATGTACCTGCAGGACACACCCAGCCCTATGGGTCTGTTTCTCTTCAGCCTGCACTACCTCTGCTACCCGGTGCTGGCCTGGCTGGCCTTTTCGCCACGCTACGGCCGTTGATAGCGAGCCTGCGCTCCTACAGTGGACGGAAATAATATTCAGGGCCGCGGCGCGTAGACAGCACCAAGCCTGTCCACCAGAACCCGTCGCGGCTAAAAAACACACAAT
>NZ_JBJKFJ010000013.1:0-167700 GCF_050473265.1 Pseudomonas pichavaramensis | reverse complement strand
CGCCCCATTGGGGAGAGGGTTAGGGAGAGGGGAAACTGGCAGTTTGCGGCATTTTCAGCCCTCTCCCCCAACCCCTCTCCCATAAATGGGAGAGGGGAGCCAACGTCTGTAACCTTAAATGAACAGCATTACGACACATGCCGGGCGTTTGCATTACCGACGGTTCACTCGAACGGCTGCGGACGCGGTGTGTCGTTGTTCGACGGCGGCAGAATTGGCAAGGCGAAGCTTGGCTGCTCGCCGGTCAGGGTCTTGAGGAAAGCGGTGATCTTGCCGATCTCGTCTTCGTTCAACTTACGCCCAAGCTGCAGACGCGCCATGATGTCCACCGACTCTTCCAGCTTCCAGTAGGCACCATCGTGGAAGTAGGGGTAGGTCAGTTCGACGTTGCGCAAGGTCGGCACCTTGAACTTGAAGCGGTCAGCGTCCTTGCCGGTCAGGCCAGCCACACCCTCTGCAGGGTTGCTGGTTTCATAGGGCTCGACCAGGCCCATCTTCTGGAACGAATTACCGCCCAGCGCCGGACCGTTGTGGCAGGCCACACAGCCGATGGACTTGAACAGCTGGTAACCCTCCAGCTCGGTCTGGCTGATGGCCTGCTGATCGCCCTTGAGCCACAGATCGAAGCGTGAATTGGGCGTGACCAGGGTCTTCTCGAATTCGGCAATAGCGTCGGTCACTTCGTCCAGGGTGATCTCGTCGTGCTTGTACACGGCCTTGAACGACTCGCGGTACTGCGGGATGGAGCGCAACACATCGAGGGCGAGAATGTGGGTAAAGGCCATTTCCTTCGGGTTGGCGATGGGTCCGGCAGCCTGTTCCTTGAGGTCGGCGGCGCGACCATCCCAGAACTGCGCCAGATTGAGACTGGAGTTGAGTACCGTGGGTGAGTTGATCGGCCCCTGTTGCCAGTGGTGGCCAATGGAGCTGGGCAGGTTATCGCTGCCGCCCATCGACAGGTTGTGGCATGAATTGCAGGAAATGAACCCCGAGCGCGACAGGCGCGGATCGAAGAACAGCTGCTTGCCCAGTTCTACCTTGGCCGCATCGGTAATCTCGGCCGGGGCGATAGGTTCGACGGGTTCATTGGCGGGAGTTGACGCCCAGGCGCTGGCGCCCAGGCACAACCCAGCCATCAGGCTTAGTGTGCGCATGGTGGTATCTCCTCAGGTATTGGCTGTTCTGGTTATGTCTCGACCATGCCAGCCCGGACCTGCTGAGATTTGATCTGGATCAAACCACTTGCGCCTGCTCCTCAGCGAATTTGTTTCATTTCATTTTGCAGGTGTTGATGCCCAACAACGGATAGACCGGACAGAAGCGCAGGACCCCGGTTGCCAGTGGCACCACACCGATCCAGCCCCACAGACCGATGGCGCCAGCCAGACTCAAGGCGATGAGCATCAGCCCGGCAGCAATACGCAGGCTGCGGTCAAGCGTTCCAACATTGGTTTTCATCGAAGTTCTCCAGGTCAACGCCCGCGCCGGCCTTCCAGCGCAGAGTAGATAAACATGCCGGCCAGCATCGCCATGACGAACAGCAAGGCTTGCCAGTGCCCGGTCAACAGAATGGCCAGAGCCGGCCCCGGGCAGATGCCGGCGATCCCCCAGCCGATACCGAACAACAGGCTGCCGCCGATCAGGCGCGCATCCAGATCGCGCCGAGTGGGCAACTGCATCGCCCCGCCAAGCAGCGCCCGGGCACGCTGCCGCGCCAGGTTCAACGGTACTGCCGCGACGCCAATGGCGCCGGCCATCACCAACGCCAGGGAGGGATCCCAGTTGCCGGCAATATCGAGAAACGCCAGCACCTTGGCCGGGTCGGCCATACCGGCCAACAACAGCCCAAGACCAAACAGCAGGCCACAGACGAATGCACTGAGTCGGGTCATCTTCAGGCCCCCAGCAGGTGACGCAGAACGAACACGGTGGCAAACCCGCTGGCCATGAAGCACAGCGTGGCCACCAGTGAACGCGGCGACAGGCGGGATATGCCGCACACGCCATGACCGCTGGTGCAACCCGAGCCATAACGGGTACCGATGCCGACCAGCAGCCCGGCAACGATCAGACCCAGGCTGCCAACATCGAAATGAACCTGCGGCAGCGCCGCAAACACTCCCCAGAGCACAGGCGCCAGCAGCAGCCCGAGGATAAAGGCAGCCTTTTCATCACGGCCTTCACCATTGCGCTGCAACAGGCTGCCAAGCAAACCGCTGATACCGGCGACACGGCCGTTGGCCAGGGCGAACAGCGCTGCAGCCAGACCGATCAATGCGCCACCAGCCAAGGCGCTCCAGGGCGTGAAACTGACCCAGTCGATGCTCATGTCTGGCTCTCGCAAAACAGGCGATACAGGGTTTCGATCACCACCAGCGCCGCCGGGCTGCTGATGCGGTAGAAGATCTGCTTACCGTCGCGCCGGGTGTCCACCAAGCCTTCGCGACGCAGCACGGCGAGCTGCTGCGACAGTGTTGGCTGCTGAATGCCAAGCAGCGCTTCCAGCTCACTGACATTGCGCTCGCCTTGCGACAACTGACAGAGCAGCAACAGACGGTCAGGATTGGCCAGCGCCTTGAGCAACTGTCCGGCAGCATCGGCGTTGTCACGCAGCCGCTGGATATCGATGGATTCGTTCATGCGACAGACTCACTCAACACAATATGTATTTTTATATATTGTATTTTGAGAAAATGTTAGTCGATGCGACCAGCGGTCGTCAGCCGTGACCATGCACCGCGCAGGGCCTTGGCCGTGACAAGCGCTCGCCGCTGAAGCGCCTCCCACGACCGTTATCTCCGCAATTTCGGCCATCCCCGGCTTGCATCCGGGCTACCGCTAGCGCGGATAAATCCGCTCACAAAGATGCTGCGCACAGTCCTTGTGGGAGGGGCTTTAGCCGCGACAAACGCTCGCCGCTAAAGCCCCTCCCACGATCTTTATCTCGACAATTTCGGCTATCCCCGGATTGCATCCGGGCTACCTTGGAGATGCGCGCTGCTGTAAATATCACGCCCCAGAAACGCAGAAACCCGCCGTGGCGGGTTTCCGGGTCGCACCTGATGAATCAGGCGTCGGCGTCTGCAGCAGCCTGATAGGCCGAGGCATCGAGCAGTTTGTCCAGCTCGCTGACATCGCTCGGCTTGAGCTTGAAGAACCAGCTGCCGTAGGGGTCGCTGTTGACGCTTTCCGGGCTGTCGGCCAGGGCATCGTTGATGGCGATCACTTCGCCGCCAACCGGCGCGTAGATGTCGGAGGCGGCCTTGACCGACTCCACTACACCGGCCTCCTGGCCTGCGTTCAGTTGCTTGCCCACTTCCGGCAGCTCGATGAACACCACATCGCCCAGGGCCTCCTGGGCATGGTCGGAAATGCCCACGGTCACGCTGCCGTCGGCCTCCAGGCGCGCCCACTCGTGGCTGGCGGCATAACGCAGATCGGCGGGGATATTGCTCATGTTCGATTCCTCGTAAACGGTGACGGCAAGTGGGCCGTCAGGACAATTTAGCAGGCCGCGGCGAGGGGGAAAGCCAGCACCGCGACCTGATGATTCAGATAAGGGTTTTGCCGTTGCGCACGAAATTAGGCCTGACCACCCGCACCGGATACCATTTGCCGCGGATCTCCACCTCGGCACGATCCCCGGTAGCCGCCGGCACCCGCGCCAGCGCGATGGACTTGTTCAGCGTAGGCGAGAAGCTGCCACTGGTGATCTCGCCCTCGCCGATCTCCTCGACACGCACCACCTGGTGGGCACGCAGTACACCGCGCTCTTCCAGCACCAGGCCGACCAGCTTGCTCGGGCAACCGGCGGCACGCTGCGCTTCGAGTGCCGAGCGGCCAATGAAGTCGCGCCCGGCGGGCTCCCAGGCAATGGTCCAGGCCATGTTCGCCGCCAGCGGCGACACGTTCTCGTCCATGTCCTGACCGTAGAGATTCATCCCCGCTTCCAGACGCAGGGTGTCGCGAGCGCCAAGGCCGATGGGTGAAATACCGGCGCCAACCAGTTCGTTGAGGAAGGACACCACCTCGGTGAGCGGCAACACGATCTCCAGACCATCCTCACCGGTATAACCGGTACGGGCGATAAACCAGTCGCCCTCGGGCAAGCCCTGGAAAGGTTTGAGTTCATGGATCAGCGCGGCCCGCGCCTGAGTCACCAGCTCGGCCACACGGCCACGCGCCTTGGGCCCCTGAATCGCCAGCATGGCCAGATCACGTCGCTCGCGCAGTTCTACGGCAAAGTCGCTCGCCTGAGCGTGCATCCAGGCCAGGTCCTTGTCGCGGGTTCCGGCATTGACCACCAGTCGGTAACCATCGGCGGTGAGGTAGACGATCAGGTCGTCGATCACTCCGCCGCGCTCGTTGAGCATGGCGCTGTACAGGGCTTTGCCGGCAGTTTCCAGGCGCGCCACGTCATTGGCCAGCAGGTGCTGCAGGTAGGCCTGTGCCTGGCCACCGCTGACATCCACCACGCACATGTGGGAAACGTCGAACACGCCGCAATCGCGACGCACCTGATGATGCTCCTCCACCTGCGAGCCGTAGTGCAGCGGCATGTCCCAGCCACCGAAATCCACCATCTTGGCCCCCAGCGCCAAGTGCAGGTCATAGAGAGGGGTACGCTGTCCCATGGGTGTCTCCTTCCGGGATTGGCGAGGCCGGCCAGGCGGACCTGGCTGGCGAATGGCGCGCATTGTAGCCGCAAGGCCGGCAAGGGTCATCTGACC
The DNA here is from genome assembly GCF_050473265.1 of Pseudomonas pichavaramensis. Taxonomy (NCBI): domain Bacteria; kingdom Pseudomonadati; phylum Pseudomonadota; class Gammaproteobacteria; order Pseudomonadales; family Pseudomonadaceae; genus Pseudomonas; species Pseudomonas pichavaramensis. Next base: position 162,970 of record NZ_JBJKFJ010000013.1, on the reverse strand, counting down.
AAAGGTCGCGCAGAATCGTAGCCCCGACGAACTCAGGCATAACTGCGGGCCGAACGGCGAATCAGCAGAATCACCGGCAACAGACCAACCAGCACCAGGGTCAGGGCCGGCAGCGCAGCGCGCGCCCACTCCCCTTCGCTGGTCATTTCGAATACGCGCACCGACAGGGTGTCCCAGCCGAACGGGCGCATCAGCAGGGTCGCCGGCATCTCCTTGAGCACATCGACGAACACCAGCAACGCCGCCGACAACGTGCCCGGCAGCAGCAGCGGCAGATAGACCTTGAAGAACAGTCCCACGCCACCCACACCCAGACTGCGCGATGCCTCCGGCAAGGACGGACGAATACGCGCCAGGCTGGTTTCCAGCGGCCCGAACGCCACCGCCATGAAACGAATCAGATAGGCCACCAACAAGGCCAGCAGACTGCCCAGCAACAGCGGCTTGCCGGCGCCACCCAGCGCAGTGGACAGCGGGATCACCAGTTCACGGTCGAGGTAGCTGAACGCCAGCATGATCGCCACCGCCAGCACCGACCCCGGCAAGGCGTAGCCCAGGTTGCCCAACGCCACGCCGAAGCGTACACCCCGGTTGGGGGCCTGACGCCGGGCGAAGGCCAGCAACATGGCCACGCTGACCGTGATCAACGCCGCCAGACCGCCCAGATAAAGGGTGTGCAGGATCAGACCGGCGTAGCGCTCATCAAGATCGAAGCGGCCACGCTGCCAGAACCACACCAAGAGCTGCAGCAGCGGAATGACGAAGGCACAGGCAAATACCAGAGTGCACCAGGCACTGGCGGCGAACGCTTTCCAGCCGCGCAACTGATACAGCGCCTGGCCTCTGGGCCGCTCGTTGGCCGGCCGCGCTGCGCCGCGCGCACGGCGCTCACCGTAAAGCACCAGAGCGACCGCCAGAAGCAACAGACTGGCGAGCTGGGTCGCACTGGTCAGGCTGTAGAAGCTGTACCAGGTCTTGTAGATCGCCGTGGTGAAGGTATCGAAATTGAACACGGATACAGCGCCGAAGTCGGCCAGTGTTTCCATGATCGCCAGGGCCAGGCCGGCACCGATAGCCGGGCGCGCCATTGGCAAAGCCACCCGCCAGAAAGCCTGCCAGGGGCTCTGCCCAAGTACCCGCGCCGCTTCCATCAGGCCCTTGCCCTGGGCCAGAAAAGCGCCGCGCGCGAGCAGGTAGACGTAGGGATAGAACACCAGCACTAGAACGATGATCACCCCGCCGGTGGAACGCACGCGCGGCAGGCGCAGGCCGCTGCCGAACCATTCACGCAGCAGCGTCTGCACCGGGCCGGCGAAATCCAGCAAACCGACGAAGACGAAGGCCAGCACATAGGCAGGAATGGCGAAGGGCAGCATCAACGCCCAATCCAGCCAGCGCCGGCCAGGGAACTCGCAGAGGCTGGTGAGCCAGGCCAGGCTGACGCCCAGCAGCGTGACACCGACACCAACGCCGATCACCAGAGTCAGGGTATTGCCGATCAGCCGCGCCATCTGCGTCTGCCACAGGTGCGTCCAGATCTGCTGATCCACGTCGTGCCAGCTCAGCAGCAGTACCGACAGCGGCATCAGCACCAACACGGCGACAGCTAGGACGATGGGGTACCAGCGACGCTGGACGGGATGCGGCACGCGGATTCCTCGCTAACGAAAAAGACGACGCCCCGTCTAGGCGGGGCGTCGCATTATAGCTTCAGGCTTCAGCTTGTAGCCCGGATGAATCCGGCTAGGCCTGACAGCGCTGCCCGGATTGCATCCGGGCAGCGCGTTCATTGCTTATTGCCAGCCGGCACGATCCATCAGCATGGTCGCTTCAGCCTGGCGCTTGCCGGCCACTTCGGTGGCAATGGTGTCGGCCTTGAAGGTACCCCAGGAGGCGACTTCCTCGGACGGTTTCACCGCCGGGTTGGCCGGGTACTCCTGGTTGACGCCGGCGAAGATGCTCTGCGCTTCCGGCGTGGTCATCCACTCCAGCAGCTTTCTGGCCTGCTCGGCATGCGGCGCATGCTTGGTTACGCCGGCACCGGCGAGGTTGACGTGCACGCCACGGTCATTCTGGTTCGGCCAGAATGGCTTGACCTTCAGGTCCGGCTGCTCCTTGTGCAGGCGGCCATAGTAGTAGGTGTTGGTGACACCCACGTCGCACTGGCCGGCATCGATGGCTTGCAGCAATGCGGTGTCATCCGGGAATACGTCGGTTGCCAGGTTGTTGACCCAACCCTTGACGATTTCCTCGGTCTTCTCGGCGCCATGGGTTTCGATCAGGGTGGCGGTCAGCGACTGGTTGTAGACCTTCTTGCTGGTACGCAGGCACAGACGACCTTCCCACTCCGGGCCGGCCAGCGCCTCGTAGGTGGACAGCTCCTCCGGCTTGACCCGGTCGGTGGAGTAGAAGATGGTCCGCGCGCGCAGCGACAGCCCGGTCCAGCTGTCGGTGCTGGAGCGGTACTGAGGAGGAATGTTGGCGTCGATTACAGCGGACTTGGTCGGCTGCAGGATCCCCATCTGCTCGGCCTGCCAGAGGTTGCCGGCATCGACGGTGATCAGCATGTCGGCCACGCCATTCTCGCCCTCGGCCTTGATCCGCTGCATCAGCGGCGCTTCCTTGTCGGTAATGAACTTGACGTTGACACCGGTCTTGGCGGTGTAGGCGTCGAACACCGGTTTGATCAGTTCATCGATACGCGACGAGTAGACCACGACTTCGTCGGCGGCCTGAACGGCAGTAGTCAGGGTGCTGAGGGTGAATGCGGCGAGAAGCGCGTTGCGAGCCTTCATGGGACCAGCCTCTTATGGGGTGAGCAAAAGTGGCTGAATACTAGTGAATGTTATTTACCTTCTCAACGAAACCTTCCGCATCGGAAAGGCCAGTTGTTACAAAGCATTTTCACCCTTGCGATTCGGCTGATTCAGGGCCGAGCCAGCTCCGGCAGATCGCCGGAAAGCCCCAGCGCCTGGCGCACGAACAGCGCCTTGGCCTCGGCCTGATGGTCGACCAGATCCAACCCGATGTTGCGCAACAGGCGCAACGGCAATGGGTCGGCCTGGAACAGGCGCTGGAAGCCCTCCATCGCCGCCATCATCGCCAGGTTATGCGGCATGCGCCGACGCTCGAAACGGCTCAACACACGCGTCTCGCTGAGGTTCTCGCCACGCGCGGCGGCATGCAGCAGTACCTCGGCGAGCACCGCGGCATCGAGAAAGCCCAGGTTGACGCCCTGCCCTGCCAGCGGGTGTATGGTGTGCGCGGCATCGCCGATCAGTGCCAGCCCCGGCTCCACGTAGCGTTTGGCGTGGCGCTGGCGCAGCGGGATGCACAGGCGGCGATCCGTGTGCAGCACCTTGCCCAGGCGCGCCTCGAAGGCCTTGCTCAGCTCAGCGCAGAAGGCTTCGTCGTCCAGCGCCATCAGGCGCTCAGCCTCGTCCGGTACGGTGGACCAGACGATCGAGCACCAGTGTTCGCCAGCCGGGCCGGCAAGCGGCAGGAAAGCCAACGGACCGTCGTCGGTGAAGCGCTGCCAGGCGGTGGCCTGATGTGGACGCTCGCAGCGCACGCTGGTGACGATGGCGTGATGCAGGTAATCCCATTCACGGGTGGCACAGCCGGCCAGACGACGCACGGCAGAGTTGGCGCCATCGGCCGCGACGATCAGCGGCGCACGCAACTGGCGACCATCGGTGAGGGTCAGCAACCAGTCGTCACCACTGTGGCGCAGCTGTTCGAGGCGGGCGCCCGGTAACAGGCCAATCTGGCTGTCATGCAAGCGCTCGAGCAGGGCATCCTGCACCACACGATTCTCGACGATATGCCCCAGGGTTTCGGCATGCACACTGGCGGCAGCGAAGTGAATGCTGCCCGTACCGGAGCCATCCCACACACGCATCTCACCATAAGGGCAAGCGCGACGCGCGGCGATGCCGTCCCAGGCGCCCAGACGCTCGAGAATGCGCTGGCTGGCCATGGACAGGGCACTGACCCGAGGCTCGAACGCAGCCTGCACATCGAACGGCGCCACGCTGAGCGGGCTGCCGTCGACGATCAGGATGTCCAGGCCACTTTGCTCCAGTGCCAAAGCCAGCGTGCTGCCCACCATGCCGGCACCGACGATGATCAAATCCGCGCGCATATCCATTTTCTCAATCCGTAGGGTGCGCGGTGCGCACCATCCTCGAAAGCCCGGTGCGCGCGGCGCACCCTACACAGCCATGCGCTTGTATTTGAGGCCGAGCAGGGCCGACGCACAGCAGATCACCCATCGCGCTCACAGGCTGCGGGTTCCCATGCCCATGGCCTGGCGCGCGAACCAGCGCTTGGCCGGTGGCAACAGGTCGAGACCGAGCAGCCCCAGATTGCGCCCGGCACTCAGCAGCGGCTGGGCGTTGCTGAACAGGCGCGTCACCTGATCGGAGAAACCGACGGTCAGTTGCTGATCGAGTTGCTGACGCTGCTGGTAGCGCTGCAGCGTGGTGAAATCGCCCAGCGCGACCTCGCTGGCAATCAACACCTCGGCCAGCGCCAGGGTATCGCGCAACGACAGGTTGTAGCCCTGCCCGGCAATCGGGTGCAGGCTGTGCGCGGCATTGCCCAGCACCACCAGGTGCGGACGTACCTGCTCCTGCGCCTCGACCAGGCTCAAGGGATAGATATGCCGCGCACCGACCTGTCGCAAGGCGCCCAGGCGATAGCCGAAAGCCTGTTGCAGCTCACTGAGAAAACTCGCCTCACTGGCCCGCAGCAGGCGCTCGGCATCGGCGGCAGCGCGCGTCCACACCAACGCACAACGGTTATCGCTCAAGGGCAGCAACGCCATCGGCCCGTCATCGGTGAAGCGTTCGAAAGCCTGCCCGCGATGCGCTTCCAACGGGCTGACGTTGGCGATCAGGGCACTCTGCCCATAAGGTCTGACATTGACGCCAATACCCAGCTGTTCGCGCAGGGCGGAGCGACCACCATCGGCAAGAATGGCCAGGTCGCAGTCGAAACAGGTTTCGTCATCGAGGGTCAGACGATAGCCATCCTCCAGACGCTGCATGGCAACCACCTCGGCCGGGCAGCGCCACTCGATGACATTGGTATCTAGCGCCTGCCACAGGCAGTGACCGATCCAGGCGTTCTCCACCACATAACCGAGCGCCGGCACGCCTTCCTCTATGGCCTGCAGGCGCGTGGCGCCAAAGCGGCCGCGATCCGAAACATGGATCTGGCGGATCGGTTCGGCACGCTGAGCGATGCTCTGCCACAAGCCAAGACGCTCGTAGATCAGTCGGCTGCCGTAGGACAGCGCAGTGGACCGTGCGTCATAGCTGGGCTGGTATTCACTGCCCGGGGCGAAAGGCTCGATCAGGGCGATGCGCCAGCCACGCTGACGCGCGGTTTCCTGCAACGCCAGGGCCAGGCTGGCACCGACCAGGCCACCACCAATGATTGCCACATGCACGCGTGACATGAGCTCAGGCTGCCTCGCTGCGAGCGGCCGCCATCAGTGCCTCGATCTCGGCAACGGACTTGGGCACACCGCCGGTGAGAATCTCGCAGCCCTTGCGGGTCACCACCACGTCATCTTCGATGCGCACACCGATGCCACGCCATTTCTTCGCGACCTGCTGGTTGTCGGGAGCGATGTAGATACCCGGCTCGACGGTCATCGCCATGCCCGGCTCGAGCACACGCCACTCGCCGCCGACCTTGTAGTCGCCAACGTCGTGCACATCCAGGCCCAGCCAGTGACCGGCGCGATGCATGTAGAAGGGTTTGTAGGCTTCGCTGGCGATCAGCTCGTCGACATCGCCGCTGAGCAGGCCCAGCTCGACCAGGCCGGCGGTGATCACACGGACGGTGGCCTCGTGCGCCTCGTTCCAGTGCTTGCCCGGTGCGATATGTTTGAACGCCTCCTCGTTGGCCGCCAGCACCAGCTCGTAGATGGCCTTCTGCTCGGCAGAGAAGGTGCCGCTGACCGGGAAGGTGCGGGTGATGTCGCTGGCGTAGCAGTCGATCTCGCAGCCGGCGTCGATCAGTACCAGGTCACCATCCTTGAGCGGCGCGTCGTTTTCGCGGTAATGCAGGATGCAGGCATTCTTGCCCGCAGCGACGATGCTGCCGTAGGCCGGCATCTTCGCGCCGCCCTTGCGGAACTCGTAATCCAGCTCGGCTTCCAGGTGATACTCGTACAGCCCGGCGCGGCTGGCCTGCATGGCGCGGATGTGGGCGCGCGCACTGATCTCGGCGGCGTCCTTCATCACCTTCACCTCGGCAGCCGACTTGTACAGGCGCATGTCGTGCAGCAGGTGGTCGAGGGCGACGAACTCGTTCGGCGGCGTAGCGCCCTGGCGGGCCTTGGCGCGGATGTGGTTGACCCACTCCATCAGCCGATGATCGAACTCCTGATTGAAGCCGATGGCGTAGTAGACACGTTCACGCCCCTCGATCAGCCCGGGCAGGATGTCGTCGATATCGCCGATGGGGAAGGCATCATCGGCGCCAAAATTGGCGATGGCGCCGTCCTGACCGGCGCGCAGACCGTCCCACAGCTCACGCTCCGGGTCACGCTCACGGCAGAACAGCACGTACTCGCCATGCTCGCGGCCGGGTATCAGCGCCATCACCGCTTCCGGCTCGGGGAAACCGGTGAGGTACTGAAAGTCGCTGTCCTGGCGGTAGGTGTGCTCGACATCGCGGTTGCGGATGTACACCGGCGCAGCTGGCAGGATGGCGATGCTATTGGGTTCCATCTGCTCCATCAGCGCCTTGCGCCGACGGGCATATTCGGACTTGGGGATGCTGGTCAAGACGGACTCCGACGAAGATCAGTGCAGGGAGGGTTTGGCCGCAGGTGCTGCAGGCTTCACGCACTCGGTGAACAACAGCAGGGGCGCCACGCGCAGATATTCCATCACTTCCATGTAATCGCTCTCGCCATCCTCGGACTCCTCCAGACCACTCTGCACCTGAGCGATGGCGGAAAGGTCCTGCAGCACTTCCATGGCCTCGGCGCTCAACGCACCATCGCGGGCGGTCAGCCCGAAGCCACCGAGAAAGCCCTGGCACCATTGGCCCAGCGCAACCGCACGCTGCGCCAGCGGCGTTTCGTCATCAGGCAGCAGCAGGACCACGGTGATGTCCTCGCTGCACAGCTCGCCCTTGACCATCTCCTGCAGGCCGATCAGCGCCTGGCGCACGTTATCCTGCGGCGCACCACCGAGCAGCTCGGCGGCGTCCACCAGCCATGGGTCCGGCTCGAAACCGGCGCCGGCGCAACTGCGCCCAAGCAGCAGGCCGTGCAGTTCGGCGGGGGAAACGGAGTGCCCGGCGCTGCTCAGCAGAGCGGCGAAGGCGGCGTAGGGAGAACTTGGCATCGACATAGATAGATAGCTAGGCGCCAGACGGCGCAATCTCTAGAATGGAGGCCTCGTATCCTAGCACCGGCAGACGCGGCAAGACCATCCGAGTCCGCCGGGGCGTTGATGACGTCGTACGCATCACGCCACTGCCATCTGGGTTTGACCCGCCCCCGGGTCGGGCCTATATAGTCCAGCCATTCACTCCCTTAGCGAGAGCCCATGGAAGACGCCGATCTGCACGCATTGACCGCCAAGCTGGAGCTGCTGATCCAGCGCGTCGAGCAGCTCAAGGCTCACAACCGACTCCTGCTGGCGAATGAACAGGCCTGGCGCGAGGAGCGCGCCCATCTGATCGAAAAGAACGAAATGGCCCGGCATAAGGTCGAATCGATGATTTCGCGCCTCAAAGCCCTGGAGCAGGACTCATGACCCAGTCGAACACCGTGACCGTCCAGATACTGGACAAAGAATATTGCATCGCCTGTCCCCAGGACGAACGCGCCAACCTGGAGAGCGCCGCGCGCTATCTGGACGGCAAAATGCGTGAGATCCGCACCAGCGGCAAGGTGATCGGCGCCGACCGCGTAGCGGTGATGGCGGCACTGAACATCACCCACGACCTGCTGCACAAACAACAACGCCTGGATCAGGATGCCAGCTCCACTCGCCAGCAGGTGCGTGATCTGCTGGATCGTGTCGATCGCGCCCTGACCGACGACCCGGCTTCCTGAGCGCGCATGCCGGCCAGTTCGTCGCGGGCCGCCCAACTATCCGCCTATTGGGGTATACTGGGCGCCACTTCCTGGGGTGTGCGCCAGTCGGGGATGTCCCTGAGCCGATACGCACAACCACGGGGGTTACATGTTGGGGCAGGTGTGCATGTCCGCCTGACGGAAAGCCTTAACGCCTCCTGTAACCTCCACCTTGAACTTTCGGGTTCAAGGGCTAAACCGACAGCGGCACGCTGGGAAGTCATCATTTCCCCTGGTAGCCGCCGCTACCCACCTCGCACCATCCTCTGCCAATGACCACTTCCGCTTCCCTCAGCCGTCCGCAACTGCGCCGCGTGCTGCGCCAGCGTCGTCGTGCGCTCAGCCGTAGCCAGCAACGCATTGCCGCACGCAACCTTTATCGCCAACTGGCGCAAAGCCCGCAGTTTCGTCGAGCCAGACACGTTGCCCTGTACCTGCCCAACGACGGCGAAATCGATCCACGTCCGTTACTGGCAGCCGCTCAGAAACGTGGCAAGCACACCTATCTGCCGGTGCTCAGCGCCTGGCCACGCACCAAGATGGTATTCCAGCGCGTCACCCGGCACGAGAAACTGGCGGGCAATCGCTTTCGTATTCTCGAGCCGCGTCCACAGCCCAATCGCCAGCGCAAGCTCTGGGCATTGGATCTGGTACTGCTGCCGCTGGTGGGTTTCGATGACCGCGGTGGCCGTCTGGGTATGGGCGGTGGTTTCTATGACCGCAGCCTGGCTTACCTGCGCATGCGCAAAAATTGGCACATGCCGACGCTATTGGGGCTGGCGCATGAATGTCAGCGAGTGGATGAACTGGCGATGGCCAGCTGGGACGTGCCCTTGCAGGCGACGGTGACGGACAAGCGATGGTATTGAATGGGCGAGTTGCACCGCGATCCTTGCGGCGCTTTCGCTGTCAGCCCGCTGATCAGGGCTGCTGCGTGACGTTGATGGAAACGTCACTCTGACGCTCCCAAAGGCTCTGGGTGTAACCCGTGGTAACCACGCCCAGACTGAACAGTACGACGAGAACCCACAAAAGATCTGGCTTGCGTTTCATCTATTGCCTCCCCCTTCAAGGCAACTGCGCGCGTTGGTCACGCGTCATTTTTTATGCAATACGACGTCGCCAAGCGTTAAGCCGGGCATTTTCCGTCAGCGCTGAGCACCATGCAATTTCTGGCGCCAACCGGCCGTCGGAGAGTTTCACTCAAACGAGCGTCCGCCAACGGACAGACCTGCAGGAGCAAAGTTCATGCCTTATTGGTTGATGAAGTCCGAACCCGACGAACTGTCGATCCATGACCTGCAGCGTCTGGGCAAGGCGCGCTGGGACGGCGTTCGCAATTACCAGGCGCGTAACTTTATGCGGACGATGCGCCCAGGCGATCAGTTCTTCTTCTACCACTCCAGCTGCCCGCAACCGGGCATCGCCGGCATAGGCCGCATCAGCGGCGAGGCTTACCCGGATCCGACGGCACTGGACCCACAGAGCCATTACCACGACCCCAAAGCCAGCGCGGAGAAGAATCCCTGGAGCGCACTGGACGTCGAGTTCGTCGACGCCTTCGCCGAGGTACTGCCACTGCCGCACCTGAAGAACAACCCGCTGCTGGCCGATCTCGCACTGGTGCAGCGCGGCAGCCGACTCTCGGTAATGCCCGTCGGCGAAAAAGAATGGACGGCCATCCTGGCCATGCGTTGAGCCAGAACCGGCATTGTGCTATCACCCAATAAGAGCTTTGGGAGCTATCCATGCCGGTATCCTCCGCCTGGCCAGCGCGACTTGCGCTGGCATTCCTCCTGTTGGTACTGAGCGGCGCCAGTGTATTGCTCTGGCGTCAGATCGAAGGTGTCCAGCAGCAGCGTCTGGATGAACGCGTCGGCTACCAGGCGCGCAGTCTGGCTCGCCAACTGGAAGGCACCCTGCACCTGGAAGTGGCAAGCCTCGAGCGCATCGCCCGCCTGTGGAACAACCTGGGACGACTGCCGCGTGCCAGCTGGGATGATGAAGTGCAACGCGCGCTACGCGGCTTCCCTGCCTATCAGTCGATCCAGTGGGTAGGTGACGACCTGCGCATGCGTTGGCTGCTTCCCGTGGCCGGCAATGAGGCCGCACTGAACTTCCGTCTGCTCCCCAGCCACCCCAACTACCCCCTGGCCATGGAAGCACGCGACACCGGCGAGCAGCGCTTCTCCAATAGCTTCGACCTGGTACAGGGCGGTCGCGGCTTCGTGCTCTACACGCCGCTGTACCGTGAGCAAGATGGCGTAAAAGTCTTCGACGGCTTCCTCCAGGGAGTGTTTCGCGTCGAACCACTGATGCTGCAACTGCTGACCCAGATCGACCGCGATGCCTTCAACCTCGAGCTGCTGGAAGACGGCCAGGTCCTGTTCCGTCACGGCGAGGCTGAAGACGATGAGCGACACAGCCTGCAGCTGGGCCTCAGCCTGCTCAACAACCAGGGTTTCAGCCTGCGCCTGAGCCCCACGGCACGCTTGCTCGAGCAGCTCGATTCACCGCTGCCGGGTGTCGTGCTCGGCGCCAGCCTGGCGATCAGCCTGTTATTGGTCGCCGCGTTGGCACTGGCCCTGGAGAACAGCCGTCGCGCCCATGCCCTGCAGCTCGCCAACCGTCGCTACAAGGTGGAAGCCGAGCGCCGCGAGGAGACCGAGCAACGCCTGCGCGAGAACCGCGAGCGCCTGCAGCTGGTGCTCGACCTGACCGACTCCAGCCATGACGGCCTGTTCATCTTCGACAGCAGCAGCCGCGAGCTGCTGCACATGAATCAGGCCACCTACGCCACGCTGGGCTATCGGCCCGAACAGTTCGCAGACTTGCTGCGCGACGATCCGGAAAAGCTTCTGCCGGGCTTCCATCGCTGGCTGGAGCAGGCGCGCCAGGCCCAACGCGACAATCTTTCGCGGATCTTCCAGTGCGAGCTGATTCGCCGTGACGGTAGCCGCCAGCCCGCCGAAATCAACACCCAGCTGGTTGAACTGCATGGCCGCGAATACCTGATCGCGGTGTCCCGTGACAACAGTGAGCGCCTGCAACTGGAGGACCGGCTGCAACGCCTGTCGCAACAGGACGGCCTGACCGGTCTGTACAACCGTCGCTACTTCGACCAGCAGCTGCAGGGCGAGCTGCGCCGCCTAAGGCGCATTGGTGCACCGCTGACACTGTTGTTGCTCGATATCGACCACTTCAAAACCTACAACGATGCCCTCGGCCACCTGGCCGGCGACGATGCGCTGCGCAAGGTCAGCGCCGTGTTGCAAGACAGCCTGCAGCGCGAGGGCGACGCAGCCTGCCGCTACGGTGGCGAGGAATTCGCCATTATCCTTGCCAACACCGGGCTCGAAGGGGGTGAACACGTCGCCGCGCGCATTCACGCCGGCATCGCCGCGCTGGAAATCGCTCACCCCGCCAACGCGCTGGGACGACTGAGCCTGAGCATCGGCCTTGCGGTGCTCGACCCGGTGCGTGACGAACAGCCAGGCGACCTTATCGCCCGCGGCGATCAGGCGCTCTATCGCGCCAAACACGAAGGCCGCAACCGCACCTGCCTGTGGTCTCCCTTTCACGGTTGACCTGTATCAAACCACGCACCGGGCACAGCGCAGACAATGAAAGTCTGCTAATCATGGTCCTGAGCAAGGGCCCGCAGAAAGGATGCTGAGATGAACGATGCACGACGCCGCCTCCCTTACCTGATCGTCATCGGCCTGGCCGCGGTGGCGGCCCTCGCCTGGTGGCAACTGCGCCCAAGTGGCTTGCCCGAGGGTTTCGCCAGCGGCAACGGACGCATCGAAGCCACCGAGGTGGACGTGGCAACCAAACTGGCCGGACGTATCGCCAGCATCGATGTCGACGAGGGCGACTTCGTCCAGCCCGGACAGGTCATTGCGCGCATGGACACCCTGGTACTCGAAGCGCAGTTGGCCCAAGCCCGCGCGCAGTTGCGCCAGGCGCAGAATGGCCAGGTAACGGCCGCCAGCCAGATCAGCCTGCGCGAGAGCGAGAAGCGCACTGCCGAAGCCGTGGTGCGTCAGCGCCAGGCCGAGCTGGATGCTGCGCGCAAGCGCCACGCGCGCAGCGCCACCCTGGTCAAACGTAACGCCCTGGCGCAGCAGCAACTGGACGATGACCTGGCCCGTCTGCAGAGCGCCGAAGCCGCGCTGGCCGCCGCCCAGGCTCAGGTCAGCTCGGCCGAGGCTGGCATCGCCGCCGCCCAGTCGCAAGCCATCGAAGCGCAATCAGCCACCGAAGCGGCCCAGGCCAGCGTCGAACGTCTGCAAGTGGACATCGACGACAGCCAGCTCAAGGCGCCGCGCGCCGGCCGCGTGCAATACCGCGTGACGCAACCGGGTGAAGTGCTCGGCGCCGGCGGCAAGCTGCTCAACCTGGTGGACTTGACCGACGTCTACATGACCTTCTTCCTGCCCGAGCGCCAGGCTGGCCGCGTCGCTCTGGGCAGCGAGGTGCGCCTGGTGATCGATGCCGCGCCGCAGTACGTGATTCCGGCCAAGGTCAGCTATGTCGCCAGCGTCGCCCAGTTCACGCCGAAGACCGTGGAAACCGCCAGCGAGCGCGAAAAACTGATGTTCCGGGTCAAGGCGCGTCTCGACCCGGAGCTGCTTACCAAGCACCTGCAGCAGGTGAAGACCGGCGTGCCCGGCATGGCCTACCTGCGCCTCGACCCCGACGCCGAATGGCCTGAGCACCTGGCGATCAAGGTTCCGCAATGAACGCGGCGGTCGCGCGCCTGGCTGGCGTCGGCCTGCGCTACGGCGAAACCCACGCCCTGCAGCAGATCGACCTGAGCCTGCCGGCGCAACGCATGGTCGGCCTGATCGGCCCGGACGGCGTCGGCAAGTCCAGCCTGCTGGCGCTGATCGCCGGTGCGCGCCAGATCCAGAGCGGCAGCGTCGAGGTGCTCGGCGGCGACATGGCCGACGCGCGCCACCGGCGCAACGTCTGCCCGCATATCGCCTATATGCCGCAAGGCCTGGGCAAGAACCTCTACCCGACGCTCTCGGTGTTCGAGAACCTCGATTTCTTCGGTCGCCTGTTCGGCCAGGACGCCGCCGAACGCGAGCAGCGCATCGCCGACCTGCTGCACAGCACCGGCATGACGGCCTTCCGCGAGCGCCCGGCCGGCAAGCTGTCCGGCGGCATGAAGCAGAAGCTCGGGCTGTGCTGCGCATTGATCCACGACCCTGACCTGCTGATCCTCGATGAGCCGACCACCGGCGTCGACCCGCTGTCACGCAACCAGTTCTGGGAGCTGATCGCTCGCATCCGCACGCAGCGTCCGCAGATGAGCGTGCTGGTGGCCACCGCCTACATGGAAGAGGCCGAACGCTTCGACCATCTGGTGGCAATGGATGCCGGACGCGTGCTGGCCGAGGGTAGCCCCGCCGAACTGCGCGAACGCACCGCCTGCACCAGCCTGGAACAAGCCTTTATCGCCCTGCTGCCCGAAGAACGCCGGCGCGGCCACCAGCAGGTGCGCATACCGCCGCTGCAAGGCAGCCACGAAGTCGCCATCGAGGCCAAGGGCCTGACCATGCGCTTCGGCGATTTCGTCGCTGTCGATTCGGTTTCGTTCCGCATTCGCCGTGGCGAAATCTTCGGCTTCCTCGGATCCAACGGCTGCGGCAAGAGCACCACCATGAAGATGCTCACCGGCCTGCTGCCGGCCAGCGAGGGCGAGGCACTGCTGTTCGGCCAGACGGTCGACCCGCGCGACATGGCCACGCGCAAGCGGGTCGGCTACATGTCCCAGGCGTTCTCCCTGTATGGCGAGCTGACGGTGCGGCAGAACCTGGTGCTGCACGCCCAGCTGTTCCACGTACCCAGCGACGAGATCGAGCAACGGGTGGCGCAGATGGCTGCGCGCTTCGACCTTGGCGAGGTCATGGACATGCTCCCCGAGCGCCTGCCGCTGGGCATCCGCCAGCGCCTGTCGCTGGCTGTCGCGGTGATCCACAAGCCGGAGATCCTGATCCTCGATGAGCCGACCTCGGGGGTCGATCCAGTCGCCCGCGACGGCTTCTGGCAACTGATGCTCGACCTGTCGCGCCAGGACGGCGTGACCATCTTCATCTCCACCCACTTCATGAACGAGGCGCAGCGCTGCGACCGCATCTCGCTGATGCACGCCGGCAAGGTGCTCGACAGCGACACGCCGCAGGGGTTGATGGACAAGCGCGGGCTGAGCAGCCTGGAGGCCACCTTCATCGCCTACCTGCAGGAAGCCGTCGGCGAGCAGCCGCTGAGTGAGGCGCCGCCCCTGCAGCAGACGCCAGCGCCGCAGCACCAGCACTTCAGCCTGCGCCGCCTGTTCAGCTACGCCCGTCGCGAGGCGCTGGAGCTGCGCCGCGATCCGATCCGTGGTGGTATGGCGCTGCTCGGCACCGTGTTGCTGCTGTTCATCATCGGCTACGGCATCAGCCTCGACGTGGAGGACCTGACCTTCGCCGTACTCGACCGCGACCAGACCACTACCAGCCAGGAATACCACCTCAACCTTTCCGGCTCGCGCTACTTTCTGGAAAAGGCGCCACTGCGCGACTACGACGAGCTGGAGCGCCGCCTGCGCAACGGCGACATCAGCCTGGCGGTGGAGATTCCGCCGAACTTCGGCCGAGACCTCAAGCGTGGCGACAACCCGCAAATCGGCATGTGGATCGATGGCGCCATGCCGACCCGCGCCGAAACCATCAATGGCTACGTCACCGGCCTGCACCAGCACTACCTGGCCGAGCTGGCCCGGCGCTCGCCACAACAGCAAGCTGCCAGTGCCGCCGAGCTGGAAGTGCGCTATCGCTACAACCCGGACGTGGAGAGCCTCAAGGCTATGGTCCCGGCAGTGATTCCGCTGCTGCTGATGCTGATCCCGGCGATGCTCACGGCCCTCGGTGTGGTGCGCGAGAAGGAACTGGGCTCGATCATCAACCTCTACGTCACCCCGGTCACCCGCCTGGAGTTTCTGATCGGCAAGCAACTGCCCTACATCGCCCTCGGCCTGTTCAACTTCATCCTCCTGGTGCTGCTGGCAATCACCGTGTTCGACGTACCGCTCAAGGGCAACCCACTGACCCTGCTGGCCGGCGCTCTGCTTTATCTTGCCTGCTCCACCGGCCTCGGCCTGCTCATGTCGACCTTCACCAAGAGCCAGATCGCCGCCGTGTTCGGCACTGCCATCGCCACCCTGCTGCCCGCCATCCAGTTCTCCGGGCTGATCTATCCGGTGGCCTCACTGGAGGGTTTCGGCGCCCTGGTCGGCCAGCTCTACCCGACCTCGCAGTTCCTGGTAATCAGCCGTGGCCTGTTCTCCAAGGCGCTGGAACTGCGTGACCTGGCCGGCTACTTCTTCGCCCTGGCGCTGACCGTACCGCTATTGACCCTGCTCAGCGCCAGCCTGCTGCGCAAACAGGAGGCCTGATGGAGCGCCTGGCCAATATCTTCCACCTCGGCATCAAGGAACTGCGCAGTCTGCAGCACGACCTGGCGCTGGTGATCCTGATTCTCTGGGCCTTCAGCATGGGCGTCTATTCGGCCGCCACCAGCATGCCGGAGAGCCTGCACAACGCCGCCATCGCCGTGG
Source organism: Pseudomonas pichavaramensis (assembly GCF_050473265.1). Classification (NCBI taxonomy): domain Bacteria; kingdom Pseudomonadati; phylum Pseudomonadota; class Gammaproteobacteria; order Pseudomonadales; family Pseudomonadaceae; genus Pseudomonas; species Pseudomonas pichavaramensis. Next base: position 147,254 of record NZ_JBJKFJ010000013.1, on the reverse strand, counting down.
TCGACGAAGACCAGTCGCAGCTCTCCGAACGACTGATCCAGGCCTTCCAGCCACCCTACTTCCGTACGCCCGCACGTATCGACCTGAACCAGATGGATCGCGGCATGGACTCCGGCCGCTACACCTTCACCCTGAACATCCCGCCGAACTTCCAGCGCGACGTGCTGGCCGGCCGCAGCCCGGCGATCCAGCTCAATGTCGATGCCACCCAGGTCAGCATGGCCTTCACCGGCGCCGGCTACATCCAAAGCATTGGCAACAGCGAAGTCACCGAATTCGTCCGCCGCTACCGGGGCGAACTGCAGCAGCCGACCGAGCTGGCGCTACGCGTGCAGTTCAACCCGAACCTGACGCGCGCCTGGTTCGGCTCAGTAATGGAGGTGATCAACCAGATCACCATGCTCTCGATCATCCTCACTGGCGCCGCGCTGATCCGCGAGCGCGAACACGGCACCGTCGAACACCTGCTGGTGATGCCGGTCACGCCGCTGGAAATCATGCTGGCCAAGGTCTGGTCGATGGGCCTGGTGGTGCTGACGGCAGCGGCGCTATCACTGCTGCTGGTGGTGCAGGGCTGGCTACAGGTGCCGATCGAGGGCTCCATCGCGCTGTTTCTGGCCGGGGCCGCACTGCACCTGTTCGCCACCACCTCGATGGGCATCTTCTTCGGCACCGTGGCACGCTCGATGCCGCAGCTGGGCCTGCTGATCATCCTCGTGCTGCTGCCGCTGCAGATTCTTTCCGGCGGCACCACACCGCGCGAGAGCATGCCCGAACTGGTGCAGCAGATCATGCTGGCTGCGCCGACCACCCACTTCGTCGCCCTGGCCCAGGCCATCCTCTATCGCGGCGCGGGGCCGTCCATCGTCTGGCCGAACCTGCTGGCCATCGTCGGCATCGGCACGCTGTTCTTCCTCGCCGCGCTGACCCGCTTTCGCAAGACCCTGGCGCAAATGGCCTGACAGAACCAGAACCGCTTCAGCCGCGAAAAGCGGCTTTTCGCAGGAGCCCCGCCCGGTGGCGAAGCTGTTCAATTGCGCATCGCCCTGGTTCGCGGCGGGGCGCTGCGCCTACGCATTCGCAGCGTCGATGCTTAACTGACTGCGCCCCCGTTCACTGAATGATCAGGTTGTTGAACAGCAGGTCCTCGACCACTGGCTTGCCTTCTTCCCCGTTGATCGCATCCTGCACCTGCTTGAGCGCCTGCTGGCGCAGGTTCTCGCGGCCGTCGGGGGCATTGATGGTTTCGCTGGTCTGCGCCGAGAACAGCAGCACCAACTGATGACGGATCAGCGGCTCGTGATGCTTGACCTGCTCCTCGGCCTCGGTGCCGGTCACGCGCAGGGCCACGTCGGCCTTGAAAAACTTCAGACGGTTGCCCTGGTCAGCCAGGTTGCCGATCAGCGCAGGCGTCAGGCTGTAGTAGATCGTCGTCGGCACCTCTTCTTTCTTTTCCGAAGAGGCCAGGGCAGGCAGGCAGATCGACAGGCTCAACAACAGGGCGGTCAACAGTTTCACGTTCGCTACTCCATCGGGGATGCGTCTAGCATAGCCATCCACGCGCCAGCACCCAAGCCCAACACCTCGGCAGGGTGCGCCGTGCGCACCTGCTGACGCCTGAATGACTGGCATCGAGCGCTTATGCCGGGCTATCAGGCATCGGCATGCTCGTTGACCCACGGCAGGCGCTTTCTACACTGCAGGGCACCCCGCAAGAGGAACGCATCTGATGAAAGCCCTGCTGTGCAAAGCCTTCGGCCCTGCCGACACCCTGGTACTGGAAGACCTGCCAAGCCCCGAGCCGAAAAAGAACGAAGTGCTGATCGAGGTGCAAGCCGCCGGGGTCAACTTCCCCGACACCCTGATCATCGAGGGCAAGTACCAGTTCAAGCCGCCCTTCCCCTTCGCCCCGGGCGGCGAGGTAGCGGGCGTGGTCAAGGCCGTTGGCGAGAAGGTCAGCCACCTGCGCGCCGGTGACCGGGTCATGGCGCTGACCGGCTGGGGCGGCTTCGCCGAAGAGGTCGCCGTGCCGGCCTACAACGTGCTGCCGGTACCCAAGAGCATGGACCTGACCACCGCTGCCGCCTTCGGCATGACCTACGGCACCTCGATGCACGCCCTCAAGCAGCGCGCCAACCTGCAAGCCGGGGAAACCCTGCTGGTGCTCGGTGCCTCCGGCGGCGTCGGCCTCGCCGCAGTGGAAATCGGCAAGGCCATGGGCGCGAAAGTGATTGCCGCCGCGAGCAGCGCCGAGAAGCTGGAAGTGGCGCGTAACGCCGGCGCCGACGAACTGATCAACTACAGCGAGCAAAGCCTGAAGGACGAGTTGAAGAAACTCACCGGCGGCCAGGGCGTGGACGTGATCTACGACCCGGTGGGCGGCACGCTGTTCGAGGAAGCCTTCCGCAGCATCGCCTGGAACGGCCGTTTCCTGGTGGTGGGCTTCGCCGCTGGCGGCGGCATCCCGGCCCTGCCGGCCAACCTGCCACTGCTCAAGGGCGCCGCCCTGGTCGGCGTGTTCTGGGGCTCATTCGCCCAGCGCCAACCGCAGGACAACGCCGACAACTTCCAGCAACTGTTCGCCTGGCACGCCGAAGGCAAACTCAAACCACTGGTATCGCAAACCTTCCCGCTGGCGCGCGGCGGCGAGGCGATCGATGCACTCGGCCAGCGCAAGGCGGTGGGCAAGGTGGTGGTAGAAATCCGCTAGGGGCGCCGCGCCATCCTCCGTTTCTCGTGCCACCGACCCTGGCAGTTACCGGCCCGCCAGCGCCTTGCTGGCACCTGGACACTAGCTCAGCCGTTCTATTGCCCCGCCGAGTGATCGCTCCTCATGATCCCCAAGGGCCGGTGACAGGGTTGCCGGTGAAGGAACAAAACGACTGAAACGAGGACTCAATCCATGAATATCGAACACGAAAACTTTCGTACGCTCGACGATGAAGAACTGGAACAGATCAGCGGTGGCCGCCTGGAAGCTTTCGGCTACCACCTCGACGCCAACATCTTGAACTATGGCTACGGCGACATCCTGCACGTTAGCTGGGGCCGTATCGGCGGCGTTTACAACTACTACGAAATCGCCTGGTGTTGATGCCCTTCTGACCCCTGGCGTTCTGTGAGGCCAGGGGCCTGGGCAGCTGGCAGGCTAAGTGCAGAGCCCGCAACCCTTTTTAATGGGTTGCGGGCTTTTCTCATGAAAAATAGGAGACACCCATTACTCACCTACAATTCTCAATCCTGCGGGGTAATCCATTAAGTGCACATCTATCACTCTGCCCAATACCGGATCATTACGAATACCGACTCCGTTCTGCTCGTTGTAATAGGGTGGAACACTGTACCACTCACCAGCGTAGTGACCTGTAGCCCTGTAGTTTTCGACCAGAACATTACCATCTCTTGACAGTCGAAAAGATCGAATGTCGGGGCGCTTACCAGGCTTGAGTTGCAAGGACATTAATTTAGCTTCTAGCTCTGCAAACTGCGCATGAGTTACTTTACGTAATGTTCGCTCTCCATCGGACCTGCCAATCAATTGCCCATTGGGCCTTAAGAGCTCTGCCCAGCTTCTTGGTCCGACCGGGTCTGGCATTTGATAACCGCACTCGCGCAAGAAAAGAATAGCGCGCTGACGGTTGAGATTGTCGCGAAATCTGCGCATAGCTGTCTTGTTATCGTAGCTCTCCTTCAGCCCCTTGCAAAAATCAGCACGATAGCTGGCCCACAGAGCTAAGCGCTGCTCTGGAACAGGGTTGATATGTAAGCTCGCCAATACTGGCTCGATTAACTCCTTATCCAGGTTGGCTGGCACATGACCTGGTGGTAATTTTTCGCTAGCACCAATATGGATTGGGAAACTCGAACCGCTAACAGACTCCCAGCAGAAATAGTCGAGCACTCGGCGCACGAAAAGACCGGTATCGTTATCCGAGTAAAAACGCGCACAGCGCCCACCTTGCCAGTCTACCCAACCTGCAGTAACCAAACGGGAAATAGAACTGTGCTCACTGAGGTATTCTTTGTAATCCTCAAAAAACTCCTCAGGTGGCAGATAATATTCTGTGCGTGCATGACCTGCACGAAAGAGCATGGAGTAAACACCACCAATGGAAATTTTCGATTCGTTGGCGATAGCACCAGGGATCGTCACGCTGAGGCTGTCGGTTCGAGAGGTATAGCTATAGTCCGGATAGTTTCGACAGGGCGCTTGCTTGAACAATAGCGGCAATTCGAAACTGATGCGTTGCATATCCGTGATGCGTTGTTTGGCTCTTTCGCACAAAGGGTAAAGAATGCTTCCGCTTGTTTTAATCTCACCATATTTGACTTGGTATCCGCCACAACCAGCTAAAACCGCTATCAGTAGGGCTATCAACAAGAACCACCTACTCACTCCAGCCTCCTTGCATTGCCCTGACTATCGATCAGCGTCGGCTTAATTACTATGTCACGAGCTTGTGCATCAACGCTACCCGGAGCCGATGATGGACAAGTCACACAACTGTAACTACCGTACGGACTTTCTGTACTATCGAAGAGCTTAGCCAATGTAAATATCGCACCCAGCTTACGCGCCACTGGATCATCCGAATATTGAGCGTTACCGCCTAAAAGAAATGGAAGATCCGAGACCGAATCCGTTTTGTAATAATAGGGGACAGACCACGATTTACGGAGAAATTAATCGTGGTCTGTCCCCTATTGTTTCAACTAAGCAGCTGTAGACGCAAGTCTTGCCGCCAATGGAAACAGCTTCGCCAGTTGCTTTTGGCCCAACCTAAACTTACAAACTACGTCCAAAACTCCTTCCCATCCGAGTCTATCCATACAACCCCAGCAGGCGCCTCTGTGATAAACCAAAGTCCGAAGCCATCAAGATCGTCTTCGCTGGGCTCTTCAGGCCACGCTTCCTTAAGCACGCTTAACTGATCTTGGATAGTACCAACAAGGAAAAGGCCATCATGCGCAAGTCTTACATCCCCCTCCAACATCAAACGCTCCATCAGAGAGAAAAACAGATTGACTCGGCGCGCGTAATCAACAGATGAACCAAGAAGCTCAACCGCCACATGCTGCCATATAACGCCCATTGATAGCCCAAATGCGCTTCGCAACACCGAATTATAGAGACCTTCAATCATTTGAACTTGATCCCCACCATTCTTCCGCCATTAATGGAATTATCCATAACATCTATCGTCCAAGAAGCCCCTGTCTGCTGCGAAGACGTGGAAAAGTCTCGAAGGATTATTCGAGCTCCGGCGTCAGTTTTGGCTGTATATATTGCCCCCTTCCCAGGGATGACTTTAGCTACAGGCATATTTTCAACCCCAGCCAACTGCCTAAAGTAAGACATCACGTCGGATGTGGTAGCCCCTATATAGACCGTCGCCCCCTTGCTAACCTGAGGATCGGTCTTCAATACCTTACCACCCAAATTCAATTGAAAATCCTTCGACTCAATTGATTTGGTGTTGTACTGCACAGCGAGATCATCAATTCTCTTCTGTGATTGCGCTTGCGGAAAAAAGGGGACAGATTTATTTTTCGGAATTACGCCTCGGCCTGCCTTGACCTCGTAACTCAACTCGCACACCTTGGATTCTTTCTATTTCATCCACGAAACGGGCACTGCCCGTTAGCTGCCCCCTCTGCAGCGCAGCACGAATCAAATCAATCTCACTTGATGGAACGGCTTGTCGCATGAATTCCATGTAACGGATACGACGCCTTTCAGGCGTGTCGCCAAGTGCGACGAAGCAAGGGTCCATGTCCAACCAATCGCTGTCCGACTGATCCGTTACCCGCGTCCGATAGCTCGACCAAGGATAATCACCCGCCTCAGCAACCATACGGGCTCGAACCGGGTTCAGCTCAATATAGCGACAGCAGGCAAGCAAGTAGGTGTCAGACTCAACCACGCTGGACTTGTATCGACTTTCCCAGAGAGTACCGCTTCGTCCCTCTAAACGGTTCCGATAACGCGTGGCGCGCGCCGCCAACGCTTTCATGAACTGACCCAGCCCGGAGATCGCTTCATCAGGTGCCAGTAGCAGGTGAACATGATTGGTCATCAGGCAATAGGCGTAGACCTTGACCCCGAAGACATCTTTCAGCTCACGCAGATCAGAAATGTAACGCTGATAATCCTGTTCAGCGGCAAACACCACCTGCCGGTTATGCCCTCGCTGCACCACATGATGTGGGTAGTTCGGCAATACAATTCGCCCCATCCTTGGCATAGCGACCTCTATCCATTGAGATCTTCAGCTTAGTCGATCTGGTGAAAAATAAATCTGTCCCCTTTTTTCATTTATGTTCTTAAAGAGCAGGAGATATTCGTGGTCTGTCCCCGAATATTTCATTCAAGTGGCGTGTTCCTGGGCTATCGAAATTGCCCTATCAAGCATTGCAGAAGTTATATAGGGCACAAAACCTAGGCGTTTACCCTTTTCGAAGCTCTGTCGATATAATCCAAGACGACTTACTTCACCAGCTATCGCTAAAGCCGCCAAATGACGGAGTGGCATTGCACCTTTAGCATCCGTTGGTAGATCTCTATAAGCAGCTAATCCTGCCTCCAGATTTTGAGCATTTGCCCAAGATATCGCTTTCTCCGAAAGCCTCAGCACATCACTAACCGAGAACCCTGCCAACTTTTCCGGAATTTCATTGCTAACAATCACCGGGTCATACTTCACATCTTCACCCAAAATAGACGAAACCACCGCCGAGAATTTTCTAGAGGATATGGATGGCATGAAAGTTACCCTAAAGTGATCTGATCGCTTCCCGATTGTTGGAAATATTCGAACAACCTTATCGCCAAGATCCATGGAGCAAGAACGATCCCCTGCCTCATCGACCCCACAGATCCAACCGTGATTTTCAAGGATGGAAATAGCCTCTACCTCTGTCATTTCTTGGCCCCTGGAAAATGCAATTCCTCAATGGGGATGCCATTGGGATAACCTTGTTCTTTAAGCGGTTTTCCGGGAATCAGCCCAAACTCTCTCGCAACATCGCCCCGAGGAATAGAGCTGCCATCTCGGATTTGGGGGAATATCTCTGACTGCCGAACACTTAGGCCTGCATCGCCAGTCTTAATTTCAATAATTTTTACGGTGCCATCCGGGGCTTTCGCAACAATATCTGGCCTGCAACGTCCGACTCCACAGGAGCTACCAAAAGAAACTTCTCTTGGGCTTACGCTATAGCCTTGCGCAGTTAACTGATCCTTAACGTCATCCACCATATTCAGGTGATGATCGTAATGCTCTCTGATGGTGATCTTCGGAGCAGCATTCCCTGTTGCTTTTGGACCACCTTTAACACTAGCAAAGTATGCAACGGCCTTTTCAACCTGAGCTGCACCTACAGAAAGTGGGGTACCTGCCGGGCGAGGCCGCAATCCTTGCTCACCAGTAGCACGTCCCGCCCCAGAGAGTAGCCCAAGACGTTCAAACGTGGGTGACCACTCACCAGCTATCTCACTTAACGTTGCATAGTTTTTCAGCGCGCTTTCAATAAGATCTAGCTTATACCCCTCACAGGTAGGTGTAGAGCATTTCATAGCCAACAGGACTTCCAACCCTGCTGCAACCTGACCCATCTTGTCTCTTGCTAGGGTTCCTCCAGCTACGCTCTCAACAAATGAATCATTGTACGCACTTTCCTCTGCATATTTTTCTTGCTGCCATAGATCCCTTTGGCAAGCCTCACTGAGGCCGCAAGACTCCATTGCATCTGCAAAGGACTGCGCATCGCCGTGATCCAAATGGTTGTATTGCGTAGCCGTCCCCGCCACTTGCGAACCAACCTGCAGCGCTTTCTCATCCCCCCCCTGCGCAGCCGCCGCCAGCACCCCAACCACCTGCGAGCTCATCACCAGCAGCGCATTTCTGTCCTCAATGCCCATTTTCTTGTACTGGGCATCCAACTCAGCAACCAGCAGCTCATTCACCCCTGCCGCCAATGCCCCAGTCTTGAAGTCACCGCCTGCGGCTTCTGCTGCCAGACCGCCCATCACAGCATGCAGGCCTGCCTTGGCGAGGCTGCCATCTTTCAGCTCCAGCTTGGCGCCTGGCTGAGTGATATCGCCAACCCAGTTGAACCCTGCTGCCGCAAAGGTACTGGCCAAGCTGCTGCGCAAGGCATCGCTGAACGAGCTGTCACCACCCAGAGCTCGATCAAGAACGGTCGAAGTACCGTTCTGCAGTAATTGGTTACCAGCAAAGCGACCAATACCTTCCAAACTGGAAAGACCACCGTTCACAGCGACGTTGCCACTATTTTCTAGCGCTGCAGAGGCGCCGCCGGTCTCGGTACCCATCCAATTGTCATATACGCCGGCCGTCAGGCCTGCGGTAACACCCGATACAACATAGCTACGCAGCGCATCCTCCGATGTCACATCCTTGAGAACAGCCCCCAAGTTCCCTCGGTTGTTGATGGTGCTAATCGCGGCATTGCTGGCCATAGAGGAGACCACCACATTTGAAGCAGCCACACCCGCGGTGCTTGTCGCCCCTGTCAATGCAGCCCCGGCCCCCGCGGTGAAATAGGCCACAATAATGGCAATGATCATCGCCGCAGCCCCACCCAACCCCGAATGGCTGTACTTGAAGGAGTCATGTATCTCCTTCACCTGCCGCCAATCGACATCACCGCGCTGCTCCATCTCCTTGAGCCAGGCCAGTTCGGGGTCGGCCTTGACCATGGCGTCGATGGTCTGGCTGACGCTCTGCTGATTGACCTCTTTGATATCAATATTCAGGCCGTCCACGGCCTTGATCACCAGATCACCCTTGGCGATCAGCTCACTCTGCTTCAGGGTTTCATCGGTCTTGCCTTTACCCTTGGCTGAAGTCCAGGCCCAGCTGTTGCTACTCTTCTCATGACTCTCCTGATCCAGATCCTTGACCGCTTCGAAGGTAATCGCGCCGCCGCTGTCGAGGATCAGATCATTGCCACTTTCCAGGCGTGCTTTCTGGTACAGCTGGTCACCTTCACTGATCAGGCTGAGGTTGCCGCCGGTGGTGATGGAACTGCCGATGTTGCGCACGGTGGTGACTTCGTCGCGCTGGGTTTCCTTGCTGCCCCAGCCGCCTTTTTTCTTCTTGTCGTACAGCGAGTAGTCGCTGTTCTGCGCCGCCAGCAGGGCCAGTTGCTGCCCGGCATACAGGTAGGCTTCGTTACCCGCCTTGAGCTGGCTGGCGGAGAGCAGCAGATTGCCATCGGCGCGCATGTCGAGATTGCCTCCGGCCTCAATGACCGACGCGACCTGCTTGACGCGCTGCTCCTGGGCGATGACCTTCTTGCCGCCACTCTTACGGTAGTAATCGGAGCTGCTCTCGTTCGCCGCCGAAGCGATGGTCATATCGCCGCTAGCGCCAAGGTCGATATTTCCACCGGCCTTGACGGTGCTACCGACCACCAGCAAGTCACGAGCAGCAACAGCCGTCAGGTCGCCCCCCACCTGGACATCGCTGCCGTACTGGGTGATGTCGGTCTGGTAGGAGTGGCCTTTGCGGTCCCACTTGTTCTGCCGGTTCTCGGCCTCGGCCGAGGCGAGGATCAGGTCGTTGCCCGCCTGCAGAGTGGCGTCAGCGCCTGCGCTGATGGCACCGCCAATATTGCGGATATCGTTGCCAGCACTGACCAGCAGCTCATTGCCTGCTTCGATGCGCGCCGCGCTGTCGACGAAGCTCTGCTGGCGGTCGGTATGGCGCGTGGTGCTGTGGTGAGTACTGACGGTGCGCTCGTTGACCATATCGCCGGTCACCGCGACCAGGCTGACGTCCTGGCCTTTGAGGATACCGCCCTGGGTGTTGCGGATGCTGTCGCCGGCCAACAGCGACAGGCGCTCGTCCGCATGCATCAGCCCACTATTGGCGATGCTCTGCTGAGCAGTCACAGTCAGGTTTTGGGTGGCACGCAAGGTGCCGCTGTTGCTCAGGTCACTACCTGAGATCAGCGCCACGTCGCGCCCCTGGATCAGCGCGCCGCTTGGGGCCAGACGGCCTTCGGCCTGGGCCAGATAGACCACCGGAGCCAGAACCTTCTGCCCCTGCACTTCGCGCTCTTCCATCCACACGATGTCGTGAGTCAGGGCGGCGACCTGCTCAGCACTCAAGGCGATGCCCACGCTGAGATTCAAGGCCTCTTTGCTGGCGAGGGCGTTGTCCATCAGGTACTTGAACTGCGCTTCGTCACTGGTCAGCCCTGCCAGGTAGCGCTGGCCGGTACGCGCACGCACCGCTTCGCGCACCAGGCGCTGCTCGTAGAAGCCATCGCCCAGGCGGCGCTGCATCTCGTCCGGGTCGAAGCCTAGCAGGCCGAGCATGTAGTCGGAGTTGAGGAAGTTGCCCAGGTTGGCGAAGGCCGGGTTGGTTTCGATCAGGTAGCGGTGGCCCGGGTTGGTATTCAGGCTGAACAGCCCATTCTGCCCGGCAGGCAGGGAGAAGCCTGGCAGTGACAGCGGGTCAACGGCTTTCTGCTGCAGATCGGGCGGCAGTTGCGGATTGAGGGTGACGAAGGTGGCGATGTCGCTACCCGGTGCTCCGGTATCCACCCGCGTACCGCCATTCACGAAGCTGAACGACGGGCGAATGCTGGCATTGCCGATTTCTGTGGCATCGATAGTGACATCGCCGCCGGCCTGCACGATGGCCGCATAGCTCTGCACTGCATCCGGTGTGTAGGTGGTGCCGAAATGCTCGAAACTGCCCTTGAGGGTGTTTCTCAGGATGCTGTTGAGATCGGACTCGATAGTGGCACTACCAGTCGGCCAGTTACGTGAGTTGAACCACCTCACGTTGTCGTGAATCCACCCCTGGGATTTCTCACGCTCACTGGTGGCACGACCTTCGGAAACGTACTCGCCGGTCTCGGCGCCCACGCTGGTGAAGGTGTCGCCAGTAATACGTACAGCACCGTTGGCCGCCAACATACTGTAGCGGTTACTGATGTCCTGGCCGCTTAGAGTGAGATCACCACCAGCCAGCAGCGAAGCGGTGCGCACATCGCTGGTGGCTTCGGTACGGTCGATCTGACGCAGGCGGTAGCGCACGTTTTCCTTGTCGCCACTGCAGTCTGTGCAATCCGGGCTGTAGAACAGCGCCGCGATCTTGCGGCTGACAATCAGGTTCTCGACTTCATGGGCATTGGTGATTTGCTTCGCGCTAATCGTGATGTTGCCTTCGCTTTCCACCACGCCGGACAGGTTGGCGAACAGCTCGGGGGCATCGCCCTGTTCATTGGCGACGAACTGCAGGTCACCTACGCTGTAGAGGTCACCGCGCTGGTTGGTGAAGCGGTCCGCCACCAGCAGCATGGAGGCGCCGCTGAACAGGAAGCCGTCTTCGTTGCGAATATCCGCCGCCTGCAGCGACATTTGGCCTGCTGCACCGATGGTGCCGCTGTTGCGCAGATTCTGCGCAGCGAGCTGCAGCCAGGTACCCGCCGTCATCTGGCCACGACTGACCAGATCACCCAATACGCTCAGTTTCGACGAGCCACCAGCGAGCCACTTGGCATTGACACCCAACTCGGCTGCAGTGGCGCTGACATTCAGGTCGCCCTGAGCGATGAGAGTGCCATCGCCTGCGTAAGCATCTTCCAACTCCAGGCTGAGGCTACCGTCGGTTTCGATGCGCCCGTCGTTACGCCAGGTACCGCCCTTGGCCTCGATGCTGTCACGTGACAGCAAGGCGGCACCTGCCGTTTGCGTGAGATCTGCAATATCGAGCGAGATGCGCCCGGCCTGCAGTTCGGTGGTGTTGGTCCAGCTGTCGGCTTGCAGATCAAGCTGTGCATTGGTCTGGATGCGGCCACCGGCCTGGCCCAGTTGCTCCAGGCTCATGTCCAGTTTTTGCGCGCCGACATGCCGAATCAGGCCGTCCTTGTTGAGCAGGCTGCCGGACTCGACTGCCAGGCTGGCACTGCCGATTTCGATCTGGCCAGCCTGGTTGTTCAACTGTTCATCGACCGCGAGACGACTCTCGCCAGCACTCCCAAGAGCGCGAAGCTGGCCGCTACGGTTATCCAGCGCGCCCGCCTGCAGGTTCACCTGGCCACCGGCTTCGATAAGGCCTGCGGTGTTGTCGAGGCGCCCGCTCACCTCGGCCTGAATGCTGCCACCCGCTGCCAGAGTGCCGGCTGCGTTGTCGACAGCCTCGGCCTCGATGGTCAAGGCCTGACCAGCCAACGCGCTGCCGGCGCGGTTGTCCAGTTTCTCAGCGTCAAGTGTCAGGTTGCCCTGGGCGAGGATCTCACCTTCGCGGTTGTCGAGCTGTTCAGCCTTGAGCGTAGCACTGCCTGCGCTGGCGATCTTACCGCCCTGGTTGTCCAGTGTTTGCAGGTCGGTCGCCATGCTGCCATGGCTGGTCATCTGCCCGGCGTTACGTACCTTGCCGCCGTCGAGCTGCAGATGGCCCGCGCTGCTGACGCTGCCATTGGCAGCCACACCGGCCTCGATAATGCCAGCGTTGTTCAGTTGCTCCGCCTGCACGGCCAAGCGCTGGCCAGCGGCGAGGCTTTCCCGCACTTCGACCTGCTGCGCTTCGATAGTGGCGTTACGACCTGCGTAGGTGTCAGCGTTTAGGTCGATGGTGCTGGCCTTGAGAGCAACGTCACCACTGGCCGCCACACGGCTCATGCTCAACTTGCCATTGGCATCGATCTGGATATCCCCGGCGCTGGCCGCCATGTCACCGGCCAGTTTCACGCCCACACCCTGCTCGGTGCCGACCAGGCGAATGGCGCCGGCGTACATGCCGCCAAGCGCCGAGCTGTCGATGGCCAGCATCGGCTTGTCCGAGCCATCGTCAGCCTTGGCGGTTGCGGCCAAGGTGCTGGCATCCACTTCGTTGCGACCGGTGATGATGTTGAGTTTTTTCGCGTGCAGCTCGGCGTTGATCTGTGCGCTGCGGGTGATCAGGTCGAACTGGTCGACATTGCCGGCGTTGAGGCCTTGGCCTTCGATGGAGATTTGCCCGCCATCGACGTCGAAACGCTGCAGGCGGCCGTTCTCGATCACCGGGGTGCCGGTGCTGAGGGTGACGCGCGGGGTGTTGATGAAACCGCAGCCATCGCAGGTGATGCCGTGCGGGTTGGCGACGATGACCGCAGCCGAGCGCCCGGCTACTTCCGTGTAGCCCTTGAGCTGGCTGGCGTTGCCACCGGTGACTTCGTTGAGAATCAGCCCGGCGGCGCCGTTCTTCAGGTTGGGGTTACCAACCACGTAACCGCCCAGCTGAGTCTTGCTCAGGGCCTGATCGCCATTGTTGAGGATCAGGCCCTGCTGGCCGACGTTGTAGTCGGTGAATTTGTTATGCGACAAGCCGCTGCCGTTGGGCGTGGCGATGTTGACCATCGGCACGCCGTTCTGCGCCTGGGTCACGGCGGTATTGCCGCCTGCGGCCTGGTCCACGGCCAATTGCGCGGCAGTGGCAACGATCGGGTTGAGAAACAGCACGCCGGCAACAATCAGGGCGATGTTCTGATACAGGGGACTGCGTACGTCCATGTTGAGACTCCAACCAGCCATCCGGCCAGGTAATCAGAAGAACAGATCGAATCGAAAATAGACCGGGCGCTCATCACGCTCGATGGCGTCCGGACGTTCGAGGGAATGGGCGAAGCTCACCGAGGCCGCCAGGTGCTGGCCACGCAACGCGAATTCGACGGCGTTACCGCTCATGCGTCCGCGTTGTTCGGGGTTGTAGCGGCCGCCATGAATCACACCGACGTCATAGGCAAACGCCAGGCTGTATTCGTGCACGAAGGGGCGCAGCGCCTCCCAGGTCACCGGGCGACGCCAGCGCAACTGGTTGCGCCAGTAACCGCCGGTGTCGCCGGACAGGGATTCATCCTTGAAGCCACGCACAGAGCTGAGGCCGCCGATGCTGATGCGCTGCGGGCTGAAGAGCACGTCTTCGCTCTTCTGGCCATAGGCGAGGCTGTCGAAGCTGAAGGACTCGTTCCATAGCGTGAATGGCTGCAGGTAGCTCAGGGCCAGACTGTACTTGTTGTAGCGCGCCACCGGCTGGCTGCCCTGCGGGTCGCCTGCGCGCTGCGCGCCGAAGGCGCCAATACCGCGCTGCCAGCCGATATCGGCGTTGACGAAGGCAGAGCCGATACGCCGGCCGTGGTTGAAACCCAGTTGCGCCTCGGAAAGACGGGTGCTGGAGGTGTCGATGCGGTTGCCGAGTATGAAGTTGTTGGTGCGCTGGTGGCTGACACCGAGGTTGAATGCCGTCTTGCTGACACTGTCGCGGTGCAGCACACGCTCGCCGCGCAGGGCGTGGGTCTTGCTGTCGCCGTCCTGATCGAAGAGAAAACCGCCGCCGTCACTTTGCGTGCGGTAGTAGCTCTGGCTGTAGCTGTAGCTGAAGTTCCACCAACCGTAAGGGACCTGGTAGATCAGGCTCTGGCCGTGGGAATGGCGATAGCTGTCGCTCACCGCATCACGCGTGGCGCGCAGACTGAGCTGGTCGGCCAGGCCGAGCGGGCTGTCCCAGTCGAAGCTCAGGCCCCACTGCTGCTCACCGGTGCTCAACTGCCCATCGTTGTGGCGGCTGAGACCGGCACGCCAGGGTTTGTCACGCTGGCCCTGCAAGCGAATGCGGCTGCCGCCAACCGCCTCGCCCGGCACCAGCTCCAGTTGGGCCTGGCGCGACGGCAGGCGATTGAGCTGATCGACCAGTTGCTCCAGCTCGCGCAGATCCAGCACTTCGCCCGACTGGCCGGGGAAACCCATGGCCAGCTCGCGATCCGACGCGAGCTCCGAGCTGTCCAGCCCTTCCAGGCGCCCTTCGACCACGATGATGCGCAACTCACCCGAGGACAGGTCCTGCTGCGGCAGGTAGGCGCGCGAGGTGACGTAGCCACGGTCGATATAGAACTGGGTGATGGCCTTGAGCAGCTCGTTGAGCTGGCCGACGCCCAGGCACTGACCGGCGAAAGCCTGAAGGATGGTTTGCTGATCAGCTTCACCGAGCAAGCTGGCGCCTTCCAGGCGAATTTGCTCGATATCGAAGCAGCGCTCGTCGTCGACCGGGGCGGTTTGCAGTTTTGGGGCTTCGCCGGGCAGTTGCTGCAGCTCGTCCAGGCGGCGCTGCTGTTCCTGCAGCAAACGCTCCTGACGGTCACGTATCAGCTCCCGGTCACCAGGGGTCTGCGCCAGGGCAATAGCCGGGAGAGCAAGAAAAAGCCATACGGCCAGAGGGCTACAACGGGAAGACATGCCTTCAGTCCTTTGAATAGCAGAAAAATGGAGTCGAAATCGGCGCGAATTAGAGCATGTGGCGTCATGCCATCAAATGCCTAAAAAACGACCAACTTCACGTTTGTAGAAATTGCCTCGATAGCTCAGACGAACGGAGCCTGACGGCGCTTTGTAGGAGCGGCCCTAGCCGTAAAGAAAGCCGCCCCCCGAATCAGGAGGGTGCTGAGGCATTATCCGCCACTGCTCGCAAGCGCCCGAAAGGTAACGCCGGAAGCACGGCCACAGAAGCTTCGCCCCGGGGCGGGGCTCCTACGAACAGTGGCGTTCGCAGCCCATGCTAGCGAGGCGGTTCCGCCCTGCAGGAGCGGCGCCCCGCCGCGAAGAAAGCGGCGTTGAAAAGCGGCTTTGGTAGCCAGACCTTATCGTCACGCCCCTTCAGCGCGGGGCGTAAGCGAATACATCGGCGCGCATCTGGTGCGCGTCCATTCCGGCGTCGACCAAGGCATCCAGCGTGGCGTAGACCATGGCCGGGGAGCCGCTGGCGTAGACGTGCAGCGCCTTGAGGTCAGGAAAGTCTTCACGCACGGCTTCGTGCAGCAGGCCGCAGCGGCCCTGCCAGCCGCACTGATCGCTGACGACCTGGTGCAGGTGCAGATTGGTCAGCTGTTGCCAGTCGGCCCAGTGCGGCAACTGATAGAAATCCTCGGGCCGGCGTGCCCCCCAGTAGAGGTGCACCGGATGAGCGAAACCGGCGGCGCGGCAGTGCTCGATCAAACTGTGCATCTGGCCCATACCGGTACCGGCAGCGATCAACACCAGCGGTCCGTCCGGCAGCTCGGCCAGGTGGGTGTCGCCATAAGGCATCTGCACGCTGGCAAAACCGTTCTCACGCAGGTGCTCAAGCAGCAGGCGCGAGCTTTCTTCGCGAGCGAGGATATGCAGTTCCAGTTCGCGACCGGAATGCGGCGCCGAAGCCAGGGAGAAGGCGGCCATCTGACCATCCGGCCGCTGCATCAGCAGGTACTGCCCGGCGTGATAACGCGGTGCCTTGCCAGCCGGGGTACGCAGGCGCACACGGAATACGTCGCCACCCACGTCCAGGCATTCGATGACCTGGCAATTCAGCTCACGCACCTGCAGCTCGCCTGGCGCCAGCACGCCGTCCCAGTGCAGTACGCAATCTTCCAGCGGCTCGGCCAGGCAGGTGAACAGCTCGCCGTGGTCCAGCTCCACGCCGTTCTGCCTGACGCGGCCTTCCACCAGCAACGCCGCACAGATATGGCAATTGCCATTGCGGCAGCTTTGCGGGCACTCGTAGCCCAGGCGCCGCGCACCATCGAGGATGCGCTCTCCGGGCTGCAGGCTAAGGGTGACGCCGGATGGTTGCAGGGTAACGTTCATCAATCGATTCCCAGCTCGCTCCACAGCGCATCGATACGCGCGACCACCGCCGGATCTTTCTCGATGGCGCGGCCCCATTCACGGCTGGTTTCGCCCGGCCACTTGTGGGTAGCGTCGAGGCCCATCTTCGAGCCCAGGCCGGAGATCGGCGAGGCAAAGTCGAGGTAGTCGATCGGCGTGTTGTCGATCATTACCGTGTCGCGCTTGGGGTCCATGCGCGTGGTAATCGCCCAGATCACGTCGTTCCAGTCCCGTGCGTTGATATCGTCGTCGGTGACGATAACGAACTTGGTGTACATGAACTGTCGCAGGAACGACCACACACCGAGCATTACGCGCTTGGCGTGGCCTGGGTACTGCTTCTTCATGGTCACCACCGCCATGCGGTAGGAACAGCCTTCCGGCGGCAGGTAGAAATCGGTGATCTCGGGGAACTGCTTCTGCAGGATCGGCACAAACACTTCGTTCAGTGCCACGCCGAGAATCGCCGGCTCATCCGGCGGACGGCCGGTGTAGGTGCTGTGGTAGACCGGCTCGCGGCGACGGGTGATGCGCTCGACGGTGAACACCGGGAAGGTGTCGACCTCGTTGTAGTAGCCGGTGTGATCGCCGTAGGGGCCTTCCGGCGCGGTCTCGCCCGGATGGATCACGCCCTCCAGCACGATTTCGGCGCTGGCCGGCACCTGCAGTTCGCTGCCGATGGCCTTGATCAGCTCTGTGCGATGACCGCGCAGCAAGCCCGCGAAGGCGTATTCGGAGAGGGTATCGGGCACGGGAGTAACGGCGCCGAGGATAGTCGCCGGATCGGCGCCGAGCGCCACGCAGACCGGGTAGGTTTTGTCCGGATGCTTCTGGCACCACTCGCGGTAATCCAGTGCACCGCCACGGTGGCTGAGCCAGCGCATGACCACCTTGTTGCGGCCGATTACCTGCTGGCGATAGATGCCGAGGTTCTGCCGCTCCTTGTTCGGGCCCTTGGTGATGGTCAGGCCCCAGGTGATCAGCGGCGCGACGTCGCCCGGCCAGCAATGCTGGATCGGCAGCTTGCTCAGGTCGACGTCGTCGCCCTCCTCGATCACTTCATGGCAGGGCGCGTCCTTGACCACCTTGGGCGCCATGCTGATGACCTTCTTGAAGATCGGCAGCTTGCTCCAGGCATCCTTGAGGCCTTTCGGCGGCTCGGGCTCCTTGAGGAAGGCCAGCAGCTTGCCGATTTCACGCAGTTCGGAGACATCCTCGGCGCCCATGCCCAACGCCACCCGTTCCGGCGTACCGAACAGGTTGCCGAGCACCGGCACGTCGAAGCCGGTGGGCTTTTCGAAGAGCAGCGCCGGACCACCCTTGCGCAGGGTGCGGTCGCAGATTTCGGTCATTTCCAGAATGGGCGATACCGGTGTCTGGATGCGCTTGAGTTCGCCACGCTTTTCCAGTTCACGGATGAAGTCGCGCAAGTCGCGATACTGCATGCAGGAGCCTCGTGTCAGGCTGGCTTGAGTCAGCCATAAAGTTTAGCGCCGAAGTCGGGCTTTCAGAAGACTTGAGAAGCCAGCAGAAACGACAAGGCCGGGTTTCCCCGGAATGCTGTTCACGTTAGAACGGTCAAGTGCGATCAGTCCCCTCGCCCCTTTGGGGAGAGGGTTAGGGAGAGGGGAAAACTGGCCGTTATGCGGTGTTTTCAGCCCTCTCCCCCAACCCCTCTCCCATAAATGGGAGAGGGGAGCCAAACGCGTACAACCTTAAGTGAACAGCACTACGGGTTCCCCGGCCTTGTGGCACAGCGCAACGTCTTATTTGCGCTTCATCGACAGGAAGAACTCATCGTTGGTCTTGGTCGCTTTCAGCTTGTCGATGAGGAACTCGATGGCAGCGATTTCGTCCATCGGGTGCAGCAGCTTGCGCAGAATCCACATGCGCGACAGCTCTTCTTCACCGGTCAGCAACTCTTCGCGGCGGGTGCCGGATTTGTTGATGTTGATCGCCGGGAAGGTGCGCTTCTCGGCCACGCGACGGTCGAGGATCAGCTCCATGTTGCCGGTGCCTTTGAATTCCTCGTAGATCACTTCGTCCATCTTCGAGCCGGTTTCGATCAGCGCGGTGGCGAGGATGGTCAGGGAACCGCCTTCCTCGATGTTGCGCGCGGCGCCGAAGAAGCGCTTCGGCTTCTCCAGGGCGTGGGCATCGACACCACCGGTGAGCACCTTGCCGGAGCTCGGGATCACGGTGTTGTAGGCACGCGCCAGACGGGTGATGGAGTCGAGCAGGATGACCACATCCTTCTTGTGCTCGACCAGGCGCTTGGCCTTCTCGATGACCATCTCGGCCACCTGCACGTGGCGGGTCGGCGGCTCGTCGAAGGTGGAGGCGACCACTTCGCCGCGCACGGTGCGCTGCATCTCGGTCACTTCTTCCGGGCGCTCGTCGATCAGCAGGACGATCAGGTGCACTTCCGGGTTGTTACGCGTGATGTTCGACGCGATGTTCTGCAGCATGATGGTCTTGCCCGCTTTCGGCGGGGCGACGATCAGGCCGCGCTGGCCCTTGCCGATCGGCGCGCAGAGGTCGATCACGCGGCCGGTGATGTCCTCGGTGGAGCCGTTGCCGGCCTCCATGGTCAGGCGCTTGTTGGGGAACAGCGGAGTCAGGTTCTCGAAGAGAATCTTGCTCTTGGCGTTTTCCGGGCGGTCGAAGTTGATGCTGTCGACCTTGAGCAGGGCGAAGTAACGCTCGCCTTCCTTCGGCGGACGGATCTTGCCGACGATGGTGTCACCGGTACGCAGGTTGAAGCGGCGGATCTGGCTGGGCGAGACGTAGATGTCGTCCGGGCCGGCCAGGTAAGAGGAGTCCGCGCTACGCAGGAAGCCGAAACCGTCCTGGAGGATCTCCAGCACGCCGTCACCGGAAATTTCCTCGCCGCTTTTGGCATGCTTTTTCAGCAGGGCGAAGATGATGTCCTGTTTGCGCGAACGGGCCATGTTTTCCAGGCCCATCTGTTCGGCCATGTCCAGCAGTTCGGCAATCGGCTTTTGCTTGAGTTCGGTCAGATTCATAGGAATGACGTGATCATCGAGAGGAGAAGAAAGCTGTTAGCTTGAGAGGCCGCGCCGCAGAGAAGGCGACAGGATCGCGAACGAGTTCGTATAGGAATGAATCGGCGACGGCATGCAGAGGGCTGCATAGAAAATGCAGCGAGGCCGAATTTAACACCGGAAAAAAACAGCGTCTAGCCCCGAAAACGAAAAACCCCGCAAAAAGCGGGGTCTTCACTTGGCGATGCAGGGTGGATGACGCTTTTCTCATCCACCACTTGCGATGCCATGGCGGATCGCTGAAGCGCGATCCACCCTACGACTCAGATGTTGCTGTCGAGGAAGGCAGCCAGTTGCGACTTGGACAGTGCGCCGACCTTGGTCGCCTCGACGTTGCCGTTCTTGAACAGCATCAGGGTCGGGATACCGCGTACGCCGTACTTCGGCGGGGTTTCCTGATTCTCGTCGATGTTCAGTTTGCACACCTTGAGTTTGCCCTGGTATTCCTTGGCGATCTCGTCCAGCACCGGTGCGATCATCTTGCACGGACCGCACCACTCAGCCCAGTAGTCGACCAGAACCGGACCTTCAGCCTGGATGACGTCCTGGTCGAAGCTGGCGTCGCTGACGTTGGTGATGAATTCGCTCATGAGAAGTCTCCGTATATTCGGAAGCAAAAAATTGCCGGGAGGAATCTTTGACGTCGCTGGCGACGGCCCGAAGGGTTGCCGCCAAGGATGGCAGGTAACCAAAAGTGGCGACATCATAGCCCGGCTTTACTGAACTTCGAAAGGCGCTGGCGATTGAGCCACTCAATAGTTTCAATCACCCAGCGTGATGAAGGCGATACCGGTGCGTAGCGCCGCCGCGCGGATGTGTTGCTGCATGGCCTTCTGCGCCGCCCCTGCGGCGTGTCGGGCCAGCGCCTTGAGAATCTTGCGGTGCTCCTGCCAGGTCTCCATGGCGCGCTCGGGGCGGATGAACGGCAGTTTCTGGCTTTCCAGAAAGATATCAGCGCTGGAGGTCACCAGGGCGAACATCGCCTGGTTACCACTGGCGGCGAGGATGCGCCGGTGGAACTCGAAATCCAGCCGTGTGGCCTGCTCGAAATCCTCGGCGCGTAACGCCTGACGCATCTGTTCGACGTTGTCTTCGAGGATGTCCAGCTCCTCGGCGGTCATCACCCCTGCCGCCAGCCCACAGGCGAAGCCCTCCAGAGCGAAGCGCAGCTGAAAGGTGTCCGCCGCCGACACCTGCGCGGCGAAGGGCCAGACGAAGCCGCTGGCAACCTCGGCCTTCGCCGGAGCCTGGACGAAAACACCCTTGCCAGCCTGGACGCTGACCAGACCCAGCGCACTGAGTGACGATAACGCCTCGCGCAAAGACGCGCGACTCACCCCCAGCCGCTCAGCCAGATCACGCTGCGACGGCAACGCATCGCCCGGGCGATAGCCCTCCTCCTCGATCAGGCGACGGATTGCCTGCAAGGCGTATTCGGGCACTGCACGAGGGGAAGATGGGTTCATCGCTGTTCGGGCCGGTCAGTCCAGTTGAACCGCCTTTGTAAGGCCAGAAGACCACTCCAGGCAAGCGACGCCCCCTTATGGTTCAGCCCCGCAAGAGAACGCTCACATATGGCGCAGAAATCATTCTGACCAACTGGTCAGATACGCCAACTGTTCAGACCAGTAAGACCTTGTTTCCACTCATCTGCACACGCAAAACGCCCGTTTACACTGGACTTGGCACAAGCGATGCACTGGCGATGGCAAGCAAAACACTTCGTTTTTCTTTCATTTGCTGGGAGATCGTCATGCGCAAATTCCACCGTACTCTGCTGGGCACCCTGTTCGCGGCTCTGGCTTTCGGCGCCAGCACCGCCCACGCCGACGCCCTCGAAGACATCAGCGCCGCCGGCGTGCTGAAAGTTGCCGTACCGCAGGATTTCCCGCCGTTCGGTTCGGTCGGCCCGGATCTGCAACCCCGTGGTCTGGACATCGATACCGCAAAACTGCTGGCCGACAAGCTGGCGGTGAAACTGGAGCTCACCCCGGTCAACAGCACCAACCGCATTCCCTTCCTCACCACCGGCAAGGTCGACCTGGTGATCTCCAGCCTGGGCAAGAACCCCGAGCGTGAAGCGGTGATCGACTTCTCCGCGGCCTACGCGCCCTTCTACCTCGGCGTATTCGGCCCGGAAGACGCGGCTATCACCAGCCTCGATGATCTGGACGGCAAGACCATCAGCGTTACTCGCGGCTCTATCGAAGACATCGAACTGAGCAACGTCGCCCCGAAAGGCGCCACCATCAAACGCTTCGAGGACAACAACTCGACCATCGCCGCCTACCTGTCCGGCCAGGTTGACCTGATCGCCAGCGGCAACGTGGTGATGGTGGCCATTTCCGAGAAGAACCCCAAGCGCGTGCCGAGCATGAAACTCAAGCTCAAGGACTCGCCGGTGTACGTCGGCGTCAACAAGAACCAGGCCGCGTTGCTGGACAAGGTCAACGGCATCATCGCCACCGCCAAGAGCGACGGCAGCCTCGAAGCGATCAGCCAGAAGTGGCTGAAGCAGCCGCTGCCGGCCGGTCTCTGAGCTACGCAGGGAGCTGAGCCATGGCGTACCAGTTCGATTTTGCCGCCGTTCTGCAGCACAGCGACCTGCTGCTGCAGGGCGCGGCCTTTACCCTCGGCCTGACGGCGATCGGCACCCTGCTGGGCGTTGGTCTCGGCATCGTCGGGGCGATACTGCGCGCCTGGCGCATCAGCCCGTTCGACCGCATCTTCGGCGTGTATGTGGAGCTGATCCGCAACACGCCGTTCATCGTGCAGTTGTTCTTCATCTTCTTCGGCCTGCCTTCGCTCGGTGTACGCCTGAGCGAGTGGGAGGCTGCCGTTCTGGCGATGGTGATCAACCTCGGCGCCTACTCGACGGAGATCATCCGCGCCGGCATCCAGGCCATCCCGGCGGGACAGCTGCAGGCCGCGGCGGCGCTGGCCATGAGCCGCTTCGAAACTTTCCGCCACGTGGTCCTGCGCCCGGCGCTGGGCAAGGTGTGGCCGGCACTGTCGAGCCAGATCATCATCGTCATGCTCGGCTCGGCGGTATGCTCGCAGATCTCCACCGAGGAGTTGTCGTTCGCCGCCAACTTCATCCAGTCGCGCAACTTCCGCGCCTTCGAGACCTACCTGCTGACCACTGCGCTGTACCTGGTCATGGCCATCCTCATTCGCCAGTTGCTGGCGTGGATCGGCCGTCGCTTCATCATGGGAGCCCGCTGATGGACTTCACGCTCTGGGACATCCTGCGCAACCTGCTTACCGGCCTGCAGTGGACCCTGCTGCTGTCGCTGGTGGCCTTCGTCTGCGGCGGTATCGCCGGGCTGCTGGTGCTGCTGGCACGTCTTTCGCCACTGTCGGCGCCACGGGTTTTGGCACGCGGCTATATCGAGCTGTTTCAGGGTACGCCGCTGCTGATGCAGCTGTTTCTGGTGTTCTTCGGCATCGCCCTGCTCGGCATCGATGTATCGCCCTGGCTGGCGGCCGCCACCGCACTGACGCTGTTCACCAGTGCCTTCCTCGCCGAGATCTGGCGTGGCTGCGTCGAGTCGATCAGCCGTGGTCAGTGGGAGGCTGCCGAGAGCCTGGCCATGAGCCGCCTGGAAGTGCTGCGCCATGTTGTGCTGCCGCAGGCGCTGCGCATTGCCGTGGCACCCACCGTCGGGTTCTCGGTACAGGTGGTCAAGGGCACAGCGGTGACCTCGATCATCGGTTTCACCGAGCTGACCAAGACCGGCAGCATGCTGGCCAACGCCACCTTTGAGCCGTTCATGGTCTACGGCTTCGTCGCTCTCGGTTACTTCATGCTTTGCTACCCGCTCTCGCTCGCTGCATACCGCCTGGAAAGGAGGCTGAATGTCACTGCTTAACGTTACCGCCCTGCACAAATATTACGGCGACAATCATGTGCTCAAGGGCATCGACCTGGCCGTCGAAGAGGGCGAAGTGGTCGCCATCATCGGCCGCAGCGGCTCGGGCAAGAGTACCTTCCTGCGCACCCTCAATGGCCTGGAGTCGATCAACGACGGCGTCATCGAAGTGGACGGCGAGTACCTCGACGCCGCTCGCGCCGACCTACGCAGCTTGCGGCAGAAGGTCGGCATGGTGTTCCAGCAGTTCAACCTGTTCCCGCACCTGACCGTTGGCGAGAACGTCATGCTGGCGCCACAGGTAGTGAAGAAAACCTCGCGCGCCGAGGCCGAGAAAGTCGCCCGGCAGATGCTCCAGCGCGTCGGCCTGGGCGAGAAGTTCGACGCCTACCCCGAGCGCCTGTCTGGCGGCCAGCAGCAGCGCGTGGCCATCGCCCGGGCTTTGGCCATGTCACCCAAGGTGCTGCTGTGCGACGAGATCACCTCGGCGCTCGACCCCGAGCTGGTCAACGAAGTGCTGGCGGTGGTCAAGCAGTTGGCCAGCGAAGGCATGACCCTGATCATGGTCACCCACGAGATGCGCTTCGCCCGTGAAGTAGGCGACAAGCTGGTGTTCATGCACCAGGGCAAGGTGCACGAGATGGGTGACCCTAAAGAATTGTTCGCCGCGCCGCAGACCGAGGAGCTGCGCAACTTCATCGGCTCGGTGAACCTGTGAACGCGCCCATGCCATTGCTGCCGCCACTGCGTATCGAGCCACTGACCCGAGAGGCCTTTGCGCCCTTCGGCGATGTGATCGAAGTAGCCGGGGCCTCGGCCTTCCCGATCAATGCCGGCACCACCACCCGCTACCACGATCTGGCCAAGGTGGAGCTGGCCGGCGAGGCAGCGCGCACGTTGGTCAATCTGTTCGAGGGCAAGGCCTGGCATACGCCCATCGAGATCCGCATGCTCGAACGCCACCCGCTGGGTAGTCAGGCCTTCTATCCGGTGGATGGCGGACGCATGCTGATCGTCGTCGCACCGCCTGGCGAACTGGACGAATCGAAGATTCGCGCCTTCGTCAGCGCCCCGGATCAGGGCATCAATTATGCCTGCGGCACCTGGCATCATCCGCTGCTGTGCCTGCAGCATCCCGGTCGCTTTCTGGTGGTCGACCGCGGTGGCGAGGGGCACAACTGCGATGAGCAGGTGCTGAAACAGCCACTGAACGTGGCGAACCTTGCGGATCAACAGGTCTAGACCAGTTTCATGCGACATCCGTATGCGTTGGCTCATGCGCTCAGTCGTGGCAGGATGGCGCGGAAATCGAACGAGATGCCGTCATCATGCCCCAAGCCCCTGCCGAGAATTTTCCTCTGATCGCTGCCATCGATCTGGGCTCGAACAGTTTCCACATGGTTCTGGCCAAGGCCGACAATCACGAAATCCGCATACTCGAACGACTCGGCGACAAGGTGCAGTTGGCGGCGGGCCTGGACGATGAGCGCCAGCTCAGCGAAGAAGCCATGCAACGCGGCCTCGACTGCCTGCGCCGTTTCGCCCAGTTCACCACCAGCCTGCCGGAAGGTGCGGTACGTGTAGTGGGCACCAACGCCCTGCGTGAAGCACGCAACCGCGCCGTGTTCATTCGCCGCGCCGAAGAAATTCTCGGCCATCAGGTGGAAGTCATCTCCGGTCGTGAAGAGGCGCGCCTGATCTACCTCGGCGTGTCCCACACGATCGCCGACACGCCGGGCAAACGCCTGGTTGCGGATATTGGCGGTGGCAGCACCGAATTCATCATCGGCCAGCGCTTCGAGCCGCTGCTGCGTGAAAGCCTGCAGATGGGCTGCGTCAGCTTTACCCAACGCTACTTCAAGGACGGCAAGATCACCCCGGCCCGCTACGCCCAGGCTTACACCGCCGCGCGTCTGGAGCTGATGGGCATCGAACAGGGCCTGCGTCGCCTGGGCTGGGAGGACGCCGTCGGCGCCTCCGGCACCATCAAGGCCATCGGCCTGGCGAGCAAGGCTGCCGGGCTGGGTAATGGCGAGGTCACGGTCGAAGGCCTGGCCTGGCTCAAACGCAAACTGTTCAAGCTGGGCGAGGTGGAGAAGATCGACCTCGACGGCATCAAGCCTGACCGTCGCAGCATCTTCCCCGCCGGCCTGGCGATTCTCGAGGCCATCTTCGATGCCTGCGAAATCCAGCGCATGAGCCACTCCGAGGGCGCCCTGCGTGAAGGCGTGCTGTATGACCTGATGGGTCGCCATCAGCACGAAGACGTGCGCGAGCGCACCCTGTCGGCGTTCATGGAGCGCTATCACGTCGATACCGACCAGGCCGCTCGGGTCGAGGCCAAGGCCCTCTCGGCACTGGACAAGGTCGCGAGCGACTGGGGCCTGACCGACGACTGGAATCGCGAGCTGCTCAGCTGGGGTGCCAAGGTCCATGAAGTGGGCCTGGACATCGCCCATTACCAGTACCACAAGCACGGCGCCTACCTGATCGAGCATTCCGACCTGGCTGGCTTCTCGCGCCAGGATCAGCAGATGCTGGCCCTGCTGGTACGCGGCCACCGCCGCAACATTCCCAAAGACAAGTTCGCCGACTTCGGCGAGGAAGGCGTGAAGCTGATGCGCCTGTGCGTGCTGCTGCGCTTCGCCATCCTGTTCCACCATATCCGTGGCACGCAGAGCATGCCCGAGGTGAAATTCAAGGTCGGCGACAACTCTCTGGAAATCGTCTTCCCCGATGGCTGGCTGGAAGCCAACCCACTGACCCAGGCCGACTTCGAGGCCGAGGCCGAGTGGCTCAAGCGCATTGACCTGACGCTGAGCGTGCGCTGAGCCCTGAATCGCTCCGGGCCGGAGTAACCCTCGCGGGCTGCTCCGCTTCTTCTAAGGCCTCAGCGCGAAATCCAGCACCTGCACACTGCTGATAAACGCATTGCCGGCATGGTCCTGACCGGCAACGACCTGCAGCTCGCTGGTCACGCCCAGTGCAGTCAGGCGTTGATGAAATTCGCGGGTGTTGTCGACCATGCGTCGCTCGGCCAGATGCCGTTGCCGTGCATCCTCAAGCGGTGCATCGGCGGCCGGTTGCTCGGCAGCACCCACGCTGAGCATCAGGCGAACCGGCGGATGCGCCTTGCGGCCCGAGTAACCCTGTAGCAACTCGAAGGCATAGCGCCGGTTCCACCACAATGAAGGGCTAGAGGCGTAATAGCGCTGGAACGCCTGCGGCCGGCTGAGCATGGTGTAGACGGCAAACAGGCCGCCATACGAGTGGCCAAACAGTGTCTGGCGCTGCGGGTCGACCTTGTAGCGCGCCGCCACCAGCGGCTTGACCTCGTCTTCGAGGAAATCCAGAAAGCGCTCGGCGCCGCCATGTCGTCCGGCCAGCTGGTCGCCGGTATCGCTCATGTCCGGCGCCGGCGGCGTGTAGTCTTCGGCGCGCGCCGGGATATCGAACGGGGCATCGCCCGGATAACCGATGCCGACCACCAGCACCGGTTCGCGACCATCACGCGCAGCGTGCGGTTGGTACATCAGCGCCTGTTGCGACAGCAGCGGAAAGAACAGATTGGCATCGAGCACATAGACCACCGGATACCCCTGCGCCGGGGCATCACCCTGTGGCCTGGACAGATACAGGCGATAGCGGCGCCCGGTGTGGCGCGATTGCAGCTCGCGCATCTCTGCCTGCGCCAGTTGTGCAGGCTGCCAGGGCTCGGCCCGCACGCTCAGGGATGACAGTAGCACCAGCAGGCACAGGGCGACGCTAACCCTCATCGGTAATGTCCTCGCTCCAGGCGATGCTCAGACTTTCCTTGCGCGCAAAGCGCTCCAGGTGGTCATCGAGCACGAAGCGGATGCGCGCGGCTGCTTCACCGTCATCGGCATGGCAATCGAGGTGCAATGCATCGGCCTCGGCGCGCATCAGGCAGCGACCGAAGGGAAATTGCGCAGTGGCGCTGCGCTCATCGAACGCCACGGCGATCTTGTGGCGAAAGTGCTTGCACAGCTTGGTCATGTACAACGAGGCCGAGGCAGTTGCCGCGACGCCTTGAAATCGGATCATGCAGGAAGGCTCATCAGGTTATGGCGGGTGGCCCGCTGTTATTAGGGGTGGAGGAACCGTAGGGTGGATGGCGCTCTTGCCATCCACCCTCGGGTAAGGGCGTCAGAAGCTGGTGCTGAGGCTGGCGTAGAAGGTGCGCCCTGGCTCGTTGTAGGTGTAGGCGCCAGCCTCACGGCTGTTACCCTCGCGGTACAGGCGCTTGTCGAACAGGTTGCTGATGCCGGCACCGACGCTCCAGTTCTTGCTGATGGCGTAGTTGCCGCCGACACCGACCAGTGCGTAGGGCGAGATTTCCCGACGTGCGTCGCCGCCAAGCACATTGCCCTGGTAGTCGTACTTGCCCGGAGTCTGCCGGCCGTACCAGGTGACAGTGGTCTGCAGCGACAGCGGATCGGTCACCTGCCAGTCCAGAGTCGAGTTGACGGTGAATTCGGGGATCACCGACAACGGCTCGCCGGTTTCCTTGTTCTTCGATTGCAGCATCCAGGTGAAGTTGGTGTTCCAACTCAGGCTGCTGGCCAACGGCATCTTCAGGTTGCCCTCGAAACCCTCGACCACCGCCCGCGGAATGTTCTCCCACTGGAACACGTTGGCTACCCGCGTGGTGCTGCCCTGGGTGAAATTTACCGTGGCCACCGGGCTACGTCCGGCCTCGACCTTGTCACGGTAGTCGTTGCGGAACCAGGTCAGGCTGGCGTGGTAGTCACCGGACTCGAACTCGATGCCCAGTTCCTTGTTGATGCTGGTTTCTGCATCCAGTTGCTCGTTGCCAAGCAGGAAGCAGCCGGGGTTACCGGCCTGGTAGTCCCAGCAGCCCAGGCCATTGCTGTACAGCGCGTAGGAGCCGTTGCTCTGGTACAGGTTGGGCACCTTGTAGGCCCGGGCGATACCGGCTTTGACGGTGAAGTGCTGGTCGAGGCGATGCGACAGGTTCAGCGACGGGCTCCAGTTGCCACCGCTGAGGCTGTTGTGGTCATAGCGCAAGCCGGGGGTGAGGATGGTTCCCGGGCGTAGTTCGATGTTGTCCTCGATGAACAGAGAGGCGGTACGCATGGCGATGTCGCCATCGAAACGGGTCGGGTACGCGATGTTCTGGATCGCGGCGAGATCGGAGACGCCATCTTCCATGCGCTGCTCGTTCCACTCGGCACCGATGGTCAGCACCTGCTCGAACACAGCTGAAATCGGCAGGCTCACTTCACTGTGAGCGGTCAGGCTCTCCAGTTCGATGGTGCCGAACTGGTCACTGTAGATCGCCCCTTCCGGGCCACCGGCCAGGCCTTCGCGCAGACGGTTGTTGCGCGTACGCTCGTACTGCAGGTAATTCAGCGTGGTACCGAAATCCCAGTCGCCGTAGTGCGTGACACCATAGGTGTTGCGATACATGCGATTGGTTTCACGACCGATCCACGGGTTACGGAAGCTTTCCACCACGCCACCGGAGAGGTTGTTCATGCTGTCGCCGGTGTAGATGTTGCCCTGACGACTGAAGCCAGCCTGCAATTCGAGGGTCTGCGACTCGTCCAGACGCCAGCTCAGGGTGCCGTCGACATCGCGGTTGCGCACCCCCTCGCGGCCGGCCAATGCGGCGTTGTCGGGGCTGATGGCGCGGCCCTCGTTGATGTCTTCATCATCCGAGTCGGTCTTGTTCAGGTTGCCGTAGACGCGGTAGGAAATGTTCTCGGTCAACGGCCCACTGAGGCCGAAGTTGAGCCGGCGAGTGGCGCCCTCCTCGCTATGCTCGGGCATGTTGGCGTACAGACTGAGGTTGCCGTGATGCTCCAGACCGGCCTGCTTGGTGATGATATTGACCACGCCACCCGCCGCACCGCTGCCATAGCGCGCCGCCGCCGGGCCGCGCAGCACCTCGATGCGCTCGATCTGCTCGGCCGGCACCCAGTTGGTATCGCCGCGCGTGTCACGGTCACCGCGCCAGCCGTAACGCACGGCGTTGCGCGAACTGACCGGCTTGCCGTCGATCAGGATCAGGGTGTTCTCCGGGCCCATGCCGCGGATGTCGATCTGACGGTTGTTGCCGCGCGCCCCCGAACCACTGTTGCCGGTCAGGTTCACCCCCGGCTGCTTGCGGATGATCTCGGCGATGTCGTTAGCCGGCGGCGCCTTCTGGATATCCTCGGCGGTGATCAGCGAAACGCCCAGCGCCTGACGCAGTTCTTCCTGCGCGGTGCCAAGCACCTCGGTCGCCTGCAGCTCCAGTGGCTCTTCGGCGGCCACGCCCAGTGCCGGCAGCGCCATCAGAACGGCGACAGCCAGTGGATTGACCGAATGATGTCGGCGCAATTGCGGATTCATATACCCCTCCCCCGATATGCGCTGAGCCAGAATGGAACAACGCAACACATAATGCGAATGATTTGCATCAATAAATGTCGAGGCGTAGTCTGCCACCCTGTTCGCAGCAAGAGGTTTGCGCGCCGGGATTTGTTCTTTGCGCCAGAAGCATGCAGAGGAACCACTGATGAGCAGCCAAGCCCCCATCGTCAGAGCAGAAGAACTGTCGGAGTTGTCCGGCGACGCCATCCGCCTGGTGCAGGGTGAAAGTCGTGACCGGCTGTTCCAGGGCCATCTGAGCTGGCGCCGACTGCGCAGCGGGCTTTCGCTGCACTGCTCGGACTGCCTGGAGCTTCAGGACTTCGCGACCCAGGCCGAGGCCAGCCCGCACCTCAACTTCATCCTCTTTCTGCAGGGCCACAGCGAGGTCAGCTACGACGGCCAGCCTTTCACCTTCGGCAAGCCACGCCTGGGCGGCGAAGGCGTGACCATCGCCCTCAACGAACCGATGTTGTTCGCCCGCCGCGCGCGCCGGGGTCAGCACATCCGCAAGGTGTCGGTGAGCCTGAGCCAGGAGTGGTTCGAGTCGAGCGGTTTCGACGGCCAGGCAGAACTGCAGGCACTGCTGCAGAACGACTACCGGCCGCTTAACGTGCTGCGCTGGCAACCGTCGGCGCGCCTGCTGACCCTGGCCGAGCAGGTGCTGCACCCAGGATGCGGCAATCGCCTGCTGGAGAACCTCTACCTGGAAAGCCGTGCTCTGGAGATCGCAGGTGAAGCACTCAGCCTGCTGACGCGGCAACCGGCACAAGCGCCGGCCAACCTGCGCCCGCATGAGCACCAGCGCATTCGCCGCACCTTGGAATTACTCCATAGCGGCGAGGCGGATGGCTGGTCGCTGGAGGAAATAGCCCACGAGGTTGGCTGCTGCGCCAGCACCCTGCAGCGCCAGTTCCAGGCCGTCAAAGGTACATCGCTGTTCGAGTATCAGCGCCAGCGCAAGCTGCAACAGGCGCGCGAGGCACTGGAGCGGCAAGGTGTGAGTGTCAGTCAGGCGGCGTGGATCGCTGGCTACAGCAGCGCCGCCAACTTCTCCACGGCGTTCAAACGCGCATTCGGCATCAGCCCCAAGCAGGTACGGGCGCGGTTGTAGGGAGACGCCGCGCGCACCAATGACGACGGTGCGCACGGCGCACCCTACGGTACATCCGGCCGGGCTGTTTTCTCCCCTCTCCCGCAAGCGGGAGAGGGTCAGCAGAAGGCTGCAAGCAACCGCTGTTTAGCGCGCAACGACTACCGGGGCGGTGAGTTTCTCCAGCAAACCGGACTGGGCACTGCGCGGGTTCTGATTACCAGTCGGCTGCTGGCGCACGTAGCGGCCATCGGACTGCAGCACCCAGGCCTGGGTGTTGTCGGTCAGGTAGCTTTCTAGCTCCTTCTTCACCCGGGTAATGAGCTTCTTGCCTTCCACCGGGAAGCAGGTCTCCACACGCTTGTCGAGGTTGCGCTCCATCCAGTCGGCACTGGACAGGTAGATCTTCTCGTCGCCGCCGTTGAGGAAGTAGAACACCCGCGTGTGCTCGAGGAAGCGGCCGATGATCGAGCGCACCTGGATGTTATGCGACACCCCGGCAATGCCTGGGCGCAAGCAGCACATGCCACGCACCACCAGATCGATCTTCACCCCGGTCTGGCTGGCCTTGTACAGGGCGCGGATGACCTTGGCGTCGGTCAAGGAGTTGAACTTGGCGATGATGTGCGCCGGCTTGCCCTCGGCCGCCGTAGCGGTTTCCTTGGCGATCAGGTCGAGCAGGGTCTTCTTCAGAGTGAACGGCGCGTGCAGCAGCTTCTTCATGCGCAGGGTCTTGCCCATGCCGATCAGCTGGCTGAACAACTTGGCAACGTCTTCACCAAGCGCCACGTCTGCGGTCAGCAGACTGTAGTCGGT
The DNA here is from genome assembly GCF_050473265.1 of Pseudomonas pichavaramensis. Classification (NCBI taxonomy): domain Bacteria; kingdom Pseudomonadati; phylum Pseudomonadota; class Gammaproteobacteria; order Pseudomonadales; family Pseudomonadaceae; genus Pseudomonas; species Pseudomonas pichavaramensis. Next base: position 115,358 of record NZ_JBJKFJ010000013.1, on the reverse strand, counting down.
ATACAGCTTGGCATTGCCGGCGTGGTAGTTGCCGGTACCAAGATGCGCGTAGCGCACGATCTCGCCGTTCTCGCGACGCAGAATCAGCATCATCTTGGCGTGGGTCTTGAAGCCGACCACACCGTAGATCACCACCGCGCCGGCCGCCTGCAGGCGACTGGCCAGCTGCAGGTTGGACTCTTCGTCGAAGCGCGCGCGCAGTTCGATCACCGCAGTGACCTCCTTGCCGTTACGCGCGGCCTCGACCAGCGCGTCGACGATCTCCGAGTTGGCACCGGAGCGGTACAGGGTCTGCTTGATGGCCAGCACGTGCGGGTCCTTTGCCGCCTGGCGCAGCAGGTCGACCACCGGGGTGAAGGACTCGAACGGGTGCAGCAGGAGGATGTCCTGCTTGCTGACCACGTTGAAGATGTTCTCCGAGTTCTGCAGCAGCTTGGGAATCACCGGAGTGAACGGCGCGTACTGCAGGTCCGGATGGTTATCCAGGCCGGTGATGCTGAACAGACGGGTCAGGTTGACCGGGCCGTTGACCTGATACAACTCGCCCTCGGTCAGGCCGAACTGCTTGAGCAGGTAGTCACGCAGGTGTTTCGGGCAGGTATCGACCACTTCCAGACGCACCGCATCGCCATAACGGCGGCTGAACAGCTCACCGCGCAGTGCGCGGGCCAGGTCCTCGACGTCCTCGGTATCCACCGACAGGTCGGCGTTACGGGTCAGGCGGAACTGGTAGCAGCCCTTGACCTTCATGCCCTGGAACAGGTCATCGGCGTGGGCGTGGATCATCGACGAGAGGAACACGTAGTTGTCGCCGGGGCCGCCGACGTCTTCGGGCACGCGGATGATCCGCGGCAACAGACGCGGCGCCGGGATGATCGCCAGACCGGAGTCGCGGCCAAAGGCATCGACACCTTCCAGCTCGACGATAAAGTTCAGACTCTTGTTCACCAGCAAGGGGAACGGGTGCGTCGGGTCGAGGCCGATCGGCGTGATGATCGGCGCGATCTCATCGCGGAAGTAACGACGCACCCAGGTCTTGAGCTTGGCCGTCCAGTAGCGCCGGCGAATGAAGTTGATGCCCTGCTTGGCCAGTGCCGGGAACAGGGTGTCGTTGAGAATGGCGTACTGGCGCTCGACCTGCTCATGCACCAGCTCGCTGATCCGCGACAGCGCCTGATGCGGTTGCAGGCCGTCGGCGCCAGCCTGTTCACGGGCGAAATTGATCTGTTTTTTCAGACCGGCGACGCGAATCTCGAAGAACTCGTCGAGGTTGCTGGAGAAGATCAGCAGGAACTTCAGGCGTTCCAGCAACGGATAGGACTCGTCCAGCGCCTGTTCCAGCACCCGGATATTGAACTGCAACTGAGACAGTTCACGATGGATGTACAGACTGCTGTCATCCAGGCTGGGGGGTGGCGGTGCCGGTGTTTCCACCACCGGTTGTTCAGCCACCATCTCGACCTGAGGTTGCGGCTGGGAGCCTTCTAGCGCTTCGCTGGTGAGTCCTTCGGTGTTCATCGCTGGGTTCCTGGGGGCGTCATTGCCCCTGTTTTAGCAGTTCTGCCGCACGTACGGCGAAATAGGTGAGGATGCCATCGGCACCCGCGCGTTTGAATGCAGTGAGCGACTCCAGCACGACAGCCTCGCTCAACCAGCCGTTGCCGATGGCAGCCATGTGCATGGCGTACTCGCCACTGACCTGATAGGCGAAGGTCGGCACCTTGTAGGCGTCCTTCACGCGCCAGACGATGTCCAGATAGGGCATGCCCGGCTTGACCATGACCATGTCGGCGCCTTCGGCGAGGTCGGCGGCCACTTCGTGCAGCGCCTCGTCACCATTGGCCGGGTCCATCTGATAGGTGTTCTTGCTGCCCTTGCCAAGGTTGGCGGCCGAGCCGACCGCGTCGCGGAAGGGGCCGTAGTAGGCGCTGGCGTATTTGGCAGAGTAAGCCATGATGCGCACATTGACGTACTCGGCCAGCTCCAGCGCCTCGCGGATGGCCTGGATGCGGCCATCCATCATGTCCGACGGGGCCACCACCTGAGCGCCGGCCTCGGCATGCGAAAGCGCCTGCTTGACCAGGGCATCGACGGTGATGTCGTTCTGTACGTAGCCGTCCTCGTCGAGGATGCCGTCCTGACCGTGAGTGGTGAAGGGGTCGAGCGCCACGTCGCTGATCACCCCCAGCTCAGGGAATTTCGCACGCAGCGCACGAATCGCGCGCTGGGCAATGCCGTCCGGGTTCCAGGCCTCGGCGCCATCGAGCGACTTTTTCTCCAGCGGCGTGACCGGGAACAGCGCCAGCGCCGGAATACCCAGCGCCACCCAGTGCTCGGCCTCTTGCAGAAGCAGGTCGATGGACAAACGCTCGACGCCCGGCATCGACGGAATGCTTTCGCGGCGGTTTTCGCCATCGAGGACGAACACCGGCAGGATCAGATCATCGACGCTCAGGCGGTTCTCACGCACCAGACGACGGGAAAAGTCGTCACGACGATTGCGACGCAGGCGAGTGGCGGGGAACAGGCGATTGGCGGGGGTAACGCTCACGGCATACTCCAGAGCCCGCGCAAGCGGGTCAGTGTGACAGGTTATAGAACCTGTTCACGATTTCGCGAGCTAGAGCTGTGCAAGGCAAAAATAGGCGAGGAAGCGGAGTGTGCTCTAGCACATGAGCATTCTGAGCCTTTTTTTAACGCAGCAGAGCCGACGCGCAGCGGATCGTGGATAGGTTCTACGAACATTATGACCAAATGATGACATTGCCATGACGCATTGCGACCGCGGGTCGCAGCCAGCAAGGGCGCGGCAATGCCACGAAACCTGACCATTGTGGCATGTCACGCCACCTTCCGGGCTTTTCACTGTCGGAGTAGTCTGCATCACCTCTTGCGCGAACTCATCCAATGCTAAATGACCTGATACAGCAGTTCGGTTACCCGGCGCTGATTCTCGGCACCTTCCTCGAAGGCGAAGTTTCGCTGCTGCTGGCTGCCTACCTGGCCGTGCGCGACGTACTGGAGATCGAATGGGTGGCGCTGTGTGCCTTTCTTGGCACCTTCGCCAGCGACCAGTTGTGGTACTACCTCGGCCGTCGCCATGGCCGTGCTCTGCTGGCACGCAAGCCGCGCTGGCAGCCGCTGGGCGAGCGCGCCAGCAGCCTGATCAGGCGCTATCCGGATATGTGGGTGCTGTGCTTTCGCTTTCTCTACGGGCTGCGTACGGTGATGCCGCTGACCATCGGCCTGTCCGGCTATTCATGGTCACGCTACCTGCTGCTCGACGCCATCGGCGCTGGCGTCTGGGCGGGTGGCATCAGCCTGTTGGCCTACAGCCTGGGCAATGCCATGGGCGGCCTGCTCGACGAACTGCGCCACTATCAGGTTCTCCTGCTCGCGGGCGTCGTGCTGCTGCTTTCGCTCGCCTGGCTATACCGGTGGCGTCAGCGCCGGCGCGGCTAAGCCGCGCGCCAGCCAGATACCCAGCAGGCTGGCCAGGCTGTAGGCGGCCAGGCACATCCAGCCTGCGCCATCCAAGGTCAACGCACCCAGCACCTGCGCCAGCCAAAACACCGGCAGATTGAGTGCCAGGCGCAGGCATTCCAGGCGCACGGCAAACGCTCGATTCTCCAGCCACAGGCCAATGCTGCACAGCCCCAGGGCCATCCACAGACAGGCCAGCAGTATGGCCGCCATGGCCAACGACTCGCCTCGCGCCAGCAGCCACACCCCCGCCAGCAGATAACAGACGAACTGCAGCAGGGCATAGAACTGTGCGCCGCGGCCCAGAGGCACATCGAACTTGCGGAAGTTGCTTAGGTCCGCCTTGGCCTGTGGATACCGCGCGGCGACGTCAGCCGGGCGCCAGCCGGTGGGCATGAACCAGATACGCAAGCGGTCCCACCAGCTGCTGGTTCGTCTTGCGTCATGCCAGAGACCGGCATAGACCTGCAGGTTGGCCCATAGCGGGTTCCAGCTGGCCAGCGGTACGGTGACGCCGAAGATCACCGGCTCCTCGTCGAGTTCTTCCTGAAAGGTGCCGAAAATTCGATCCCAGACAATGAACACACCGCCGTAATTGCGATCCATGTAGATAGGATTCTGCGCATGGTGTACCCGGTGGTTGGACGGCGTGATCAGCAACCACTCAAGCCAACCCAGCTTGGGGATATGCCGGGTGTGTACCCAGAACTGATACAGCAGATTCAGGGCGGCTACCGTGAGAAAGACCAGCGGCGGTACGCCAACCAGCGCCAGCGGCAGGTAGAAGATCCAGCCGAAGATGAAACCGGTGCTGGTCTGCCGTAACGCAGTGGAGAGGTTGTAGTCTTCACTTTGATGATGCACCGCATGCGCAGCCCAGAGCACGTTGCGTTCATGGCCCAGGCGGTGGTTCCAGTAGTAGCAGAAGTCGTAGAAGACGAAGGCGAAGATCCATACCCAGAGACTGTTTGCGGACAACTCGAGTAACGCCAGATGGTCCCAGGCGAAGGCGTAGGTGAGCAGGCCAACCACCTTGGTCAGCAGGCCGGTGGCCTGTGACAGCACGCCGGCACTGAGACTGTTCAGAGCATCGGCCAGGCGATAGCTGCGCATACCGCGCCAGCGATCGGCAAGCAGCTCCAGGCCGATCAGCAGGAAGAAGAAGGGCACCGCGTAGAGAACGTAATTCATGACTGCGCCATATCGTTGTACTTGTATCGGAAGTGGGCTGTTATTCATCCTATGCGCAGCCTCGCCAGGCTTCGCGGCGGCAGATGACAACCCGAGCGGCATTTGGCGACACCCCAGAAACTACTAACACCCGCGCCCACCCCCAGAGGCGTGTTTTCCCTCACCAGGAGTCGAGCATGAACAAAAAAGTGGCTGTGATTCTGTCCGGCTGTGGCGTCTACGATGGTTCCGAGATCCACGAGAGCGTGATCACGCTGCTGCGCCTCGATCAGCGCGGCGCCGAGGTGCAGTGCTTCGCCCCCAACGTGGCGCAGCTGCATGTGGTCGACCACTACAGCGGCGACGAGATGAACGAGACGCGCAACGTTCTGGTGGAATCCGCGCGTATCGCCCGCGGCAATATCAAGGACGTCAGGGAGCTGCACGTGGCAGCCTTCGATGCGCTGATCCTGCCGGGCGGCTTCGGTGTGGCGAAGAACCTATCGGACTTCGCCACCAGTGGCGCCGGCTGCAGCGTGCAGCCGGACGTGCTGGCTGCCTGCAAGGCCTTCGCCGATGCCGGCAAGCCGGTCGGTCTGATGTGCATCGCGCCGGCCCTGGCAGCCAAGATCTTCGGTGCCGGCGTGGTCTGCACCATCGGCAGCGATCACGACACCGCCGCAGCCCTGACCCAGATGGGCGCCGAGCACCATGAATGCGAGGTCAGCGACATCATCGAAGACAGTCAGCGCAAGCTGGTGACCACGCCGGCCTACATGCTCGCCCAATCCATCGCCGAAGCCGCCTCGGGCATCAACAAGATGGTCGACCGTGTGCTGGAGCTGACCCACCACTGATCCGGAGCATCAGCCGCGCAATGCCCGGCAGAGAAACCCGGAACAAACCGTGGGAGGGGCTTTAGCCGCGACAGACAATCGCCGCTAAAGCGCCTCCCACAGGATGTGCCGCCACAGCCCCAGCCGCCCTCCCCAGCCAACCGCTCCCCGGATAGCATCCGGGCTACGCGTCTGGTCGCGACTGTGCGGCATCGCGACAGGTCGATCCGGCCATTGCTCAAGGCAGTCCGGCATTGCCTCTGGCCAAAACCATCAGGCTGCGTCAGCGTGACAGGCACCGATCGACGGAGCCACCGCGCATGTCAGACACCTTCACCCTGGACACTGAGCTGCAACAGGCGGTAGCCAGTTTCTTCCAACGCATACCCTTCAATCAGGTGCTCGGTATCGAGCTGGATGAGCTGAGCCTCGAGCGGGTCACCATGCACCTGCCGATGAAGCCCGAGCTGATCGGCAACTTCGTCCACGGCATCCTTCACGGTGGGGTGATTTCCTCACTGCTCGACGTTTGCGGTGGCGCCATGGCGTTGATCGGCGCCTTCGCCAACCACCAGCATCTACCTGCGGCCGAGCGCATGAACAAGCTGTCCAAGCTCGGCACCATCGACCTGCGCATCGATTACCTGCGCCCTGGCCGCGGCCAACGCTTCACGGCGATGGCGACGCCATTACGCGCCGGCAACAAGGTCGCGGTGATCCGCATGGAACTGCATAACGACGAAGGCGTACTGGTGGCGGTTGGCACCGGAACCTATCTATGCGGATAGCGACGCCCCACACTGTGGGAGGGGCTTTAGCCGCGACTGGCTCCACCTCGACTCGCCGCTGAAGCGCCTCCCGCAGAGGTCATTCGGGACGCTTATCGACTCAAGCGCGTCAGGATACGATCCAGCGCATTGGCGAAGGCCTGGCGATCCTTCTCCGAGTAGGGCGCCTGACCGCCACCGACCTGGCCCTGCTCACGCAAATCGGTGAACAGGTTACGCACCGCCAGACGTTCGCCCATGTTGCGCTCGTCGAACTCGCGACCGCGCGGGTCGAGCGCCGCCACGCCCTTCTTCACCAGACGGTCGGCCAGTGGCACGTCACTGCAGATCACCAGCTCGCCCGGCACGGCATGTTCGACCAGATGATCGTCGGCAGCATCCGGCCCACTCGGCACCACGATCAGCTTCACACAGGCGAAGTTCGGCCGGGCAACGGCTTGCCCGGCCACCAACACCACTTCGAAGCCTCGCTTGAGAGCGAACTTGACTACCTGATCCCGCGCCACCCGAGGGCAGGCGTCGGCGTCGATCCATACGCGCATGCAGCACCTTTCATCGTAGAACTCACGCGCAGTATGCCAGCAGGCAAGCGAATCATGCGCTGTAGAACGGCTGGCAGCGCTCGCGCACGGCACGCGACAGGTTGTCGTCGGCCAGCTCGATCAGATCCAGTTCGACCTCATCCGGCAGCAGCTCAGCGACCAGCGCCGCCAGACGCCGCTGGCCACTCTGGTCTGCACCGGAGACGGCCAGCAACAGCCGCGGTTGCGGGCCAATGGCCGGGTCACGCAGCGCCGCGAGGAAAGCCTCCTGCACGGTGAGCTGGGCGCAGGCCGCAGACAACGCCTGTTCCAGGGGCGGATGGCGCAACGCGGCCAGCGCCAGGTCGGGACTGTCGGCGTAATGAGTGGAATGGATGGAGGAGGACATGCGCGCACTCGGCAGAGGGTTTGAAATCAGCCTAGGTGCACTGAGTGGCTCTGTCGTAGCGGCGGTTCACGCTATGACGCAAGGAGGGCGGCGAAACCGCCCCCGAATCACGTCATCAGCCCTGCTCGGCCAGACGCCGACGCTCGCCCAGCAAGCTGCGTCCATAAAGCAACGCGATACCAGCCAGAGCCAGGCCTTGAGCCGACAGGCTCCAGGCATCGGCGTGAATGCCCAGCCAGTCGAACTCGAAGAACGGTACAGGTCGGGTGCCCAGCACACCGGCTTCCTGCAGTGCAGCCACGCCATGCCCAGCGAAGACCACCGAGAGCACGCAGAGCAGCACGGCATTGACGCCGAAGAAGGTCGCCAGCGGCAGTTTGCGCGAGCCACGCAGGATGACCCAAGCCAGGCCGATCAACACCACCAGCGCCGCGGCCGCACCGGCCAACACGGCGCCATGTCCGGCAGGACCGGCCTGCAGCCAGAGGGTTTCGTAGAACAGAATGACTTCGAACAACTCGCGGTATACCGAGAAGAACGCCAGTACGGCGAAGCCGAAACGGCCACCGCCGCCGACCAGGCTGCTCTTGATGTAATCCTGCCAGGCGGCTGCATGACGGCGGTCGTGCATCCACACGCCGACCCACAGCAGCACCACACTGGCGAACAACGCCGTAACCCCCTCGAGCAGCTCGCGCTGAGCGCCGCTGACATCGATGACGTATGCCGCCACCGCCCAGGTGGCGACGCCGGCGAGCAGCGCCAGGCCCCAACCCACATGCACACTGTGCACAGCCTGCTGCTGACCGGTATTGCGCAGGAAGGCGAGAATCGCCGCCAACACCAGAATCGCCTCCAGGCCCTCACGCAACAGAATCAGCATGCTGGCGAAGAAACTCAGGCTGTCATCCATTGCGCCGTCTTTCAGCAGCGCTGCGGACTTGTCCAGCTCCACCTTGGCCAGCTCCAGTACCTGAGCCGCCTGCGCGACACTGGCGCCATCCTGCAGCGCCTGACGATAGGCCATCAAGGCGCGCTCGGTAGTCTTGCGCTGCGTAGCGTCAAGGTTGTCCAGCGCGCTTTCGACCAGTTCAAAGCCTTCAAGATAGGCGCCCACGGACAGGTCATAGGCCTGCTCCCGGTCGCCATCGCGGTAGGCCTGCAGACTGTGTGTCAGGGTCTCGCGGGTGTAACCGATCAACTGCTGCGGCCCCCGCTGCTCAAGCACAGGATGGGCACGCTGGGCGCGGAAGGCCGCAACGTCGCCACCTGTTGCGGCAATTTCCGCCGGGGTGCGCCCGGCCAGCTCGCGCATCGCGAAAGGTGCGCCGCCCTCTGCCGGAGCCGCGGTGAAACCGGCGATATAGACAGCCAGGTCCCAGCGCTGACGTTCATCGAGCTGGTCGGCGAAGGCAGGCATGTCGGTGCCTTCGATCCCCAGACCAAGCGTGTTGTAGAGATCGTAGAGGCTCAACCGGTCCAGTCGCGCAGCATCACGCAAATTGGACGGCGGCGGCTCGAGACCGATACCTGCGGGGCCATCACCGGCACCGGTTTCACCATGGCAGACCGAGCAGTGCTGGGCGAACAGCGGCGCACCGCGCTCGGGGTCCGGAGTCAGTACGGGGGTCTGCGCAACCTGATAGAGCTCGGCCAGACGGGCACTGAGCTGACGGGCCTGGTGAGCGACCTGCTCACCGGGTTGGCGCTGCTCGACCGCTTGCTGCAGGTCGGCGATGCCCTGCTCCAGCTCGGCACGTTCGGCCTTGGCCGGCAATGCGACAACCAGCCCCTGCAACACGCCGATGAACTCCAGTTGCTCGCGGTATTCGCCAGCGTCGACCACCTGGCCTTCAGCGACCGTGGCGGGATAATCGGCTCCGATGTAGCCGAGCATGTGCAGGGCCTGCGCAGCCCCCTCGAGCGGCTCCGCCAGGGCGCAGAAGCTGCTGAACGCCAGCAAGGGCAGCAGCAAGCAAGAAAGCAGGGAACGATAACGACTCATCAATGCATTCCGAAACGCGAATGGATGACATTAATTGTTGCCGCCCTGCCCTGCTCAGACAAGGAAAATTTGAAATATCTGGTAACAATCCGCCAAATGGCCGCTCACCAGCGGCCAGATCCGGAACTCAGACAGCCGCGCGCTTGACCGTCGCCAGCAGACCGGCAGCAGCGGCGAACAACGTGGCGAAACTGCGGTTCATCACCCGTTGCTGACGGGGCGTGCGCAACGCCCGCAGCACGCGCGAAGCCAGCCCGGTGTATCCGGCCATGACGATCAGGTCCACGGTGATCATGGTCACGCCCATCACCAGATACTGCGCCACCAGCGGCGCATGCGGATCGATGAACTGCGGCAGCACCGCGAGCATGAAGACGATCGCCTTGGGGTTGCTGAAATTGACCAGGAAACCACGTAGTACCAGAGTCAGTGGCCGGCCAATAGGGCGCTCGGCCGCACCGGTATCCAGATCGCTGGGCAGGGCGACCCACTGCTTGTAGGCGAGGAACAGCAGGTAGGCCACGCCGAACCACTTGATCATGCTGAAGGCCAGGGCCGAGGTGGCCAGGATCGCGCCCACGCCCGCGGCGACGATGGCAATCTGCAGTGCCAGACCGAGCTGCAGGCCGAGCGCGTTCCAGTAACCACGCCAGAAGCCGTACTGCATGCCGGCAGACATCGAAGCCACGGCACCAGCACCTGGCGACAGGCTGATCACCCAGCAGGCGACGAAGAATGCGAGCCAGGTTTCCAGAGCCATGATGCGTACCTCGAAAAGCTGAAGTCAGGGAAAGGACAGACAGCCTACTCCTGCACCAACGCGCCGACCAGTCGCTCAGCGCCAGCGGCGTACCGATTTCTGGAAGAACAGACTGTTGGGCACCTGCAGCAGGGCGCCTGCGGCGTCTTCACTGAGATCCTGCAGGGTGGTGTAGAACAGATTGATGGCGATCACCCGGCCTTTGACACCTGGTTTGTCGGCACTTTCGATGACCTCCACGGTGTCGCCCATGCGAAACGGCCCCATGGTGAAGATCAGCAACGCACAGAACATGTTCGACAACACGCTCCAGATGGCGAAGAAAGCCACCGCTGCCACTGCTGTGAAACCTGTAAGCGCCGTCCACAGCACCGTCGCCGAAACGCCGAGGCGCTCCAGCACCATCAGCAGGGCACTGCCCATGATCACCCAGCGCACCAGGCCACGCAGTGGCTGCAGCACCTCGGGCGGCAACAGGCTGTAGCGCGCACCAAGACGGCTGATGGCGCGGGTCAGAATACGCTGGGCCATCCAGGCCAGAAGGATGATCAACAACACCTGACCGGCGCGCAGCAAGGGATCACGCCATGCCATCAGCAACTCAAGCTGTTCCATCACTCGGCTTCCTCCAGTTGTTGCTGCAACGCCTCCAGGGTTTCCAGGGCCAGCAGCCAGGCTTCCTCCAGCTCGGCTTCACGGGCCTTGAGGCGGGCCTGCTCGGCCAGTTGCTGACGCAGTTCATCCTTGCGCGCTGCCTCGTAGATGCCGCTGTCACCCAGCGCGGTTTCCACCGCGGCGAGCTGTTCCTGAACCTTGCCCAGCTCCTGTTCGAGCTTGTCCGCCTGCTTCTTGTGCGGCGCCAGTTGCTGGCGCAACGCGGCGGCGGCCTGGCGCTGGGCGCGCTTGTCGGTCTTGTCTGCGGTCGGCGCGGCGCTGCTGACTGGCTGCTGACGGGCACGAAAATCCACCAGCCAGCGCGCGTAGTCGTCCAGATCCCCTTCGAACGGCTGGATGCGCCCGTCGGCCACCAGCAGGAACTCGTCGGTGGTGCTCTTGAGCAGGTGACGATCGTGGGAGACCACCAGCACCGCGCCGGCGAAGTCCTGCAGGGCCATGGTCAGGGCCAGGCGCATTTCCAGATCGAGGTGGTTGGTCGGTTCGTCGAGCAGCAGCAGGTTGGGCTTCTGCCAGGCGATCAGGGCCAGGGCCAGGCGCGCCTTCTCGCCACCGGAGAAGTTGACCACCACTTCATCGCAGCGCTCGCCACGGAAGTCGAAGCCGCCGAGAAAGTCGCGCAGGGTCTGCTCGCGCTCGCCCGGGGCGATGCGCTGCAAGTGCAGCAGCGGACTGGCCTTGGCATCCAGCGAGTCGAGCTGGTGTTGGGCGAAGTAGCCGATGGCGAGGTTCTCGCCGCGCGCCAGCTCGCCGCCGAGCACGGAAAGGTCACCGGCCAGGGTCTTGATCAGGGTCGATTTACCGGCGCCGTTGGGGCCGAGCAGACCAATCCGGGCGCCGGGCGCCAGGCTCAGCTTGACCTTCTCCAGGATGGTCTTGTCGCCATAACCCAGGCGCGCCTCGGAGAGATTGAGCAGTGGGCTGGAAACCTTGTCGGCCTCGCGGAAGGCGAAGTCGAACGGCGAATCGACATGCGCCGGGGCCAGCTCTTCCAGGCGCTCCAGCGCCTTGATGCGGCTCTGCGCCTGACGGGCCTTGGTCGCCTTGGCCTTGAAGCGGCGGATGAAATCTTCCATGTGCGCACGCTGCGCCTGCTGCTTCTCGAAGGCCTGCTGCTGTTGCGCCAGACGTTCGGCACGGGTGCGCTCGAAGGCCGAGTAGCCGCCGCGGTAGAGGGTCAGCTTCTGCTGTTCCAGATGCGCCACGTTGTCAACCACGGCATCAAGGAAGTCACGGTCGTGGGAAATCAGCAGCAGGGTGCCGGGGTAGCCCTTGAGCCACTCTTCCAACCAGAGGATGGCGTCAAGGTCGAGGTGGTTGGTCGGCTCGTCGAGCAGCAGCAGTTCGGACGGGCACATCAGCGCCTGCGCCAGGTTCAGGCGCATACGCCAGCCACCGGAGAAGTCGCCGACGCGCTTGTCCATCTGCTCGCTGGTAAAGCCGAGGCCGGCGAGCAGCTTGCGCGCGCGGGCATCGGCGCTGTAACCCTGGGCGCTGTCCAGCTCGCTGTGCAGGCGGGCGATGGCGGCACCGTCGTGAGCCGTCTCGGCAGCGGCCAGTTCGGCCTGGATCGCGCGCAGGTGCACGTCGCCGTCGAGCACGTAGTCCACCGCCAGGCGTTCGAGGGTATCGACCTCCTGGCGCATGTGGGCGATACGCCAGTCCGCCGGCAACCGGCAGTCGCCGGCATCGGGGCTGAGGTCGCCACGCAGAAGCGCGAACAGGCTGGACTTGCCGGCGCCGTTGGCACCGATCAGACCGACCTTCTGGCCGGCGTGCAGAGTCAGTTCCGCGCCTTCGAGCAGACGTTGCGGACCGCGCTGTAGAGTGAGGTTCTGGAGTCGGATCATAATGGCCGCGGAGTCTATCAAATCGCCTCGGAGGCCGCGTGCAGGAACTGTGGAATTTCGCGCTTAAACTCTACTCCGCCCCCGGCGTGGAGCAGGCCTGCCTGGAACTGCAGGAATCAGGTAGCGATGTCTGCCTGCTGTTGACTGCGGCCTGGTTGCAGCAAAGGGGCGTGCGCTATATGGATGAACGCCTGCACACACTGCAGGGGGTCGCAGCGTCGTGGCAGGGCCAGGTGGTCTCCCCCCTGCGCCAGCTACGCCGCGCGTGGCGCACCACGGCATGCCAGGATACAGAGCTGGCGAGCCTGCGTGAGCAGCTCAAGAAGCTGGAGCTGCAAGCCGAACAAGTGCTGCTGGAGAGATTGCAGAGCGCGGCCGAACAATGGCCCGGCGGAGAAAGCGCAGACGATTGGCTGACGCCTTTGCTGGCAAGCAATGGCGCCGCGCTGCAGGTGCTGCGCGACGCCATCAAACGCGCCTAGGACGCGCTCGGCGTTTCCGCTGCGGCAGGTACTGCCGGAGCGGGTGCAGCCGGCGCAGCGCTGGGCGCAGCAGCCTTGGCGGTCGCCGGCTTAGCCGCGGCCTTGCTGGCTGCAGGTTTAGCGGCTGGTTTGGCTGCTGCGGGCTTCTTCGCAGCTGGCTTGCTGACAGGCTTGGCCGCAACTTTGCTCGCTGCCGGCTTGGCAGGCGCAGCTTTGGCAGCGGGTTTGGCTGCAGCAGGTTTAGCCGCTGGTTTGCTGGCCGCTGGTTTTGCAGGCGCCTTCGGCGCAACAGGCTTGGCTGCTGGTTTCGCCGCGGGCTTGGCGGCAGCCGCCGGTTTCGCTGCAGGCTTGCTAGCTGCGGGTTTGGCGGCGGGTTTAACTGCTGCTGGCTTGGCCGCAGCTTTCGGCGCGGCCGGCTTGGCTGCTGTAGGCTTGCTGGAGGCCGCCTTGGCAGGCGCCTTCTTCACCGGTGCCTTGGCGGCAACAGGCTTCTTCGCAACGGCAGCTTTGCTCGCCGGCTTGGCTGCCGGGGCCGCGGCCTTGGCCTCACGTGCATCCAGTGCCTTGCCCGCGGCGTCCTTCACCTTGCCCACGCCCTGCGCCAGCTTCAGGCTTTCCTGAGCGTCACGCTTGAGCTGGGCGATATAGGTGCGAGTCTCACCTTGACGGGCTTTGAGCGAATCAAGCAATTCTTCCAGCTCGGCGACTGCATCCTTGGCCTTGGCTTGCGCCTTGGCCTTTCCGGCCACGGCGGCATCCTGCATTTTACTGCGGGCCTTGTGCAGTTTTTCCTGAGCCTTGCCACGCTGTTTTTCCAGTTTGGCGAGGAGCTTCTCAGCATCGATCAGCGCTTGCGAGCAGGCATTTTCAAGGTGTTCGAGCAGGCTGGCAGACAGTTGGTGCAGCAGGTGCAACGGGGTACTTACGGACTTCTTCTTGGCCGACATGGCGCGCCTCCTGGCGGATGTGGATGCGCCCATACTAGACGTACGCGCGAAGCCCCGCCATAGGCCAATTGGCGATCCCTGCAGATGTCGGCAGGCACTGGCATAATCGCCATGCTCCGCTGTGCACAGCAGCCACTCTGACCGGGAGACATCGCCATGAGCCGCGCCGTACTAGCCACCCTCGCTATCTGCTGCAGCCTCAGTGCGCAGGCCGACCAGCATCAGCAGGATCTGGCCTACAGCCTGGGCGCCCGACTCGGCGAACGCTTGCAGCAGGAGGTACCTGACCTGCCACTGAGCGACCTGATCGAAGGCTTGCGCCAGGCGTACGACGGCAAGCCACTGCGACTCGATGCTGCACGCATCGAACAACTGCTGGACGAATACGAAGCGCGCATCGCAGCCTCGCCACAGCGCCATACCCCGGCAATCGAGGCGGAACAGCGTTTTCTTGCCGAAGAAGCTCGCCGCGCCAATGTGCGGACACTGGAAAACGGTGTGCTGATAACCGAGCTGAGTGCCGGAAACGGCCCCAAGCCCAACCCGCGCAGCCGAGTACAGGTCAGCTACCGAGGCTCGCTGGCGGACGGCAGCCTGTTCGACGAAAGCGATTCGCCGCAATGGTTTCGCCTGGACAGCCTGATTGCCGGCTGGCGCAGTGCGCTACTGCAGATGCCGAAAGGGGCGCATTGGCGCCTGGTGATTCCATCAGCTCAGGCGTATGGGGAAGAAGGCGCGGGTGATCTGATCCCACCTTACGCGCCGCTGGTGTTCGATCTGCGCTTGCTCGACGTGACGGACTGACTCCCTCGCGCGCAGATGGCTGCAAAACTCAAACGACTTCGGCAGCCTGCTCCTGATGAGCGTTGTGCAGCACTTCGATCAGACAGTCTTCCAGCTCGAAACGCTCATGCAGCAACTGGCCCAGGCGATCGAGTTCCGCAATCAGGGACGCATTGTCGCGGCAGTCGCCGTTGTCACAACGGTCGTTGAATGCCAGCGCCACCTGGGTGATCGCCTCGATGCGTGGATAAATCTGCTTGGCCAGTTCAAGACCACGCTGATCGTTGAAGGCCTTCGCCTCATTGGTCAGCTGTTCGTAGACTTCGAAATGCCCGGCCGATACGTAGTCGACCAGAATTTCGCAAAAGCCCAGCAGGCCTTCAGCGTTCACCGCCGGCGCCTGTGGTGACTTGGTCAACGCACTGTACGCTTGCACCAGATCGCGACGCTCACTCAGCCAGCGATCAATCAGTTGATGAACCCCGCCCCAACGTTCCTGTGCGTTCTGGCAACTCTCGAGCATGGTAGACCTCGCTTCCCTTATCGGTAATGCCTGTTATACGTCTGCTCCCGAGACGTTTTCTATGGCCAACCATCCTTGGAGGCCATTGTTCGGCCGTCGCGACGCGGCGCTGTCAAAGCGTTCCCGACGATTTTCTGTCAATCGCAGCAGGAGCTTGGGAAGGCAACCGCAAAATGGCGTTTTTCCGGCGGTACGTGCGAGCCAGATTATGCTCGTGGGCGGGTACCATCAAGGCACCTCCACGAGAAATTTCATACGAGCGTTTGATACACAAACCACAGATGCTGCGGCTTGCCACAATAAGCATTCTCAATCGCGACGCAGTAGCTGCAGCAGGCAGAAACCGATCATGCCGATGAAGCCGAGCAGGCTCCACTCGGGGATGCTCATGCCAAACAGGGTCCAGTTGACTTCGGCACAATCAGCGCTGCCCTGGAATACCAGACGCACGATCTCCTGCATCGGTAGGGCTTCCATCATGAACTCGAGGCTCGGCAGACAGGCTTCCAGCTGATCGGCCGGTACGCTCTGCAGCCAGATCTGCCGGCCTGCGGTGGCCGCACCAACCACGGCGAACAGCAACGCCAGCACGGCATAAACGCGCCGCCCCAGGCGAGCCGGCCCGTGTACAGTCGCTACCAGGCAGACCACGGCGAAAAGCACGATGCAGATGCGCTGCAATATGCACATCGGACACGGCTCGAGCCCGACGACATGTTCCAGATAAAGCGCAGCCGCCATCAGCAGCACGCAGCCGATGAATGCCAGGAAAAACAGGGGACGCGGACTGGCCAAGTGCATGGTGGCTCCGGGAGGGAAATCGAGGGCAGTACGGTAGAGGAAAGCATGGGCGCCTTTCAAGGCGCCCATGGACATGCAACGGGCTATTCATCGCTCGGGAACGGCGTTCCGTCAGGGCAACAAGCCTGCCGCGGCAATCGGCCGCAAGGAATCAGAGACTGGCACCTTGCGGTTGCGGTAGCGAGGGCAGCCCCTGATGCAGCAGGCCAAGACTCTCCAGCAGCAGCTGGTTGCTGCGTTCCAGCTCGCCCAGTTGCGCCAGCAGGCGGGCCAGTTCGGCGCAGGTTTCCGGATGCCGCTCCAGCTTCAGACTGGTCTCGAAATAGTCCCGTGCCTTGCCCCAGAGCTGATTCTGCAGACACAGGCGGCCCAGGGTCAGCAGCAGGGCAGGATCCTGCGGATGTTGTTTCAACCAGAGCTCGGCCGTCTGCAGCTGGCGTGCGGGGTCGGCGCCACGCAGCACACCGTAGAAGCGCGCCAGACGACTGTCGTAGCCACGTTTGAGGGCGCTGCGCAGGACATCTTCCGCCTCTTCCTGGGCCCCCAGACGACGCAGTTGCTCGACATAGGTGGCGATAAGCTCCGGCTCATGACGCAATGACGCGGACAGTTGCTGCCAGGCCTGGGTCAACGGTTGCAGCGCTGTTTCAGCTTGCCCTTGACCGGCAAGCCCGGCATCAGCCAGGCGACCACGCCAGGTTTCGCGCTCCAACTCGTCCAGTTCGGCAGCGGGTAGGGCCTTCTCCTTGCGCAACTCCGGCAGCAGGCCAAGCAGAGCCGACCAGTCATGACGCTGCAGGTACAGACGCTGCAACTGGCGCAACACCAGGTGGTGCCCCGGATGCCGTTCACGCATCGCCTGCAGCGTCTCCAGCGCCGCATCGCTATCACCACGGCTACGCTGCAGTTCGGCATGGGTCAGGGCAATGGCCAGTTCGGCCTGAGGCTGCTTGTTCAACGCCCGTTCGAGCAATGCATCGCTCTGCTCGTACTCGCCAAGTTTATTGGCGGCACGCGCGGCCCCCAGGTAATACATCAATGGCTGGCTGTCGGCCTCGGCGGCACGCGTCAGCTGACGCTGGGCACGCGCCCAGCGTCCCTCGGCCAGATCCAGCATGCCCTGTTCGGAAGCCAGGCGTACCCGGCGCTTGCGATGCAGCCGCGACCAGGGATTGGCCAGGCGAGTCGTGCCGAGGAACAGGCGCAGCACCCATTTGATCAGGTAATAGAGCACCACCACGGCCAACAGCAGGCCGAGAAAGGCCCACAGCCCGGATTGATAACGGAAGCCCTTGTAGGCGAACAGCACGTAGCCGCGATCAGCCTGGATGGCCAGGCTGAGCAGGTACAGCCCTGCCGCGATGGCCAGCAGCACCAGCAGCCAGATCAGGCGTTTCATTGCGCCTCCCCGGCCGCAGCGGCCCCCTGCCGACGTTGCGCGTGCTTGCGCTGCAAGTAGGCTTGCAATGCATCGAGCGACTCGCTCAAGTCCGGCACCTTGACTTCGATACTGGCATCGGCCAACTCGGCGAAGCGTTGACGCAACGCGCGACTATCCGGGTTGTCCAGATTGAAATGGGCATCGAGGATCTCCTCGGCCTGCTTCAGCGACTGCCGGTACACACCTGTCTGACCATGCAGCGCGGCCCACTGTGCCTGCTCCAGCGCCAGCGACAGACTCAGACGAACCTGCGACAGGCTCTGCCCGGACAGCAGCGGCCGCACATTGCGGTCGGCGTCAAACTCGATGCGGAAGTACTGCGACAGCTCCTTCAGCCAATCGCTCCACCAGGCACTGCCGTCACCCTCGGCGGCCAGATCGGAGAGCACATCACCCTGCCCTTCCATACCCGGCGCCAGCGGGTTGAGCGTCACTGCCTGTTCACGCAGCGCGCCGAGTTGCAGGAACAGCCCGACCCGGTCCGGTCGTTCGGTGGTGCGCAAGGCTTCCAGACTACGACTGAGCTGCTCGCGTGCGCCGAAGGCGGCCGGGTCGTCCTGATCACGCAGAATCTCGTCGGCAGCGAGCACCAGCGCCTCGGCGCTGGCAACATCCTGCAGCGCCGACAGGCGCAAGGTGGCCAGGCGCAGCAGGTGCTCGGCCTCATCCAGGCGCCAGTCCTGCCGGCTACCATCGAGCACCGACTCCAGGCGCTGGCTCATGCGCTGCTGATCGCTCTGCACGCTGGCCAGAAGACGACGGCGTTCATCCAGTTCGGCCGCACTGGGCAGAGCCGACAGCCGCGAATCGAGACGCTGCGCCAGTTCGTCGACCTTCTTCGCACTGTCATCACGGGTGCGCTCCAGGTCAGCTGCTTGCTGCTGGTCTCGGCTCTGTATCTGCTGCAATTGCCAGAGACTCCAGCCGCCAGCACCTGCACCAGCCAGGCCAATCAACAGGGCGAGGGTGGCAAGGCCGGCGCCAACGCCTTTACCGGCGGCCTTCGCGGATGGAGTGGTGGTAGGTTCGACGGCTTCGCTGGCCGGTTTTTCTTCTGGCGTATTCGGGGTGGATGCTTCGCTCACGTATCCGTCCTTTTAGAGGGCGGCAGCCGGAAACTGCTCCAAAGCTGCCTGCAAGGCCGCGGCACTGGCGCCACGACAGTCCACAACGATTTCCGCACCCGCACTGCGCGCCTGCTCGGCAACACGCGGGCTGGGTACGAACAAGGGTAGCCGAGCCAACGCCAGCCAGTCATCGCCTGCCAGCTGCAGCAGATGCTCGAACCCCTGCCCACTGCTGACCACCAGGCCGTTGAGGCGTTCCGCCCGCACCCTTCGACCCAGCTCACCTGGCGCGTATTGCGGCAATGCGCGTCGGTATAGTGGCAGATAGTCGACTGCCACACCTTGGCCGCGCAAGCATTCGGCGAGAAATTCTCGGCCACCTTCGCCACGCAGGATCAGCACGCGCGGCGTATCGACGGAGGCAATCGCCTGCTGCAGCGCCGGCAATGCAAGCAGCGCCTCGCTGTCGTCGCCTGCCGGCGGGTAATGGCTGTCCAGGCCTGCTGCATCGAGTAGCGCGGCGGTCGCGGCGCCCACGGCGAACCAGGGTTGTACCGGCGCAGGGTACGGGCCGTACTGCTGCAACAATGCCAATCCCAGCCGGGCAGCCGGCTTGCTGACCACGATCACCGCGCAATAGCGCTGCAGATCGCGAAAACTGTCCTGCTGCTCGGATGTCTGCACCAGCGTCTCGATGGCCAGCAGCGGCATGCAGTGGCCAAAGATGCCGATCTCGGCAAGCGTCTGCGCCAACGCCGCACAGTCATCAGCCGGACGCGTCAGCAACAGGCGCCAGGCACTCACGAATGGCCAGCCTCACCATAAACGGCCTTGAGAATGGCATCCGCGCCCTGCGCCAGCAGCGCCTCGGCAACGCGCACGCCCAACGCCTCGGCATCGCTGCTGGCAGCACGATCCTCGGCACGCAGCAGTAAACCGCCATCGGGCTGGCCGACCAGGCCGCGCAACCATAGCTGGTCGTTCTCCAGCAATGCATAGCAGGCGATAGGCACCTGACAACCGCCATTGAGGTGCTTGTTCAGCGCCCGCTCGGCCGTCACGCGCAGCGCTGTGTCGGGGTGGTGCAACGGTGCCAGCAAGGCATGCACGTCGCTGTCGGCGCTGCGGCATTCGATGCCCACGGCGCCCTGGCCACCGGCTGGCAGGCTGTCCTCGGCGCTGATCGAACTGCGGATACGCTCTTCGAAGCCCAGACGAATCAGGCCGGCCGCAGCCAGGATGATAGCGTCGTACTCGCCGGCATCGAGTTTGGCCAGACGGGTATTCACGTTGCCGCGCAAGAACTGGATCTTCAGGTCGGGGCGGCGCGCCAGCAATTGAGCCTGACGGCGCAGACTGGAGGTGCCGACAACGCTGCCGGCCGGCAGCGCGTCGAGGCTATCGAAGGTATTGGAGACGAAGGCGTCACGCGGGTCTTCACGCTCGCAGATGCAGTACAGGCCCAGCCCCTCGGGGAAATCCATCGGCACGTCTTTCATCGAGTGCACAGCGATGTCTGCCTCGTTCTCCAGCAGCGCGGTTTCCAGCTCCTTGACGAACAGCCCCTTGCCGCCAATCTTCGCCAGCGGTGCATCGAGCAACTTGTCGCCGCGGCTGACCATCGGCACAAGCGTGACGCTCAGGCCAGGATGGGCCTGTTCCAGACGGGCTTTGACATATTCGGCCTGCCACAGGGCCAGGGCACTCTTACGGGTGGCGATGCGAATTTCGCGGGACATGGGGCAATTCCAGAAAACGGATTGCCGCGAATCATAACAGGCTAACCCAGTCCGGGCGCTGTCAGGCGGCCATCGGCCGCAGGGTTGTCGGTCACGGTAAAGGCAAGGACGCCCTGGCGTGCAGCACAGGGCGTCAGAGTGACTGCATCAGTTTACGCACACCCGCCACATGGCGGCGGCTGACCACCAGCGCATCACCATCGAGCCCTTTCAGGAACAGCTGGAAGTGCCCCAGCGGCGTGCGCTGCAGACGCTCGATACGCTCGCGGGCAACCAGCGCATTGCGATGGATACGCACGAAGCGATCGCCAAATTCGTCTTCCAGGGCCTTGAGCGGCTCGTCCAGCAGCACCTCGCCCCCTTCATGACGCAGGGTCACGTACTTGTGATCGGCAATGAAGTAGACCACCTGATCCAGCGGGATCAATTCGATTCCCTTGCGCGTGCGCGCACTGATATGGGTGCGCGGACCGCCGCCGGTTTCCGCAGCCGGCCGGGTCAAGGCAGCCAGTTGCACGCGGTTGGGACGCTCGGCCTTCTTCAACGCATCGCTCAGACTTTCGGCACGTACCGGTTTGACCAGATAACCGACCGCACTGACCTGGAAAGCTTCCAGGGCAAATTCGTCATGAGCCGTGCAGAAGATCACGGCTGGCGGGGCTTCGCGCTCGCACAGCCTGGCGGCTACCTGCAGGCCATCGAGGCCGGGCATGCGGATATCGAGCAAAACCACATCCGGCTTGAGGCTTTCGATCAGGGTCAGGGCCTCCTCACCATTACTGGCGGAAGGTTCAAGGACCCGATAACCCTCGAGCTCACCGATCATGCGGCTGAGGCGCTCGCGGGCAAGAGGTTCGTCATCGACGATCAGGACATTCATATTGCTCTGGCTTCCTGCGTGAGTCTCGCACAAGGATAGCGTAGACAGCTGTAGTGACGGCCGTCACGGCGCTCCACGCTGAGACTCGCGCGCGGCCCAAAAAGTGCCGCTAAACGCGCATCGATATTGCCCAGCGCCTGATGCGTTCCCCGTGACGGTTGCTGCTCGCCCCACTCTTCATACGGATTGCTGACACACAAGCTGAACATACCATCCTGGTAATCTGCCTCGACCCGCACCAGCCCGCCTTCGATTCGCGGCTGGATGCCATAGATCAGCGCATTCTCCAACAGAGGCTGCAAGGTCAGCTGGGGAATCGGCAGATCCTCCGGCACACCTTCGACCTCCCACTGCAACTGTAGACGCTCGCCGAGCCGATAGTGCTCGATCGACAGATATCGTTTAGCCAGTTCCAGCTCCTCCTTCCACGGCACCAGGCTGCCGGGCTTGGCCAGGCTGGCACGAAACAGATCAGACAAATCCAGCACCGCCTGCTCGGCCTTTGCCGGATCGAGGGTGACCAGGCTGGCGATGCTGTTGAGACTGTTGAACAAAAAATGCGGACGAATCCGCGCCTGCAAGGACTCGATTCGTGCACGCAACTCTGCCTGCTCCTGGCGACGCCATTGGCTCTGCAAGTAAAAATAGCGTAGCAGCAGCGCGGACATGATCAGGCCAATCAAGGCATGACGCAGGTAGAGATTGACCTCACCGCTGCGCGGTAGCGGCCCACCCAGCTGGTAATGATCAGCCACCGCCGTGCAGCCCAGGGTCAGCAATACCACCAGCATGCAACAGAGCCCCCCCGCCAACGCCGGACGCAAGCGTGCCAGCAGCGGGCGCAGCCGGCACATGACCGCTGCCGACAGCAGCACGATCCACTGCACGAACAGCGAAGTCAGCGCCAGGCGCACCCAGTCGAAACCTGGCGTCATCGGTTCGGCCAGTACCAACACCAGCACCAGCAGCTCAGCCAGCAACACCATGCTCAGCAGTGCTTCCGGCTGGCACAGTTCGGGGACGAAGAAATCGTCGACAACAGCGTTGTGATTGTTCTTGGCAAGCGATTGAGTGTGCATCGACGCAGTTTCCGTGTCGCCTCGTTGGCCGGCAAGCCAGACGGCTCCAGCCGGGCAAAATAAAGCACCGAAATGCCGCCTTCGCGGCAAATTTGTGAAGCAACCGACAATGCCACTCTGCGCCAGACGGCGAACGTGGCCCGGCGAAACGAGCGCCGACCCTGTTATTATCGACGCACTTTGTCCGCCATGCCGGCCGTCGACACGGCCCGCCACGATCCAGAGTCCGAACCATGAGCAGCGAAAAAACCAACCAGTCCTGGGGCGGCCGCTTCAGCGAGCCCGTCGATGCCTTCGTCGCCCGCTTCACCGCCTCGGTGGAATTCGACAAGCGCCTTTACCGTCACGACATCATGGGCTCCATCGCCCACGCCACCATGCTGGCCAAGGTTGGTGTATTAAGCGATGCCGAGCGTGACAGCATCATCGACGGCCTCAAGCAGATCCAGGGCGAGATCGAAGCCGGCCAGTTCGACTGGCGCGTCGACCTGGAAGACGTGCACATGAACATCGAAGCGCGCCTGACCGACCGCATCGGCGTCACCGGTAAGAAGCTGCACACCGGCCGTTCGCGTAACGATCAGGTGGCCACCGACATCCGCCTGTGGCTGCGCGACGAGATCGACACCATCCTCGCCGAAATCACCCGTCTGCAGCAGGGCCTGCTGGGTCTGGCCGAAGCCGAAGCGGACACCATCATGCCCGGCTTCACCCACCTGCAGACCGCCCAACCGGTGACCTTCGGCCACCATCTGCTGGCCTGGTTCGAGATGCTCTCGCGCGATTACGAGCGCCTGGTCGACTGCCGCAAGCGCACCAACCGCATGCCGCTGGGCAGCGCCGCACTGGCCGGCACCACCTACCCGATCGCCCGCGAAATCACCGCCGAGCTGCTGGGCTTCGACGCCGTAGGCGGCAACTCGCTGGATGGCGTATCCGATCGCGACTTCGCCATCGAATTCTGCGCCGCCGCCTCGCTGGCGATGATGCACCTGTCGCGCTTCTCCGAAGAGCTGGTGCTGTGGACCAGCGCGCAGTTCCAGTTCATCGACCTGCCGGATCGTTTCTGCACCGGCTCCTCGATCATGCCGCAGAAGAAGAACCCCGACGTACCCGAGCTGGTACGCGGCAAGACCGGCCGCGTGTTCGGCGCCCTGACCGGCCTGCTGACCCTGATGAAAGGCCAGCCGCTGGCCTACAACAAGGACAACCAGGAAGACAAGGAACCGCTGTTCGACGCCGCCGACACCCTGCGCGACAGCCTGCGTGCCTTCGCCGACATGGTGCCGGCGATCAAGCCGAAGAAGGACATGATGCGCGAAGCGGCGCTGCGCGGTTTCTCCACCGCCACCGATCTGGCCGACTACCTGGTGCGCAAGGGCCTGCCGTTCCGTGACTGCCACGAGATCGTCGGCCACGCCGTGAAATACGGCGTACAGACCGGCAAGGATCTGGCCGAGATGAGCCTGGACGAACTGCGTCAGTTCAGCGACCAGATCAGTGATGACGTGTTCGCTGTACTGACCCTGGAAGGCT
Organism: Pseudomonas pichavaramensis; assembly: GCF_050473265.1. Taxonomy (NCBI): domain Bacteria; kingdom Pseudomonadati; phylum Pseudomonadota; class Gammaproteobacteria; order Pseudomonadales; family Pseudomonadaceae; genus Pseudomonas; species Pseudomonas pichavaramensis. The sequence continues at coordinate 91,583 of NZ_JBJKFJ010000013.1, read as the reverse complement.
CGGTCGGCGCGCGCGATCACATCGGCGGCACCGCACCGAACCAGGTTCGCGCCGCTGTAGCCCGCGGCCAGGAACTGTTGGCCACGCGCTGATCCGCCACCTGAGGGAAAAGGACTTCCCATGCTGGAATGGCTGCTGCACGGCCTGAGGCTGCTGCTTGAACGGGTCACCGAGCTGATCACCGGCTACCTCTTTTACGGCGCAGGCAGGCTGGTTCTGCGCCTGCTGACACTCGGCCGCTACCCAGACTTGCCACTGCGCGCAGCCGACCCGATGGGTCCGCGCACGGCCTGGGTCGCCGTTTTCGAGTTCTGCTGCCTGGCGGTCCCGCCCCTGACCTGGCTGACCTTCACTTATGGCTGATTCCATGGCCCCGATGCTTCATTCAGCTTCAGCGCTCGTCCCCGGCCGCCGCATCTCGGTGGTCGGCTGCTCAGGGGCTGGCAAGACCACCCTGTCGCGCCGCCTGGCACGACAGCTGGGCTATCGCCACGTCGAGCTCGATGCGCTTTATCACCAGCCTGACTGGCAGCCACTGCCTGACGAAGACTTTCAGCAGGCGACGCATGAAGCACTGCGGGGCGACGGCTGGATAGCCGAAGGCAATTATTCGCTGGTGCGCCCACTGGTGCGCGCGCGTTCGGACATGGTGATCTGGCTGGACCTGCCGCGGCACAGGGTGATGCGCCAGGTACTTTGGCGAACATTGCGCCGTCTGGTCACTCGGGAAAGCCTGTGGAATGGCAACCGCGAACGCTGGAGCAACCTGTTCAAGCTCAACCCGAGACAGTCCATCCTCGCCTGGAGCTGGACCCGCCACCCCGTGTATCGCCAGCGCTATGGCGAGGAAATGCGCAACACGCCTGCGTCATGTCGATACCTGCGGCTGGAGTCACAGCAGGCCATCGAGGATTTTCTGGCCAGCCTGCCACCGCGTACCGAACACTCTGGAGAAACGCCGTAATGTCTCTGAATATCCGCCCCGCCACCGCTGAAGACGCCGAGCTGATCCTGCGTTTCATCACCGAGCTGGCCATCTACGAAAAAGCCGAGCATGAGGTGAAGACCGATGCCGCCGGCATCCGTGACAGCCTGTTCGGCGAAGGCAGTACCACACACGGCCTGATCTGCGAAAACGACGGCCAGCCAATCGGCTATGCCGTGTACTTCTTCAACTACTCCACCTGGTTGGGTAAGCATGGTCTGTACCTCGAAGACCTTTACATCAGCCCCGAAGCACGCGGTCTGGGCGCAGGCAAGGCATTGCTGCGCCACCTGGCGCAACTGGCAGTGGCACGTGGCTGTGGCCGTTTCGAGTGGTCGGTACTGGACTGGAATACGCCGGCGATCGATTTCTACGAATCCTTCGGCGCACGGCCGCAGAGCGAGTGGACGACCTATCGCCTCAGCGGCCAGGCGCTGGAGGATTTCGCCGCGGGTTGAGTATCTCTCTAGCTGCGGTAACAACCCTGTCCTATGGTGATTACATCTCCTGCCACCACCCCCAAGGCCACCATGCGCACACTACTTGCTCTGATCAGCGTTCTCGCCCCTGCACTCGCTCCGGCGACCCCAATCACCATTCCCGCCACCGCCTCCTGGCACATGCAGCTCGACGGCACGCTACAAAAGCCCGATCGACAGGTCTACGACATAGATCTTTATGACACGCCAACGCAGACCATTACCGAGCTCAAGGCAGGCGGCCGAATCGTGATCTGCTACTTCAGTGCTGGCACCTGGGAAGACTGGCGTAGTGATGCCGCCAGCTATCCGCAAGCAGCTCTGGGGAACGAGTTGGACGACTGGCCAGGTGAACGCTGGCTGGACTATCGCCGCGACGATGTTCGCCGGCTGTTGGCCAAGCGCCTGGACCTGGCCGCCAGCAAAGGCTGCGACGGCGTCGACCCGGACAATGTGGACGGCTACAGCAACGACAATGGCCTCGACCTGACGGAAGAGCAGCAAATCGATTTCAATCGCTGGCTGGCGGAGCAAGCGCATAACCGCAACATGAATGTAGGCCTGAAGAACGCGGTAGAGTTGCTCCCGGCACTTTCCGATCACTTCGACTTCGCCGTCAACGAAAGCTGCTACCGCTACAACGAGTGCGACGGCTACAACTATATGCGCAGCCAGGGTAAGCCGATCTTCATCGCTGACTACCGCAAGTTCAACGACAAACTCTGCAGGAAAGCCGACGCTTCTGGCTTTCGTCTGCAGTTCTTCAAACTCAGCCTCAAGGGCGTCGGCACGCCCTGCGACTGACCACGCCTCACCAGAACAGGGAACACCATGAGCGACACTACTGAGCATGAAGACGAAGCCTTCGCCGAGGCAACGTTGATACAGGCCATCGAGAATCAGCTGGAAAGCGGTGAGCCCGCAGCGGCCAAGGCGGTCTACAACAAGCTGACGCTGGTGGGGTATGAGCGCGAGGAAATCCTCGAGCTCATGGCCCTGGTGCTCGCCCATGAGGTCGATGCCATGCTGCGAGAGGATCGTCCGTTCGATGCTGCCTGGTACGAACAGGCGCTGCGTGCCCTGCCCACGCTACCGGACGAAAACTGAGTCAGGATTGATCCAGGCCACTGGTCGGGCTGGCAAAGGACTTGCTACCTTCGCAGTCATTCCCGGCCATAAGGGCGCCATCCGTGATTGCCTGCTCGTTTTCACGACTCGTCACCGTGCTTGTCCTGTCGCTGTGGCTAAGCAGTGCCGGAACGGCCCAGGCCGATGCCCTGCGCATAGGCGCCGAAGACGACTGGTACCCCTACACGGCCCTGCGCGAAGGGCAGATCGTGGGCATGTCGGCAGACATCGTTCGCGCCGCATTCGCCGCCAGCGGCACCGCCATCGATCTCACCCCCTACCCCTACTCCCGCTGCATGGAGCTGACCCGCACCGGCAAGCTACCCGCCTGTTTCAATACCACGCCAGACCCTGACATTCGCGCTGCATACCTGCTGCCGCAGCAGGCACTGTTCACGGGCAGCATCATGCTCTGGGGCCGCGCTGGGGCAGAGCCTGTAGGCGATCTGTCAGAGCTCGTCGGCAAACGTGTCGCGGTCACCATCGGTTATACCTACGGGGAGCAATTCGACAACTATCCGGGAATCCAGCGCATCCCCGTACGGCGCGACATCAACGGTTTTCTGATGCTGCAGCGCGGCCGAGTCGATTATGTCATCGCGTTCAATGGCACCACTCGCGCCCTGATGCAGGAGCGTCCTTCCCTCGTCGGACAGTTCGCCCCCGTGGCCACCGTGCATCGTCCCCAGCTGTTCCTGACCTTCTCCCGCCGCCACCCCGACGCGCCCGCACTGATGCAACGCTTCGACGAGGGCATGCAGCGCATCACGCAGGACGGCACCTACATGCAAATTCTCGGCAAATGGCAGCTCGCCGACGGGCAGAGTGATGGGCAGGGCTCTACACTCCATGAACACCATAACGACAAGACGGAGTCACCATGAAGTCATTCACCGCTGACCTGATCGACGAACTGGAAATCCTCGCCCTGTACAACCTGGACAATCATCAGGAAGGGCTCAAGGTGCATAACAACGCCTCATTCAAGGCGCAGGGCGCAATCACTCGCCTCTATGAAAAAGGACTGGTAAGCCAGGCCGATGGCGGCTACCTGACTAGCCTCGGCATCGACGCCGCCGAGCATGCGCAAGCGCTACTCACCATCCTCTCGGCCCGCCAGGTCACGGCTGCCTGAATCCTCGCGACGGATTTTCCCCAAGCGCCGGTCCCATCACTTAAGCAAAGCCGCCCGCCGGCCGCCCTCAAGAGGCAAGCCAGGCGGGCGATATAGCGTCACAAGCACTGCACTGGCGAGCACGCCGCTGATAGGCTTGCACCATCTCCAGTAGAGTTCGAGCATGACGCGCACGCAGGAAATACGCCCCGACATCGACGACGGCATCGACCGCAAGGTTCTGGCCCAGTTGCGCGCGCGTTTTCTGCGAATCAACCAGGGCCGCCTGCAACGCGCCATGGAAGCGCTCTCGACGCGTCAGCAACTGGTGCTCAAGCTGCTGCCGTTACTGTTGCACGTCAACCATCCGCTGTTGCCCGGCTATGTCTCGGCCAGCACACCTGCCGGTCTAAGCGGTTTCGAGCCGGATGACGTCAGCCTCGCCGAAGTTCAGCGCCTGACCCGTTCTTTTGTCTACAAACCGCGCCGCGGCCAGGGCTCCGCGCCGCTGCACGGCCTGTTCCTGATGGGCAGCCTGGGCACGGTGGCGCAGGCCGAGCAGAGCGACATGGACCTGTGGCTGTGCCACGCCCCGAACCTGAGCGCTCAGGAACTGCAGGAGCTGCGCAGAAAGTGCGATCAACTGGAGAGCTGGGCCGCCACCCAGGGCGCCGAGGTGCATGTCTTTCTGGTCGACCCCCAACGCTTTACCCAAGGCGCGCGCGAAGCGCAGCTGACCTCCGACGACTGCGGCACCACCCAGCATTACCTGCTGCTCGATGAGTTCTACCGCACGGCAATCTGGCTCGGCGGGCGCACGCCGATCTGGTGGCTGGTGCCGGTCTACGAAGAGGCGCGCTACCACGACTACTGCCGCATTTTGCTGAGCAAACGCTTCGTACGCACGGAAGACGTGCTCGACCTCGGCAACCTGGCCCGCATTCCTCCTGAGGAATTCATCGGCGCCGGTATGTGGCAGCTGTTCAAGGGTATCGAGTCCCCCTACAAGTCCGCGCTCAAGCTGCTGCTGACCGAGGTCTACGCCAGCGAGCATCCGCAAGTCGAATGCCTGGCGCTGCGCTTCAAACAGGCGGTCTTCGAGGGCCGCCTGGACTTGGACGAACTCGACCCCTACATCGTCGTCTATCGGCGCCTGGAGGAATACCTCAGCGCCCGAGGCGACCAGGAACGTCTGGAACTGATCCGGCGCTGCCTGTACCTGAAGGTGAACAAGAAGATCAGCCGCCCGCCGACTCGCGGTCGCGCCAAGAGCTGGCAGCGTCTGCTGCTCGAACGCCTGACCAGCGAGTGGGGCTGGCAGGCACGCCAGCTCGCGGTACTCGATAGCCGTAGCCAGTGGAAAGTGCGCCAGGTTGCCGCCGAGCGCCGCGTGCTGGTCAATGAGCTGACCTACAGCTACCGCTTTCTTTCCCAATTCGCCCGCAGCGCACAGGCTGGCAGCTCGCTCAACAACCGCGACCTCAACGTGCTCGGACGGCGCCTGTATGCCGCCTTCGAGCGCAAGGCCGGCAAGGTCGAGTTCATCAACCCCGGCATTGCCCCGGATCTTGCCGAAGATACGCTGACGCTGGTACAGCACAGCACGGCCGAAACGCCGAACGAGCATCAGTGGGCGCTGTACCCGGGCAGCCTGGGCGCCCAGGAGTGGGCTGATTTCGCCCCCCTGAAACGCTCGCGCGAGCTGATCGAGCTGCTCGCCTGGTGCCATCGCAACAGCGTTATCGACAGCAGCACGCGCCTGTCGCTGCACCCGGGCAGCAGCGACCTGAGCGAGTTCGAGTTGTCCAACCTGATCGGCAGCCTGCAGCAGGCCTTCCCTCTGCCCCTGCCGAGCGTCGAAGAGTCCGCATTGCTGCGAGCCAGTGTACCCAGCCAGGTGCTGCTGCTGGTCAACGTCGGAGTCGATCCGCTGCCCCAGCACAGCCAGATGAACGTGCACATGACCACTGGCCGCACCGATGCGCTGGGATACTCCGGAGTGCGCGAAAATCTGGTGCTGACCCTGGATCAGGTCGCGCTCAACAGCTGGAACGAATTGCAGGTCAGCCGCTACGACGGCAACGATGCCCTGCTCGACTGCCTGCGCGACCTGCTCAACAGCTTGCCAGCGGGCTCCGCACCGCCCAAGGTCCAGGTACGCTGCTACTGCCGCAACCGCGCGCAGGCAATCGCTGAACGGGTCGAGGAACTGCTCAACGACCTGCTCAACACCTACATCGAAGGCATCCAGTCACGCTACCTGGTGCAGATCCGCCAGCACTATCACGTGCTTCGCCTTGCCCCAGGGCAGGTCAGTCATGCCGCACTGGGCGACCTACCCGCCCTGCTGGAACACCTCGGTGCCGAGCAGGAGGGCTACAGCCCACTGAACCTGGACCGCCACGCTCTCGATGGCAACGACCTGGCGTTGATTCTGCCCATGGGTCGTCCGCAGTGCATCCAGGTGTTCTACCGTCAACACGAGAGCAGCGGCGAGGCCGAACTGACGCTACTCGATGAGCGCAACGCGCTATGGCGAAGGCGCCTGCCCTTTCGTGATGAACAGAGCCTGCTGACCCCGCTGCAACGCTTCCTGCAGTCGCTGCAATATCGGCGCAACGCCATGCTGCCGCTGGATGGCAACGACAATGAACCCGCACTGGAGATTCTCTACTACCAGCTGCTGCCGGCTGCGCCGTTACGCGCCCAGCGCCTCGAACGACGGCCAGCGCCCGAAGCGCAGGTCAGCCATCCGTTCTACGACGTACAGGCCATTGTCGAACCAGGCGACGGCCGCCAGCACCACGTGACGCTGTACTGCAACCACCGCGAGTTCTCCGAGCTGGATTATGGTCGGGGCCTCTATCGCGCCGTTGCCCAGCATATCCTCGCTCAGCGCGCAGGGCAGGAGCGCTACCCCTGCTACATCACCGACCTCGATCTTTCCGCCGTACTGGCCGGACGACAGGCGCAAACGGTGCACTACCTGCGCTACAAGAGCGAATTGGAAGATGCGCTTAATAGCGCCCTGCAGCAGGTCACCTGAGATGGCAGGACGTTCGCTTCAGCGATCGTATTCGCCCGCCGCTTCCGGCTGGTATTCCACCGCCAGCAGCGTCAGCTTGAGCTGCTTGCCACCCGGCGCCGGCCAGTCGATGTGCTGACCGGCTGTCAGGCCAAGCAACGCGCTGCCGACTGGCGCAAGGATGCTGACCTTGCCCTCGCCACCGGCATCCTCAGGGTAAACCAGGGTCAGGTGGTAATCCTTGCCGCTGCTCTCTTCACGGCAGTGCACCCGCGAATTCATGGTCACCACACCTGCCGGCACTTCGTCGTGCCCAACCACTTCGGCACGGTCCAGCTCGGCCTGCAGCGCCTCTGCGCCAGGGCCGAATTCGTCCAGGCTGTCGAGCAGACGCTCCAGACGCTGCAGGTCGAGGCGGGTGATGGTGATGGCAGGTGTGCTGTTCATGATGCCAGGCGGTCTCCTTGTACAAACCGTAAAAAAGCAAAACCCCGCCCGAAGGCGGGGTTCAGCTGACTGTTTGCTCGACCCTAACACAGCCGGGCAAATAAACAAGACCGCGTGCTCAGCGGGTCTGCCCGCGTTGTTGCAGACGCCGTTCGGCAGCCTGACAGATCAGCTGACGCCTGGCGCTATCAGCCGAGCCCCACTCGAGTATTTCCTGCAGGGTACGGCCGCAACCGACACATTGTTCATGCTCGTCCAGGCAGCACTGGCGCCGGCAAGGCGACTGCGGCGGCGGTACTGACTCAGAGCTCATCGAACTCCAGCTCGGTGCCGCACTGCTCGAGCGTGATGCGCACCAGCATCTCGCCCAGCTGCTCGTCACTGGTATCGCAAATCCAGCGCCCTTCATCTTCGTCGTAGTCGAAGTGGAAACCACCGGAACGCGCCGCCAGCCACAACTGACGAATCGGCTCCTGGCGGCTGAAGATCAGTTGGCTGCCGTTGTCGAAGCGTACGGTCAGCACACCGGCACTGTTTTCCAGGTCAACGTCCAGATCGCTGTCGTCGAATATGTCCTCCACCGCCTGCTGGGTGGCATCGACCAGATCGTGAAAGCGGGCTTCGCTCAGGCTCATCGAGATGTCCTCACTAGGTGCAGCAACTGCAAAAAATAGGCGAAAACGCCTGGCCACAATAGTCGGCCTAAGCGCAAAGGTGGCGACGGTACTCGCCTGGACTCCGTCCCGTCCAGCGGCGAAACGCACGTGCCAGTGAACCAGGCTCACTGAAACCGACCAGGAAGGCGACTTCAGCCAGCTCCAGCCCAGGGTCGCGCAAGTAGTGCAGGACCAGTTGCTGGCGCGTTTCGTCGACCAGCTGACTGAATGACAGCCCGCCCTCGCGCAAGCGTCGCTGCAGGGTACGCGGGCTCATCGCCAGCGCGCCGGCGATGGCCTCGAGATCCGGCCCTTGCTCCGGCAGCTGTCGCGCCAGTTCCAGCCGCGCACGGTCGAGCACGCTGTTGCCCCGATTGAGCTCGCGCAACAAGTTATCAGCATAGGCGTCGAGCATGCCCCGCACCTGCGCATCCGCCTGCTCCAGCGGCACGGCGAGCAGGCGTTTGGGAAAGACCAGGGCATTGTCGGATTGGTCGAAGAGCACCGGGCATCGAAAGATGCGCGCATGCTCGGAGGTGTCAGCCGGCGCCGGATGCTGGAAGCGCACCTCGGTCGGGGCGATATCCAGACCGCTGATCCAGCGCCCGAAGCTGACCCAGCCGGCCAGCGTCTCTTCGCTCAACTGACGCTGCTGCTGAGCCAGCAGGGGCTGCCAACTATGGGCGACCAGCGGCTCGCAGCCCGGGCGAGCGGGTTCGTCATCGAGCACGACCACGCCCAGGTTACCGACCAGCGAGGCATAGCGTGCCTGGCGATGCAGCGCATCGGCGAGGGTTGCACAGCTCATGATCAGGTATCCCAGCACGCCGTAGTATCCCGGCCGCACGGACTCCCCCAGATGCAGCCCCAGGCACGCATCACCGCTCAGGCGTACGCCCTCGCCCAGCAGTGTCAGGTAGGCGCTGGCGGCGACACGTTGATCGCGCTGGGTCAGCGTTTCCGGGCCGAGCTGGGCGTGGGCGAGTAACGTCTCGGGAGCTACGCCCTGGCGTTGCAAATGCTCGACCAGCCCTTGCAGGTAGGCCACGGAGACCGAACCGGCCAGAATCGCGGGATTGTCCATCGAGACTCCTCGTTGCTCGCCACATGCTAACTCACGCCGCCCCGAATACGTTCGGAGCAGACGCCAGGCGTATACGCCAATTGGGCCAGCGCCCCGCCGGACGGGCGCCGGTCGCATAGGCAAGGTGACAGGGGGTCGGTATACTCGGGCGCAATTCACGCTTATTTCAAGGACCCTCCCATGAAGCGACTGACCCTCGCACTCCTCGCCGCCGTATGCCTGCTGGCCGGCTGCGGTCAGAAAGGCCCGCTGTACCTGCCGGGCGACGATAACGCCGGTAACAGCCGAGACCGTTTCGAACTCTGACAGGAGCACCACCATGGAAGCCTTCAACTACCGCGACGGCGAGCTGTTCGCGGAAGGCGTTGCCTTGTCTGCGCTGGCCCAGCGCTTCGGCACGCCCACCTACGTCTATTCCCGCGCGCACATCGAAGGGCAGTACCGCGCCTACGCCGACGCCCTGGCTGGCATGCCGCATCTGGTCTGCTTCGCGGTCAAGGCCAACTCCAACATCGGCGTGCTGAACGTGCTGGCGCGCCTCGGTGCCGGCTTCGACATCGTCTCCAGCGGTGAACTGGAGCGCGTGCTGGCCGCCGGTGGCGAGCCGAGCCGCATCGTCTTCTCCGGCGTCGGCAAGAGCCGTGATGACATGCGCCGCGCCCTGGAAGTCGGCGTGCACTGCTTCAACGTCGAGTCCAGCGTCGAGCTGGAACGCCTGCAGAAAGTGGCCGCCGAACTGGGCGTCAAGGCGCCGGTTTCGCTGCGCGTGAACCCGGACGTGGATGCCGGCACCCACCCGTACATTTCCACCGGTCTCAAGGAAAACAAGTTCGGCATCGATATCGAGCAGGCCGAGGCGGTCTACGCCCGCGCCGCCGAGCTGCCAAACCTGGAAGTGATCGGCGTCGATTGCCATATCGGCTCGCAGCTGACCACCCTGGAGCCCTTCCTCGATGCGCTGGACCGCCTGCTGCTGCTGGTCGACAAGCTGGCTGCGCGCGGCATCACTATCAAACACCTGGATCTGGGTGGCGGCCTTGGCGTGCAGTACCGCGACGAACAACCACCGCTGGCCGGCGACTACATCGCCGCCGTGCGTAAGCGCCTGGCCGGCCGCGATTTGTCGCTGGTGTTCGAGCCGGGCCGTTTCATCGTCGCCAACGCCGGCGTGCTGCTGACTCAGGTGGAATACCTCAAGCACACCGAGCACAAGGACTTCGCCGTGATCGACGCGGCGATGAACGACCTGATCCGCCCGGCGCTGTACCAGGCCTGGATGGACGTGTCGGCTGTGCAGCCACGCGAAGGCGAAGCGCGCAACTACGACCTGGTCGGGCCGATCTGCGAGACCGGCGATTTCCTCGCCAAGGACCGTCAGCTGGTGCTCGCCGAGGGCGACCTGCTGGCCGTGCGTTCGGCCGGCGCCTATGGCTTCGTCATGAGCTCCAACTACAACACCCGCGGCCGCGCCGCCGAGGTGCTGGTGGATGGCGAGCAGGCGTTCGAAGTGCGCCGCCGCGAGACTGTCCAAGAGCTCTACGCCGGCGAAAGCCTGCTGCCGGCCTGAGGGCGACGCCATGCTATTGCGCTTTACCAAGATGCACGGCCTGGGCAATGACTTCATGGTCCTCGACCTGATCAGTCAGCATGCTCACGTGCAGCCCAAGCACGCCAAGCAGTGGGGCGACCGCCACACCGGCGTCGGCTTCGATCAGTTGCTGATCGTCGAGCCGCCGAGCCACCCGGACGTCGACTTTCGCTACCGCATCTTCAACGCCGACGGCTCCGAAGTGGAGCAGTGCGGTAACGGTGCGCGCTGCTTCGCCCGCTTCGTGCTGGACAAGCGCCTGACCACCAAGAAGGTCATTCGCGTCGAGACCAAGAGCGGCGTCATCGAGCTGCGCGTGCAGAACGACGGCCAGGTCTGCGTGAACATGGGCGCCCCGCGCCTGCAGCCGGATCAGGTGCCGTTCCAGGCCGAACAGGCAGCGCTGACCTATCGCGTCGAAGTCGAAGGACAAAACGTCGAGCTCGCCGCCTTGTCGATGGGCAATCCGCATGCCGTGCTGCGCGTCGACAGCGTCGACAACGCCCCGGTGCATAGCCTCGGACCGAAGCTGGAGCACCACGCGCGCTTCCCGCAACGGGTCAATGTCGGCTTTCTGCAGGTGCTGGACCGCAAACATGCGCGTCTGCGCGTATGGGAACGCGGTGCGGGTGAAACCCAGGCCTGCGGCACCGGTGCCTGCGCCGCAGCGGTCGCAGCCATCCGCCAGGGCTGGATGGAGTCGCCCGTGCAACTGGAGCTGCCAGGCGGCAAGCTGTCCATCGAGTGGGCAGGCGAAGGGCAGCCCGTTATGATGACTGGCCCCGCTGCCCGCGTATACGAAGGACAGGTTCGCCTATGACCGACCAGCAGGATTCGCCCAAGCCGCTCGACTCGGAAACGGTCGCCGCCTATCTGCGCCTGCATCCGGAGTTCTTCATCGATCACGATGAGCTGATTCCCGAACTGCGCATTCCGCATCAGCGCGGCGATACCGTGTCGCTGGTGGAGCGTCAGGTCAAGCTGCTGCGCGAGCGCAACATCGAGATGCGCCACCGCCTCGGCCAACTGATGGACGTGGCGCGCGACAATGATCGCCTGTTCGACAAGACCCGCCGCCTGGTGCTCGACCTGCTCGACGCCGGCAGCCTGGAAGAAGTGGTCGGCATCGTCGAAGACAGCCTGCGTCATGAATTCCAGGTGCCTTTCGTGGGCCTGATCCTGTTCAGCGACAGCAAGCTGCCGGTGGGCCGTTCGGTCAGCTCGGCCGAAGCGCATCAACAGATCGGCGGCCTGCTCAGCGGCGGCAAGACCATCTGCGGCGTACTGCGCCCGCACGAGCTGGAGTTCCTCTTCGGCAAGGAAGACGCAGGCCAGGTCGGCTCTGCCGCCGTGGTCGGCCTCACGCACCAGGGCCTGCACGGCGTGCTGGCCATTGGCAGCGCCGATCCGCAACACTACAAGAGCTCGCTGGGCACCCTGTTCCTCGGCTACATCGCCGAAGTGCTGGCGCGTGTGCTGCCGACCTTCGCGACGCCGCTGCGCTCGGTACGCTAGTTCATGTAGGGTGGATGACGATGCTCATCCACCTTCGGCCCGCTCGGAGCCCGACACGTGACACTTGAAGCCCATCTCGACGCCTACCTCGAACACCTGCGCCGTGAGCGCCAGGTGTCGGTGCACACGCTCGACGGCTACCGCCGCGATCTCGGCAAGGTGCGGGCGTTCTGCGAGGCGGAAGGTTTGCGCGACTGGGCCGAGCTGGACACGCGCAATCTGCGCCGCCTGATCGCCCGCCTGCACCAGCAAGGTCTCGCCAGCCGCAGCCTGGCGCGCCTGCTCTCGGCCACCCGTGGTCTCTATCAATACCTGCTGCGTGAAGGCCTGTGCCGCCACGACCCGGCCACCGGCCTCAGCCCGCCGAAGCGCGAGCGGCGCCTGCCACGCACGCTGGATGCAGACCGCAGCGCGCAGTTACTTGATGGCGCGGTGGAGGACGACTTCATCGCCCGTCGCGACCAGGCCATGCTCGAACTGTTCTATTCATCAGGGCTGCGCCTGTCCGAGCTGGTCGGCCTCGATCTCGACGGCCTCGACCTACCCGCCGGTCTGGTACGCGTGCGCGGCAAGGGCAACAAGGTGCGCGAATTGCCGGTCGGCAGCCTGGCACGTCAGGCCATGGAGCAGTGGCTGCCCCTGCGCAAGCTGGCCAATCCAAGCGATGGCGCGGTATTCATCAGCCAGCAGGGGCGTCGTCTCGGCGCACGCGCGGTACAGTTGCGCGTGCGTCAGGCTGGCGTGCGCGAACTGGGCCAGCACCTGCATCCGCATATGCTGCGTCACAGCTTCGCCAGCCACATGCTGGAGTCCTCTCAGGACCTGCGCGCCGTGCAGGAACTGCTCGGCCATGCCGATATCGCCACCACGCAGATCTACACCCACCTGGACTTCCAGCACCTGGCCAACGTCTACGACCAGGCCCATCCACGCGCCAAGCGCAAAGGCGGTTCCGAATGAGCATTGAACTGATCACTTTCGACCTCGACGACACCCTGTGGGACGTCACTCCGGTGATGCAGGACGCCGAAGCCGCCCTGCGCAACTGGCTGGCCCTGCATGCACCACGCCTGGGCGCAGTGCCCGTGGAGCACCTGTGGGCCGTACGCAGCCGCCTGCTCGAGGCCGAGCCGATGCTCAAGCATCGCCTCAGCGAGCTGCGCCGGCGCATTCTGTTCCACGCCATGGAGGACGCCGGCTACCCGGAAGGCGAGGCACAGACGCTGGCAGAAGCTGGATTCCAGGTATTTCTCAGCGCTCGCCATCAGGTCGAGCTGTTCACCGAAGTGCATCCGACACTGGAAGCCCTGGCCGAACGTTTCATGCTGGGCGTGATCACCAACGGCAACGCCGATGTGCGCCGCCTGGGCTTGTCGGAATACTTCCAGTTCGCCCTGTGCGCCGAAGAACTGGGGGTCGGCAAGCCCGACCCGAAACCCTTCCGCGAAGCGCTCAGCCGCGCTGGCGGCGTTTCTGCCGCACGTGCCGTGCATATCGGCGACCACCCCAGTGATGACATCGCCGGCGCCCAGGCAGCTGGAATGCGAGCGATCTGGTTCAACCCGCAAGGGCGTGCCTGGGAGGGTGAAGCGGAGCCGGATGCACAGATCACCAGCCTGGCCGAACTGCCGGCATTGCTGGGTAGCTGGACGCGCTAGCACCCTACGCGGCGGCGCACCGCTGAACGCAAAAACTGCCAGGAGCAGTTCGTAGGGTGCGCCGTGCGCACCGCCTGATACACGACCAAGATCGGTGTGTGCGGCGCACCCTGCGCGACACCGCAGCACTGCACACAAAAAACCCGCCACAGGGGCGGGCTCCTTGCAGCGAGCCGTCCTTAGATAGGGCGGCTGCCGTATTTGCTGTCGGGCTTCTTGGGTGGGTCGGCGACCACGTTGGGTTCGACTTCCTGCACCTTGCCGCCACGGGAGAGAAATTCCTCCATAGCCTTGGCCAGAGCATCGCGCTCTTTCTGCTTGGCTTCGACGCTGGGCATCTCGTCGACTTCAACGGCTTTGGCCTTGCTCTTCTTGCCGCTGGCTACGACTTCGCCGTCGCCATCGTCACCGCTGTCGCCATCATCGGCAGCAGCCAACTCCTCACCGTCGTCCTCGTCCGCCCCATCCAGATCGTCTTGTTCCAGGTCTTCGTCGCTCATGTTCAACCTCATGACTTGCGAAAAGCAGGTTAGTTATAGCCCAGTCGCACGGCATGCACCGCCCAACCGGAAAAAATTCAAATAGCCTCGCCGTGCAGGGTCGCCACCACGCGCCGAACGCCGCCATGATCGCGATGTTCGCCCAGGTAGATGCCCTGCCACGTTCCCAGCGCCAGCCGTCCATCCTGTATCGGCAGCTGGAGCGCAAAGCCCAGCAGACTGCCCTTGAAGTGCGCCGGCAAATCATCCGGCCCTTCGTAATCGTGTTCGTAGCCCGCCTCGCCCTGCGGCACCAGGCGGTTGAAGAACCGCTCGAAGTCGCGGCGTACCGCAGGATCGGCGTTCTCGTTGATCGTCAACGATGCCGAGGTGTGCTGCAGCCACAGGTGCAACAGACCGACACGCACCTGCGCCAGTTCCGGCAATTCTGCCAGCACCTCATCCGTCACCAGATGAAAGCCGCGCTCACGTGGACGCAGGCTGATGATGCGTTGCTGCCACATTCCCTCTAGCCCTCGATGGCTTCAGCGCGCGCATTCTAGCGTGCTGCCAGAAAAAACAAAGGGCGCCGAAAGGCGCCCTTGTTATTTTCACCGATGCTTATTTCTTACCGGTGAACTCCGGGTAGGCTTCCATACCGCACTCGGCGATATCCACACCCTCGTACTCTTCTTCTTCGCTGACGCGCAGGCCGATTACCGCCTTGATGATGCTCCACACGATCAGGCTGGCGATGAACACCCAGGCGAAGATGGAGCCGATACCCAGCAGCTGAGCACCCAGCGAAGCATCGCTGTTGGTCAGGCAAACAGCCAGCAGGCCCCAGATACCGACAACACCGTGTACGGAGATGGCACCGACCGGATCGTCGACCTTGATCTTGTCCAGGCCGAGGATGGCGAACACCACCAGCACGCCACCGACACCACCGATCAGAGTGGCTTGCAGCGCGCTCGGGGTCAGCGGTTCAGCGGTGATGGCCACCAGGCCAGCCAGGGCGCCGTTCAGGGCCATGGTCAGGTCGGCCTTGCCGAACAGGATGCGGGCAACGATCAGCGCGGCGATCAGGCCACCGGCAGCGGCCATGTTGGTGTTGGTGAACACCTGGGCCACGGCGTTGGCATCTTCGATGGTGCTCATCTTCAGCTGCGAGCCACCGTTGAAGCCGAACCAGCCCATCCACAGGATGAAGGTACCCAGGGTAGCCAGCGGCAGGTTGCAGCCCGGAATGGCGTTGACCTGGCCATTGGCACCGTACTTGCCCTTACGAGCACCCAGCAGCAGCACACCAGCCAGAGCAGCGGCAGCACCGGCCATGTGCACGACACCGGAACCGGCGAAGTCGAGGAAGCCAGCTTCATTGAGGAAGCCCGAGCCCCATTTCCAGAAGCCCTGTACCGGGTAGATGAAACCGGTCATGACCACGGCGAAGGCCAGGAATGCCCACAGTTTCATACGCTCGGCAACGGCACCGGAAACGATCGACATGCAGGTCGCGGCAAACACCACCTGGAAGAAGAAGTCCGAACGGGCCGAGTAGTAGGGCGCATCGTCACCACCAGCCAGAACGGCCTCGGCAGTGTTCTCGTCACCGATCAGGAAACCCAGGCTCGGGAAGATGCCGCCTTCCGGGCTGGAATACATGATGTGGTAGCCGATCACCAGATACATGACGCTGGCAACGGCGTACAGGGCGACGTTCTTGGTCAGGATCTCGGTGGTGTTCTTGGCGCGGACCAGGCCGGATTCGAGCATGGCGAAGCCAGCTGCCATCCACATCACCAGGGCACCACAGATCAGAAAGTAGAAGGTATCGAAGCCGTACTGCAATGCAGTCAATGCTGTGTTATCCATTTTTCACCTCTTGCCGGCGCTTTCGTTGTGCGCTGTTCGGTTAGAACGTCCAGGTTGGCGCCGGACGCGTTCCGTATGCTTTACAAGTCTTTGTCACGCTGCCCTGGATGACCGGGCCCCTGCACCGCGAAGCGTTCAGGAACTCCCATCACTAGGCAGAGCGCAAGACCCGAGAGGATCTGGCACAGCAGGGCGGCGAAGGCATCGCCAGCTCCGGCATTCGCCCTCGAACACAGCGCAAGGCCAGAATTCGAGGACAAAAGGGCTCCTAGCCCTGCGAAAGTTCGCAGAGTCATGGGTTTCACTCCTGGGGCGTGGGGTTCGGAGGCGGTTTAGATCGCGTCGGTATCGGTTTCGCCGGTACGGATGCGAATCGCCTGTTCCAGGTTGACTACGAAAATCTTGCCGTCGCCGATCTTGCCGGTGTTGGCAGCCTTGGTGATGGCCTCGATCACACGGTCCAGCTGGTCGTCAGCAATGGCCACGTCGATCTTCACCTTGGGCAGGAAGTCGACCACATACTCGGCGCCGCGATACAGCTCGGTATGGCCTTTCTGGCGGCCGAAGCCCTTGACCTCGGTGACGGTAATGCCCTGCACGCCGATCTCCGACAGCGACTCGCGCACGTCGTCGAGCTTGAACGGCTTGATGATGGCAGTGACTAGCTTCATGAAACTTTCTCCCGTGTAAGGTGGACTTGCCCCAGGAATTACGAACCCGGTTCAAGTCTAAGCGCAGTGTCTGGCTTTTGTAATGCACCGACCGCCCCAGCCTGGCTTGGTCGATACCCACCAACCGCTCCCAGCGAAACACTCCCCCGCTTCGCCTGACACACCGGTACTGCATCGGTGCATGCGTCGCTGGGGTCTAAGCAGAAAGCTTGCCATCTCCACAAAAACCCAGTGTTTCATTGATTTACCGACACCCCAGGGGCAACAGCCAATCGATCACGCCGAAACATGCGCACAATATTGGTGCAAGAAAAGGCCCGTGAACGCTCCTAAATCGTGCAGAGCCCATGCAAACGCCCGGCATCTGGCTGCGTGCTACACTGCCGGCCACCTGTAACCGGAACCTGACCATGCTGCCACCCAAAGCTCTGCTCGACACTCTCAGTAGCCATGCCTCGCGCTTGTTCAGCGGTGATAGCCCGTTGCCACGCGCGGAACTCGAAGCCCAGTTCAAGGCCTTGTTGCAGAGTGGGTTCAGCAAGCTGGAGCTGGTCAGTCGGGAAGAGTTCGACAGCCAAATGGTGGTGCTGGCCCGAACCCGTGCCCGCCTGGAAGCGCTGGAAGCCAAAGTAGCCGAACTGGAAGCCAGGCTCACCGACGCAGACTAAGGTTATGTTGTCGGAGCGGCTGAAGCCGCTCCGACAGACACTGCCCCCACTTGATCAAGGAGCGATCATGTCCCTGGCCATCGTCCACAGCCGAGCGCAGATCGGCGTCGAAGCACCAGCAGTGACCATCGAGGCGCACCTGGCCAATGGTTTGCCCGCCCTGACTCTGGTCGGGCTACCGGAAACGGCAGTCAAGGAAAGCAAGGATCGCGTCCGCAGTGCCATCCTCAATTCGGCGTTCGACTACCCCAACCGCCGTATAACCCTCAATCTGGCGCCAGCAGACCTACCAAAGGACGGCGGTCGCTTTGACTTGGCCATCGCGCTGGGCATTCTCGCCGCCAGTGGCCAGGTACCGGCTGACTCTGTCGACGAATACGAATGCCTGGGCGAACTGGCATTGTCCGGCGCCGTGCGCCCCGTACAAGGCGTCCTGCCGGCAGCACTGGCAGCCCGCGAAGCCGGACGCACTCTGCTGGTGCCACAGGCCAACGCAGAAGAAGCCAGCCTGGCCTCGGGCCTCAAAGTTATCGCCGTCGAGCATTTGCTGCAGGTCGCGGCACACCTCAACGGCAGCGCACCACTGCAACCCTACGAGGCGCAGGGCTTGCTCCGGCAGACCCTGCCCTACCCGGATCTGGCGGAAGTCCAGGGTCAGTTGGCCGCCAAACGGGCTTTGCTGGTAGCGGCAGCCGGCTCGCACAATCTGTTGCTCAGCGGCCCACCCGGTACCGGTAAAACCTTGCTGGCCAGCCGCTTGCCTGGCCTGCTCCCACCACTGAACGAAAGCGAGGCGCTGCAGGTCGCCGCGATCCATTCGGTGGCCAGTCATACGCCGCTGCAGCACTGGCCGCAGCGGCCTTTTCGCACCCCGCACCACAGCGCCTCCGGCCCCGCCCTGGTCGGTGGCGGCAGCCGTCCACAACCAGGGGAAATCACCCTTGCCCATCAAGGCGTGCTATTCCTCGATGAATTACCGGAGTTCGACCGAAAGGTGCTCGAGGTGCTGCGCGAGCCGCTGGAGAGTGGCCATATCGTCATCGCCAGGGCGCGCGACAAGGTGCGTTTTCCAGCGCGCTTTCAACTCGTCGCGGCAATGAATCCGTGCCCCTGCGGCTACCTCGGTGACCCGAGCAATCGCTGCCGCTGCACGCCGGAGCAGATCCAGCGCTACCGCAGCAAGTTGTCCGGCCCGCTGCTGGACCGTATCGACCTGCACCTCACGGTCGCCCGCGAAAGCACCGCTCTGGACGTACCGCTGCAAGATGGCGAAAGCACCGCCCAGGCAGCAAACAAGGTCGCCCGGGCACGTGAACTGCAGCTGCAGCGCCAGGGCGTAGCCAATGCCTTTCTCGACCTGCCAGGCCTGCGCCAGCATTGCGCGCTGAGCCAGGCAGACCGTCAATGGCTGGAAGGCGCCTGCGAGCGCCTGGGCCTGTCGCTGCGCGCAGCCCATCGAATACTCAAGGTCGCTCGCACCCTGGCCGATCTGGAGCAAAACCCGCAGATCGCGCGCTCACACCTGGCCGAAGCTCTGCAGTATCGACCCAGCGCCAGTTAGCGCTCAGCGAAAGCGCTCGACCTCTCGGCTCAACTGGGAGGAAAGTCGATCCAGCTCGCGTGCGGTATCTGCCAGATTGGCGACAACTTCACGCTGCTCGCCGTTGGCCAGGGCGATGCTCTGCAGGTTACTGCTGAGCACGTTGGCGGTACTGCTCTGCTCGCTGGTCGCCGTGGTGATGGCAGCAAACTGCTCACCCGCAGCCTCGCTCTGTTCGCTGATCTGCGCCAGCGCAGCGGCGACCTTGGCGTTACGCTCCAGGCCATCCTGCATCAGCTGCCGCCCCTGCTCCATGGTACTGATGGCGCTGCCGGTTTCGCTCTGGATGCTGCCGATCATCGCCGAGATCTCATTGGTTGCCTCACGAGTACGCCCAGCCAGGCTGCGCACCTCGTCGGCAACCACGGCGAAACCACGGCCCTGCTCGCCGGCACGAGCGGCTTCGATGGCGGCGTTGAGCGCCAGCAGGTTGGTCTGATCGGCGATCGAGGTGATCACACTGACGATGCCGCCGATTTCCTGCGAGCGCTGGCCGAGGCTGTTGATCACCGTCGAGGTCTGCTCCAGGGCTTCGGCGATCTGCACCAGCGCCTCCGACGCCTGATCCATCGAGGTGCGACCGATACGGGTCTGTTGCGCATTGTCACTGGCCAGACGCTCGGTGCTGCGCATGTTGTCGGCAATGTTCTGCGAGGTGGCGCTGAACTCTTCGACCGCACCGGCCATGCTGCTGATCTCGCCGGACTGCTGATCGATACCCAGGTAGGCATCGCGCGACAGGTTCGACAACGCCTCGGACCGTGCGCTGACATCCTGGGCCGCCACACGAATGCCGGCAACCATGGTCGCCAGCGCCTCGCCCATACGGTTGAAGCTGCGCGCCAGCTCGCCGATTTCGTCTTCGCTGGACTGCGTCATCCGCGCCCCGAGATCACCGGCACCGAGTGCCTGGGCCTGACGCACCAGATCACCCAGCGGCCGCAGTTTGCGCCGCAGCAACAGGACCACGGCGATCACCGCCAGCAGCAGGGTCAGTGCACTGCCGATGGCCAGTTGCGTGCCGACGCGCCAGGTCACGGCCTGGATCTCGTCACGCGGCATGCTCGCCAGCACGGTCCAGGGCCCGCCATCGAAAGGCATCGCGACGCTGTAGAACTCGCTCTGACCGTCACTCCAGAAACCACCGGTGCCGCTGTTGCCGAGCAGCTCACTGAGCTCTTCCGGCAGGCTACTCAGCGTTGCCGCGCCGGCCGGCGCCACCAGCCATTTGCCCTGTTCGTCAAGGATGGCCAGCGAGCCAGTGCTGCCGATACGGAAGTTGCCGAGGTTGCGCATCTGCAGGTTCTGCGCGTCGGTGTAATCGAAACCGACGAACAGCACCGCGATCACTCGCCCGCCAGCATCGCGCACCGGGGTGTACTGGGTCATGTAGAAACGGTCGAACAACAGCGCGCGTCCGACATAACCCTGGCCCGCCAGGAGCTTCTGATAGGCCGGGTGCTGATGATCCAGCACGGTACCCAACGCCCGCGTGCCGTCCTGCTTGGTCAGTGACGTGGTGATACGCACGAATTCCTCGCCATCACGCACGAATACTGTCGCCACACCAGCGGTCATGCGGGTGAAGTCATCGACTTCGTTGAATTCGTTGTTGAGTCGGGTCGCGTCGAGATAGAGCGCTGGAGCCTGCAGGCTGCCAACCGTTACGCGTTCATCGTTGCGAACCTGCAAGCCGCCGCTGAAGCGTTGCTCGAACAGACCGGCCAGACGCTGCGTGCTGTCACGCAGGCTGCCGTGAAAAGTCTCCAGTTGGTCAGCCAGCAAGCGCGCTTCACTGCCCAGGTGCTCGGCGCGGGTGACCAGGTTGGCGTTATCCAGCGAGCGAAGCGCGAATACCGTGCTGAGGCTGATCAAGACAACCAACATCAGCGCCAGAGCGACAGCCAGTTGCAGGGCAATGCGAGAACGAGGAGGGGTCATCTAGGCCTCTCTTGGCCTTACGCCAAGATGGCAGGCCGGCAAAGTCCTTAAAAGGACGGGACAAGGTCATCATACGACCCCGCTAAGGGCGCAGGAGGATACCCGACTACTATGCTTGGTCAATCAACTACTGCCGAGTGGCCATCATTTGTTGTCAAAAGGCTGTATCGGCCGCTAAATCATCCTCTCCAGTGGTGGAAGCTGCATGGCAGCCACTTCTACCAACAGGTAGTCGCGCAGACGCTGCAAGCGAGCTTCGGCCCGGTGTCCGCGTGGCCACACCAAATAGTAGCTGTCGCCACTGAAGACCGCCGTCGGCCAGGGCAATCCGAGCCGCCCTGCATTCACATCCTCCGCCACCATCAGCAGGTCGCCGATCGACACGCCGTAACCCCGCGCTGCGGCGACGATACCCAGCTCGAGCATGTCGAACAGCTGGCCGGTTTTCAGAGGTACCTGCTCGGCAAGGCCGGTGGCGTGCAGCCAACGGCGCCAGTCGCGGCGGTCCGGAGTGGGGTGCAGTTGCTCGGACGTCTGCAGACGATCCAGGGTCCAGGACCCGGATGCCGCATCTTCTGCTGCACAAACCGGAATCAGCCACTCCTTGAACAGCAGCACGCTGTCCCAGTCCTCGGGAAACTGACCGTCGGACAGCAATACCGCGCAGTCAAAGGGCTCGTGGCGAAAGTCGACCTTATCCACATCCATCCAGGCGCTGGTGAGCTGCACCTCGCTATCGGAATGGGTGAGACGAAAATGCGACAGACGCGCCAGCAGCCAGCGCATGGTGAGGGTCGAAGGCGCCTTCAGGCGCAGTACCTGATCGTCGGCGCGCAACGCGTTGCTGGCACGCTCAAGCGCATCGAAACCGTCGCTCAAACCCGGCAGCAGGGCACGCGCCGGGGCGGTCAGGTGCAGACTGCGGCCACGCCGCTCGAACAGACGACAGGCGAAATATTCCTCGAGCGTACGGATATGACGACTCACCGCACTCTGGGTGATGGCCAACTCTGCAGCCGCGCGGGTGAAGGAAGCATGTCGGGCGGCGGCCTCGAAGGCGCGCAACGCATAGAGCGGCGGCAGGCGTCGGCTCATGGCGCTAAACCATGAGTTTTAGTCATGTCATGCATGGCTATTTTCCTTTTGCTGACGGCGAGCTTAGACCAGAGAATAACTGTCATTACCACTCTCCAGACAGCCTGGAGATGCTTATCCTGCCGAAGTTTTACTCATCATGAAGAATTCCCTTGGTCATGAGCTGGGCGCACTGCTGCGTTTGGCGGCCCCCTTGATCTCCGCGCAACTGGCTCACGCGCTGATGATCTTCACCGACACGCTGATGATGGCGATGCTCGGCCCCGAGCAACTGGCAGGCGGCGCCCTCGGCGCCACTTGTTACTTCATCTTCTCGATCTTCTGTACCGGGGTGATTGCTGCCGTCGGCAGCCTGGTCGCCATCCGCCATGGCGCCAATGATGCAAAGGGTGTGACCCGTCTGATCCAGAATGGCCTGTGGCTGGCCATGCTGCTGGCCATCGCCAGCGCGCTGTGCCTGAACCTGATCGGCCCTCTGCTGCCACACCTCGGTCAGGATCCTGCAGCAGCCAGCCAGGCCATGGCCTTCCTCCACCCGCTGTCGTTGGCCCTGCCCGGCTATCTGTGCTTCATGGCCTTGCGCGGCTTCACCAGTGCCATCGGCCATCCTGGCCCGGTAATGACCATCAGCGTCATCGGCACCGCAGCCAATTTCATCATCAACTATGCGCTGATCAAGGGCTGGTTCGGCCTCCCCAGCCTCGGCCTGAGCGGTATCGGCATGACCACCGCGCTGGTCAGCAGCGGCATGGCCCTGGCATTGGCACTGTACATCCTGCTCTCGCCCACTTATCGGCCATACCGGCTGCGCAACGGCCTGGGCCGTCCGCAGCGCGAGGAAATGCGCGCCCTGCTGCGCCTGGGCCTGCCCATCGGGGGTACCTATGCCGCTGAACAAGGCTTGTTCACCTTCGCCACCCTGTGCATGGGCGCCCTGGGCAGCGTACAACTGGCCGCCCACCAGATCGCCATGCAGACGGTAGCGCTGGCCTTCATCGTGCCGCAGGGGCTGTCCTACGCCGTGACCTTCCGCGTCGGTCTGCACTATGGCGCCGAGCGCCTGCACCTGTCGCGCCTGAGCGGCCACCTGGGCATGGCGCTCGGGGCCGCACTGATGCTGCTGTTCGCCCTGTCGTTCTGGCTGCTGCCGGAACGGATCATCGGCCTGTTCCTCGACCGCCACGACCCCGCCTTCGCCGAGATCGTCACCCTGGCCGTCAGCCTGCTGGCGATCGCCGCCTGGTTCGAACTGTTCGACGGCCTGCAGAGCATCGCCATGGGCGCAATCCGCGGGCTGAACGACGGCAGGACCACACTGCTGATCGGTCTGGGCGGCTACTGGTGCGTGGGGGCTCCACTGGCATGGCTGCTCGCCTTTCCGCTGGGCTGGGAGGCACAGGGTGTCTGGTGGGGCTTGGCTGCGGGCCTGGCAGTAACAGCCACCGGTCTGGTAATTGGCTTTCAGTGGAAAACAGCCAGCCTGCAGCGGCCGACCATACCCGCGAGCGCGGCCTGCCTATCCTGAGCGCGCCAGACTCTAGACCGACGTCGGCGCACCGGTCAGCAATGGCTGACGCATGCCGAACACCAGAAAACGCGCCAGCTCGGCCAGCGGCACGGCCTTGCTGATCAGATAACCCTGCACCTGATCGCAGCCGAACTGACGCAGCATGTCGAGCTGCTCGATATTCTCGACCCCTTCGGCCACCACTTCCAGGTTGAGATTGTGCGCCAGATTGATCATCGCCCGCACCAGCTGACGATTTTCTGCGCGCTCGCCCATGCCGGCGACGAAGCTGCGGTCGATCTTCAGCAGGGTGATCGGCAGGCTGTTGAGGTGGACGAAGGACGAGAAACCGGTGCCGAAGTCATCCAGCGAGAAACGCACGCCAAGGCGCCCCAGGGCCAGCATGGTCTGCTGCACCTGGTCACTACGGCGCATCACCGCCGTTTCGGTCAGTTCGAACTCCAGCCACTGCGCATCCACGCCGCGCTCCTCGATCAGGCGGCTGAGCGTCGACAGCAATTGGCTGTCCTGAAACTGGCGGAACGACAGGTTCACCGCCATATGCAACGCCGGCAGACCACGCCCACGCAGCCATTGCATGTCACGCAGCGCCCGGGAAATCACCCAGTAACCGAGCGGCACGATCAACCCGGTTTCTTCAGCCAGCGGTACGAATTCGTTGGGCGGAAGCAGGCCGTGCTCGCTGTGCTGCCAGCGCACCAGCGCCTCGAGGCCGACGATACGCCCAGTCTGCAGGCACAGTCGTGGCTGGTAGTGCAGCTCCAGCTCGTCACGACGCAAGGCTCGGCGCAGTTCACCTTCGAGGTCTGCCTGGCTACGCGCACTGCGATTCAGGCGCTCGTCATAGATGTGAAACACGCAGCCCTGCTGGTTCTTGGCCTGCTGCATGGCGGTGTGCGCATGCCATAACAACGGGTCGGCACCCTCGCCGGCACGCGCATGCGCCAAGCCAAGGCTGCAGCCGATCAGCAGGCTCTCACCGTCGACCCAGTAGGGCTCGCCAAGCACCTCGGTCACTCGCTCGGCGAGACGCTCGACACGCTGTGGGTCGCGGCGCACGTCGAGCAGCAGGGCAAACTCGTCGCTGCCCAGACGGGCCAGCTGATCACAAGGCTGCAGCAGCCCCTTGAGGCGCGCCACCACCTGCAGAATCAGACGGTCGCCGGCCTGATAGCCCAGGGTATCGTTGGCGTGACGGAAGTTATCCAGGTCGAGATGGCCGAGCACCAGGCCACGGCCATTGCATTCGCTGAGGCGAGCGGCGAGAAGGGTCTGGAATCCCTGGCGATTGGCAATACCGGTTAACGGATCCTGCTCGGCCAGGCGCTGCAGCGTCTGTTTTAGATTGCCCTGCTCGCGCGCATAGCGCAGGCAACGGCGCAACACGTCGAGACTGAGCGCCCCGCGTACCAGCCAGTCGCTGACGCCGGTCGGCTCCTCGACCGGCTCTTCGTCCAGCAACAGCACCAACGGCAGTGGGCATCGATGGGGCGCCGGCAGACACTCGGGCGTAGCCAACACCAGGCCACTGGCGTGCTCATCGAACAGGTTGCTGGCCGCCTCCCAGGAAGGCGCGGTAATCAAAGGGGAAGGGCTACCGAGTGCGCCCAACTGCTCACGCAACAACTCGGCCCAGTCTGACGACTCCGCCAGCAGGACCAACCGCAACGGTTCGACGAGCGTGGACAAGCGACCTCCCCAATGACACAAAAATGATGGCGAATTGCATCGCCTGAACGCGTCGTAACCGACGTCTAATCAATCACATCCGTGCGAAAGGTGGCGTACATCCTGAGGTATAGCCGATAAACCGGCAAGTGAAACGAGAGTACTGGAATCCAATGACCAACCCAGCGCTCGACGATCCGGTTTCGTGCGCCAGACCACAGTTCCGGACGGTCGCGGCAGAAGGCGCCGGGCCTGTTAAAATGCGCGGCCATTTTCCCTGCGAACGATCCCATGTCCCGACTGAATCCCCGGCAACAAGAGGCCGTGAACTACGTCGGCGGCCCGCTTTTGGTGCTCGCCGGTGCAGGCTCCGGCAAGACCAGTGTGATCACCCGCAAGATCGCCCACCTGGTGCAGAACTGCGGCATCCGCGCTCAGCACATCGTCGCCATGACCTTCACCAACAAGGCCGCGCGCGAGATGAAGGAGCGCGTCGGCACCCTGCTCAAGGGCAGCGAGGCACGCGGCCTGACCGTGTCCACCTTCCACAACCTGGGCATGAACATCATCCGCAAGGAATACGCGCGCCTGGGCTACAAGCCCGGCTTCTCGATCTTCGATGACGGCGATATCAAGGCATTACTCACCGACATCATGCAGAAGGAGTATTCCGGCGATGACGGTGCCGACGAGATCAAGAACCTGATCGACAGCTGGAAGAACGACCTGATCCTGCCGGACGAAGCCCTGGCCAATGCCCGCGGGCCAAAGGAGCAGACCGCCGCCATCGTCTACCTGCACTACCAGCGCACGCTCAAGGCGTACAACGCAGTGGACTTCAACGACCTGATCCTGCTGCCGGTGAAGCTGTTCCAGGAACACGCCGACATCCTCGAAAAGTGGCAGAACCGCATCCGCTACCTGCTGGTCGACGAATACCAGGACACCAACGCCAGCCAGTACCTGCTGGTGAAGATGCTGGTGGGCATGCGCAACCAGTTCACCGTGGTCGGCGACGACGACCAGTCGATCTACGCCTGGCGCGGCGCACGCCCGGAAAACCTGATGCTGCTGAAGGAGGACTACCCGTCGCTGAAGGTGGTGATGCTTGAGCAGAACTACCGTTCCACCAGCCGCATCCTCAAGTGCGCCAACATCCTCATCGCCAACAACCCGCACGTGTTCGAGAAGCAGCTGTGGTCGGAGATGGGCCACGGCGACGAAATCCGCGTGATTCGCACCCGCAACGAGGACGCCGAGTGCGAGCGCGTGGCCCTGGAGATCCTCACCGAGCACCTGCGTACCCAGCGCCCGTACAGCGACTTCGCCATCCTCTACCGGGGCAACTACCAGGCCAAGCTGATGGAGCTGAAGCTGCAGCACCACCAGATTCCCTATCGCCTATCCGGCGGCACCAGCTTCTTCGCCCGCCAGGAGGTGAAGGACCTGATGAGCTACTTCCGCCTGCTGGTCAACCCGGACGACGACAACGCCTTCCTGCGCGTGATCAACGTGCCGCGCCGCGAGATCGGCTCGACCACCCTGGAAAAGCTCGGCAACTACGCCAGCCAGCGCAATATCTCGATGTACGCCGCCGCTGACGAGATCGGCCTCGGCGAGCACCTCGACGCGCGCTTCACCGAGCGCCTGGCACGCTTCAAGCGCTGGATGGACGGCGTGCGCCAGCAGTGCGCGCAGAACGACCCGATCGCCGCCATTCGCAGCATGGTAATGGACATCGACTACGAGAACTGGCTACGGCAGAACGCCTCCAGCGACAAGGTCGCCGATGCGCGCATGGGCAACGTCTGGTTCCTCGTCGATGCGCTGAAGAACACCCTGGAGAAGGACGAAGACGGTGACATGACCGTCGAGGACGCCATCGGCAAGCTGGTGCTGCGCGACATGCTCGAGCGCCAGCAGGAAGAGGAAGAAGGCGCCGAAGGCGTGCAGATGATGACCATGCATGCATCCAAGGGCCTGGAATTTCCCTCGGTGTACATCATCGGTTTCGAGGAGGAGATCCTCCCCCACCGCTCCAGCATCGAAGCCGACACCATCGAGGAAGAACGCCGCCTGGCCTACGTCGGCATCACCCGCGCCAAGCGCAACCTGGCGCTGACCTTCGCCGCCAAGCGCAAGCAGTACGGCGAGGTGATCGATTGCTCGCCAAGCCGCTTCCTCGACGAACTGCCGCCCGAAGATCTGGTCTGGGAAGGCCAGGAAGAAGCGCCGGTGGAAGCCAAGGCAGCACGCGGCAACGATGCCCTGGCCAATATGCGCGCCATGCTCAAGCGCTGAAGGGGTGCCGGCTGGTGTATGGTCTGGCTTCCTGGCTTCGGTTCTGGCTCCGACTCCGCACTGCGGAGCCCGACCCGCGACGTGACCTGCAGCCCTGCTAACGGCGGCACCCGCGCCGCCTTTGCCAGTCAGAAGAAAACACCGTTCAGATAAAAGGGGCCGTAACCATGCGCACATTCACGCTCGACATCGATGCCCTGGCGCAACTGATCAACGCCCGCGAACAGCTGGAGCACTGGCTGGATATGGACAGCGGCGAGGTCCTTGCCCTGTCGCCCGAGGAGCACGACCGCGAACAGCGCCAGCAGATCGAACTCGCCCCCGAGCGCTACAGCCAGATTCCCAACCTCGATGTGCCGCAACGGCTGGCGTTGCGCGAGTCCTTCCTGTTCACACTCGACGACCCGCACGCCCATCCGCTGCTCAGCGCGGCACTGACCGGACGCAAGCCACTGCGCGCCTTCGACTACGAGATCGACGCCTTCTCCACGGTGCGCGAACAATGGCAGGCCTATGAGCGCAAGCAATTGCGCGAATATGCCCTGAACTGGCTCTACGAACTGGGCCTGGAACCGGCACCGGACAGGCCACCGCTCGATACCCGTGGGATTCCCAAGGATATTCTGCGCCGGCTGAACAAGAGCGCCTGAGCCGGCGACCGGTCCGATGGTTTGAGCGAAGCGATACCCCTCAAGAAACAAGTGGCACATCACCCTGATGGGTATCGTTACTGCGCTTCTCCTCCCATCCTGCGAGCATGTACCGCCCTCGCTCGCGGGATCAAGAACAGGCTTTGAGTACTCCTACAGCTGAGGCTGACAGGCAGGTAGCGCCTGCGGTTTACCCAACCCGGCCGCCAGCAGCACACCAAGCAGCGCCACCCACGCGCTGCACCACAGCGCCCGATTCAGCCCCTCGACCGGATCACTGCTGGCGCTGGCCACGCTGACCAGTACTGCCAGGCCCAGCGCTGCGCCAATCTGCTGCACGGTGGAAGCCATGCCCGAAGCGACGCCCTGCTGCCCGGCCGCAATGCCCTGGCCAGCGCACACCCACATGGCCGTCCAGGTAATACCCTGGCCGATGCTCAGCAAGGCGATGGCGGGCAGCAGTTGCAGGTAGCCGTCCAGCTGAGTCAACCCGTAGGTTTGCCAGGCGATCCCCAGGCTGCCGGCCAGCAGACCGATCACCAATGTCGCGCGTACCCCCAGACGCGCCAGCAAAGGCTCAGCCAGGGCAATGCCCAGGGTGCAGATGAACGTGGCAGGCAGAAACGCCAGACCGGTCTGCAGCACACTGAAGCCATACACCTGCTGGAAGTAGAGGGCCAGAAAGTAGTACTGCACCCCGAAGCTGCTCATGAATACGGCGGTGATCAGCATCGCCAGCCACAGGCTGCGCTGACGCAGCAGGCCAAGCTGCATCAGCGGATCCCGAGTGGTCTGTTCGATACGCACGAACACCAGCAAGAGCAACAAGGCCAGCGCCAGCACCGCGATCACTTCGAGCGATGCCCAACCCCATTGCGGCCCCTGAATAAAGCCCAACACCAACAGGCTGCCGCCTAGAGTGACCGTGAGCGCGCCGGGCAGATCGAAGCGCCGACCGTGCCCCAGCACCGCATCGACGCTGATCCAGCGCCCGGCACCCCAGGCACAGGCGGCGGCCAGCGGTACGTTGACCAGAAATACCGCCTCCCAACCGAACCACTGGGTCAGCACACCACCCAGCAATACGCCCAAGGCCAGACCGGCCGCCGAGGCGGCACTCCAGATCGCCAGCGCGCGATTGCGCGCCGGGCCCTCGGCGAAGTTTCCGTTGATCAGCGCCAGGGTTGCCGGAAACAGCATCGCCGCACCGATACCCTGCACCGCTCGCGCCAACACCAATAACAGCGGCGAGTCGGTACAACCACCAGCCAGCGAGGCCACGGCAAACAGCATCTGGCCGATACGATACATCCGCCGCCGGCCGAGCAGGTCGGCGCAACGCCCGCCCAACAGCAGAAAACCGCCAAAGGCCACGCTGTAGGCGCTGATCACCCATTGCAATTGCTGGGCGGAGAACGCCAGTTCGGCACCGATAGTCGGCAATGCAACAAATAGAATGGTGGCATCCAGAGCAATGATCAGTTGCGCACAGGCCAGTAGCGCCAGCATCAGGCGCGGGTGAGAAACAGGCATGGGACAGTCATGAAGACATAAACGGATCAGCAGTTTTACCCATGCCAAAACGCATGATAAATAGGGTTTCCGTCGTTTCAATGATGACAAAAATCATGGACCTGAATGCCGTACAGCTGCTGTTGAAGGTCGCCGATCTGCGCAGTTTCACCCTTGCCGCCAGCGCCACCGGCATGACCCAGTCCGGACTGTCGCGTGCCATCGCTCGCCTGGAGCGGCAACTGGGCACTCGATTGCTCAACCGCAATACCCGCAGCGTCAGCCTGACACCGGATGGCATGCTGCTACGCGATCAATGCGCGCCTTTGCTGTGTGGGCTGGAGGATGCCGAACGCGCCCTGCTCGACCGCCGCTGCGAACCTAGCGGCACACTGCGCCTGACCGCACCCTCGGCGTTCGGCCGTATCGTGCTGCTGCCGCTGCTGGGCGAGCTAAGCCAGCGTTATCCACAACTGTATATCGAGAGCACCCTGAGTGACCGGGTTGTGGATATCGTCGAAGATGGTTTCGACCTGGCGGTGCGCACCGGTCGCATCGAGGCGCCTGGGATGATCGCCCGACCACTGCGCGCCACCCGCTGGACCTGCGTGGCCACCCCTGGTTATCTGACCCGTCGTGGCATGCCACACACTCTGGAAGACCTGACACAACATGACTGCCTGGCCGTGCGTAACCCACGGGACGGCCGCCTGGTAGCCTGGCAGTTTCAGGATCGCGGCAAAGCAAAGGATGTGGAAGCCAGCGGCCGGCTGATCTTCGACAATGGCGATGCACTGCTGGAAGCCGCACACCTGGGCCTGGGCATCGCCCAGTTGATGGACTTCGCGGTCGCTGACGCGATCGCCGATGGCCGCCTGGTCGAACTGCTGCAGCCCTATGCTGGCCGGCAACGGGAAATCTCCATCGTCTACCCGCCGTCACGCCAGCGTTCGCCACGGCTGAGCGCTTTTGCCGACGCGTTGTTCGAGCGCTGGGGCCGGGAGTAAGGCTTGCCGTAGCATCATCCTAGGCGCGGTGGATAGACTAGGAGCGCGGCCATAGCGCAATCTTTCAAGTGCACCTGCTACGGCGCAGATGTCTACCTGGCGGTAACGTCTCCGAGCGCCTGGACGATCTCGCCGGTCGCCACTGGCCGTACCCATCTGGCCAACTCACGGCCGTCACGACAGAAGATCAGCGTCGGCCACAGCCTGACCTGAAAGCTGCGCCCCAGGCGCTTGCCGGCGCCATCTTCGATGCGCAGATGGCGTATGCCTGGGCTTTGCTGGAGCGCCGAAGCAATCAACGGCTGGGCTCGCTGACAATGTCCGCACGTTTCGGCGCCGAACTCGAGCAACGTGGCGCCTGGCAGGGCATCCACCTCGGCACGCGTCAGTGCCGCCCTGCTGCATTGCTCACTCATGGCCGCCCTCTGCTGTTACCTGATTATTCTGACCACTGCGGCCGCCTGACGCTCACACTACAACTACGCGGCGTTTTGAGCGAAAATACGCGGCTTTCCGCTCAGCCCAGAGGATAGGCCGTGGAGTCGCTGAAACAGAAAATTCGCGAGGAAGGCATCGTTCTGTCGGAACAGGTGCTGAAGGTCGACGCCTTTCTCAATCACCAGATCGACCCGCAACTGATGAAGCAGGTTGGCCATGAGTTCGCCGAGCGCTTCAAGGGCCAGGGCATCACCAAGATCGTCACCATCGAGGCCTCGGGCATCGCCCCGGCGGTGATGGCCGGCCTCGAGCTGGGCATTCCGGTGATTTTCGCGCGCAAGTTCCAGTCGCTGACCCTGAAGGACGACCTGCTGATCTCCAAGGTGTTCTCCTTCACCAAACAGACCGAAAGCACCATCGCCATCTCTGCCCGTCACCTGACTGCGGCCGACAACGTGCTGGTGATTGACGACTTCCTCGCCAACGGCCACGCTGCCAAGGCTCTGATCGACCTGATCCAGCAGGCTGGTGCCCAGGTCGCCGGCATCGGCATCGTCATCGAGAAGTCCTTCCAGGAAGGCCGCAAGCTTCTGCAGAGCGAAGGCTATCGCGTCGAGTCGCTGGCCCGCGTCGCCGCGCTGGAGAATGGCCAGGTGCGTTTCGTCGACTAAGCCGAACGCTGAGCCCTCTCGGCCGCATCGGTAGCCTGCAAGCCCGCCAACAGCAGACGCTGGTAGAGGGCCTCGCGCACCCCATTCGGCGCCTCCAGGCTCATGCGCCGCAGGTGCTCGGGGTAGGCTGCAGGCTCGGGGGCATCCAGCGTCGCCTTGCCCAGCGCCAGGATCTCGTTCAGACGCAGCTTGCGCTTGAGCCAGTTCAGGGCGCGCAGCAAATCCTCTTCCACGGCGCTGAAGTCGCTGCCCAGCGGGTACTCGGCAAACAGCGCCCCGTGCGCCTCACGCAGCGCCTCGAGACGCTCGGGCAGATTGCTGGTGAAACGTGCGTCCAGACGAAAATCCTCGGGCAGTTTGCCTGCCTGTTTTGCCTGGGCGATCAGTTGCGGCTGAAAGCGTGAGTCACTGATCTTCAGCAGCGCTTCGATCACCTGGGCATCGGTCTTGCCGCGCAGGTCGGCGATGCCGTACTCGGTCACCACCATGTCGCGCAGGTGCCGGGGGATGGTGGCATGGCCGTATTCCCAGACGATGTTCGAGCTGAGCTCGCCATCCGACTCACGCCAGCTGCGCAGCAGCAGGATCGAGCGTGCATCCTCCAGCGCATGGGCCTGGGCGACGAAGTTGTACTGCCCGCCCACACCGCTGAGCACGCGGCCATCTTCCAACTGATCGGCGACGCCGGCGCCGAGCAACGTCATGGTGAACACCGTGTTGATGAAGCGCGCATCGCGGCGCTGCAGACGCTTCAACTCCTCCTGACCATACAGCTCGTTGATGTAGCGGATGCCGGTCATGGCGAAGCGCTGCCGCGCAGCGCCGTCCAGCTCACGCAAACGCTGGTAGAAACTGCGTGGCCCGAGAAAGAAACCACCGTGCAGCACCACGCCAGAGCCGGCACCGCCGAGGTAGGGCTGCAACTGCTTGCGAACCAGTGCATCGCCCAGGTCCGCCGCCACGCGGCAGCCATCGGGCAAGAGTAAATCCCCCTCCTGCCAACGCACACCGCCGTGCACCAGGCCGCTGTCGCGTAGCCAGTCGACGTGCTCTGCGCTCAGCCGCTCAGGCAACCCGGCATCGAGCAGCGCCTTGGCGTCGAGCAGACGGCCCTGCTCATCCAACCCGCCACTGTCGGCCAGGCGCTGCAGACGCAAGTCGGGGTAGACCTGGCGCCGCAACAGACCGGAGTCCGCCAACGCCAGCAGGCCGTTGACGAACATCTCGCTACAGCCATACAGCCCCTTCTCCAACGGTTGCAGGCCGCCATTGGCGGCGATCTGCTGCGCCCAGGCGTCATCGCCACCGAGCGCCTGCAGCAGCGCGCGGTAGCCGGCGTTGTCGTCCTGCCGAGCCATCAATGCCGCTGCCAGGGCATCGCCCATCGCGCCGATGCCAATCTGCAAGGTGCCGCCATCGCGCACCAGCGCACTGGCCAGCAGGCCAATGCAGTGATCCTGCAGCGACACCGGCATGTTCGGCGTCGAGAACAGCGCGGTACGCTCATCCTCGACGATATGAACGTCGAACCTATCGCGCGTCACCTCGGCGTCGCCCGCCATGTAGGGCAGATCGCTATGCACCTGAGCCACGCTGATTACCGTCTCGCCAGCGGCGCGGCGCTGATCCAGCAACGGCAGCAGATCGAGCGTCACATCCGGGTTGCAGCTCAAGCTGAAGCGTTCGCTCTGCCCTGCCTCGGCGGCAACGAGCTGCGCTACCACATTCAGCCCCTTGGCGTTGAGGTCACGGGCGACGTGGCTGTAGTTGCTGCTGATGTAGTCCTGCTGCGCCGGCTCGCATTCGAGCAGACTGCCTGGCTGGAAGAAGAACTGCTCGACGCTCACATTTTCCGGCAGGCTGCCGCCGTGCAGGTCGGCGAGAAAGTCCAGCTCGGGATAGTCCGCAAAGACGCGGGCAGCGAAGGGCTCGAGAAACCGTTGCTGCAGCTCCTGACCAGCACGCGGCCGTGCCAGGCACAGCGCGGTGTAGATGGTCAGCTGCCGTTCCGGCAGTTGCCTGACTCGCGCATAGAGTGCGTTGACCCAACGATTGGGCTTGCCCAGCCCCAGCGGCAGACCGAGATGGATGGGCCCGTCGATCTCGCTCAGCACGTGATCGACGGCTTGCTCGAGGCTACAGCGGTGCGGCATCTGGCGCTCCTCACGGCATCCATGGCGAATGCTGCTTGGACTGCAGCGCCACCCGCATGGTTGCATGCGTGCGCCAGAAACGAAAAAACCGCCTTGAAGGCGGTTTTTCGCGGAAGAAGCGAGTCTTACAGACCGGACATCTTCTGGATGGCAGCACGCAGCTCGTCATCCGAGCAATCGGCGCAGGTGCCTTTCGGCGGCATGGCGTTGATGCCAGAAATGGCTTTGGCCAGGATGCCATCGAGGCCGCCCTGATGATCGGCACGTTCTTTCCAGGCGGCAGTGTCACCGATCTTCGGTGCACCCAGCACGCCAGCGCCATGGCAGGCGTTGCAGTGCTTGGCGATGATGTCGTCTGCAGTGCGTGCACCGCCACCGGCGGAAGCCGCTACGGTTTCAACACCTTTGCATTCTTCACCCATGATGCACACTTCGCCTACCGGCTTCAGGCGCTCGGCGATGGCGTCATCGGTCGTGGCCTGAGCAGTCACTGCCCACAGGGCCAATACGGCAGTCGGTACTGCCAGCATTTTCTTCATCAGATTCACGGTACACCCTCTTCGTGGCTAGTCACGCCCGCGGCCACGGTTTCGCGAGCGGGCGACAGTATAACGGCAAGCAGCTCAGGCCGAAACAACCCAGATTGTCGCAGGGTTATTGATCAGAAGTTCGCCGGCGACGTGGCGCTGATCAATCGCGCAGGCTCATCGAACGGGTTGCGGAAGCGATGCGGCTTGCTGCTCTCGAAGTAATAGCTATCACCCGCTTCAAGGACGAACACCTCCTTGCCCACGGTCAACTCCAGCTTGCCTTCGACCAACATGCCGGCCTCTTCACCCTCGTGTGCGTACATTTCGTCGCCGGTGTCCGTGCCCGCCGGGTAGGTTTCATCCAGAAACGCGATGGCGCGGCTGGGGTGCGCCTTGCCGATCAGCTTCATGGTGATGGCGCCACTGCAGATGTCGGTCAGCTCCGATGCCCGGTAGACCACCTGGGTCTGGTTCTCCTGCTCGAGGTCGAGCGAGAAGAACTCCACCAGCGACATCGGAATGCCACTCAGGACCTTCTTCAGCGAGCTGATCGACGGGCTCACGCTGTTCTTCTCGATCATCGAGATGGTGCTGTTGGTGACGCCCGCCCGCTTGGCGAGTTCACGCTGGGAAAGGCCTTTGAGCTTACGAATCGATTGCAGTCGAACGCCGACGTCCAATGCTGGAGTCCCCCTTGGGATTGATGCGGAAAAGTGTCCGTATCATGGCATAGCGTTCGGAATTTACAACACTGGCGTTCGCACTCGCCCACAGCCAGGTTGTCAGGCGCCGAGATAGAGCAGCGGTACCCGGCGCACGTTGCAGAAGAGCTGGTAGGGAATGCTGCCTGCCGCCATCGCCACATCACTGGCCAGCACCTGCTTGCCCCACAGCTCGACGCGGCTGCCCAGGCCGGCCTGCGGCAGATCGGTGAGGTCGACGGTGAGCATGTCCATCGAGACGCGGCCAATCAGACGCGTCAGTTGGCCGTCCACCGCCACCGGCGTGCCGGTTGGCGCATGACGCGGATAGCCGTCGGCATAGCCCATGGCGACCACGCCGACACGCGTCGGGCGTTCGGCGACGAAGCGCGCCCCATAGCCCACCGGCTCACCGGCTGGCAGCTCGCGCACGCTGATGACCTTCGATTCCAGGGTCATCACCGGCTGCAGGCGCGCTGCCTGCTCCTGGGCGAGCTCGAACGGCGTAGCACCATACAGCATGATGCCGGGACGCACCCAGTCGCTCGGCACCTCTGGCCAGCCCAGCACCGCCGGCGAATTGCGCAGGCTGACTTGCGCAACGAGCCCTTCGCGGGCTTGCTCGAAGGCAGCCAACTGCTCGGCGGTACGCGCACATTCCGGCTCGTCGGCACGGGCGAAGTGACTCATGAGCACGATCTTGCTGACCTTGCCGCTGGCCAGCAGGCGGCGGTAGGCGATCTGATAATCGGCCGGATGCAGGCCGACGCGATGCATACCGCTGTCGAGCTTGAGCCAGACGGTCATGGGCTGGCTCAGGCGAGCCTGCTCGATGGCTTCGATCTGCCACTGCGCATGGACCACGCACCACAGATCGTGCTGATCGATCAGGGCAAGCTCGTCTGCTTCGAAGAAGCCTTCGAGCAGCAGAATCGGCGCCCGGATACCGGCATCACGCAATGCCAGCGCTTCTTCGATGCAGGCTACGGCAAAACCATCGGCCTCGCCCTGCAGCGCTTCGGCGCAGCGTACGGCGCCATGCCCGTAGGCATCGGCCTTGACCACGGCAAGGGCACGGGCGCCACTCAGTTCACGGGCCAGGCGGTAGTTATGACGCAGGGCATCGAGGTCGATCAGGGCACGGGCGGGACGCATGGTTCGTTTATCTCTCAATCAGTCGCTGAGGTGACGGTTTTCCGTAGCCGGGATGAAATCCGCAGCCATGCCGACGGAGGCTCCCGAATTGCATCCGGCTACACGCAGGCAAATCGTCATTCAAAAAAAGCCCGGCGGGGGAGCCGGGCGAGAAGCCAACACAAAACATTCCGGGAGATTTCTTTGACGTCGCTTGCGACGGCCCGGAGGATTGCCGCCATGGATGGCAGGCAAGCAAAAGCTTGGAGCCTCAGACAGCGGCCACCACACACATTTCCACCAGCACTTCGGGCTTGTACATCTTCGCCTCGACGCAGGCACGCGCCGGCGCGTGGCCGTCGGCAACCCAGGCGTCGTACTCGGCATTGAGGCCGTCGTAGTCGGCCATGTCCTTGATGAAGATGGTCAGCGAAAGGATCTTGCTCTTGTCGCTGCCACCCTCGGCCAGCATTTTGTCGATGTTGGCCAGGGTCTGACGGGTCTGCTCGCGGATGTCGCCATCGAAGTCGTCAGCCAACTGGCCAGCGAGGTAGAGGGTGCCGTTGTGGATCACCACTTCGCTGTAGCGTTTGGCCACGTGCAGGCGCTGGATCGACATAAAGGTAGAACTCCTTGGATTGCAAAAACGCAGAGGCTATCAGGTACGCAGCGGCTGCGGCGCGCCATGAACTTCAGGCGCCTTGCGCGAGTAACGCGAGATATCCAGGCCGTCGGCGCTGATCTGCGGGCGCTTGTTGGCCATCAGGTCGGCGAGCAGGCGCCCGGAGCCACAGGCCATGGTCCAGCCCAGCGTGCCGTGACCGGTATTGAGGAACAGGTTGCGGTATGCGGTGGCACCGACGATGGGCGTGCCATCCGGGGTCGCCGGACGCAGACCGGTCCAGAAATCGGCACGCTGCAGATCGCCGCCTTCCGGGTACAGATCGGCGGTGATCATCTCCAGGGTTTCGCGACGACGCGGGTTGAGCGACAGGTCGAAGCCGGCGATCTCGGCCATGCCGCCGACGCGGATGCGGTTGTCGAAACGGGTGATGGCGACCTTATAGGTCTCGTCCAGAATGGTCGACTTCGGCGCCATCTCGGCATTGACGATCGGTACGGTCAGCGAATAGCCCTTGAGCGGGTACACCGGCGCACGCACGCCCAGCGGCTTGAGCAATTGCGGGCTATAGCTGCCGAGGGCGAGCACGTAGCGATCAGCGGTCTCCAGCTTGCCGTCGATCCATACACCATTGATGCGGTCACCCACGGCGTCCAGGCGCTGGATGTTCTGACCGAAACGGAACTCGACGCCGAGTGCCTTGGCCATGTCCGCCAGTTTGTGGGTGAACATCTGACAGTCGCCGGTCTGATCGTTGGGCAGGCGCAGGGCACCGGCCAGCTTGTGTTTGACGCCGGCCAGCGCCGGTTCGACGCGAGCGATGGCGTCACGATCGAGCAGTTCGTAAGGCACGCCGGAGGCTTCCAGCACGGCGATGTCCTTGGCCGCGGCATCGACCTGAGCCTGGCTGCGGAACAGCTGGGTGGTACCGAACTGGCGGCCTTCATAGGCGATCCCGGTCTCGGCGCGCAGCTCGTCGAGGCAGTCGCGGCTGTACTCGGACAGACGCACCATGCGCTCCTTGTTCACTGCATAGCGGCTGGCGGTGCAGTTACGCAGCATCTGCGCCATCCACAGGTATTGGTCGACGTCACCAGTGGCCTTGATGGCCAGCGGTGCATGCTTCTGCAGCAGCCATTTGATGGCTTTCAGCGGCACGCCCGGAGCGGCCCAAGGCGAAGCGTAACCGGGGGAGACCTGGCCGGCGTTGGCGAAGCTGGTCTCCAGCGCCGGGCCGTCCTGGCGATCGACCACAACCACCTCGAAGCCCTGACGGGCGAGGTAGTACGCACTGGCGGTACCAATCACACCGCTGCCGAGAACCAGAACACGCATGCTTTTCTCCCCGCCGTACCTTGAGATACGGACGTAACGGACCAGAGTTGTCGATGGGCGCAGTATAGGAAGAGCCGCGCAGTGCTTTTCACCATATACACAGCTATATTTGGCGAGAATTCTCGGCAAAAAGCCGTTTTACAGAGGCGGATTCCCCATGAGAACCCAACATCAAAGCCGTCGCGAACTGGACAAGATCGACCGCAACATCCTGCGCATCCTGCAGGAGGACGGACGCATCAGCTTCACCGAACTCGGCGAGCGCGTGGGGCTGTCGACCACGCCCTGCACCGAGCGCGTACGCCGTCTGGAGCGTGAAGGGATCATCATGGGCTACAACGCCCGCCTCAACCCGCAACACCTCAAGGCCAGCCTGCTGGTGTTCGTCGAGATCAGCCTGGACTACAAGTCCGGCGACACCTTCGAGGAATTCCGCCGAGCCGTGCTCAAGCTGCCGCACGTACTGGAATGCCACCTGGTGTCCGGGGACTTCGACTACCTGGTAAAAGCGCGCATCAACGAGATGGCCAGCTACCGCAAACTGCTCGGCGACATCCTGCTCAAGCTGCCGCACGTGCGCGAGTCGAAGAGCTATATCGTCATGGAAGAGGTGAAGGAATCGCTGCAGTTGCCCGTTCCGGAGTGAAGCCGCAATCAGTCTAGGCGACACACAGCTGCATAACCTGGACGACGCGCAGCTCGTCCATCATCTCCATGTACTTACACTAAGCGCTGCCGAGTCGTGGCGATCAGGCGGTGTACCTGCTGCTCCATGGCCGGCTCGATGGGCTGCTCGGGGGCACGTCCATGCGGGCATGGCAGGTTCGGCGTGGTGCCGAACAGGCGGCAGATCAGCGGGCGCTGCTCGTAGACCTCGCAACCGTTCGGCCCCAGATGCACGCAGTTGTACTCGGCCAGCGCCGCGTCGTGTTCGGCAGCGCTTTTCACCGGCAGCCGCGCCAGTTCCTCGGACGAGGCCGTGACCGGGCCGCAGCAATCGTGACAGCCGGGCACGCAGTCGAAGCGCGGGATCTGCCGGCGCAGATAGTCGATCTTGCGGTCGGTGCAACTCATCATTGGCATCCTGAGGCTAAGGCGGCAGTTTACTGCGCCACACAGGCCCGAATGCAATGCGCTCTGCCTTCGCGGCTACGACTGCATGGATGCAGGAGGTAGAGCGAAGAAGGATGCCAGAGCCGAAAGCGCCCTACCTCAATGCCGTGGTGCGGCATGCAGCATGCTTTTTTCTGCTCGCCTCTTGGCGTGAGACGGATCACGCGCTTATCCTGCGTTGAATTTTCCACACACTCAAATCAGGATTTCGCACATGAACGCCCGCGTTCGCCAGCCCGTCCACAGCCCACAGCATGCTGCTTCCTATTACGCTGCCAGCGTCAATCGCAAGCAGGCATACCCGCCCCTGGGTGGCGAGTTGCAGGTGGATGTGTGCATCGTCGGCGGCGGCTTCAGTGGCCTGAACACGGCCATCGAACTGGCGCAGAAGGGCCTCTCGGTGGCCCTGCTGGAAGCGCGCAAGATCGGCTGGGGCGCCAGCGGACGCAATGGCGGACAACTGATTCGCGGCGTCGGCCACGACGTCGAACAGTTCGAGCCGGTAGTCGGCAAGGAAGGCGTGCGCCAGTTCAAGCTGATGGGCCTGGAGGCAGTGGAGATCGTGCGTGAGCGCGTCGCGCGCTTCCAGATCGACTGTGACCTGACCTGGGGCTACTGCGACCTGGCCAACAAACCGGCCCATCTCGACGGCTTCGCCGAGGACAAGGCCGAACTGGAAAGCCTCGGCTATCGCCATGAGCTGCGCCTGATTTCCGCCGAACGCATCCATGAGGTGGTCGGTTCCGACAACTACCATGGCGCGATGATCGACATGGGCTCAGGGCATCTGCACCCGCTCAATCTGGCACTCGGCGAGGCCGCTGCGGCGCAGTCGTTGGGCGTGCAGTTGTTCGAAGAGTCGCCAGTCACGCGTATCGACTATGGCAGCGAAGTGCGTGTGCACACGGCGGGCGGCCAGGTGCGTGCCAAGTATCTGGTATTGGCGTGCAATGCCTATATCAACGGACTCAACCCGGGCCTCAGCGGCAAGGTGCTGCCGGCCGGCAGCTACATCATCGCCACCGAGCCGCTGTCCGAGGAGCAGGCAAGTCAGCTGATCCCGCAGAACATGGCGCTGTGCGACCAACGCGTGACCGTGGACTACTACCGCCTCTCCGCCGACCGCCGCCTGCTGTTCGGCGGCGCCTGCCACTACTCCGGCCGCGACCCGGCGGATATCGCCGGGTATATGCGACCGAAGATGCTCAAGGTGTTTCCGCAACTGGCCGATGTGCGCATCGACTACCAGTGGGGCGGCATGATCGGTATCGGTGCCAACCGCATGCCGCAGATCGGACGCCTCAGTGATCAGCCCAACGTATTCCACGCCCAGGCCTACGCCGGCCACGGGGTCAACGCCACACACCTGGCCGGCAAGCTGCTCGCCGAAGCCATCGCCGGCCAGGCTAGCCAGGGGTTCGATCTGTTCGGCAAGGTGCCACACATGACCTTCCCCGGCGGCAAGCATCTGCGCTCGCAGCTCCTGGCCCTGGGCATGGCCTGGCATCGACTGAAAGAGCTGCTGTAGGCATGATCGCGGCTGAAGCCTAATGCTGATCAGCCAAGGCTCCCCGAGCCGCTCTGCGTAGGAGCCCCGCCCCGGGGCGAAGCTTTTCGAATCCGTGTCGTATCGG
Organism: Pseudomonas pichavaramensis; assembly: GCF_050473265.1. Classification (NCBI taxonomy): domain Bacteria; kingdom Pseudomonadati; phylum Pseudomonadota; class Gammaproteobacteria; order Pseudomonadales; family Pseudomonadaceae; genus Pseudomonas; species Pseudomonas pichavaramensis. The sequence continues at coordinate 50,578 of NZ_JBJKFJ010000013.1, read as the reverse complement.
TTCGCGGCGGGGCGCCGCTCCTACACATGACCTGCGCTCAACGAAAACCGGAGCCCGCAGGCTCATGCTGATCAGACAAGGCTCGCCAAACCGCTTTGAGTAGGCGCCCCGCCTCGGGGCGAAGCGTTTCGAGTCCGCTTCGTACGGATTCGCGGCGGGGCGCCGCTCCTACAAGTTCCATGCGTTGGGGGCATAGCTAACTGCATTGGCCTGAAGCCGCTCCTGCGGCAGTCGATGTGGCGAACGCGGCCCCGGATTGCATCCGGGCTACAGGCGCCAGAACGGCAGGTTCGCCTCGCGCTCGGCCTGAGCGCGGGTCAGGCCGATGTCACGCAACTGCTGGTCATTGAGTTTGCGCAGCATGCCTCGGGTATTCAGGCGACGCCAGAAGGCCGGCCAGTTGCGCCCGAAGTAGCGCGTCTCATGCGGTTCGGCAGTGCTGCGCACGAGCGTGCTGGCACCGATAAAGTCTGTCTTGCTGAAACTGGTCATCGTCATTCTCCCGTCGTCTTCTGTCATGGGAGATCAGAATGCCGTCGCAAGAAAATACATGACAGATCCAAAGAACTCTTATTAACTCCATACAGATCCCGCAGAAATCCCGCTGAATTGGATTTTTCGCATGAATCTGTACTGGCCAAACCACACAGCCTGAGCATTGCGGATAACTGTCATGACGCTCTATCTGAATCTGGCCCAACTGCTGGGCACACGTATCGAGCAGGGCCTCTACCGCCCCGGTGATCGCCTGCCGTCGGTGCGCAGCCTGAGCCAGGAACACGGCGTCAGCCTCAGCACGGTGCAGCAGGCCTACCGCCATCTGGAGGACATGGGCCTGGCCTCGCCACGTCCGAAGTCCGGTTACTTCGTACCGCTGGAGCGGCAGGTACCAGCGCTGCCGCAGATCAGCCGGGCGGCGCAGCGACCAGTGGAGGTCTCGCAGTGGGACCATGTGCTGGAGCTGATCAGCAGCTCGCCGCAACATGACATATTGCAGCTCGGCCGCGGGCGCCCGGACATCAGCAGCCCGACGCTGAAACCGCTGCTACGCAACCTGTCGCGCCAGGCACGGCGCCAGGACCCGGACATCCTCACCTATGGCGGCATTCGCGGAGACAACCGCCTGCGCGAGCAAATCGCCCGCCTGATGCTCGACTCCGGCTGTCAGGTGGCGGCTGAGGATCTGGTGATCACCACCGGCTGCCACGAAGCCCTGTCGGCCGCGGTACGTGCCATCTGCCAGCCCGGCGATATCGTCGCGGTCGACTCGCCGAGCTTTCATGGCGTGATGCAGGCGCTCAAGGGCTTCGGCATGAAGGCGCTGGAGCTGCCCACCGACCCGCTGAGCGGCATCAACCTGGACGCGCTGGAAATGGCCCTGGAGCAGTGGCCGATCAAGGCCATTCAGCTCACCCCGAACTGCAACAACCCGCTCGGCTACATCATGCCGGAGGCCAACAAACGCGCCCTGGTCGCTCTGGCGCAACGCTTCGACGTGGCCATCATCGAGGATGACGTCTACGCCGAACTGGCCTACAGCTACCCGCGCCCACGCAGCATCAAGTCCTATGACGAAGACGGTCGCGTGCTATTCTGCAGCTCCTTCTCCAAGACCCTGGCGCCGGGCCTGCGGGTCGGCTGGATCGCTCCGGGGCGTTATCTGGAGCAGGTGGTGCACATGAAATATCTGGGCACCGGCAGCACTGCCCAGCTGCCGCAGGTGGCACTGGCCGAGTACCTGCGTGACGGTCATTACGAACCTCACCTGCGCCGTATGCGCGCCCAGTATCTGCGTAGCCGGGACCTGATGGTGGATTGGATAAGCCGCTACTTCCCCGCCGGTACGCGGGTCAGCCGTCCGCAGGGCAGCTTCATGCTGTGGGTGGAGATGCCGCAGGGCTTCGACAGCCAGAAACTCAACCGCGCGCTGCTGCCGCACAAGATCCAGATCGCCCCCGGCAGCATCTTCTCGGCAGCCGGCAAGTACCGCAACTGCATCCGCCTGAACTACGCCGAGCCGCCCAGCGAGGCCATCGAGGCAGCCGTGCGGCAGATCGGCATGACCATCAGCGAACTGCTCAGCGAACTTAGCGGCTGAATCTTTAGCCGCAAACGGGCGTCTGAGGATGACGGACGTTCTTACGCGGAGGCCGGAGTGCGCCACTTCCTGCTGGTAGCCCTGTTGCCGGTACTGACTGCCTGCAGTGGCACCTACCCCATACAGCCCAGCCACGCGCTGTCACCGGCAGCCTCGTCCTTCGGCCAGCAACTTCAGGCCCAGACGGCGCGACACCCGGGACAGTCCGGCTTTCATCTGCTGGCCGCCAGCGACCAGGCCTTCGCCGCTCGCGCCGAGCTGATCCGCGCCGCCCGCAGCAGCCTCGACCTGCAGTACTACATCGTCCATGACGGGCTCAGCACCCGCGCGCTGATCGACGAACTGCTGGCCGCCGCCGACCGCGGCGTGCGCATCCGGATATTGCTGGACGACACCAGCAGCGACGGCCACGACTACCAGATCGCACTGCTCGCCGCACATCACAACGTCCAGGTGCGGGTATTCAACCCCTTGCACCTGGGTCGCGCCACCGGCGTCACCCGCACCCTGGGCCGCGCCCTCAACCTGGGCCGGCAACACCGGCGCATGCACAACAAGCTGTGGCTGGCCGACAGCAGCGCCGCCATCGTCGGCGGCCGCAACCTCGGAGACGAATATTTCGATGCCGAACCCAGCCGCAACTTCACCGACATCGACCTGCTGGCCGTCGGCCCGGTGGCCGAACAGCTGGCGCACAGCTTCGATCAGTACTGGAACAGCGCGCTGAGCAAACCGATCCAACAGTTTCTCTACTGGCCACCGAACGAACGCGACCTGGCCAAGGCTCGTCGGCAGCTGCAGACTTACCTGGACCGGGCACGCGAGCAGCGCCATGAGCTGTATCGCCATTTGCTGGCCTATCGCGAGCAACCACGCCTGCAACAATGGCTTGAAGAACTGACCTGGGCCCCCGCGCAGGCTCTGTGGGACGCACCCGCAAAGGTCCTGGCCGATGGCGAACCGGACCCGCAACTGCTACTGGCCAGTCAGCTGGCGCCCAGGCTAAGCGAACTGCACGAGGAGCTGATCCTGGTCTCCGCCTACTTCGTGCCAGCGGAGAACGGCACGCGCTACCTCACCAACCACGCCGATCGTGGGGTGAGCATTAGCCTGTTGACCAACTCCCTGGATGCCACCGACGTACCGGCCGTGCACGGCGGCTACGCCCCCTACCGTCGCGAACTGCTGGAGCACGGCGTGCGCCTGTTCGAGCTGCGTCGGCAGCCCGGCCGCGACGCCAGTTACAGTTTCAGCGGCACCTCCGAATCAAGCCTGCACAGCAAGGCAATGGTGCTGGACCGCCGCTATGCCTTTATCGGCTCGTTCAATTTCGACCCGCGGTCACTGTTATGGAACACCGAGGTCGGCGTACTGATCGACAGCCCGCAGCTCAGCGAGCAGGTACGAGCCCTGGCGCTGGAAGGCATGCAGCCGGCACTGAGTTACGAGGTGCGCCTGGTCGATGGCGCGCTGCGCTGGCGGGGCGAAGATGATGGCCGCCAGTACGAGCTGCACCGCGAACCCGGCAACGCCTGGCGCCGCTTCAATGCCTGGTTCGCCGAGTTCATCGGTCTGGAGCGGATGCTCTAGGACCGCTCTTCGGCAGGTGTCGCCGAGAGCCCCTCACCGCGCCACGCCAAAGCGACGAACACGGCTGCGCCAGCCGCCATCAACAACGGCAGGGCATGACCGCTGACCCACTGGCTGACGGCGCCAGTGGTCAGCGGCCCGATCAGGCAACCGATGCCCCATAGCTGCGCGACATGGGCGTTGGCCCGCACCAGTTCGTCATCGCGGTAACGCTCGCCGATCAGAATCAGCGACAGGGTGAACAGACCGCCGGCACTGGCGCCGAACGCCACCAGCAGCGGCCAGATCAACGGTGTATGCAGCAGCGCCGGAATCGCCAGGCTGGACACCAGCAACACCAGTCCACAGCAGCGGAACAGCGTCTGCCGCGAGATGCGGTCGGCCAGCCAGCCGATCGGCAACTGCAGTACCGCATCGCCGACCACCACCACGCTGACCATGAACAGCGCCACTTCCTGGGTGAAGCCCTGGCGCAGGCCGTAGACCGGCAACAGGGTCAGCATCATCGCTTCGAACGCGGCGAACAGCATCACCGCCCAGGCAATCGCCGGCATCTTGCGGCAGAACAAAGACAGCCCGCGCCCCGAGGCGCTGTGCTCATCAACGTGCGGGGCACCCGTGCGCCCCAGCAGAATCAGCGAACCACCGACCAGCAAGCCGACGCCAGTCCAGAAACCGCTATCGGTGTCGGTGCCCAGCGCTGTCAGCAGCAGCGGGCCGCTGAGCTGGCTGAGGGCGTAGCCGGTGCCGTACAGGGCGACCAGGCGTCCACGCCATTTTTCCACGGCCAGTTGATTGATCCAGCTCTCACCGAGGATGAACACCACCGTCAGCGCTACACCGATGAACAGGCGCAGAGCGACCCACACCGCGTAACTCTGCACCAGTGCCAGCAGGGCCACCGACACGGCCCCCAGCAGCAGACACGCCTGCATCAGGGTCGTGGTGCCGAAACGCGCGGCCAAGCGCCCCGCCAGCGAGGCGCCGAGCAGCACACCGACGGCCGGTGTCGCGGCCATCACACCAATGGCGAAGGCGTCGTAGCCCCAGCTCTCCAGACGCAGCGAGACCAATGGCATGGTCACGCCCAATGCCAGACCGATGCTGATGACCGCTGAACAAACCGCGAAGTAGGTGCCCCAACGCATTGCCGAGTTCCTTGGTTAATGAGCTGCCCTGTAGCCCGGGTGAAATCCGGGGCAGTCTGCTACGCCGCCCGATCTTGCCCGGATTCCATCCGGACTACCCGCTTGGCTGAGCATCGTCGTTGATCAGGTGAGCGTTGCAAAGACAACGGCCGGGCTCCTCAGGGAGCCCGGCCGCAGATTTCGGGAGCGAGTTAGCCGGCAGTTTCGCTGTCTTCCCAGCCTTTCTCCCATGAATGGGAGGAGAGCCGATTACCTAGAGATCGCCCCGCTGCCCTTACAGCTTGATCCAGGTGGACTTCAGTTCGGTGTACTTGTCGAACGCATGCAGCGACTTGTCGCGACCGTTGCCGGACTGCTTGAAGCCACCGAACGGCGCGGTCATGTCGCCACCATCGTACTGGTTGATCCACACGCTACCGGCGCGCAGTGCCTTGCCCACCAGATGGGCGCGCGACAGGTTGCTGGTCCATACCGCCGCGGCCAGGCCGTAGATAGTGTCGTTGGCGATGGCTACCGCTTCTTCCTGGGTGTCGAAGCCGATCACCGACAACACCGGGCCGAAGATTTCTTCCTTAGCGATACGCATGGCGTTGCTCACGCCGTCGAAGATGGTCGGCTCGACATAGGTACCGCCGGTTTCTTCCATCACCCGGCTCCCGCCAGCCACCAGCTTGGCGCCATCCTCATGGCCGGCCTGGATGTAGGCCAGCACGTTGTTCATCTGCGTGGTGTCGACCAGCGCACCGACGTTGGTCGCCGGGTCCAGCGGGTGGCCTGGTTTCCAGGCCTTGATCGCCTCGACCACCATGGGTACGAACTGGTCCTTGATGGAGTTCTCCACCAACAGACGCGAGCCAGCGGTGCACACCTCGCCCTGGTTGAAAGCGATGGCACTGGCAGCGGACTCAGCAGCAGCCTGCAGGTCCGGCGCGTCGGCGAAGACGATGTTCGGGCTCTTGCCGCCCGCTTCCAGCCAGACGCGCTTCATGTTCGACTCACCGGCGTAGATCATCAGTTGCTTGGCGATCTTGGTCGAGCCGGTGAACACCAGGGTGTCGACATCCATGTGCAGCGCCAGCGCCTTGCCCACGGTGTGACCAAAGCCCGGCAGCACGTTGAACACACCGGCCGGAATACCGGCCTCGATGGCCAGCTGGGCGATACGGATGCCGGTCAGCGGCGATTTTTCGGATGGTTTGAGAATGATCGAGTTGCCGGTGGCCAGCGCCGGGCCGAGCTTCCAGCAGGTCATCAGCAGCGGGAAGTTCCACGGCACGATGGCCGCAACCACACCGACCGGCTCGCGCGTCACCAGACCCAGTTCGTCATGGGCGGTGGCAGCGACTTCGTCGTAGATCTTGTCGATGGCCTCACCGCTCCAGCGGATGGCGTTGGCCGCGCTGCTCACGTCGATGCTCAGCGAGTCGCTGATCGGCTTGCCCATATCGAGGGTTTCCAGCAGCGCCAGCTCCTCGCCATGCGCCTCGAGCAGTTCGGCGAAACGAATCATCACCTTCTTGCGCTTGGCCGGCGCCAGGCGCGACCAGACACCGGAATCGAAGGTGGCACGCGCATTCTCCACCGCCGCGTCGGCGTCAGCCTGATCACAGCTGGCCACCAGGCCGAGCAGGCGGCCGTCGACCGGGCTGATGCACTCGAAGGTCGCACCCGACTGCGCATCGCGGTATTCGCCCTGCACGAAGGCGCGGGTTTCGATGGTCAGGTTCTGAGCGCGCTGTTCCCAGTCGGCACGAGTCAAGCTAGTCATTCCGGCATCCTCATATAGAGTGGAAGTGGCACCCGGCAAAGGCGCGCACTGTCAATAATTCTGCAAGGCCAGTTCGCTGGCCGAATCCTGTGCGCCACACTAAACCACTGGGCTGGGGCTTTTCAATATTTTTGACAAAGACTGGCAAAAGCCCTTGTCATGTTCGTTTTTTTAAACATAGACTGCGGCGACGCGACTTTCGCCGCGGCCTCGCTGGCTGTGTGCGCATCGCCACCGATCACCACGGAAGCGCCAGATGAACATCGAGCAGATCGTCGACTTCGCCCAGGCCGGCACGGCCCCCGAACACTATCGCCCGGCCCCGGAAAAGGTGCTCAAGGGCGATCCCGAACAGAACGTACGCAATCACTACAGCAGCCCCTGCGGCCAGTTCAGCACCGGCATCTGGGAAGGTGCTGTCGGCCAATGGACGGTGAATTACACCGAACACGAGTACTGCGAGATCCTCCAGGGCGTTTCCGTGCTGCGTGATGTCGATGGCAACGCCAGGACCGTGCGCGCCGGCGACCGCTTCGTCATTCCCGCCGGATTCTCCGGCACCTGGGAAGTTCTCGAGCCCTGCCGCAAGGTCTATGTGATCTTCGAGCCCACGTAAGCGCCCCAGTTCCTGTTGCGGGCAACCTTTGGCCTGATGCCGATCAGACAAGGCCCGCCAAGCCACTTTTCGTAGGAGCCCCGTCCCGGGGCGAAACTCTTCGATTCCGCGTCGTACAGGTTCGCGGCGGAGCGCCGCTCCTACACGTTTGGTGTATGCGGCGTTGCTCAGCGAGCAGGTATCACGTCGACGGTGACCGAACGCGAGATGCCCGCTACAAGCGCCAGCAACGCGAACAGCACGACCGCATGCGCCATCGTCAGCCCGCTTGCGACGAACCCGAAAACCGGCGCGCCCAGCGTCTGACCGATGGCGATGCTGAGAAAGGCGATGGTCAGACCGGTGGCCGGACGCCCGGGTAAAGCCGCCACCCCCCACACTAGATAGACCCCGGTCAGCATGATGTATGCCGCACCGAACAGGGCGCCGCCCGCGAGCGTGAGAGCCGGCGAAGCCACCAAGCCGACCAGGCTGATGGCAATCGCCAGCATCGCCAGAAACAGGCGGTGAACCCTGTCCAACCCCAGCCTTGCGATCAGGCTGCCGGCAGCGGCGCCAGCGATGCCGGCCGCGCCGATAACGACCCAGAGCAACCCCGCACCAGCGCTTTCCCATCCCAGACGGAGCGCCACGATCTGACTGCCGAATGACCACAGCGCGGTACTCGCTACCCCCATCAACAGCGAGGCAAAGACCAGGCGCCGCAGCGCCACGTTGAACACAGGTCGTCCCGCCGGATGCCGGCGCTGCAAGCCCGTCGTTCGCGGCACGCAGAAGGCCGTGATTACCGCCACGGCGCAGGCGGCAGCGGCGAAAACCGCGTAAGCCAGGCGCCACTCGGCACCCAGCAGCAGCGCCACCGGACCACAGAGGATCACCCCTGCGCTGGTGCCGGCGTTGATCACCGTATTGGCAGCATCCTGGCGCTCCGGCTGCATGGTGGCCGCCACTGCTGCGGCCATCGGCGGCGATGCCAGGCCGGTGCTCGCCCCCGCTAGCAGCACAGCTGCGGCAAGCCAGGATGCCGAAGGTGCCATGGCAATGCCGGCCATGCCCGCCGCGGCAACCAGAGCCGCGCTGACCGCGACGACTCGGGCACCGACGCGCTCGGTCAACTGCGCGGCAATAACGATGGCGATGCAGTAACCCAGAAAAGAGCCACCGGCAATCAACCCCGCTACCGCCTCCGGCAGAGCCAGGTCTGCATCGATCTGCGGCAGGAACAGGCCAAAGGCGAAACGAGCGAAGCCGTAGCACACGGCGATAAGGCCGAACCCGGCAAACCCGAGGCGTACCCCAGCAGTCATGCTTGCGCCTGCGCGATCAGCAGACTCGCAGCCTTGCGCGCACTCGCCACAGCGCTCACGCCGCGATAGCTGGCGGTAGCGGTCGCACCCTCGAACAGAATCACGACTTGCTCGAGCAACTCATCGGCGACCGGCGCACCGATCTGCTGCGTGATGATCTGCCTGACCTTGTCACTGAAGCTCGCCTTGTGCGCGGCAACGACCTGGGTGATTTCCTCGACTTCGCCAGCGCTTTCACCCTGCGCACGCAGGAACAGACAGCCGCGCGCCCCCTCTTCGTTCATCCAGCTGGCCAGGGCATCGAACAGTGCCTCGACGCTGTCGACCTCGAGGCGCTGCAGGAAGCGCTGGCCACGCGTCATGAGCACGGCGGCAATCAACTCGTTCTTGCTGCCGGCATGCTTGTACAACGTGCGACTGGACATCCCCGCCGCCTTGGCCAGGTGATCCATGCCAGTGGCATTGAAGCCTTGATGGTCGAACAACTGCTCGGCCGCGAAAATCAACTGCGCATCTTTATTCATGGAGCCAAGGTAAAACGATCGGTTTACATCGCCAACCACTACAAAAGAGGCTGGCAAAAAAAGACCCGCATCAAGCGGGTCTCTTCATTACAACGCAACGGCTATCGACGACAGCCCGTTTCAGCTCAGGCCAGCTCGTCGAAACACTCGGCGACGATGGCGATGCCTTTTTCCAGTTGCGCGTCAGGGATGGTGACGGGCATCAGGAAGCGGATGACGTTGTAGTAGGTGCCGCACGACAGCAGGATCAGGCCCTTCTCACGAGCGCGCGCGACGATCTTGCCGACCAGCTCGGCCGCCGGTTTGCTGTGGTCACCGCCTTCGAACAGCTCGATGGCGACCATCGAACCCAGGCCACGCACGTCACCGATCACCTTGTGCTTCTCGGCGATGGTCTTCAGACCTGCTTTGAGCGTCTCGCCCACGGCGTTGGAGCGCGCCAGCAGGTTCTCTTCGTCGAACACCTTGAGCACGGCCAGGGCCGCGGCGCAGGCAATCGGGCTGCCAGCGTAAGTGCCACCCAAGCCACCGGGGGCGATGGTGTCCATGATCTCGGCCTTGCCGCACACGCCGGAGATCGGGAAGCCGCCGCCGACGGACTTGGCGAAGGTGGTCAGATCAGGCACCACACCCAGTTGCTCGGTGGCGAAGAAGGTGCCGGTACGGCCGGCGCCGGTCTGCACTTCGTCAGCGACCAGCAGGATGCCGTGCTGGTCGCACAGGGCGCGCAGGCGCTGCATGAAGGCCGGCGAGTTGACGTAGAAACCGCCCTCGCCCTGCACCGGTTCGATGATGATCGCAGCGATGTCCTGCGGCTGCGCGTCGTTCTTGAAGATGCGCTCGATGCTGGCGATGGACTCGTCCTCGCTGACGCCATGCAGCGGGCACGGTGCCTGGGCGCGGTACACGCCAGCCGGCATCAGGCCCATGCCAGCGGAGTACGGCACCACCTTGCCGGTCAGCGACAGGGTCATCATGGTGCGGCCGTGGTAGGCGCCAGTGAAGGCGATCACGCCGGCGCGGCCAGTGGCGGCACGGGCGATCTTCACCGCGTTCTCGACCGCTTCAGAGCCGGAGGTGACCAGCAGGGTCTTCTTGGCGAAGTCGCCCGGTACGCGCTTGGCGATCTCTTCGCAGAGCTCGATATAGGGCTCGTAGGCCAGCACCTGGAAGCAGGTATGGGTCAGTTTGCCCAACTGCTCTTGGACAGCGGCGACCACTTTCGGGTGCAGGTGACCGGTGTTCAGTACGGCGATGCCGCCGGCGAAGTCGATGTACTCGCGGCCTTCGACGTCCCACACGGTGGCGTTTTCGGCGCGCTCGGCGACGATCGGGTGGATCTGACCGACACCGCGCGGTACAGCGGCCTGGCGGCGTTGCAGCAGGGATTCGTTGGTCTTGCTCATGGTGTCCTCATGGCCGTCATCGGGCGGCTCGGTAAAAGGATGAATGCCCCCGGCGGGTGGTCGGTGCAGCATACGATGATCGACTGCACCGGGCCGGCGGGGAGGTAGAAGGTTCACTCGGTACCACCGGGGGCGCCGCACGCTCTTTCGCGCCTTGCCCCCCTCTGGAAACCATCAGGTTTCCGAATTCAGATCCCGCCCAGGCACATGTACTTGATCTCGAGATAATCCTCGATCCCGTACTTGGAACCCTCGCGACCCAGGCCGGACGCCTTGACGCCGCCGAACGGCGCGACTTCGTTGGAGATCAGGCCGGTGTTGATGCCGACCATGCCGTACTCCAGCGCCTCGGCCACGCGGAACACGCGGCCCAGGTCACGGGCATAGAAGTAGGACGCCAGGCCGAACTCGGTGTCGTTGGCCATGGCGATCACTTCGCTCTCGTCCTTGAAACGGAACAGCGGCGCCAGCGGGCCGAAGGTTTCTTCCTTGGCCACAGCGGCGCTCTTCGGCACGTCGACCAGAATGGTCGGCTCGAAGAAGGTGCCACCCAGCGCGTGCGGCTTGCCGCCCAGCGCGACCTTGGCGCCCTTGGCCAGCGCGTCCTGAATGTGCTCCTGCACCTTGGCTACCGCCTTCTCGTCGATCAGCGGGCCGGTGGTGGTGCCATCTTCCAGGCCATTGCCGATCTTCAGCTTGGCCACCGCCGCCTTCAGCTTCTCGGCGAAGGCGTCATACACGCCGTCCTGCACGTAGATGCGGTTAGCGCATACGCAAGTCTGGCCGTTGTTGCGGTACTTGGAGATCAGCGCGCCTTCCACGGCGGCGTCCAGATCGGCATCGTCGAAGACGATGAACGGCGCGTTGCCGCCCAGCTCCAGCGACACCTTCTTGATGTCCTGGGCGCATTCGGCCATCAGCTGGCGACCGATTTCGGTCGAACCGGTGAAGGACAGCTTGCGCACGATCGGGTTGCTGGTCAGCTCGCCGCCGACTTCACCGGCGCTACCGGTGACCACGCTCAGCACGCCTTTGGGGATGCCGGCACGCTCGGCCAGCTCGACCAGCGCCAGCGCCGAGAACGGCGTCTGCGAGGCCGGCTTGATGACCATGGTGCAACCGGCAGCTAGAGCCGGGCCGGCCTTGCGGGTGATCATCGCCGCCGGGAAATTCCACGGGGTGATAGCGGCGGTGACGCCGATCGGCTGCTTGATCACAATCAGGCGCTTGTCCGGCTGATGGCCCGGAATCACGTCACCATAGACGCGCTTGGCCTCTTCGGCGAACCACTCGATGAAGGAGGCGGCATAGGCGATCTCACCCTTGGCCTCGGCCAGCGGCTTGCCCTGCTCCAGGGTCATCAGGCGGCCCAGGTCGTCCTGGTTCTCCATCAACAGCTCGAACCAGCGACGCAGTTTGTTCGCACGCTCCTTGGCGGTCAGCGCGCGCCAGGCCGGCAGGGCCTTCTCGGCAGACTCGATGGCGCGGCGGGTTTCCGCGCGGCCCATCTTCGGCACGTGACCGATGATCTCGCCGGTCGCCGGGTTGTTCACGGCAATGGTCTGGCCGCTGTCGGCATCGAGCCACTGGCCGTCGATATAGGCCTGCTGGCGGAACAGTTGGGCGTCTTGCAGTTGCATGGCAGTCTCCTTCAGATTCCGACGCCCAGGCGTCGAGGTGGAGTCATTGAGCACATTCCACGTAACGCGCAGCGCTACGTGGGCCTGTAATGGGTTCAGAGTGGCGGATTGGCGAAGGGTTCTAGATGGCTGAACACTGCGTTTGAAATCTCAAACGAATCCTATGAGCGGCACGGGCAAAGGGCAATACCCGAAGGGGCTAAATCGACGAAAGAATGACAAAAAACTTGCCGAACAGGTCTCTCAAGGGGCAAAAAGTGTAAAGTGCGTTTTAAATAATGAACACTCATGCAGAATGGACGCTAACCGCCGAGATGCGTATGATTGCGCCCGCAACGCATCCGTAGCTCAGCTGGATAGAGTACTGCCCTCCGAAGGCAGGGGTCGTGGGTTCGAATCCCGCCGGATGCGCCAGATAGCGAAAGGCCCCAGGTGAAACCTGGGGCCTTTTTCGTTTGGTCAGGCCACCGAATATCAGCACTATGCTGCCCTGTAGTGGTCTACTGGTCCCGGACCGCCCTTCAACACCTCAGCGGCGCACTCATTCGGATTGAGCTGTTTGAGCTGTTTGAGCTGTTTGAGCTGTTTGAGCTTGGGAATCGCTCGCGTGGTAGGGTGTTCGGCCCTGCCCATCTTAAAACCTGGGCACTCGAGGCCCTCACAAGAGCGATCTAGATGCAAGCCAAGGCCCGCGAGGTTCCTGTGCCGCCGGTGCTGCAAGATCTGCGGGCCGAAACGGTGGAACTGCACGTCAGTCTGGAAAAAAAACTCCCTTTTTTTTCAGCCCGTTTCGACACGCATGCCTTTCAACGGCTGATGCAGGCGTACTACGGCTTCTACCTGCCGCTTGAACACGCGTTGCTCGACGGCGACGCGACGCCAACTGACTTCGATCTGGTGCCCCGTCTCAAGGCGCCGACCCTGCGCAAAGACCTGCATGCGCTTGGCCTGTCAGCCGAGGCCATCGCGTGTTTGCCGATCTGCCAGTCATTGCCCGTGATCGACTGCGAAGCCAGCAATCTGGGCGTTCTGTATGTCCTCGAAGGAGCAACGCTGGGTGGACAAATCCTGCGTCGGGAAATGGCTTCACGGCTGGACCTGAATGCCGACAACGGCGCGGCATTTCTTGACATTTACGGGGCGGACACAGGGCGGCGTTGGCGCAATTTCATTGATTATTTGAGTAGTCGACCGCTGGATACGGTCGAACGCAAGGCTGTTGTCATAGCAGCCCAAGCCACATTCAGCTGTTTCGAGCGCTGGCTTGAAAGCAGAGAGGTACTGATATGACCCCGCAGAACAAAGATGCCTTTGAGGACTTGCTGGCCAACTGCGCCGACGAGCCCATCCGCTTCCCCGGGGCGATTCAACCCCATGGTTTGCTGTTGACACTCAGCGAGCCCGACCTTGCGATCATCCAGATCAGCGCCAACGTCGAAACCTTGCTGGCGCGCACGCCTCAAGAACTGATCGGCCAGCCGTTACACAGGTTGATTGGCCAGGCCCATACCGAAGCAGTACGCGAGGCGTTGGTGTGGCCAGCGTTCGCCGACGCAGGCCCCCTGCACTTTCACATCAATGGAACGATCTTCGAGGGCTTGCTACACCGGCATCAGGGCGTGTTGATCATGGAGCTGGAACTCCACGTCGAAAATTTCCAGCCGCGCAACATCGCAGGGCTAAACACCAATCTGGGACGCATGCTCCAGCGCTTGCAAATGGCGACCACGCTGCAAGAGCTGTATGACATCAGCGTCAAGGAAATTCAGGCGATGACCGGTTATGACCGGGTGCTGATCTATCGCTTCGAGGAAGAGGGCCATGGTCAGGTCATCGCTGAAGCCTCCGCCCCGTCAATGGAGGCCTTCAATGGTTTGTTCTTCCCCGCCTCGGATATCCCCGAGCAAGCTCGTGAGTTGTATCGCACCAATTGGCTGCGAATCATCCCCAATGCCGATTACCAACCAGTGCCCCTGGTACCGAAGCTGCGACCCGACACGCAGACCCCGCTGGACCTGAGCTTCGCTACTTTGCGCAGCGTTTCACCGATTCACTGCCAGTACATGAAGAACATGGGGGTGCTGTCGTCGATGAGTATCTCCCTGCTCAAGGACGACAAACTCTGGGGCCTGATCAGTTGCGGTAATCGCCAGCCGTTGCACGTACCGCATGAGCTGCGCAGCGCCTGCCAGACTATCGGCCAGGTATTGTCGTTGCAGATCAGCGCCATGGAGTCGTTGGAGATCAACCGCCAGCGTGAAGAGAAGATCGATGAGCTGACGCTGCTCAATCAGGCAATGCTTGATTCGCCGCAGAACATTTTCGATGGGCTGGCGGGACGACCTGAGGTGCTGATGGCGCTGACGGGCGCCGGCGGCGTCGCCATCATCGAAGACAAACAGTTACACCGCTACGGCAATTGTCCGGAGCCTCAGGAAATCCGGGCGCTTCACAGATGGTTGCAGGAAAGAGGCGAGCCGGTGTTTTCCAGTCACCACCTTGCTGGCGTCTACCCACCCGCCGAGCAGTATCCGCATTTGGCGAGCGGTGTACTCGCGATGAGTCTGCCCAAACCGGTGGATAACGGTGTGATGTGGTTTCGGCCGGAGGTAAAGGAGAGCGTCAACTGGAGCGGTGATCCGCGCAAACCCATGGATCTGGAAAATTCCGATGCCGGCCTGCGTTTGCGGCCTCGTACATCCTTCGAAATCTGGAAGGTCGAGATGGCTGGGATCTCAACCAAGTGGAGCCACGGGGATTTGTTCGCAGCCAACGACCTGCGTCGCTCGGCGCTGGAACATGACCTTGCCCGGCAAGTACGCCGCGAGCAGGAGGCGGTGCGTGCCCGTGACGAACTCGTTGCTGTGGTATCGCATGATCTGAGAAATCCCATGACGGTGATTTCGATGCTTTGCGGCATGATGCAGAAGACCTTCAGTTCCGACGGTCCGCATACCTCGCGACGTATCGCCACGGCACTCGACACCATGCAGCAGGCCGCCGGACGGATGAATACCCTGCTCGAGGACCTGCTCGACACGTCGAAGATCGACGCGGGGCGCTACACCATCACCCCGCAGAAGCTCGACGTCGGGCACATGTTCGAAGAAGCGCAATCGCTGCTCGCACCGCTGGCCCTCGACAAGGAAATCAGCATCTCCTTCGAGGCGGATCCCGATCTGCGGATTCACGCGGATCCAGAGCGGCTGTTTCAGGTGCTCTCGAACCTGATCGGCAATGCGATCAAGTTCACCCCACGACAGGGCAAGGTCGGCGTCCGCGCGAAATCTGTCGGCGGCGACATCGTGTTTACCGTGCGCGACACCGGCGAGGGCATCCCCAAGGAACACCTGCCTCATGTGTTCGACCGTTACTGGACGGCGAAGGATGGCAATCCAACCGGTACCGGGCTTGGTTTGTACATTACCCAAGGCATAGTGGAAGCCCATGGCGGACATATCGCTGTCGAAAGCGAGCCAGGTGAGGGCTCGGAGTTTCAGTTCACGGTGCCAGCTCTTGTATAAGCTGCTGTGCTCACGCGTCGAGAACCGACGCCGATACCCTGCTCGCTGACCTTGAATGCCATAGCCCCCTTAGGATCGTCGACAGAGAAGGAAGGAAAGACATATGGACATTCTGCTACTGATCACCGGCGCCTTCGTGGTGCTGTGCATCTATTCCTGGCGACGCTCACGCCCCAGGCCATCGCTACGCAAGAGGAAGCACAGCGGCCTGAGCGGACAGGACGCCGGCTCAGGTTTCACTGACGGAGGCTTCGACTACAGCGGCGGAGGCGATGGGGGCGGTGGAGGGGGCGACTGATCGCTCAAATCACCCCCAAGGTCAGCGCCTTCAAGGTCGCCGCTGCGCGCGTGGAGCACTGCAGTTTGCGGAACACGCTCTCGACATGGGTACGCACCGTGCTCGGGCTGATGCCCAGGTCGCGCGCCACTTCCTTGTTGCTCGCCCCGCTGCTGATGCGCTGCAGGATCTGCGTCTCGCGTTCGCTGAGCAGGCCGTTGCCGGGCTTGCTGGCCAGCGGCGCCTGCTCGCCGTGCGCAGCGCTGATAACCGCCTGGCAGGCGCGTGGGTCGAAGCGGCCCTGCTCGGCTTCATCCAGCAATACGCCGGCGGCCTGCTCGTCACTGAGAGCCGCTCGCCAGGGGCGCTCGCCGCGCAATGCGAGCCAGGCCAGTGCGGCGCTCAGCAGTCGGTGTTCTCCACTCAGGGCATCACCACTCAGCGAGCGGAAATAGCCGCTGCCATCCAGCCGTTCGTAGGCATGCGCGGCCAGCTGTCCGGCTTCGCTCAGGCCGCCGATCTGGCTGCAGGCGCGGTGCGTCCAGTAGGGCACCAGGCGTACCGATTCGAGGTCGCCTTCGAGCAGCGGGCCGGGCGTGCTCCAGATTCGATTGGGCACGGCCGCGCGGCCCAGGCCATGGATCAGCGCCGCCTTGGCGAGTATGTCGAGGCGATCCTCGGGCAAGCCCCACAGCCGGCCGGCATCGCGCACCAGGCTGGCAGCCTGGCGTGAATAGCCGGCCAACCAGGACAACTTGAGATCGATCACGTCGCCCACCAGGGTCAGCGAGACCTGCGGCCCGACGCCAGGCCGCATGCCCTCGGGCGTGCGCAGTGCGTCCAGCCAATCCGCTGCGTGACGGATAAGCAATGCGGCGAGGGCAGCGGGATAGCGGCGATCACCCTGCGCGCCGATCCATTCCAGCGCCGCCTCCAGACCATGGGCGCGCGAGAGGATTTCCAGATCGCCGGCCAGCACCACGTGATAGACCACCTGCGGAATATCGGGATGACGCAGGCCCAGCGGCCGGCCGCTGCCGTCATAGCATTCGAAGATGTGCCGCAGCCCCAGCTCGACCTGCCCCGGCAAGTCGAGGGTGCGGGCCACCTCGCCGGCGACTTCGCAGTGCACCACGGCCAATGGTGTAGTGCGCAACATGGCGCGCTGACCGGCGGCATCGAGGGTGTGCGCGAGCATGTCGCGGCGCCCGCCGACATCGTCGCCGAACAGGCGCATGAAGCCCTCGGCGTTGGCCGTGCAGCCCGACCAGCGCAGCAGCGCCACCTGGCGGGCCGCATCGATCTGCGCCGGCTCGCCGCCACTGGCCTGCACCAGCCACTGCGCGAGTCGCGCGGTACGGCGCGACTGATCGATGGGCTGGCCCATGCTCAGGTCACCGACCATGGCCAGCGCCAGCATGGCGTCTTCCAGCGCGACGGCGTCACTCACCATGCAGCTCTCCTTTTTTGCAGACCTCGGATAAACGACCGATACCGGGACACCGGCGCATTATCGACACTGAACTCCCCCAAGCACAGGAGATTCAATCATGTTCAATTCCAAGCCGTTGATCCTGGCCCTCGCCATTGCCAGCCCCTTCTTCGCCGCCAATACCCAGGCTGCCGAGGCCAAGCCCTCGGTGGTGATCGTCCACGGTGCCTTCGCCGACGGCTCCGACTGGGCCAAGGTCGTGCCGCTGCTGCAGGAAAAAGGCATCAAAGTCACCGTGGTGCAGAACCCGCTGACCTCGCTGGTCGATGACGTGGCCGCCACCCAGCGCGTGCTGAACAACCAGGACGGCGACGTGGTTTTGGTCGGCCACTCCTGGGGCGGCACGGTGATCACCGAGGCCGGGGCCGACGAGAAAGTGCGCAGCCTGGTCTATGTCGCCGCGTTCGCGCCCAACGCCGGCCAGTCCAGCGGTGAGCTGTACGCCGGTTACCGCACCGCTCCGGGCTCGAGCCAGATCGCGGCGGACAAGAATGGCTTCCTGTATCTGACACCGCAGGGCATGGCCGCCGACTTCGCCCAGGACCTGCCAGCCGCGCAAACCGCGGTGATGACCGCCACGCAAGGCCCGATCCGCGCAGCGGCGTTCGATGAGCGCACCAGCGTCGCAGCCTGGAAGCAGAAGCCGTCCTGGTACCTGGTCGCCAGCGATGACCGCATGATCGTGCCGGAGATGCAGCGCGACTTCGCCAAGAAGCTCGGTGCGCAAACCACCGAGGTCGCCGCCAGCCACGTGCCACAGCAATCGCGTCCGGCCGATGTGGCCAAGGTGATCATCCAGGCGGTGGAGAAAACCCAGGCCGCTGCCAAATAAAGACGCAGCCTTCAGAATGAACAATGCCGCACCCTCACGGGTGCGGCATTGTTCGTTACAGCGTCCGGATCAGCTCAGCGCGTCACGGCTGTGCACGCCGTCGACCAGACGCTGAATGCCCAGCGGGTTGGCATTCTGCAGCGCTTCCGGCAGTACCTCGTCCGGGTAGTTCTGGTAGCAGACCGGACGCAGGAAGCGGTGGATCGCCAGGGTGCCGACCGAAGTGCCGCGAGCATCGGAAGTCGCCGGGTACGGGCCACCATGGACCATGGAGTCGCAGACTTCCACGCCAGTCGGGTAACCATTGAGCAGCACACGGCCGGCTTTGACTTCCAGCAACGGCAGCAGGTCGCGGAAGGCGGTGAGGTCTTCACGCTCGGCGATCAGGGTGGCGGTCAGCTGGCCGTGCATGCTCTGCAGGGCACGGGTCAGCTCGGCGCTGTCGGCGACTTCGACGACGATGGTGGTCGGGCCGAAGACTTCTTCCTGCAGCAGGTGGTCGCCTTCCAGCAGCATGCTGACGTCGGCCTTGAACAGTTGCGGCTGGGCCTGGTTACCGGTCTGCTCGTTTCCCGCCAGATGACTGACCTTGGCATGACCGTTCAACTGCGCGACACCGCCGGCGTAGCTGCGCAGGGTACCGGCGTTGAGCATGGTCTGCGCCGGCTGCGCGCCGATGGCGTCGGCCAGACCGGCGACAAAGTCACTGAACTCGGCGCCGCGAATGCCGATGACTAGGCCCGGGTTGGTGCAGAACTGGCCACAGCCCAGTACCACGGAGCCGGCCAGCTCCTTGGCCACGGTGGCGCCACGTGCCTTCAGGGCGCCCGGCAGGACGATCACCGGGTTGACGCTGGACATCTCGGCGAATACCGGGATCGGCTGTGGACGGGCAGCGGCCATGTCGCACAGGGCGCGACCGCCTTTCAGCGAACCGGTGAAGCCAACGGCCTGGATGGCCGGGTGCTTGACCAGGATCTCGCCGACGCCGCCGCCGAAGATCATGTTGAACACGCCCTTGGGCATGCCGGTTTTCTCGGCGGCGCGGATCACTGCATCGGCCACGCATTCGGCAGTGGCCATGTGGCCGCTGTGCGCTTTGAACACTACCGGGCAGCCGGCAGCCAGGGCCGAAGCGGTATCGCCACCGGCGGTGGAGAAGGCCAGCGGGAAGTTGCTGGCACCGAACACCGCGACCGGACCGACGCCGATCTGGTACTGACGGATATCCGGGCGCGGCAGCGGCTGACGATCCGGCAGGGCACGGTCGATGCGCGCACCGTAGAAGTCACCACGACGCAGCACCTTGGCGAACAGGCGCATCTGGCCACTTGTACGACCACGCTCACCCTGGATGCGGGCAGCAGGCAGTGCGGTTTCACGGGTGACCAGAGCAACGAAATCGTCACCGAGGGCATCGATCTCGTCGGCGATGGCGTCGAGAAACTCGGCACGGCGCTCGGCCGACAGGTTGCGATAGATCGGATAAGCGGCAGCGGCAGCCTGGGCGGCAGCGTCGACTTCTTCCGGCGTGGCCTGGATAAAGGTATAGGGCAGCGCTTCACCGCTGCTGGCGTCGAGGCTCTTGTGCTCGACGGTGCCGGCAGCGCGGCGCTCACCGCCGATGTAATTGTGGCCAGTCAGACTCAGCATGGCGTTCTCCTGTCAGGTGGGACGGCAACGCCGCCCCGGACAATGAATGAGGCCTCGACCCTGGAAGCCGAGGGATGACAACTCTACTGCAGTTGTCAGACATATGATAAGTGATAACTTAAAAATTCGTCCTCTGGTGAGGGCACAATTCGCCAATCCGGCGAGCGGATTCTCGATCCGCCCGCAGCACAGCCGGGCCTGACAGCGGCTTAAAGCTGGCGTACACCACCGACCTTCACCGCTGGCGCATGCACACGGATCCCGTTGCGCAGCGGCTCGCCCAGCGCTTCCAGGCTGACCTCGAAGGTATCCCCAGGTTGCGCCTTGATGCCGTCGGCGAAGGACAGGGTCGCGGTACCGAAGAAGTGCACATGCACGTCACCCGGACGCAGGAACTGGCGATACTTGAAGTGGTGGTATTCGAGGTTCTCCAGGCTGTGGCACATGTTGTCCTCACCGGAGAGGAACTCCTTCTCCCACAGTACCTGGTCGCCACGGCGGATGCGGCTGACGCCGGACAGATGCCGCGGCAGCTCGCCGATCAGCATTTCCGGGCCGAAGGAGCAGAAGCGCAGCTTCGAGTGCGCCAGGTAAAGGTAGTTCTTGCGCTCGACCACGTGGTCGGAGAACTCGTTGCCCAGCGCGAAACCGATGCGATACGGCTGGCCATCGTCACCAATCACGTAGAGGCCGGTCAGCTCGGGCTCCTCGCCGAAGTCCTCGGCGAAATCGGGCACCGGGAAATCCTCGCCGGGGCGAACCACGATGCTGCCGTCGCCCTTGTAGAACCACTCCGGCTGCGCGCCTTCGCTGCCGGCCGCCGGACGCCCACCGGCCATGCCCCACTGGAACATCTGCATGGAGTCGGTGAGCTTGCCTTCGGCCTGCTGCGCCTCGACCTGCTGGTGCATCCTGTCGCGCGTGGAGGCACTACCCAGATGGGTCAGACCAGTACCGGAGATCAGGCAGTGAGCCAGATCGCTGTGATCCAGCGGCGCCAGCAGGCGTTTCTGCTCGATCAGCTCGGCGTAGACCGGGCCCTGTTCGACGCCCAGACGCTCGATCTCGGCGATCAGGCCGTGACCGTTACGGATCGCCTGCAGCGCCAGCTCGCGGGTGCTGCCAATGCCCCTGACCACATTGATCTGCACATCACCGACGACGCCGACCTGGCGCTGGCCCTGTTCACTTTCAAACTGGATCAACCGCATCGCTTTGCTCCTGCTGTTGTTCAGCACCATCGCGGCGCCATATCTGCACGGCACTTTAAAAAGTGCCCGCGGTACTGCCTAATGAAAGCTTCTGATTAGGTGATAACTTTTCCTCATCCCCATGTTGCCGCCACTGACCTACATCGTTTCGCGCCTGCGCATCCGCCAGCTGCGTCTGCTGATCGCTCTCGACGAACTGGGCACCTTGCACCGCGCCGCCGAGCGCGTCGCCATCAGCCAGCCGGGCGCGACCAAGGCGCTGCACGAGATCGAAACCACCTTCGGCACGCCCCTGTTCGTACGCACGGCGCAGGGCCTGCAGGCCAACGACATGGGGCGCTGCGTGATTCGCTATGCACGTCTTATCCACAACGACCTGGCACACCTGCATGACGAGATGCAGGGCATTCTCCAGGGCCACGGCGGCCATATTGCGGTGGGCACCATCGCCGGCTCGGTGCCGCTGGTACTGCGTGCACTGACCCGCCTGCGCCAGGCGCAGCCGGACATTTCCGTACAGATCGTCGAAGACATCAGCCCGCGGCTGCTCAAGCTGCTCGATGAGGGTCGCCTGGACCTGGCCATTGCGCGCACCAGCGGCAGCCAGCACCCGGATGCCTATGAATGCCTGAGCCTGCACGCGGAACAGCTGGCACTGGTCGCCGCCCCGCAGCATCCGCAGCAGGGCAATCCGGCGCTGAATCTGGCCGACCTGAGTGCTTACAGCTGGGTGGTCTACCCGACCGGTACACCGATGCGCACGGTGCTGGAACGCGAGTTCGGCGAAGCCGGCCTGGAGTTCCCGCGCAACCCACTGGAAACCTCCTCGACCTTCACCATGCTCAGCCTTCTGCAGGAAGACCCCCAGCTGGTGGCGGTGATGCCCCATTCCATCGCCTGCTCCAGCGAAGGCTTCGGTCTGCTGCGCCGGCTGCCGCTATCGCTGCAGTCGCGTAACGAACCGTGCTCGATCATCCATCGCAGCGGCACCAGCCTGTCGCCGCTCGCTGCGCAGTTGCTCGAGCACCTGCGCAGCGA
Source organism: Pseudomonas pichavaramensis (assembly GCF_050473265.1). NCBI lineage: Bacteria > Pseudomonadati > Pseudomonadota > Gammaproteobacteria > Pseudomonadales > Pseudomonadaceae > Pseudomonas > Pseudomonas pichavaramensis. The sequence goes on along the minus strand of NZ_JBJKFJ010000013.1, from coordinate 28,454 downwards.
GCAGGACGCCTTGCCGGAAGGCAACTGAGCGAAACCGGAGAGACCAGCCAACAGCGCATGCATCTCCACATGCGGATCGAGGGGCTGCCCGCAGGTCTGAGCCCCGGCCGGTCAGATCGCGGCACGCTCAGCGACAGGTAGCAAATGTGCGCTCTCGCGCAACAGCGCCAATACGCTTTTAGAGGCGGGAGACAGCAACTCCTCGTTCTTGGTGATGATGCCGTAGGCCATCAGGTTGCAGTTGAGGTCATCCTCTATGCCGGGCTCCAGTTCAGCGATAGCCAGCATGCCGTAGCGAGCATAGTGCGCTACCACCTCGCGCGGCAGCACGGTGAGCATGTCGTTCTGCTCCAGCAACGTGGTCACCATCAGCAGATTCTCCGCATTGACCACCTTGCTCGGCGGGTACATGCCGACGTGCTGGAAAAGAACATCGAACTCATGCCGCAGCACACTACCAGACGGCGGCAACACCCAATCGGCAGCGTGCAAGTCCTCGCGCGACAGCACGTGGTTGATCAACCCCGCCCGCGCACAGACGCATAGCGGCTCTTTGTAAAGCGGCTCGAAACACATGCCGGTCTGGGCACTGTCGGCAAAGAAACGTGCGACCAGAAAATCCAGCTCGCCGTCGTTGAGGATCGCCATCAGATCGAGACTGGAGCCGGTGCGAATACTCAACTCCAGATTCGGGTGGCTCTGTTTGACTCGTCGCGTCAGCTCCGGAAGCAGCTCGGCGCAGGGCGTCAGAATGGTGCCGATGCGCACATGCCCGCGTTGCCCGCCGCGCATCGCGCAGACCTCATCGAAGGCGTCCTCGAGGCTGGTCTGGATTCTGCGCGCATGACGAATCATCGCTTCGCCATAGAGTGTCGGCACCACGCCGCGGGCATGCCGCTCGAACAGGGCGACTTCCAGACCATCCTCGAGTTCCTTGAGCAGCTTGGAAATGGCCGGCTGGGAGATCCCCAGCCCTTCGGCGGCACGGTTGAGGTTGCCGGTATCACCCAGCGCGACCAGCAAGGGTATGTGCCGGCTCTTCAACCGGGCACGGACAAACCAGCTGCTATTGAGAGGCTTCATGGAGACTAGGTATATCAATTTGGATATGAAGAAGGCGCAAATACATATTTGTTGATGATCTCTCGCCTGTCTACTCTCTACCCTCAGATCACAGATGCTGGACTATCCACCTGTTTTCCACAGCGGCTCTATTTCGGGCCACTGAGTTAGAAAATGCCCTTATAAAAATAACTGGAGAGGCACCATGAAACTCACTGTAACCCCTTACCGCCTAGGCAAGGGCCTCGCTGCCCTGGCCTTGATCCTGAGTTCGACCACCACACTGGCGAAAGAGGAATGGAAGTTCCAGATCAACGTCAATGCCGGCGACGACGAATTCCGCATCGCCCAGCAATGGGCCAAGAGCGTCGGCGAGAAGACCAACGACGAAATCCTCATCGAAGTCATGCCTACCGGCACCATCGTTGGCAACAACGAGACCCTCGACGCTGTCGGGGCCGGCATCATTCAGGGCCACATCACCGACCCTGGCTACTTCTCCGGCAAGAACGCGGCCTTTGCCGTTTACGGCAACATGGTCGGAGCCTGGAACGACACCACCACCTTCCTCGATTTCATGCGCAACGGCGGTGAGGACGGGTACAACCGTCTGGTGGAGCCCTATAACGTGCACCTGATCCGTGCTGGTGCCGTCGGTGTCGAGTCACTGATCACCAAGCGCCGTATCGAGAAACTGGATGACTTCAAGGGCCTGAAGATTCGCGCGCCGGAAGGCATGGTGTCGAACGCCTTCAAACTGGTCGGCGCCGCGCCAGTTAACCTTCCCACCTCCGAGGTCTATACGGCGCTGGAAAAAGGCGTGATCGATGCCGCCGACTACACCGTGTTCGCCACCAACTACCAGCAGGGCTACCACAAGTACGCCCCCTTCGCGATTTACCCTGGCTTCCATTCGATGCCGATGAAGGACATTTCCATCAACAAGGCCATCTGGGATGGGCTCAGCGACGAGCAGAAGCGCATTCTCGAAGAGTCGGTGGACACCTTCACCGCCCAGCTGATCGGAGACCTGCAGACCAAGGATGAAGAGCAGGTGGCAATCGCCAAGCAGAAAGGCGACGTGACCCTGACCACGCTCCCCGCCGAAGAGCTGAAGAAATTCCGCCAGATTGCCCGCGCCGAGTGGAGCGCCTGGCGTGACCGCAGCCCTGAGGCCAAGGAAGCCGTCGACTCGATCCAGGCCTACCTGCAGAGCAAAGGCCTGCTCTGACGCCTCTCTCCAAACCACACTCAGAGCACACAGCCCCGGCTTCGGCCGGGGCTGACGAGGAGCTTTACAGTGAAATTTCCGCAATCACCGAGCAACGGCCCTCTTCCCGCCACAGAACCCGCACCAGACCAGAACCGCTTCGACCGGATGATCCAGCGTATCGGTCAGGCTGTCGCCTGGCTGGTGTTCGTCGCCATGCTGGTCAGCGTCTATGAAGTGATCATGCGCTATGGATTCAATGCCCCCACGGAATGGGCCCACGAGACCACCACGTTCCTGGTCGCGACCATCTTTGCACTGGGCGGGCCTTACGCACTGGCCACCAACAAACACATCCAGATTCGCATCCTGCTGGATCGTCTTTCGCCGCGAAAACGCTCCTGGTTGGAACTACTCAACCTGGTGCTGGGCATCCTGTTCTGCCTGGCCATCGGCTATGCGGCCTGGGTGCTGGCCGTCAATGCCACCCATGCACCCGATGGCAGCTGGCGCCTGGAAACCTCAGGTTCCTCCTGGAACCCGCCACTGCCCGCCTTTATCAAGATCATCATCCTGATTTCGATCGCCCTCATGGCACTGCAGCAGGTCGTGCGCATCAGCCAGCACTGGCGCAAGAACAAATGACTTCGGAATTCGCGCCATGAGCATTGAAATCGCAACTTACCTGATCATTTTCGCCATCTTCGGCCTGCTGATACTGGGCCTGCCCCTGGCGTATGTCACCGGCCTGGTGGCGGCGATCTTCACCCTGGGCTGGTTCGGTCCGATGGCCGTTCCCCTGGTGGCCAGCCGCATGTTCGGTTTCATCACCGAATACTCCCTGGTCGCCGTCCCCATGTTCGTCTTCATGGCCGGGCTGCTCGATCGCTCCGGTCTGGCCCGGGACCTGTTCAACTCGATGCGCTTCTTCGCAGGGCGCCTGCCCGGCGGGGTCGCAGTACAGACGCTGGTCGTGGCGTTCTTCCTGGCCGCCATCTCCGGAATCATCGGCGGCGAGATCGTCCTGCTCGGCCTGCTCGCCCTGCCGCAAATGCTGCGCCTGGGTTACGACAAACGCATCGCCATCGGCGTGGTGTGCGCCGGCGGCTCGCTCGGCACCATGGTGCCGCCATCGATCGTACTGATCATCTATGGCCTGATCGCCAGCGTCTCGATCGCCGACCTGTTCAAGGCGGCGGTGGTTCCGGCCTTCCTGCTGATGAGCTGCTACATGATCTATGTGGTGGTGATGTGTACGCGTTATCCGCAGATGGGCGGCGCCCACCTTGAGCAGGATAGCAACGCTCCCCGTCTCACGGTCGCCGAAGCTTTCAGCGGCATGTTCTACCCGGTCGCCATCGCCGGGCTGGTGCTTGGCAGCATCTATGGCGGCATTGCCTCGGTCACGGAAGCCGCGGCCATGGGTGCGCTGGGCGTGCTGTTCGCGGTCATCGTACGCGGTGAGTTCAGCGTCAAGTTGCTTCAGGGCAGCCTGACCCAAACGCTGGAAACCTGCGGGATGATCGTCTGGATCGGCATCGGCGCAGCCTGCCTGGTAGGAGTCTACAACCTGATGGGTGGTAACCGCTTCGTCTCCTCGGCGATCAGCGGTCTGGATGTAGCCCCCTTCGTCATCATCCTGGTGATGATGCTGATTTTCCTGGTGCTCGGCATGATCCTCGACTGGATCGGCATCGCTATGCTTTGCCTGCCGATCTTCGTGCCGATTGTGGTGCAACTCGGCTATGACCCGGTGTGGTTCGGCATCCTTTTCGCCGTGAGCATGCAGGTGTCCTACATCTCACCGCCCTTCGGCCCGGCGGCCTTCTACCTGAAAAGCGTGGCGCCCCCGGATATCAGCCTCACCGACATCTTCAGGTCGATGGTGCCATTCATCATCATCCAGTTGTTCGTGCTCGGGCTACTCCTGTACGTGCCGGCGATCTCCACCTGGCTGCTGTAACCCTCCTTCCTTTCCGATCAACCCGAAGGGCCCCGGGCGGCCTTTCGTACCCTGGCAGGTTTTCCTCATGACAGACAAACGTCCCCTCCGCTCCGCGCAGTGGTTCGGCAGCGCCGACAAGAACGGCTTCATGTATCGCAGCTGGATGAAGAACCAGGGCATTCCCGACCATGAATTTCAGGGCAAGCCGATCATCGGCATCTGCAATACCTGGTCCGAACTGACGCCCTGCAATGCGCACTTCCGCAAGATCGCCGAACACGTCAAACAGGGCGTGCTGGAAGCCGGTGGTTACCCACTGGAGTTCCCGGTGTTCTCCAACGGCGAATCCAACCTGCGCCCGACCGCGATGCTGACCCGCAACCTGGCCAGCATGGATGTCGAAGAAGCGATCCGGGGCAACCCGATAGACGCCGTGGTCCTGCTGACCGGCTGCGACAAGACCACGCCGGCACTGCTGATGGGCGCCGCGAGCTGCGACGTACCGACCATCGTGGTCACCGGCGGGCCCATGCTCAATGGCAAGCACAAGGGCAAGGACATCGGCTCCGGCACGGTGGTCTGGCAGCTCAGCGAGGAGGTCAAGGCCGGCAAGATCTCGATCCATGATTTCATGGCCGCCGAAGCAGGCATGTCACGCTCGGCAGGCACCTGCAACACCATGGGGACGGCCTCGACCATGGCCTGCATGGCTGAAGCCCTGGGCACCTCGCTGCCGCACAATGCCGCCATCCCGGCGGTCGATTCGCGACGCTACGTGCTGGCTCATCTGTCGGGCATGCGCATCGTCGAAATGGTCCATGAGGACCTGCGCCTGTCGAAGATTCTGACTCGCGAAGCCTTCGAGAACGCGATCCGCCTCAATGCCGCCATTGGCGGGTCGACCAACGCGGTGATCCACCTCAAGGCCATCGCCGGACGCATGGGTGTCGAGCTGGAGCTGGACGACTGGACCCGGGTGGGGCGTGGCACGCCGACCATCGTCGACCTGCAGCCCTCCGGCCGCTTCCTGATGGAAGAGTTCTACTACGCCGGCGGCCTGCCTGCCGTCATCCGTCGCCTCGGCGAGAACGGCCTGCTGCCCAACCCGCAGGCGCTGACGGCCAACGGCAAGAACCTGTGGGAGAACTGCAAGGATGCACCGATCTATGGTGACGACGAGGTGATCCGACAGCTCGGCAATCCATTGCGCGCCGATGGCGGTATCTGTGTGCTGCGCGGCAACCTCGCGCCCAAGGGGGCGGTGCTGAAACCCTCGGCAGCGAGCCCGGCCCTGATGCAGCACCGCGGCCGTGCCGTGGTGTTCGAGGACTTCGATGACTACAAGGCGCGGATCAATGACCCGCAACTGGACGTCGATGAAACCTGTGTGCTGGTCATGAAGAACTGCGGTCCCAAGGGTTACCCCGGCATGGCGGAAGTGGGCAACATGGGGCTGCCACCCAAGGTTCTGGCCAAGGGCATCACCGACATGGTGCGTATCTCCGACGCCCGCATGAGCGGAACCGCCTATGGTACCGTGGTGCTGCACGTAGCCCCGGAGGCTGCGGCTGGAGGTCCATTGGCGGTGGTACGCAACGGTGACTTCATCGAACTCGATTGCGCCAACGGACGCCTGCATCTGGACATCCCCGAAGCGGAACTGCAGGCGCGCCTGGCGGCCTGGCAACAGCCGCAGGGGCTGCTCTGGGACGGCGGTTACCGTCGACTGTATGTCGACCACGTGCTGCAGGCCGATGAGGGCTGCGATTTCGACTTTCTGGTCGGCTGCCGCGGCTCTGCCGTGCCGCGGCATTCGCACTGAGTCGATTCAGCTCGGCGCCAACGAGTTCAGCATCAGCAAAGCGCCGCTTATGCGGCGCGATTTGGCAAGGGCATGCGAAGAAAGGCGCTGACGCGTCCTTGATCGCGAATGACTGAGCCGCTTTTCTTAGCGGCTCATCATGAAGGTCTCGAATTCCAGATCTTCCAGCGCGTCGTTGAGCCGGTACAGGCCCAGCAGCACGCACAGCAGCAGCGACAGGGTGAAGCCGTAGCCGAAGAAGGTCGGGCCGAGCATCTGGCTGAACAGGGTCAGCGCGCCGTTGGCCAGTACGAAGAGTACGCACAGTTCGAGCACGATGGCGCGCTTGTCCAGATAGAAGAACACGTTGAGCAGAGCCATGAACACGACCTGGATACTCACCCCGATCACGTCGATGTAGAACAGCGGCAGGTAGTAGTGGGAAATGCCCAGCCAGGACAGCAACTGCGGCGCCAGCAGGAACAGCAGCACCAGCGTCAGCCCCTGCACCTTGCAGATTTCCATCAGGCCCTGACGGATCGCCAGGATCATCTGTTCCTTCAACCAACCGATGTGCTGCAGGGTTTCACCGCCACGGATGGCGTCATAGACGCGCTCGTACCACTCGGCAAAGTCGGTTTCGATACGCACCAGAAACACGGCCATGCCGGGAATGATCGACAGATAGGCGAGGAAGATCGGCAGGTCATAGAGAATCGATGCGCGCAGCGGGCCGATCACTGCCTCCGAGGTCGACGGGTTGAACCAGAAGATGAACTTGTCGATCCAGATTCCCAGGTTGTAGCAGAGCCCGGTCACCAGCAGGCTGACGAACACCTGGCGGCGCTTGAGGAAGTCGAACGCGACCAGGCGCTCGGCCGGATACTCGCGCAGGATGTCGAAGAGGAAGATGAACAGCAGGCTGGAGTGGCCGATCAGCAGCCCCAACAGCAGACCATCGATATTCAGGAAACGCAGCAGGTAGGCCGAGGCCACCATCAGCGAGTAGCCGAGGAACATCACGCCGAGGATGCGGTTATAGGCCTTCATCCCGGACAGGAAGATGATCACCAGCCACAGGTTGCACAGCACGACGAAGTTGGCCATCACCAGCAGGCGATAGGAGAACGACTGGTCGAACAGAAAGCCCAGCACGACAATCGCCAGCAGCCCGGAGAACACCGTCACCAGCAGCAGGATACCCACCAGGTTGGGCAGGATCATGTCCAGGCGCCGTTCGAACAGGCGGTCGGAAACGAAGCGGGTGAAAAACAGCTGCAGACCACCGGTCAGTATCAACGACGTGGCCATCAGGTAGGTCACCGTCACCAGAAACTGGCCAATCAGCGTTTCCGGCAGTACCGCCCCCAGGCTCAGCACCCCGATGAGCATGACGCTGATGATCGACAGCACCCAGGGGCCTGAGCTGATCAGGCCAGCATACAGGTAGGCGCGCATCGTCGAGGTGTAGGAATCCTTGGACAGGATCTTCCTCAGTTCAAAACCTATGCCGGCCATCTACGCGCTCTCCGTGCCTTCGCGGTACAGCTCGCGATAACGGGCGAGCATCAGTTCTTCGGTGTAATAACGCTTCACGCGCTCAAGGCCGACGGCCTGAGCGGCCTTCCAGCGCTCGGGGTTGCGCAACAGCGAGAGAATGGCCCGCGACGTGGCCTGAGGATCGGCAATCGCCACCACCTCACCCGCAGTCCCCAGTTGCCGGTCTTCCTCGCTGGAGCCTTCGACCAGTTCCCGGCAGGAGCCAACGTCGCTGGTGACCACCGGCGTACCGGCGGCCCAGGCTTCGAGCACCACCAGCGGCTGCGCCTCGCTGATCGACGTCAGCACCATCACACCCAGCTGCGGGACAACCTCGCGCACCTGGCGGAAACCGAGAAAGCGCACCTTGCCCTGCAAGCCAAGACTCGCCACCAGGCTATGGCACTCGGCGGCGTAGTCCGGATCTTCCTCTTCCGGACCGACGATCCATCCTTCAGCCTCGGGCATGACGCTGACCACACCGCGAATGGCGCGGATGAAGGTCTTCACGTCTTTGATCGGGACTACGCGTCCGACCAGACCAGCCACTGCCGGCACGCCTTCAGGGCGACTGGCCAGCGCCTGATCCCAACTGCCGAGATCGATGCCGTTGGGAATGACCCGCGTGCGCTCGGCCGGCGCGCCGTCACTGACCTGACGCCGGCGGTTGCCCTCGTACAAGGCGATGATCGAATGCGCCGAGCGATAGGTGATCAGACCGATACGTTCGAAGAAGCGAATCCACAAGCGGCGGATGTAGCTGACTTCGGCATCCAGACCGGTACTCAGACGTTCGTCCGGACTCTCGGCAATCCAGCCGGCCTGGGCCAGGTCGATCTTGCGCTCCTTGGTATAGATGCCGTGTTCGCTGAGCAGGTAGTGGCAGCCCCAGCGGCGCTGCAACACGCTGCCGAGCAGGCCGGCGTAGCCCGTGGATATCGAGTGCAGCATGCGCGCACGTGGCAGGCTTCTGGACACCTCGGCGAGCATGAACAACGGCGCCTGCATGGAGCGCAGCGTCCAGAAATAGTTGACGAACGAGGGGTCGGCACAGTGCTGGGTGTAGCCATCGACGATGGCCTCCCAACTAGCCCGACTCTGCAGGAACGCCTCACGGCCGATACGCCCGACAGCCAGGGTATCGACGAAAACATCGCCCTGCTCGGCGCTCGGTTCTTCCGGGTTATGCAGAAAACGATGCACATCCATCATCAGCTCGGCGAGCTCGGGGGTCTCTCCCGAGCTGGTAGCTGGCATGGCGCTCCAGGCGTCCTCGAGGAAGTGCTCCTGAATATGCACGACGTTGTCCGGGATGGCGTAGTGGCGCTTGCCGTAGGCCTCCTTCTGGCCGCCAATGAACAGCACCGAGAAGGTCAGTTCCGGCAAACCCAGAATCAGCTGATTGATCCAGCTGGACACGCCGCCGCGTACGTACGGCCAGGTACCTTCGAGCAACAGGCAGACATCGACGCTCTGTACGTCAGGAACTGTGGTTTTCTCACTCATAGCCAGTATCTTGCCAATGCCGCGAAGGGGGGACGTTGCAACATGTCGGCCGGCATGCTCGCCAGCATTTGCGGAATATCGTCATAGTGCTGACGCAGGAAAGCCACTTCTGCCCGGTACGGCGCCAGTTGCGCCGCACTGGTCCCGGTCATCGCCGACTGGTCGAACTGCAGCATGGCCTCGTCAAGGTTGCCCTGCTCCATGGCGATACGCCCTGCCAGCAGGTGCAGCTCGCCGCTGGGCTCGCCCTGCAATGCAACGATCACATGACTCCAGGCCTGCTGCAGCACGTGCTCCAGTACACTGCCCTGAGCCAGGCCGACGTATGCCAGCTCCCAGTACCAACGCGCCAGTTGACCATGCAGGGCGAACTTGCGATCGGGCTTGGTGCTTTCCATGCTCACCAGTGCATGCTCGATGCGCTGGTTGATGCGACTCTCGCGCTGATCGAGCATCGAGTAAGCCAGCAGACGCACGTCATCGGACGGATCGCGCAGCGCCAACTTCAGAACCGGAATCGCTTCCTTGCTGCGCATACGCCGCGTGGCGAAGATCGCCGTCAGACGCTGATCGGGGTCGGGCGCGTGGCGCAACACATCCTGCAAACCGCCATCGTTGAACATCAGCTCACGAGTGCGCTGGCGCGGGCGAAAAGGCAGCTCGGGAACGGCTGTCGCCTCCCACGGCTGAACCTTGCGCTTGCGCGGCAGGTAGAGCGCAGGGAACAAGGCCAGCGCGACGCCGAGCATGCCGATCAGCGGGATAAAGAAGGAAAGGCTGAAAATGAACAGTGGGCTCCACGGCATCGGATTGCGGTAGCGCCGGGGCAGCAACAGCCAGATTCCCGCCGTCAGCATGGCACTGCCCAGACCGTGAGCAGAGGCATACAGCAGGGCAGCCTGATGTGCCGGCAGATCGCTGACCGCGCTGGCCCAACTGCCCAGCTCGAGCAGCGCTGCGCCGCTAAACAGCCACTTGCTGATCATTCAGAGCACACTCGTTGAAAAGGAAGTGCCGCAGCGCCTCGCGCTCATCGCCACCGTCGAAAATGAACTGATGGGTCTGAACACCCAGCGACTCCAGTTCGCGACCCTGGCCAAAGCGCTCGGAAAACAGCTGTTTCAGACGCACCAGGTAGCCCTTGGAGCCTTCCCCGGAGGTCAGTGGCAACAGCACCAGCACCAGACGACTGCCACGTGCGTTGACGACCTTCAGCTGCACATCAAGGCCACGCTGGCTGCTCTCCAGCAGTCGCTGGACTTCCTCGCCATGCTCCTCGGCCAGTTCGAAAGCGAACAGGCTGGCCGGCAGGTCGTGATCGCGGGCATCGCTGAGCGAACGCTTGAGCAACTGGGAATACTGCTGCGCATCGGCATCCGGCAACTGCAGGGCTTGCGCGTCGCTCATCAGCAAATCGGCGATGTGCCCGGCGAGGATGGCCAGCAGGCTGAAGCTACGCTCGTGGAACATGAAGAACGGCATCTGCTGAATGGCCAGTACCGCCAGGATGCGATCCTCGGTATCGATCAGCGGTACGCAGGCCTGTAGCGCCGAGTGACGAGCGCCTTCGCCACGGTCCAGCACGTCGGAGCGAACGCTCACCAGCTCGCCACGCTGCAGACACTGCTTGAGCAGAATGTCACGTTCGTCGAGCTGAGCCATTTCACCCTGCACGGCCAGCGCCTGAGGATCGATACGTTCATTGTCGATGACCCGGTAGAGGCCAGCGACCCTGAGCGAGCCATACTGAGCCAGCAGCGACAACACCGTGTCGGAGAGGGTCTTCAGTGCGTCGCGATCCCCCGGCAACGCCCGCAATTGCTCACGCAAGCTGAGCAGCGAACTGCGCAGACTCTGGTCATTGCCCGCCACCCGTTGTTCCAGGCGGTCATGAGAAATGCGCAGGATGTGATGCGAACGGGTGAACTCGTCGAGACGCAGCTGGCGGTATTCGTTGGCCAGGCTAAGGCGCTCCAGACGTCGCTCCCATATGTCGCGGAACTCGCCGACCAGCATGCTGCACAGCAGCATGCCGACGATGAAGGAAGCCGGTGTGTCGACGTATAGCTCACGCCCCGCAATACGGAAGACGAAGAGCGCCGCGATCAGCAGCGCAGCACTGAATAGCCCTTGCAGGAATCCGTAGCGAACGCCGAGCAGTATCGGCACCAGAATCATCCAGGGGAACGAGGCTGCAACGAGCAGCGGGTCCTCTGGCGACAACCAGTAGCCGAAACCGAGGGCCAGGAGCGTCAGCAGAGAGGTTTCCCACCAGGAAACGCGACCGCTGGCCCTTGGCGCAAGAATGAAATCCTTGTGGGCAGACTGCATCGTGATTACTCGAAGTCGAGGTTACCTACCAGCTTGCGCAATACCTTCTGGGCTGCGCCTGCAACGCTTTCACGCGACCAACCGGCGCGCGCGCCGCTGGAGCTCCAAACCACACGACCGGTAGCCGGCTCGAGGATCTGCAGGCTGATGCCGACTGCCGGCTCGCCGTCCAAACCGTTCTTGTACTGCCACTCTTCCACGCTACCGGTGATCACATAAGCCAGCTTCTGCTGACGCGCCCAGGCCAGTGCCTGTGCCTGACGCTCACGGTCGTCCTGCAGCAGAAGATCCTTCTGCGGTTGCTGCGGGTACATCAGAGGACGTACGCCCTCTTCCGCCAGAATACTGATCAGGATCTGCTCGGCACGTTCGCCCGCCTGGGGCGCCTGCGCAAAGTTGACCAGCGGAGCAACGCCCCACGAGGCATCACGGGACAGCGTCTGACCGCTGCCACCGGTAAAGCTCGAGCATCCCGAGACGATCAGTGCGATGACCGCCAGGGTCAGGCAACGTATGGTTTGCATCTTCATTCCTCCTTTGAGAATCCTTGCTTAGCGCCCGAAGCGGGTGCTGTAGGTGATACCAAGCGAACCACCAGGATCACCTTCCCCACCCCGCGGGGCGGATTGGTAACCGAGGGTCACGGCCAACTCGTCGTCTCCAAACAACTCGACGCCGACGCCAACATTGATGCCGTAATTGAATTGCCGCTCCGTCCATTGCCAACCCGCAACGGTATCGATCATCCAGGTGAACTGCGGACGGGTTCTGTTCAGTGCGCCAGGGAAGCCGCGGCGCAGGGTGCTGGCGACGTAGAGCTGGCCATAGCGGCTCTGCATCAGCTCATCGCCCCGAATCGTAGCCTCAGGATCATCCTCAAACGGGATGTAAGCACCGCCGTTGGCACTCAGCAGAGCATCGGGCACCCTGTTCTGAACGCTGTTGCGCTGATAATCCACACCCGAACGCAGCAACCAGGATGGGTCATCGAAGAACACCATGTGGCCCCATTCCAGCGAAGCGCTATGGCCACTGCCAAGATCATCGCCGTTTCTGGAACTGTAGCGGTTGTGCGCCAGGGACCAGGTCAACTGATCACGGGCGGAGAAACCATGCTGGCCTCTGAGGCGAACGCTGTCGCGCATGCTCAGCGCGCGCAGCAGGCCGGTATCCTCGACCTCACGATGCCAGTCGAAACCAAGCCCCAGCTCATCACGGGAGCTCAAACGCCAGCTGCGCTCGATACCCAGACCATGGCGGTCATCGTCGTCACGCAGGCTGCTGTCCAGAATCAACGTGAGATCGCCGTCGTCCAGCTCACGGCGGGTCTCCAGTTTGACGTTGCGTTCGCTGCCCAGCACCGAGTTGTTCAGGTTGCGGCTGTTATAACGCCCCTGCTCGAGTTGCAGATCAGCGTACCAGTCATCGCCGAGATAGCGCGCAACCTGCAGGCGTGGCCCCTTGAGGTCCAGATCGCCGAAGTCCGTCTTGTGCCAGCCCAGCTGCAGGCCCTGCGGTGAGCGCTCGAGCATCCCGGTGGTCTGATAGAGCAGTTGCTGACGGATGGATTCAGGCTGGTCATCGCCCAGAGCACTGAGGCCGGCAGCCAGCGCTTCACCATCGTGCCCCAGGCGCGACAGCACTTCGACCTCATGCGCGGCGTCCAGACCGCCACGCGCCAGCAAACGCTCCATCTGCGCGTGGTTGTCGTTGCGTAACGCCTGCTGAATCTCGTCATAACTGCCCACCTGCAGGCCGCGCGTAGCGCCCCAAGCCAGCCAGTCATCCTTCAAAGCAGCCTGGTTGCTGGCGTCAAGTCGCTCGAGGAAATGCTCGAACCAGACCTGCAACGTCGCCTGCTCACCATTCCATTGACGCTTCGCCTGCGCCAAGGAAGCCAGCGTTCCCTGCGAGCCTGCCAGCAGGCGCAGATACATGGCATAGCCCTCGGGGGTCGAGGTCACGCGCTGCAGATCCATGTCACGCAGCAGCTGGCCGCGCAGGCGCCACGCCAGATCCTCGTAGCCTGCCGCTTCTGCGGCGTCAGCATAGGCAGCCAGTACCAGACGGTCCGATGGATTCGACTTCAGATGCTGACGGAACCAACGCAGGGCTTCCTGCGGGTTGTTGAGCATCATGTAGCCAGTGGCATAGGGCAGCCACAAACGGCTGTCGTTCACGGCCAGAGCACGCCACTGTGGCAGCAGTTGAGCCAGCGAATCGCGCTGCGCGTTGTCGACGTAGAACCACAGGATGCGCTGACGAACCAGATTGTCGTCGGGGAAGAGCGCCAGGGCCTGTTTGTAGTATTCCTGCGCCAGGTCGAACTGACCTTCCTGAGCGACCACGGCCGCGCGCGCAATCCAGTACTGCGAATTGTCGCGTCCGTTTGGCGATTTCTCCGCCTCAGCCAGCAGGGCCTTGAGGGTATCCCAGTCGCGCATAGTCTCGGCCAGTTGCAGGGCAACCACCAGGCGGTTCATCCTGCCGGTGCGATGCCAGCTGTCGATAAGCAGCTGGAGGGTGCGTTTGGGGTCGATATCCCAGTACAGGCGAACCAGGCGGTCTTCGTCATCCAGGTCCAGCGGCACGTTCAAACTCAACAGGCGCTCGTAGGATGCCCGCACGTCCTCGTCACGCTCCAGCTGCCAGGCCAGGTCGGCACGCAGTTGCCAGAATTCCGGGTCATCAAGCTGGGCGGGATCGGCGTCGGCCAGGACCTGCCACGCCTGATCCGGCTCGAACAGATTCCAGTGCACCTTGGCCCAGCGAATGCGGTCCTTGGTCGTCAATGGCATGCGTTCAGCGAGAATCTTCCACTGTTCCACTTCCTTCCTGAACTGCTGGGTATTTTCCAGCAGCATGCGCAGACGCTGGCGGGCGAACAGATGATTGGGATAACGCTGCAGATAGGCCCTCAGCCAACTCTCCGCCTCATCAGGCGTGCCCCGGGTTTCGTGGCTGTAGACCAGCGTGTCGACTTCCAGGTCGCTCATCTGCCGATGCTGGTCGATGGCTGCCAACGCGTTGACCACCTGATCGAAATCGAACAGCTGCAGCGAGTAACGCCATACCCGCTCACGCAACGCCGGATCTTCATGCTCGGCAAGCATCTGCACCCAGTAGTTCAACGCCTGCTGGGTATGCCCCGTCCACTCGGCAAGTCGCGCCAACTCGCCCATCAGCTCGTAATTGTCGGGTGTCAGCGCCAGCAGCTCGGGCGCCAGCTGCCAGGCGCGATCGATGGCACCGGAAGCGAGGCTCAGATGGAAGTCGGCGGACAGAGCGCGAGGGTCGTCTCGTTTAAGGCTCAACCAACGCTGAATGAAGGTTTCTGCCAAGTCATAGCGATGGCCGCCCTGGGCAGCATCCACACCGGCAGCCAGCCAGTCGAGCGAGGCGGGGTCGGCATCGAGTTCATCCAGGTGCTGAGCCAGCAGCTCGGCAGCCTGCTCTGGCTGATTCGCCGCGCGCAGGGCGTCGAAAGCTTCGCGCAGATACTCCGCGCGCTTGAGTCGGTCACCTTCTTCCGCTGCCAGTTGCTGGTAGATCTGCGCCGCGCCGCTCTGGTCATTGTTGGCCAGGCTCCAGATTGCCGCTTCACCCAGCCAATGCGCGCGGCGCTCGCTATCGCGCTCCGCCAGCGCCTGGTATGCGCCAACCGCGATATCCAGCCCGCCCATCTCCAACGAGTAGCGCGCCAGACGCTCCAGCATGCCGTTGTCGAGATCCGCGAGCTTCAGAGCACGCAGTTCCTCGACCAGAGCCGCTCGCTGCTCATCGCTGATGCCGTCGGGGTCGGCCTGGGCACGCAGCACGTCGAGCATCGCGAAGTAAAAGGGTGTGACAGAAAGCAAGCGCCCCTGCAGCTCCTCCAGATACTTGCGGGCACGAGTGAAATCACCGACCTGAATCAATTGGTCGATCAGTCTCAAGCGAAGCTTGTCATCCTCGGGGTGGGCCTTGATCAGCAGCTCGGTGTAGCTGATGGCAACAGCGTCGGGGGTATCGTCCGCATCCGGCAGAAATACCTCTTCGCTCTTGTATGACAGCACCAGAAGCGCCACCACGAACCCTGCAACCAGCAGGATCATCCATGGGTTGAGCAGGCGTGTGCGCGGCACGCTTTTCTTAGTTGCAGACAAGCTGTCCACCTCTCACCTGCTTCATCGGCAACTCGAAGTGCCATACGCCATTGTCATGTTTACCCGCGAAACGCCCACCACCCGCGTTGACGTGGCAAGCGCCAGCCGAACGCACACTGAAGGTCAGGGGGAACTCGCCACTGAAGGAAAACGCTACGCGCTTGTCGTCGAGGTAGCGCCAGTCGGTCAGCGGAATGTTGGCCTCCTCCAGCGCCGGACGCGGGTCACGGGTCTCGCGCAGTGCCAGGACCGCATCGGCGGTGCTCAGGTGGACGTAGCGCCCTTGTGGCACTTCGCGCACGCCAGCAACACCTTTGGAACGAGCGAGATCAGGCCAGCCCAACGCCGGATCAAGGCGCAGGGTGCGCATCCCCATCAGCCCCTTGATCTGCCAGGCACCATCGCTGCGCTTGGCCAGGCTCGCCCGATAGAGCCCCTCGACGCGCTTGATGTAGTCGCTCATCCACAGCGACAGCGGCTGACCGTCAAGAATGGTCTGGTAGGTATGACGCATGGCGCGAATGGAGGCCTGCTTGGTACCTGAATAGAAGTGGTAATACAGGTGGAAGCCCCGCAGCCGGCGCGGGCTGTCGGTAAGCGCGAAGGTATCCTCGACGTCACGGAAGCCGTAATAAGGCCCCGTCCACAGGTTGGTGTAGACGTTTTCGTTGATCACCGGAGCATAGAAGTGCAACCCGCCCGCAGTTGGCCGGATCAGCGGATAGAGCCCGGTGAGCGAAGGATAGGCCTTGGTCAGCGCCGTGTTGCCACCGTTGACGTTGGGCAAGCCGCTTTCATAGGCCAGCTTGATGGTCTCGGCATTCGGCATGGCGTCGCCGGACCAGAAGATCATCTTCACCGGTTTCTCGGGTGTGGTCAGACGCTTGTTGATGTAATCACGCGTGCCAACCACCTCACGCTGCATGTCCAACGTCTTGTAGCCCGGAATGGCCATCATGTAGCCGTACTGCGCCTCGAACCCATCTTGCTTCGAGGATTTTTCCGGTTGCCAGAAGAACGGGTGACTGAAGGTGTGGCTGGCTACTTCGACCTTGGGGTCGGCGAAGATCTTGCGGGCAATGGGCTCCAGCTCGCGGGCAAGATGGGGATACATGCCGCGCGGCCCCACCTCACCCTCGATCACCGACACCGAAGTCAGCAACGGGTAAGGCGTGATGAAGTCATCCAGCACCTGGATACCCGAGTAAGGCGAGCCGGGAACTTCCGCACGGGAAACGAAGCCGTCACCGTCCAAGTGCACGGTAGCGATACGCCGGCCATTTTCGGTGGTGGTGTCGGGACGCGGCAACGCAGGTAGCTTGAAGGCACGAGTAATGAAGGCAAACGGATCGAGCACCCAACGTCGGTGATCGAGCCCATCCTCGAACACATAGGGCGACAGCGCGTAGCCACCCCAGTCACCGGTAGCGACAGGCACATAAACACGCTCCCCGCTCTGCAAAGACAGCGCAGCTTGAGTGCGCTCGGGGTCGATCACGGTCAGCGACGGTACATCTCGCGTGCGCACTCGGATCGGGGCCTCGAACGCGCCGATCAGACTGTCGTCATGAGAGAGCAGGACGGCGTCGCTGGCAATTGGCTGCGAGCGCGGACGAATGCCGATGCGAGCGAGAAGGCTGTCGTTCTCGGTTGGCATACCGGACATGAAGGCGATCGGCACCTGCTCATCGAGGCGCTGGCCCAGCCACTCTTCGAAATAGTCACGCTCCACCGGCGAGCCGCTGGTCATCCATACCACGATGCCCGCGTAGAGCCCCTTGAGCGGGCGCTGGGGCAGAGTGCGGTCCGCCGGCCAATAATCGACTCGGTATCCCAGATACTCGAGCAGCCCACCCAGATGAACGTGTCCTGGGTTGTCTTCGACCTCGCCTTCGCGCATGTCATAGACGAGCGCAATACGCCGGGGCTGGATTTCAACACCACCGATGCCCACGGCATTCAGCGCAGGCGAGGTCACATAAGGAATGAAGCCTTCACGCGACAGGCGTGCTGCCAACTCACGAGCCTGCTCGCGCTGCTGAGGCGGCAGGTACTCGATCGCCACCACAGGGATGCCCTGAGCGCGCACGGCCTCCAGCTGCGGCAGCAGCCAGTCACGGTCACTCTGCGAAACTTCTTTATAGCCACCGCCAGCGGCATCCCAACCGGCATAGATGGACTCAACGGCAACGGCAGAGGCAACGCCCTGCAGCTCGGGCAGCACATCGAACCCACGATTGAAGAACAGTTTGAGTTTCGGTTCACGCCGATGCAGTTCGCCGAGCAGGCTTTTCAGCGCCTCACGCTGCGCCCCCTGCATGTCCTGCGACTGCAAATGGAAGCTGTCCAGGGTATCGAGAAAAATGCCGTCATAGCCCAGCTGGCGGAGCGTACTGGCACGCTTGAACAGGTAGTCACGCCATGCCGGTGACTCCAGATTCATCACCTGACTGTTCCAGGCATCGTTCCGGATGGTGCTGGCTGCCTCGCTCAGGCCAGCCTTGGCGGTGTCGCCGTCAAACTCACCAATCGACAGATAGGCGAAGACCTCACTGCCCTGCCCCTTGAGGTACGCGAGATCCTTTTCAGACACATGGCCCGACTCGACGACCACCCACTCGAACTGAGACAGCTCGGGCAACGGCGGCTGATCGGCATACCAAAAGGCGACACTTGTAGGCTGAGAGAGCGCCGTAGAAGCGAAA
Source organism: Pseudomonas pichavaramensis (assembly GCF_050473265.1). Lineage (NCBI taxonomy): Bacteria > Pseudomonadati > Pseudomonadota > Gammaproteobacteria > Pseudomonadales > Pseudomonadaceae > Pseudomonas > Pseudomonas pichavaramensis. The sequence goes on along the minus strand of NZ_JBJKFJ010000013.1, from coordinate 10,210 downwards.
AACGCCATGGCCAAGCCGAAAAGCCTGGCAATTCCCTTTGAGGACTTCACCTGCATGACCCACTGCGTTGAAAAGCGCTTGCGCGCTTACTGCTTGATAAAAGCCCCCTGGCGAGGCTTCCCCCATCACTTCAAAAACCGGCCCTCAAAAGAGATGAGCCAAGCAGAAGCGTGACATCAAAAAGCCTGCACATTGAATCAGCCCAACTATAGATATGTCAATTTTTTGATGAATTGCCAGACCTCAAAACGGACGAACGGGAAACAAGTCAAATTAACGTCAATATCTAATGTGACAAAGATCACACAAGCAGAAGCCTTTTGATATCAACCACAAAGATCTAGTGCGAGATATCGCCAAAATCATGACGAAGTCGGGATTAAGTCTTTGCTCCATTCACTCAGCCGACAAACGGTCGTAATTCTGCCGCCAGAAAAGCGTAGCAGCGATTGCCAGCGGCACCCTTGCCAGGCGTTCGTTTTCAGGACGGAGCAGTTGCAAGCATCGAGCCGCGTTGGGCGAAGGTTTGCTGAAAATCTCGCAGCGCTGGATGCGCGGCACGCCAGTCAATCTCGGCAAAACGGAAGTCGAGGTACCCCAAGGCGCAGGCGACGCCGATCTGAGCAAGATCGAGCGGGCCGTGCAGTTGCGCGGACTGGCGCTCAAGCTCAGCCAATGCACGACGCACCTTGCCCAACTGCCCCTCGAGCCAGGCCTGCGATTGCTGCTGTGGCTCGCGCACAGCTTTCTCGTAGCGCGCCAACAAGGCTGCCTCCATGAGGCCATCGGCCAACGCAGCCAGACGCAACACCGGCCAACGCTCGCCATCGCCCGGCAGTAGCTTCGGTCCCTGATGCAATGTGTCGAGGTACTCACAGATCACCCGGCTGTCATACAGCGACTCACCATCATCCAGTAGCAGCACTGGAATCTTGCCCAGCGGATTGGCCAGATTGACACGTTCATTGAGCGTGGTTGGCAGCACGGCGGTGTCGATCATCTCGATACTGGCGAGCAGCCCGGTTTCGGCAGCCAGTACGCGGACCTTGCGGGCGAAGGGGGAAGCGGCGGCATAGATCAGTTGCATGGGCATGCTCCTCTTTATTGTGGAAAAAGCGCTCGAAGTCTTAGTCTGCACTTTCTTCAACCGCTATGAATGTTTCCATGGTCATCGAGAAAAAGATCAACACCGCGTCCGTTCACCTGAAATCACTGGACCCGCTGGACCATGGCCTGGAGCTTCTGCATTTTGGCTTCCGCGGCCTGACGGTGGAGGCCGACCGTTTTCTCGAAGCACAGGGGCTTTCCCGTGTTCACCACCGCATTCTGTATGTGATCGCTCGTGCCGATGCAATCAGCATCGGCGAACTGGCCGCTACCCTGGGCGTCAGCAACCAGGCGCTGCATCGTCCGCTGTCCCATCTGTTCGAGCAGAGTCTGGTGCAGTACAGCCGCGAACCAGGCAGGCATCGCTTCAAGCTGCTGGCCCTGAGCGAAGCAGGTACGGCGTTGGAAGCCGAAGCCACCGAACTGGAGCGGCGCACCCTGCGCGAAGCCCTGGGCAATACCGATGCCGACGGCCAGAACGCCTGGCGCCAGGTGATGCGGGCGCTTGCCGAGCATCTCAACTGAGCGGCTTCAGGTGATGTGCTCGCGCACCATGACGCACTTGGTCAGCGGCTGAATCAGTGCCTGCGGCGCCTCTTCCTAGCCGACTATCTGCAGGTTGAGCAGCAAGGGGTCGCAACAGCCGCTATGCAGCAGATCCGGCCGCTCGGCTCCAGCCCCCCTGAACGATGAGCTCCCTCATGCCTTGGCCACTCCGATAACGAAGGTGGTGGTGGCCTTGGCGCACAGCTTGCCCTGCCTATCGACGATCTGCGCATCGCAGATCGCCAGGCTGCGCGTACGCTCGACGACCCAACCGCGTACCTGATAAACCTCGCCTGGACGCAACGGGCGCACGTACTTGACGTTGAGGTCCACCGTCGAGTGCGGCACGTCCGCCTCCAGAGTGGAGAACAACGCCAGCGCCGCGGCACCGTCCAGGCAAGTCGCTGCGAAACCACCATGCACGGCGCCAACCGGATTGAGGTGGCGGTCATCCGGGCGACCTTCCAGGATGATGCTCCCCGGCTCGACCTGCACCGCGTGGATGCCCATTGTCTCGCCAATGGACGGCGCTGGCAGCTCGCCGCGAATCAATGCTTGCAGGGCCTGAAGACCCGAGGTGGCATCGGTAGAGTCGTGCATGCGGATCTCCTGAAATGTGGACAACTGCCGCTCAGCGATAAGCCTGCGTACGGTAGCCCTCATCCAGACATCACATCAACACTATTTAAATGACAAAGACACGGGTATTCCGGACAAAGGAATGCCTGAAACCCGTGGTGATGCAAACAAGCAGCAGCCCTGACATGCATCCACCCAGTGTCGTTGCAGTCAGCAGGCTACTGCAGAAACCAGCCGGGCCTTGCGCCCGGCCAGACCCTGAGCCGCCAGCGGCTCAGGGCACAACCGCGCCTCAGCTCAGCGCCGGCTTGCGCCAGGCGCGCAGCAGCGGCCGCAGACCGAGCAGCAGCACCAGCGCGGTGAGCGCCAGCACGGTGGCGCTGATCGGGCGCTCGACGAAGGTCATGAAGTCACCCCGCGACAGCAGCATGGCGCGGCGGAAGTGTTCCTCCATCATCGGTCCGAGGACGAAGCCCAGCAGCAGCGGCGCGGCGGGGAAGCCGAGCACGCGCATGGCGTAGCCGAAGGCGCCGAACAGGGTCACCACCAGCACGTCGAAGGCGCTGTGGTTGACGCTGTAGGTGCCGATGCAGACGAACATCAGCACCGCCGGGAACAGCAGGTGGTACGGCACCATCAGCAGGCGTACCCAGAGGCCGATCAGCGGCACGTTGAGGATCACCAGCAGCAGGTTGCCGATCCAGAAGCTGATCACCAGGCCCCAGAACAGCGAGGGCTGGTCGGTCATCAGCTGCGGGCCGGGGGCGATGCCGTGGATCATCAGCGCGCCGAGCATCAGCGCCATGGTCGCACTGCCGGGGATGCCCAGCGCCAGGGTGGGGATGAAGGCGGTCTGGTCGGCGGCGTTGTTGGCCGATTCCGGGGCGACGATGCCCTCGATCGCCCCCTTGCCGAAGCGGTTCGGATCGCGCGCCAGGCGGCGCTCGGTGGCGTAGGCGAGGAACGCCGCAATCGACGGACCGGTGCCCGGCAGGGTGCCGAAGAACGAACCGATGCTGGAACCGCGCAGCATCGGCCACCAGGAGCGCTTGAGGTCGTCACGGGTCGGCTTCATCGCCGCCAGGCTCAGCGAGCTGCGGTCGACCTGGCCGCCATCCACCTTGCCGATGCTGGCGATCACCTCGGCCACGCCGAACAGGCCCATGGCCAGGGCGACCAGGTTGATGCCGTCGGCCAGGTCCAGCACGCCGAAGTCGAAGCGCCGGGTACCGGTATAGATGTCACTGCCGACGGTGCCGAAGAGGATGCCGAAGGCCACCATGATCAGGCCCTTGAGCAGCGAGCCGCCGGAGATGTTGGAGGCCGCCACCAGGCCCAGCAGCATCAGCGCGAAGTACTCCGCCGAGGAGAAGCTCAGGGCGTAGCGGCTGATGGTCGAGGCCAGGCTCATCAGCAGGATGATGCCGAACGAGCCGCCGAAGAACGACGCCACGGTGGTCATCAGCAGGGCCACGCCGCCGCGGCCCTGCTGGGCCATCGGGTAGCCGTCGAGGCAGGTCACCGCGCTGGACGGCGTGCCCGGCACGTTGAGCAGGATCGACGCGGTGCTGCCGCCGTAGCTGGTGCCGTACCAGATGCCGGCGAGCATGATCAGCGCGGCGGTGGGCTCCAGGTGGAAGGTCATCGGGAACAGCATGGAGATGGCCGCCAGCACGCCGATGCCGGGGATCACCCCGAGCAGGGTGCCCATGAACACCCCGACGAAGCAGTAGAACAGGTTGTACCAGGAGAAGGCGGTCTCCATGCCGATCAGCAGATTGTCGACGAAGGACATTCCGGCACCTATCAGAACAGGTCGAAATTCATATCCAGCGCGAGCTGGAAGATCAGGTAGGCCAGCAGGGCCAGCGCGGCGCTGAGCAGCAACGCCTGTTTTGCCCGGGTCTTGCGGTCGGCCATGGCGGAAATCAGCACCACGCCAAGCACCGCCGGGATCAGCCCGGAGAAGGTCACCACCACGGCAAAGAAGCCGATGGCGCCCAGCACCAGCAGCGCCGGGCGCCATTGCACCGGCATGCCTTCACGCTGGCCCGGGCGCAGCCAGGCAAACAGGGCCAGCAGTGCACCGAGCACACCCAGGGTGCTGCCCATGGCCACCGGGAACATGCCCGGGCCCATGCGCTGGATGCTGCCGATGCTGTAGTGGTTGACCGCGTAGAGCGCGACCACCACGCCGAACACCGCAATCAGCAGGCCGCTGATGGCGTCCTGATAGTTACGCTGGGACATTGCGAATTCCTCGAAAGGCCGGGCGCCGCGCAGGCCGCGCCCGGCAACTGCAGCCTTAGTTGACGGTGGCGCCGGAAACCTTGATCACTTCACGCCAGCGCTCGATCTCCTGACCCAGCAGGGTGCTGAAGTAGGCGCTGTCTTCGTTGAGCACGGTGCTGCCTTCGGCTTCCATGGCCTTGCGCACCTTGTCCGAACGCAGGGCTTCGTTGATCACCTGGTTGAGCTGGGCAACGCGCTCGTCGGAGAGCCCGGCGGGGCCGACCACGGCTTTCCAGTCGGCGGTCTCGAAGCCGGCGTAGCCGCTTTCGGCCACGGTCGGCACGTCGGCCAGAATCGGGCTGCGCTGCGCCGAGGTGACGGCCAGCGGACGCAGCGAGCCGGCGCGGATGTGCGGCAGGACGCTGGGCATGCTGCCGATGTAGACGTCGACCACGCCGCCCATCACGTCACTGATGGCCTGGGCGATGCCCGGGTACGGCACGTGGGTCAGCTCGATGCCGGCCTTGCTCTGCAGCAGCTCCAGCGACAGGTGGGCGACGGTGCCCGAACCCGGGGTGCCGAACAGCAGGCGGCCCGGCTCGGCCTTGGCTTCGGCGAGGAAGCTGGGCAGATCCTTGATCGGCGAATCGCTGCGGGTAACGATGACCATCGGCTGCGTGGAGATCACCGCGATCTGGCGGAAGTCCTTCAGCGGGTCGTAGGGGATGTCCTTGTACAGGCTCGGATTGACCGCCAGGTTGGAGGTCTGGCCGATCGCCAGGTTGAGGCCATCAGCCTTGGCCCGGGCCAGCTGCGCCAGGCCGATGTTGCCGCCGGCGCCCGGACGGTTCTCGACGACGAAGGTCCAGCCGGTGCTTTCGGCGATCTGCTGGGTCAGCTGGCGGGCCGAGATATCGGTGCCACCGCCTGGCGGGAACGGCACGATGAAATCGATGTTGCCCTGCGGATAGTCATCCGCGTGAGCCGGGAGAGTCGACATGGCCAGGGCGAAAAGGGCACTGGCAGTTAGCTTTCTTGTGATTTTGCCGATCATGGGGGCGATCCTCGTTGGGGCTTCCTGATAGCCGCGGCAGCTGCTGCCTTGGCCCTTTTTCTACACAGGGGCGCGCCCGTAAAAAACGGGCGCGCCGTTTTGACGACCGGCAGGCAGCCGGTCAGGCAGTCAAACTGGAGTAGGCAGGCGCCGGCCGGGCAGCGGCAGGCACAGGCTGCGCCGCAGCGCAGCGGATGATGCAGGGAGAGGCGCAAAGTCCGGCGCGATGGCGCCAACGGACAGGAGGCCAGGGCGCGCCCAGGCGCCCGACTGGGAGATGCTTCGACTCATGGTGCGGACCTTGTTGTTCTAGTTCACCAGAGGCAGGCCGGGCCTGCCGCGAATGGCTGAAGCCTAGCATATAGAAACGTCATTTCAATATTAGCGTTAGAGTTTCATTTCATGACCGCGCTGCCAGGCAAACTGCGGAAAACCGCCGCACTGCCTAAAGCAAAGCGCCACATCCTATAGATCCTGGCTATGACGCAGCGAAACCCGGGGAAAGGGCGACCGTGGACATATGCGCACCACTAAAAACCCGAACTCATAAATCCGACAAATGGAAACGTCGTTCCAATATTTCCGACATCAGAAGCGATACAGCAGAGCCGGGTTGTCCACCAGGCAGGCCTGCAGCTGCGCGCTGTCCAGCTCGCGGCGCAGCAACGCCAGCATGTCGGCCGACTGCGGCAGCGGCTCGGCGGTCATCACGTGCGGCCAGTCGCTGCCCCACAGGCAGCGCTCGCGGTATTGCCCGAGCAGATGACGCAGCGCCGGGGCGAGATCATCGTAGCGGCCGGGCTGGCGGCTGACCCGGGTCGGCGCCAGCTTGACCCACACCCGCCCGCTGTCGAGCAGGCGGCTGAGGCCGGCCAGATCGTCGGCGCTGGCCGGGTCGATCTGGCCGCAGTGGTCGAGCACCAGCGCCTGCCCTGCCGGCAGCCGCCCGAGCTGCGCCTGCAGCGCGGCGTAGCGCTGCGGCTCGGTATTGAGCTCGACGTGCCAGTCCTGCTCGGCCGCCCGCGCGGCCAGCGCCGGCAGCCGCGGCAGGTCGTTGATGCCCAGGCGGGTGCGGTCCTGAATGCGGATGCCGCGCACGCCGGCCGCCGCCAGTTCGGCGAGATTGCCCGTGTCTTCGTCGATCATCACCACGCCGCGCAGTTCGAGGTCGGTGCTGCTGCGCAGCACCTCGAGCAGGTGGCTGTTGTCGGTGCCATCGATCGACGCCTGCACCAGCACCGCCCGGCCCATGTCGGGAACCTGCGCCTCCTCACGGAAGGCCGCGATGCTCTTGCCCGGCGGCTGGTAGCTGGCCCCGGGGTAATGCCGGCCCGGGGCGAACACATGGATATGGCAATCGCACAGTGGCGCTGCGCCTGGCTGCGACATGGTCAGACTCCGCGACGGGCCTGGCGCTGATGCTGCCAGGCGGCCCCGAGCATGCACAGCAGGGTGACCCCGAGCAGTGCCAGCACGATGGGCGAGTTGAGGAAGATGTCGGCACTGCCGCCACTGGCCAGCAGCGCCTGGCGCAGGCTCTGCTCCAGCGGCTGGCCGAGGATCAGGCCGATCAGCAGCGGCGGCAGCGGGAAGCCGGCGCGGCGCAGGGCGAAGCCGACACCGCCGGCGGCGAGCATGACGCCGACGTCGAACAGGTTGTTGTTCACCGAATACGCGCCGAACAGGGCGAGGATGGTAATCAGCGGATAGAGGTGACGCGCCTGGATGCGGATCACGTGGACCGCCCCGCGGAACATCGCCAGACCGAAGATCACGCAGGGAATCGACAGCAGGATCAGCGCCTGGAAGATCGCGTAGATCTCCACGCCGTGGTCGCGGAACAGGAACGGCCCGGGGGTCAGGCCCTGCAGCATGAAGGCGCCGAGGATCACCGCCGTCACCGCGTCACCGGGAATGCCCAGCGCCAGCATCGGCACCAGCGCGCCGCCGGTCACCGCGTTGTTGGCCGCTTCCGGCGCGGCCACACCTTCGGCCTCGCCCTTGCCGAAGGCGTCCTTGCGCGGCGAACGCGAGCGCGCCAGGTTGTAGCTGACGAAGGCCGGCACGGTGGAGCCGATGCCCGGCAGGATGCCGACGAAGGTGCCGATCAGCGACGACAGCAGCAGCGTGCTGCGCATCCGCCACATGGCCAGGAAGCCCACCTTGCCACTGTCCACCGGCACCGGATCGGCTTCCGGGTGCTCGCCACGGCGACGGTCGAAGACCTGCTGCAGCACCTCGGACATGGCGAACAGGCCGATCAGCACCGGAATCAGCTGCAGGCCGTCCTCGGCCGAGAAGCTGCCGAAGGTGAAGCGCGGCAGGCCTTCGATGGGGTCGAGGCCGACGATGCCGGCGGCGATGCCGACCAGCACCATGATCGCCGAGTCGAGTTTCGAGCCACCGCCGAAGAGGACGATGATCGACAGCGCGAAGAACATCAGCGCGGCCATCTGCGCCGGGCCGAAGTCCAGGGCGAAGGCGGCCAGCGGCTGCGCCAGCAGGATCAGCACCACGCAGCTGAACAGGTTGCCGAACACGCTGGAGTACAGCGCCACGCGCAGCGCCTCGCCGGCGCGGCCCTGGCGCGCCATGGCGTGGCCGTCGAGCACGGTGGCCGCCGAGGACGGCGTGCCGGGCACGTTGAGCAGGATGGCGGAGATCGAGCCGCCGAAGATGGCGCCCTGGTAGACCCCCAGCAGGAGGATGATCGCCGGGATCGGCGACATGCTGAAGGTCACCGGAATCAGCAGGGCGATGGCCATGGTCGGGCCCAGGCCCGGGATGGCGCCAATGATGATGCCGGCGACGACGCCGCAGACGGCCGCCACCAGCACCCAGAGGTCGAACAATGCGTAAAAGGCTTCGAGAAACATGGCAGGTTCCGGCAGTCAGGGGAGCGGAATGTTCAGCGCGTAGCGCGCGCCCAGGGTGACCAGCACGGCCACCGCCAGCGGCAGCAGCAGGCCGAGCAGCAGGCGCCGCTCACCCAGCACCACGGCCAGCAGCACGCCGACCGCTGCCGCGCAGAGCAGAAAGCCCAGCGCATCCATGGCCAGCACGGCGGCGGCGATGAGCAGGCCGATCAGCAGCACGCGGCCCCAGTCCAGCGCGGCACCGGGCGCATCTTCCAGCGTGTTGCGCTGCAGCCACAGGCGCAGCCCGGCGGCCAGCGCCAGCAGGCCGAGGATCAGCCGCGGGAAGAAGCGCGCATCCGGGCCGCTGTCGCCGAAGTCGAACACCAGCACCTGGCTCTGCAGGCTGAACAGGCCGCCCAGGGCCAGCAGCAGGATGACCGTGGCCGTCAGGCTCTGCAGGCCGAAACGGGGTTTGCCGGCGGCGCCGGCGGACAGCTTGGCACTCATCGTTTGAGCTCCTCGGCCAGGTTGCGGTAGACCGCCAGATTGCGCTCGATCACCTCATCCATCTGCGCCCCGGACATGATCCGTACCGGCTGGCTGAGCTTGTCCATGTCACGGGCGAAGGAATCCGACGCCGCCGCCTCGGCGAACGCCGCACGCAGGCGTTCGGCACGTTCGGCCGGCACGCCGCGCGGCAGCATCAGGCCGACGATGGAGGGGAATTCGAGGGCGTAGCCGGCGTCGCTGAGGGTCGGCGCCTGCGGGAAGTCCGGGTCGCGGCTGTCGTCGAGCACACCGAGCAGACGCAGGCGCTCGCCGCGCACCAGGTCGCGGTAGGCCGGCACCAGGGCGATGTCGATATGCCCGCCGAGCAGCGCCGCGGTAACCGCGGAGGCACTGTTGAACGGCACGTGCTGCAGGTCGGCACGGGTCTTGCGCGCCAGTGCGGTGAAGGTCAGGCGCGGACCACTGAGGGCGCCGGCGGTGCCGTAGGTCAGGCGCTTGCCGGCAGCCGCCGCGTTGATCAGCTCGTCCAGCGAGTGATAGGGGCTGTCGGCACGCACCAGCACCCCGTGATAGGGGCCGGAATAGTTGAGCAGCGAGGTGAAGTCGGCAATCGGGTCATACCCCACCGGGCGCAGAGCCGGGGTCACGAACAGCGGCGACGAGGTGGTGGCGATCAGCGCGTAGCCGTCGGCCTTGCCTGCCGCCAGCGCGCGCATGGCATTGATGCCACCGCCACCGGGACGGTTCTCCACCACCACCGGCTGGCCCAGCAGCGGTTCGGCCAGCGCGGCCAGACGGCGCGCGGAGATGTCCGTGGTGCCGCCCGCACCATAGGGCACGATCAGCGAGATGGCCCGGCTCGGGTAGTCATCGGCCTGGGCTGCAGGCAGCAGCACAGGCGTCAGCAAGGCAATAACTGAAAAAACAACGTGGCGAGACGCAACCCTCGCAAGCAACGATTTCATGAGCTTCCCTGGTTTTTATTGTGGGAATAGCGAGCGCCGCACGCAGGCGGCGCTCAGTGTGCGACGAGATACCTGGGCACTAACCAGCCAACTCAGGCTGGCTCATATCAGCTCAGGCACCTGGCAACAGGTGGCGGTTGACCACGCAACGTGGCTCCAATGCCTCACCAGCCCATTGCGCGACGATCTGCTGCACCGCCAGCAGGCCCACGCGGTCCTGCGACTCCTGAGTATTGGCGCCCACGTGCGGGGTGGCGACCAGGTTGCCCAGTGCCCACAGCTCGCTGTCGGCGGCCGGCGGCTCCTGCTCGAAGGTGTCCAGGCCGGCGCCGCCGATCTCGCCGGCACGCAGGGCCGCA